>DASZLV010000074.1:0-3052 GCA_035552215.1 Solirubrobacteraceae bacterium | reverse complement strand
CGACGCGGCCTCGGAGATCTTCCTCCTCACCAGCGGCGAGGTCACCGTCACCGTGCACCGCCACGACGGGGCTCCGCACCGGATGGCGACGCTATCGGCGGGAATGGTCTTCGGCGAGCTCGCCACCATCGGTCGGTCGGTGCGCTCGGCGGACGTGACGGCCCACGGCGCCGTCGAGGTCCGGATCCTCTCGACGGCGACGCTCGACGACCTGGGCCACGCCCGCCCCGGCGCTCCAGGCGGCGCTGGTGCGCAACATGCTGCGCGGCGCCTACGAGCACGTCGAGCGCATGACCCGCGAGGTCGCCTCGCTCACCCGCGTCATCTAGCGCTGCGCGCTTACCCCTGCTCGACGAATCGCGTGAGCACGGTGCGGGTGTCGCCATTGGCGTCGGTGAGCACCCACTTGGCGGTGTAGGCGCCGGGGGCGAGCCCACCCACCGATACGCCGCTCGCGGTGTCGACGTTCGCCGCCCGGAACACGACTGGACCGCGGGAGCCCGAGCTGATCGACACCGCCACCGGCGCCCCGCTGGCTATCACCGCGTGCCGCTGCGTGGGGATCCCCGCCCCCGCCAGCGCGGTGAAGGGCCCGTATACGGTGGCGCCGTTGGCCGGGGCGGTGAACTGGAGCTCTGGCACGTCGGTGAAGGTGACGCCGCCGCTGCGGTCGTCGGTCTGCTCGATGTGGCTCACGGGCAGGCCCTTGGCGCTCCCGTCGGGTGGGCAGATCCGGCCGGTGCCGGCGATTCCGGGAGCGCCCACGGCCCTGTTGGTGGGCGGGGTGGCCGGGGCGCGACCGTAGTAGTCCCCGGCCTCGCACGTCCCCGAGGCGATGGTCGTCTGCGCGCCGGTGATGTGGACGCGGAGATGAGCGACGTGCAGGGCGGTGAGCGGGCGACGGGCGCCGTTGCTGAGCACGACCACGTCCCCGCCCTTGAGCCCGCGCAATCCCACCGGCTTGGTCGCGCCGCTCCCGCTGGCGGTGGCGTGGGCGGTCGCGTGCCCGCGCACGCGGGTGAGGGTGTAGCCCGATCCCGGCACGAGCCCCGAGCAGCTCACCCGCTGCGAGCGCAGATCGGCGGCGCACGCCGGGAAGCCGCTCGGGTGGAAGAGGAGCTGGGCGTTGTCGAGCGCGGATACGGCGTTGGCCTCGCCGAAGGGCACCGACAGGCTGACGAGGGCGCCGTTGGGGTTGCTCGCCGTCACCGCCCGGTTGTCTTCGCTGAACAGGCGCACGGCGGCGCCCGGGCCGATCGGGCCCGTGTGGAGGATGGAGACGTCGGTCTCGGTTCCGCACTGATCGACCGGGGACGGGGCCGCCGCGCCGTGGATGGTCACCGCCAGCACGCCGGTCTGGAAGCACGGGGCGAGGAGCACGCCGCCGGCCCCCGGGCCCGAGGCCACCGAATACCCGTGGTCGAGATCGAACCAGCCCGTCCACCCGCTCTCGGTGAACGCGTTGCCGCCGTTGCCGGTGAGGATGGTCTCGGCCGGGGGGCCACCGGCGCCGTAGGCAACGAGGATCCTGTCGCGGTCGTCGCCGAATGCCAGGCCAGACGCGCGCGTGAGCGACCTCAGCGACACCGGGCCCCAGGCACCGTCCGAGCGCGTGACGGCACGGGCGCGGGCGACGACCGTCCGCGCGCGCTTCAGGGTCACGGTCACGCCGATGTTCGCCGTGGCGGAGGCGATGTTGCCGCTCACCGCGGAGCTGAACTGGGTCAGGTGAACCCGGGGCAGGGGGAGGGCCGAGGTCGATGCCGTCGAGCCCTGGACGCAGCCGTTGACCGCATTGGACCACATGTCCTGGATCAGCCACTCCTCGCCGTTGATGAGCTGGTTGTAGGGGGAGCCGTCGGGCGCGTAGCCGAGCGGGGTCCCGACCTGGGGCCCGAACTCGCACTTGTCGCCCACCTCGTTGCCGTTCGGGTCCATCCACGCGTTGCCCTCGGGGTTGGTGACCGCCTCGACGGTCTCGTGCGCGGCGGCGCCGATGGCCGACTCGGCGTCGGGATTGCCCTGGGGATCGGCGCCGGGCGGGATCGCGAACTCGATCAGCGGGTCGGGGACGACCGCATAGATGGTGACGCCGCTGCCGAGGTCAGAGAGCGAGTGGTAGCCCCCGAAGGCATTGCTGCCGCAGGTACCGGGCGCGTAACAGGTGTCGACGTTGGACGGGAGGAAGATGAGCCACAGGTTGCCGAGCCCCCGTCCCGTGGGATCGGTGGTGGAGATCAGGTGATCGATCTCCTGCTGGAGCTCGAGGTCGGTCACGCAGGTGGTGATGCCCTGCGGGGAGGCGCACTGCTGGCGCGAGGCCGGATACGGATTGGCGTCGTCGATCGAGTCCGCGGCCACGCTGTAGGTCATGTTGCCGGCGCCGGGGCCGCCCGCGTCGCCGTACTGGGTGAGCACCGAGTTGACGTTGTCGGTGGTCCCCGAGTCGCGGGCGATGTCGGTGAAGTACTTCTGCACCAGCTGCTCGTAGCCGAGCACCCCGGGGGACGGTGGGCCGGCGAACCTGTAGCCGCTCGGAGCCCAGAAGATGGTGTGGATGACCACGCCGCGCATCACCGAGCCGCCGTGATAGGCCTCGGGGAGGCTGGAGCCGACGGCGATGTCGGGGCCGCCGGCGGCGGGCACCAAGCCGAGCGCACCCCCGATCCGGGGCCGGAGGGTGGTGCTGGCGCCGGCGGCGGGGGCGAGCGCGGCGAGGGCGGCGAGAGCGACGAGCGCGACTCCGGCGAGCGCGCGGCGCTTCGGTCCGGCGAGCGCGCGGCGCACCGCTCCGGCGAGCGCCGGGGGATCCGACCGGGTGAGGCGAGGCTTCTCCATCCGAGATCTGACGCCGCGCCCAGCGCCGGCGGCCCGTGACCTTACCGCTTTCACGCGGTAGGATGAACGGCCAACTGACCACCCAGGGGGGCTGGCGGGAACGCCGGCTGAGATAGCGCCCCTCGTGCCCATTACGACCCGGCGCTGACCCTTTGAACCTGTGGGGTAATGCCCGCGAAGGGAGCGAACATCCAAGCGCGCATGCGCGCCGTCG
>DASZLV010000073.1:0-3378 GCA_035552215.1 Solirubrobacteraceae bacterium | reverse complement strand
GGCGGGGACTGGTACGACGTGTTCGAGCTCGGAAGCGCCCGCGTGGGCATCGTCCTCGGGGATGTCGCCGGAAAGGGAATCCCGGCGGCCTCGACGATGGGCGATCTCCGCAGCGTCACGCGCGCCTTCGCCCTCGGAGATGAGCAGTCCCGCGGTCCCGGCAACGTCCTCACGCGGCTCAACCGCCACCAGCTCGCGCGCGGCGCGGAGGAGATGTTCACTGTTCTCTACGCCGTCATCGACACGGCGCGGGGCATCCTCGCCTGGGCCAATGCCGGACACCCGCCTCCCCTGCTCCACAGCAGATCGGGCCCCGGCCGCTACCTCGAGGGCGGCGACGGGCTGATCGGTATCGACGACATCGACTACGGCGACCTGCGCGAGCCGGTCGCCGCGGGCGACACCCTTATCTTCTACACCGATGGCTTGGTCGAGCGCCGCGGGGAGTCGCTCGATGCCGGGCTCGAGCGCCTCGCCGGCACGGTCGCCGCCGGCCCCGACGATCCCCAGGAGCTGTGCCGGCACATCGTCGGAGCGATGGTGCCCACCGGGCGCAAGGCCCACGACGACGTCACCATCGTCGTGGCCCGGATCTCCTGACCGGGACGGGCACCGAACGCCGCCGAGCCGGGTTCGCACCGTCGGGGTCCGCGTCAGCGGACCCCGGCCCCGTTGCTGTCCATCACCACCAGGCGCCACATCTCGACGCCGTCGACGGGCTCGACGACGAGCTCGACGGCGAGCAGGGCAAGGGCGGTGCCGAGATGGCCGAGTCCCTCGCGGCCCCGGAGCTCGAGCCCGCTCCCGGCGCGGAAGGGACCGACGGTGAGCTCGAGCCGGTGCTCGCCGGTGGCGGCCGCGAAGCCGACCCGGTCGCCGACGGCGGCGGGGACGGCATGGGCGGCGATCGCGTCGGTGACCAGGTAGACGTCGCAGAAGCGATCGAGGGAGAAGCGAGCACGAGCCGCGAGGGCGGTCGCGATGCGGGTGAGCACCGCGGCCAGTAGCCCGACGGGTGAGAGCCTGGCGATCGCTTCGCCCGACAGCGGCATCGCCGGCTGTTCGCGCCCGTCATCGCTTATCGAGCCGCCGGCGCCGGGCACGTGCTGGCCGGTGAAGGTCATCCGCACCTCCGTCCCTCCATCGGGGGCACGGAGGAATTGCGCGCGGTCGGCCACGGCGCTGATCACGGCGAGCCCGACGTGCAGCCGGTCCTCGGAAGGCGCCACCTCGCGGATCCCCCGGCCCCAGTCACGTACCACCGCCTCGACGCCCTCCTCTCCGATCTCCAGGCTTACGACCAGGCGACCGGTATGGTCGTCGTAGGCGTGGAGGACGACGTTGTTGCAGGCCTCGCTGACGACGGTCTTGAGGTTGTGGAGGAGCTCGCGATCGAATTCGAAGAGATCGGCCACCCCGGCCAGCACGCCCCGCACGACGACCACGGACTCCGGCCGGCTCTCCAGCTCAAGGTTGACCGTCGGCACCGTCCGATCACCTCCCGTCTCCGCCGGCGTGCTCGAGGCAACCCATGTGCAGTGGCCTGCCCACCGTCTTGCGACTCCAAACTTGTCGATGTCCGGGCGACTCGACCGGCCTCCCAGTGCTACGCGCTCCACCGGCCAGCGAACGTCGGGCCGACCGGCCGGTGGGGCCCCACTGCTTGGGCCGAATGACTAGTGCAGCATCAGCCCGCGCCTCAGCGGTGACGCCTACACGTCGGGCTCGGTCAGCTCCCTGAGCTTTTCGAGGGCCCCGCGAAGGATGCGCGAAACCTGCATCTGGGAGACGCCGATGAGCTCGGCAATCTGAGTCTGCGTCCGGTCCTCGACGAAGCGAAGGATGAGCACGCGACGCTCCCGCGCGGAGAGCAGGCGAGCAGCCGCGGCGATCGTCACAGTCGCGTCGACGAACTCGAAGTGCTCGTCGTCCTCGCCGAAGGTGTCCGCCAGCGTCCCCGACCCGCCTTCGCCGTCGTCGTGGGGCGCGTCAAGCGAGACGCTGTGGTGAGCGGCCGCGGTTTCCAGGCCCTCGAGGACGTCTTCGATGCTCAGCTCGGTGTACTCGGCGAGCACATTCACACTGGGAGCGCGGCCGTTCTTTACGGTCAGCTTCTGATAGGCGTCCTCCACCCGCAATGCCAGCTCCTGGGCGCCGCGGGGCACGTGGACCGACCACCCGAGGTCCCGGAAATAGCGCTTGAGCTCTCCGAGGATGGTCGGTACGGCGAACGACGAGAACGCCGTGCCGCGGGATGGATCGAACCGGTCCACCGCCTTGACGAGCCCGAGGCTCGCCACCTGCAGGAGGTCGTCAAATGGCTCACGGGCGCCCGCGTAGCGGCGCGCAAGCTTGCGCGCCAGCGGGAGAAAACGCTCTACCAGCTCGTCCCGGGCACGGCGCTCGCCGTGCTCGCGCCACTGGGTGAACAGCTCATTGGTATCGAGTCGCCCGACCGTCGAAACCGGCTCGACGGCGAGCTCAGTGGGGGTTGTGGAGATCGTATCCATGGCTCCCCTTTGGTACCCGATTGCCGGGTCCATGAAACCCGGCGCGTTTCTCCGCGGCCCGTGCCGGGTACCGGCGGATCCAGCGTGTTCGCACCGGAAATCGTCGCTCCAGTCACAAGCGTTGCCCAGGCTGAGACGGGCTGATTGCTCGAGCCCGGGGCTCGCGCGGCGGCGGCGCGGCCGCGGTTTTGAATATCGCGACGAGGCCGGGCAGCGCCTCCGCGACGAGGAGGCGCTGGCGCGGATCCGCGAGCTCGCGATCCCCCCGGCGTGGACGGACGTGTGGATCTGCCGCGACCCGCTGGGGCACCTCCAGGCCACCGGCGTCGACGCCGCCGGCCGCAAGCAGTATCTCTATCACCCCAACTGGAGGGTGAGGCGAGACCGCGCCAAGTTCGACGAGATGCTCGAGTTCGCCGCGGCGCTCCCGCGGCTACGGCGCCGCGCCCGCAGGGACCTGCGTGGAGACGCTCTCACCCAGGATCGGGTTCTCGCGTGCGCCATCGTTCTCCTCGACCTCGGCTTCTTCCGGATCGGCTCGGAGACCTACGCCGAGCAGAACCAGAGCTTCGGCCTGATGACGATGCTCAAGCGCCACGTGCGCGTGGAGAACGATCAGCTCGTGTTCGACTACCAGGGCAAGGGCGGGCGCAGACGCGTGCAGGCGATCGCCGACCCCACCGTGCGCGAGGTCGTGGCCGAGCTCAAGCGCCGGCGCGGGGGAGGCGACCGGCTCCTGGCCTACCGTGAGGGCAGGCGCTGGATCGAGCTGCGCTCGGAGAGCCTCAACGACCGCATCAAGACGCTCACCGGCGGCGACTTCTCGGCCAAGGACTTCCGGACCTGGAACGCGACCGTGCTCGCGGCG
>DASZLV010000072.1:0-17469 GCA_035552215.1 Solirubrobacteraceae bacterium | reverse complement strand
GGTGGTGTGCAGGCTCCGGTCCGTCTGGGTGTGCTGGCCGAAGATCTTCAGCAGGGTGTCGCGGTTGGAGATGAGGCTCCCCACCCCGTACTGGTCCTTGGCCCAGCGGATGAAGTCCTGCTGGCGCGCGTTGCGGACGATGTCGCTGTCGGTATGGCGGAAGCGCACGAAGGTCAGCGCGTCGGCGCCGCACAGCTTCTGGTACCCGGCGGGGATGTCGATGCTCGAGTAGCCGGTCTGGGCGGTGTTGTTGTAGTAGCGGTGATCGACGTCGGTGTACACGCACCCGATCGCGTTCACGAGGTCCTGGAAGCCGCCGAAGTTGACGTCGACGATGTGGTTGACGCGCAGGCTCGGGAACACGTTCTGCCGGATCGTCGTCTCCAGCAGGTTCGGGCCTCCGAGCGAGTAGGCGCTGTTGATCTTCGCGGTGCCGCTCCCCGGGATCATCACCTTGAGATCGCGGGGAATGGAGAGGACGTTGATGGTCGACGAGCTCGGATCGAGGCGGACGAGCATCATCGTGTCCGTGTTGGCGGAGCGGAACGGGGAACCGGCGCGGTGGTCTGAGCCGATGATGAGGATGGTCTGCGGCTGCCCCGGGTTCGGGACCACCACCTGGGCGTTCTTGAGCGCCGGCGTGGCCGACAGGTAGGTGACGAACTGCTTGATCTGCAGCAGCCCCGCCACCGCCGTCGTCGTCGTCACGCACGCGATCACGATCAGGGCGGCGAGGGCGAAACGCCACAGCGCACCACCTCTCGACTTCGGGATCAGCCTCATGGGGTGTTGATCGGGGTAAGCGACATCGACTCGATGGAGAGCGCTCCGGCTGCCGCGGCTGGCCCGAGGGGCGCCGTGACGCTCCGCGCCCTCGGGCGACCCGTCCCAGGACCACGGCGGGCGCGGCCATCACGGTACCGGACGGCGCGGACCGGAGACCCCACGCGACAATCCCCCCGTGGCCCGCGTCTTCGTCACCCGCCGCCTGCCCGGCACCGCGCTCGAGCGCCTGAGCGCCGAGCACGAGACCGAGGTGTGGCCCGGCCGCCTCCCTCCCACCCGCGAGGAGCTTCTCGCGCGCACCGCCGAGGCCGAGGGCCTGCTCTCGCAGCTCACCGACGCCGTCGACGCCGAGCTCATGGACCACGCCCCGGCCCTCCGGGCGATCTCCAACTATGCCGTCGGCACCGACAACATCGACCTCGCCGCCGCGAGCGAGCGGGAGATCCCGGTCGGCAACACCCCCGACGTCCTCACCGACGCCACCGCCGACCTCGCCTTCGCGCTCCTCCTCGCCGCGGCCCGCAAGCTCGCCGAGGCCGCCCAGTCGATCCGTGACGGCGACTGGCTGACCTTCGAGCCGGGCCGCTACCTCGGCCACAGCGTCCACGGCGCCACCCTGGGGATCGTCGGCTTCGGCCGCATCGGCCGGGCCGTGGCCGCGCGGGGGCGCGGGTTCGAGATGGAGGTGCTGGCCACGGGCTCGCGCACCACCCCGGGCCTGCCCCTCGAGGAGGTACTCGAGCGCTCGGACTTCGTGTCCCTGCACTGCCCGCTCACCCCCGCCACCCGTCATCTCATCGACGCCCGCGCGCTCGCGCGGATGCGCCCCACGGCGATCCTCGTGAACACGGCCCGCGGGCCGATCGTCGACCAACTGGCGCTGGCGACGGCCCTCCGCGAGGGCACCATTGCCGGCGCCGCCCTCGACGTCACCGACCCCGAGCCGACGCCCCCCGACGATCCCATCCTCATCGCCCCGAACCTCCTGCTCACCCCCCACATCGGGTCGGCCACCACCGCGGCGCGCGAGCGCATGGCCGAGCTCGCGGTCGAGAACCTGCTCGCCGGACTGGCGGGCGATCTGATGCCCCATCAGGCCAATCGAGGGCGGCGATGAGGATCGAGGTGATCCGGCCGGTGGCCGACAACAGGAAGCCGGGGCGGCGATGAGGATCGCCGTTGTAGACGTCGGGACCAACTCGACCCGCCTGTTCGTGGCCGATGTCGCGGGTGGGCGAGTGACCGCCCAGCTCGAGCGCGCCACCCGCGTCACCCGTCTCGGCGCCGGCGTCGACGCCAACGGGAGGCTCGACCCCGAGGCGATCCAACGGGTGGTGGCGACGCTCGAGGACTACCACGGGAGGATCGAGTCGCACGGCGCCGAGCGTCGCGTCGCGGTCCTCACCAGCGCCGTGCGCGACGCCGCCAACGGCGAGGAGTTCGCCGACCTCCTGCGCTCCCGCTTCGGGCTCGAGGCGTTCATCCTCGACGGCGAGGAGGAGGCCAGGCTCACCTTCCTCGGCGCCACCAGCGAGCGCGATCCCGACGACCGCACGACCATGCTGGTCACCGACATCGGCGGCGGCTCGACCGAGTTCGTGATCGGCCAGGGCCGCACGGCTCGCTTCCACGTTTCCACCCAGGCCGGCGCCGTGCGCCAGACCGAGCGCCACCTGCACCACGACCCTCCGCTCCGCGAGGAGCTCGACGCGCTCGCCGCCGACGTGCGCGCGATCATCTCGGCCGCCGTGCCCGAGGAGGAGCGCCGGGGCGCGCACGCCATCGGAGTCGCCGGCACCCCCACTTCCCTCGCCGCCGTGGCCCAGGGGCTCGACCCCTACGACCCCGATCGCGTCCAGGGCTATCTGCTCGGACGCGAGGAATGCGAACGACTGCTCGAGCGCCTCGCGGCCTTGCCGCTGGCCGAGCGCCGAGAGGTCCCGGGCCTGCATCCCGATCGTGCCCCTACCATCGTCGCGGGCGCCGGAATCCTCGTGGAGATCATGCGGATCTTCGAGCTCGAGCGCATCGAGGTCTCAGAGCACGACATCCTCCGCGGCGCCGCGCTCGAGTTCGCGGCCAGTCCGTAGCAAACCCCGTAAGTCATAGAGGAAACCTACGTAGACGTATGTTCGATTGATCAATGCTCCGGGAAGAGACATGATGCAGTCCTGCCGGGAGACGGTTCGATTTTCGAATTCGACACCGGTGCATAGGTCCAGGCGATAGCCGTAACACCGGCGCCTCCCGCCGCCTGGACCACCCGAAACCAGGCCCTTTTGGCACGTACCCCTGCCCGTCCCATAGGGCCAACCTGGATCGGAAGCCGCCCACATCATGTGGGCGGCTTTCGTTAAGGGCCGCTTTCCTACCCCAGATTCGTCTTGCGCGGATAGGCCACGCTGGGATCGGTGATCACGTTCACGAGCGCCGGCTTGCCGGCCTCGAAGGCCCGCACCAGCGCGGGCCGCAGCTCATCGGGCGTGCGCACGAGCTCGGCGTGGCCTCCGAGGGCCTCGACCACCAGGTCATAACGCGTCTGCGGTCGAAGCTCGGCGGCGACCGAGTAGCCGTAGAGGGACTCCATCGGATGCTTCTCGAGCGCCCAGATGCCGTTGTTGCCCATCACTCCGACCACGTTGACCCCGTGGCGGGCGAGGGTGTCGTACTCAAGCCCGGAGAATCCGAACGCCCCGTCCCCGACGAGGAGCACGACCTGACGGTGGGGATGGGCGAGCTTGGCCGCGAGCGCGTAGCCCGGACCGCTGCCCAGGCATCCGAAGGGACCGGGGTCGAGCCAGGAGCCGGGCTCGTAGACCTCGACCATGCGCCCGGCGTAGGAGACGAAATCGCCGCCGTCGCACACGATGATCGCGTTGCGGTCGAGGACCTGGGCGAGCTCGGCGTACACGCGCATGGGGTGAAGCGGCGCGCGGGGGTCGGCGAGCTCATCGGCCTCGGCGGCCCGCCGTTCGGCTTCGATGGCCCGCAGCGAGGCGATCCACTGCTCGCGCGCCGGGACCGCGCCGCCGCCCGCAGCTCCTGAGGCGAGGGCCCCGAGCGTGGCCGGCAGCGCCCCGTAGAGCTCCCCCGCCACCGGGCGGGGATGATCGCGCTCAGGCTCCGCGGCATCAATGACGACGATCTCGGTCTCGGCCCCGAACGTCGCTCCGAAGCCGAGGCGGAAGTCGAGCGGCACCCCGATGACCAGCGCCACATCCGCCCCCGAGAGGCCGGCCCCTCGCGCGCGGGAAAAGAAAAGCTCGTGGTCGGCGGGCACACAGCCCCGGGCGAGGCCGTTGAGGAACACGGGGATCCGGAGCTCCTGAGCCAGCGCCAGCAGCGCCTGCTCGCCGTGGCCCCAGTACAGGCCGGTGCCGGCCATGATCACCGGGCGCTCGGCCTCGCGCAGGAGCCCGCTTGCGCGCTCGATCGCCCGCACGTCGGCGCCGGGACCACGCGAGGCGTCCCGTCCTGTCGCCGCGCCGGCGCCCTCCTCGGATCCCTCGCCCGGGATCTGGCCGAACACGTGGTCGAGCGGGAAGTCGAGGAAGGCCGGGCCGGACGGCGGAGCGGTGGCGGCGGCGATCGCCTCGTCGACGAGTCCGGGAATCTCGGCGGTGCCGTCCGAGGTGGCCGCGAGCTTGACGAGGGGGCGCACGAAGGGCACGTGGTCGATCTCCTGGAGCGAGCCCTGGCCCCACCGGAACCTCGGCGCGCGGCCGCCGAGGATCAGCACTGGGGAGTGATTCTGCGAAGAGGAGGCGATCGCGCTCATGCCGTTCGTCACCCCGGGCCCAGCCGTGAGCGCCGCTACCCCGATGGTGCGCGTGACCTTGGCCCAGCCCTCGGCGGCGAACACCGCGCTCTGCTCGTGGCGGACGTCGACGATGTCGATCCCCTCCTCCCGGCAGCCGTCGTAGATCGGGAAGATGTGCCCGCCCGAGAGGGTGAAGAGCTTGGTGACGCCGTGCGCCCGCAGGCGCTGGGCGATCAACCGGCCGCCGTGGACCTGGGTTTCGGTCTCCGTCGCCATGTGCCGGGCTGACGCTAACACGACGGCGAGCTAGGATGGACATGAAGAGCGACGAAGGGAGCGACCCATGAGCGACACCCATACCCCGGCCGATGCCCATCCCGCCTTCGACGCGATGTGCTCGGAGGTCGAGGAGTTCGGCGTCCTTCCCACAGTCACGCCCCAGCCCGCCCCTTCGGCGGACGAGGAGCGGACGGCGCCGCTCGACGAGCTCATCCTCGCCGGGCTCGTATCGCCCTAGCGCACGGCGCGCCCCGGCCCCGCTTAACCTCCTAGGTCTTGACCGGGGCGGGGGCAGGCGACTCGGCGGCCGGGGGCGCCGTTGCCACGACCGCCTCCTCCGCATGCGCGAGGCGCATCGAGTTGACCACTCCGCCGGCGAGGATGATGAGGGCGAGGGCGTAGAACCAGGCGAGGACGATGAGCACAAAGACCACCGTGGTCCCGAACTGGGCGATCGTCGAGATCTGCGCGAGGTAGAGCGGGAACACGAGGGCGACCACGGCGATCACCAGGGTGGAGACCGCCGCGCCCGGCCACACGGCGCGCCAGGGGATCGGCCGGTTGGGGACCGCCTTGTAGATCACGCACAGGCTTCCAAACAGGATCAGGACCGTGAACCCCAGCGAGATCCGGTACACAACCCCTCCCAACCGCGCGAGGTCAAAGGGAAGCCCGCGGGCACCGGCATGGAGGAGGCTGACCACGGTGGGCGCGGCCACCATCGAGAGCATGAACACGAGGAGGACCACGAGCATCGCGAGCCCGAACCGCTTCTGGGCCCACCACGACCGGGCGGGAACGTGGTAGATGCGGGCGAAAGCGGTGTCGAGGGCCCCCCAGAACGACGCGCCGAACCACACCGAGGCGATGAGGGCGAGCACCCCGGTCTTGGTGGCCGAGACCCGGATCTGCGTGAGCAGGGTCGTCAGGGTGGACTTGGTTGCGCCCGGAAAGATCTCGCTGAGATCGCGCAGCACGCTGTGCTCGACCTGCCCGCTCTTCAGCACCTGGCCGGCCACGAAGAGGCCGAGCAAAGCGACCGGGATCACCGTCAGCAGCATCGCGTAGGCGAGCATCGACGAGAGCCCGGTGACGTTCGACTCCAGCACGACCCCGAAGAAGCGCTTGACAGACCGCTGAACGCGGTGCGGCGCCCGCCTCAACGGCTCACGAGCCGATCGACGGTGTCGCCCATGGCGAGAGTGTGACGCGGGGGGACCCAACGCGCCAGCGCACAGGTTTGCGCGGGGGCTAGGCGGGGGTGGTGGCAGCCATGGGGACGCGGGCCCATACGGACGCCTCGCCCAGGCTCGACTCGCCGGCGAACCAGCGCGAGCCGACGCGGAAGGCCGGAAGCTGGGTCACGCCAAGGGCCATCAGGCCCCGTGCATTGGCCTCGAGGGGCTCGTCGTTACCGGCGTCCTCGGCGGCGTGCAGGCATGTGTCGATCTCGATCCCCGCGGCGGCCGCCGCCTCGACGAGGATCACCGGATCCTCGAGGTCGAACCCGCCGCAGAAGGCGAGGCGGGTGGCGGCGAGCGCGAAGGCCGCCCCCACCCCCATCTCCACCGCATGGACGGCGACTCGGAGCGCGGCCGTCCCCGAGGTCGGGAAGTGCTCGGGCCACACGAGCGGGAGCCTGAGCTCGGCCGCGCGTCGGTCCGCGAGGGTGCGAAGCAGGCGAGCGACGCGGGGATCGGCCCACGGCTCGTCGACCTCAAGGGCTGCGGCGGCGACCGGAACCCACTTCACGGCGGAGAAACGGCGCTCGACCCGCTCGGCGGCCAGGTACGAGAAGGGACAGGACGGATCGAAGTAGAAGGCGGCGGGTACGCCGTCGCCGACGCTCGGCCCGGCGGGATCTGAGTCCCTCATCCGGCGCTGCTCTCGGTGCTCGGCAAGCACTCTCACTTCGCCCATACCCATATTTCGGCTCGAAAGGTGCCCCGCATTAGCCCCTGGCGCGATCAAATCCAATCGTGGCGCAAAAAAATCGTGGTCAGGGTCCAACTTCAGCGCTTATGGGTACGTTAATCTGGATGGAGGAGGTTTGTTGGACCGTCCACCGGAGGGAACCTTTTGCCGCAAGTACCGCCACCCAAACGCCACCCGTATAACCAATGGTCGCCCGACGCCCGCGCCCTTGATCTCGTCGGCGACAAATGGACTCTACTCATCGTCCGCGACCTCGCGGCCGGTCCCCGTCGCTTCGTCGAGCTGCAACGCGTTCTGCCCGGGATCTCGACCGAGCAGCTGCGCTCACGGCTCAACCGCATGGTCGCCGACGGGATGCTCACCCGCCAGCGCTTCCGCGAAGTCCCGCCCCGAGTCGACTATGAGCTGACCGAGCGGGCACGCGAACTCCTCCCCGTTCTCGGCGAGCTCGCCCGGTGGGGCTACGAGTGGGCGTGGAGCTCGCCGCGCGAGAACGAGCTCGTCGACATCGGCGCGATCATCCGCCTCGCACCCGGCCTCGTGCATCTGAGCCACAAACTCGCGGGCACCGTCGAGTTCGTAGTCACGAACACGAGCAAGGACCGGGGCGCTCTGCCCTACCTGCTCTCGATCTCGCGGGGGATGGTCACCCTGAGGGAGCGGGCCGACGCGGACGCCGCGGCTCATGTCACGGGCACCGAAGAGGCGTGGATCCGTGCCTTCGCTCCCGACGGGAGCCGCGACGGGCTCGAGATCACCGGCGATCAGGCGCTGGCCCTCGGCCTCCTCGACGGCCTCGCCCAGAGCCACAGCGCAGCACACGCAGCAGCGGCCTGAAGGTTTACTTAGACGAGTAGGTCGTCGCCTGGACCTGGGCGGACTTGGTCGGCTCGCCGATCAGGTTGCCGAGGGGCGGAGCGACCCAGCACGGGATGTTGGCGCCGTTGGGCAGGATCGTGCCGTCGCCTGGCGCGCCCGTATTGTTGCAGTCCCACGAGGGCGGGATCCCGTGGGCGCCGAGCGCCGCGCCCTGGCCGCCGACCGGTGGGGGGTAGGTGTTGCCGCGGTTGGCGGTCGACCGGCTCGGATAGATAGCCAGAGACTGGGCACCGAGGGCGGTGTACTGAGGCAGGTAGTGGCCCGTGCCGCCCGAGAATGACGTGGTCTTGCCCGCGAGCGCCCCGCCGCCGATGCTGAAGAAGTCCGAGATCAGCTGCTGGTGGAGTGAGAGCCAGGTGATGATCGGGTTGAGCTGCTCGAGGAAGGGGCCCAGGCTCGAGAGCAGCGGCGAGGCGCCGTCGAGCACGTGCGCGAGCGCAGGCAGCCCGGTCTTGGAGGCGGTGATCAACGGGTTGAGGTTCACGAAGAGCGAGCGCAGGTCGGGCGACAGGGTGCGCACCGAGCGCAGCGTGGGACCGAGGTCGGCGGCGACGGGCATGAGCTGCTTGAGGAGGGGATCGGTGTTGGTCGAGAAGGTCTGCAGCCGTGCCATCGTCAGCTTGGTCTCGTTGAGGAAGGTGGGAAGGACCGCGAAGCTCTTGGCCAGCGCGTTGTCGTTGACCGCGGTGGTGTGGAAGGTCTGCTGGCCGCTGATGATCAGGTTGCGCAGGGCATTCTCGTTCTGCGACAGCGCCCCGAACACGGTGCCTCCATTGCTGATCAGGCGCCGCACCGCATCGTGCTCGATGTTCAGGGTCGTCAGGAGCGTGGCGCCGTCGGCGGCGAAGGTGGGGAGGTTGCCGAGCACCGAGTTGAGGTTCTCGCCGTTGCCCGCCACCGCCTGGGAGAGCGACTGCTGCCAGACCTGGAAGGCACGCCGGGTGGCGGGATCGAAGGCATTGAAGATCTGATCGAGCTGCACAGCGGGGACGATGTTGGCGCGCGGGAGCATGCCGCCGTCGGGGATCGTGGGCGCCGTGTTGGGTCCGGGGTTGATCTGGATGTAGGTCTCGCCGATGATCGTCTTCTCGCGGAGGATGGCCGAGGCGTCGCCGTGCAGGGGCGCGAACTGGTTATCGAGCTGGATCGTCGCCACGGTCCGGTTGCCGTGGGGGTCGAGACCGACCGAGACCACCTTGCCGACCGAGACGCCGGCGATCCTCACGTCGGCCTGGGCCGCGAGCTCCTGGGCATAGGGGAACGACGCCTTGATCCGGTAGCCCTGCGGCGCGAAGGGGATGCCCCCGCCGAACGACAGCCACAGGAAGAGGAGCAGCCCGAAGCACGACAGCGCGAAGAGGACCATCGTGGCGATCTTGCCGAATGAGGGGGCGCCCTTCTGCATCAGCCGATCACTTCGCTCCGGTGAGCAGTGAGGATTGCGAGAGCGGGGCCGGGAGCGTCGGGACGCTCGGCACGCTCGTCCCGCCGATCTTGGCCAGGCGCGGCTTGAGCGTCGCGTCGTGGGCGATGGCCGCCGCCTGCTGGGGGCACAGGCCGAGGTTCGAGAGGATCGGCGTGAGGTTGAGGAGCACCTCGGCGCCGGGGAAGCCGTTGGCGATCTGGGCCAGGGTCGCGCAGTTGGCCTGCAGGAAGATCGGCCGGTAGTCGCCGTTGGCGTCCTGGGTGGAGAACAGGGTGCGGCCGTTGTGGAACAGCCATGCCAGCCAGAACAGGTAGCCGTGCTGGGTGTTGCCCGGGTTGTAGCCGAGCATGTTCACCACGTTGTTGAGGACCCCGAAGACCTTGCTCAGGTTGGGCGTCGCGGCGGCGAGGTTGACGGCGGCCGGGCGCAGGTTCCGCACCACTGGGCGAGCGGCGACCACGAACGGCCGGATCTGCTGCTGGATGATCGGCGCGCTCGGCTTGGCCAGAGCCGCGAGCGCGGCGTTGGCGGCCGGGAGCGCCCGCGCCGCGGGCAGCAGGTTGGTGGCCGCGGGCCCGAGGACGGACGCGAGCTGCTGCACCTTGCCGAGGGTCGCCGTCGCCTGGCGGAGGGTGCCCGGGAGCAGGGTGACCGCCGAGCTGATGTTCGCGTTCTCGGCCGCGAGGGCATGGAAGACCTGCGAGCCCGCGTCCACGAGCGAGACGAGCTGCGGGCGCTGGGCGGCGAGATCGCCGTCGAGGCGCCGCAGCGAGTCCACGAGCTGACGCAGGTCCGCTCCCCGCTGGGCGATCGCCTGGTTCACGCGAGCGAGGTCCCGGTGGGTGGGCTCGAAGCGCTGGAGGACCTGCGTGAGGTCATTGGTGCGCCCCTTCAGGCCCTGGCCGGCGCCGTTGACGAGCAGGTTCAGGTAGTCGCGGGTGTCCGAGTCCAGCGAGGAGAAGATCTCGTCGACGTTGATGTCCGGAAGGGTGTTGGAGGCCGGGAAGGTGTAGCCCGCGGGCGCCACCGGGGCGCCGCTGTTACCCGGATTGAGCTCGATGAACATGTCGTCGAGGCCCGTCTTCGGGCGCAGGAGCAGGGTCGCGTTGCGATGGACGATGTTCCGGTAGCGCGTATCCATGTCCATCTGCACCACCGCGAGACCGTTGTGGAGCGACACCGAGCCGATCGTCCCGACCTGGACGCCCGAGATCCGCACGGTCTGTCCCTGGCCCGGGGCGACGGCCTGGAGGGTCTGGAACTCGGCGTTGAGCACGTAGGGCGAGGACTCGAAGAACGGGAAGTGCAGGCGCTCGTTACTGAGGATGTACACCGCCACGACGATCGAGAGCACGAGGAGCACGAGGATCGCCACGAAGTCGCCCATGTGCTTCCTGATCGCCCGCGTCATGGCTTGCCGCTCGCGAGCTGGGAGATCGACGGCGTCGCCTTGGACACCGCGGTCGAGAGACCCTGGGCCTTGAGCAGGCCCGTGACCTGGGCGATCAGGTCCTGCGCCGAGGCCGCGTAGCGCGAGGCGGCGCCGGGCGAGGCGAGGTTGGTCTGGATCTGATTCGGCGGCAGGCCGGAGGGGGAGAACAGATCCTGCGCGGTCTGGGTCTCGCACGGGGTGTTGGGGTGCAGGGGCGGCCGGGTGCCGTTGGGCGGCGGCTGGGGCTGGACGCCGTTGATGGCCGAGAGCGCCTGTCCGAGGAGACCGGGCTGGAGCGAATAGGTGAGCGACCCGCTGCCCCCGAGGACCCTGATGTAGGAGCCGTTGGGGTCGAAGTTCCGGGACTCGCCGGCGAGTCCGGGGAGGAAGTCGAGCGCCTCGACGTAGACGGGGCGGTTGGGGAAGCCGTTGTCGGGGGTGAAGTTGTTGTCGGGCACCTGGAGCTGCGACCACGGGTAGATGACGTTGGAGACACAGCTCGCCAGGGGGCGGACCTCCTTGGCCATGAGCGGAGTCGCCGCCTTGGTGAGGCGTGCGAGCGCGGGCACGGTGACCGCGAGGTCGGAGGTCAGGCCACCAAGCTCGGAGGGCTGCACGAGCTGGCGGAGCTGGCTGATGAAGGGGAGGCTCACGTCGATCGTCG
This sequence comes from Solirubrobacteraceae bacterium, assembly GCA_035552215.1. Classification (GTDB taxonomy): domain Bacteria; phylum Actinomycetota; class Thermoleophilia; order Solirubrobacterales; family Solirubrobacteraceae; genus Palsa-465. The sequence goes on along the minus strand of DASZLV010000072.1, from coordinate 6,308 downwards.
GCCCGGCGCTCTTGACCCCCGGGATCAGCGCCGCGGCCAGGCGCTCCAGGGGCGGGAAGGAGTTGTTGAGGTCGGTGAGCGCCGGCTGCGCCGCGGCGAGCGTGCGCGGGAGCTCGGCGACGGCGGCGGACAGGCTCGTGTTCACCCGCGCGAAGGCGTTCGCGGTGGTGTTGAAGTCGGTGATGAGGTTCTCGAGGTTCTGCGGGTGGGCGTCGAGCGCTCCCGCCACCACGGCGCCCTTGGCGACGAGGTTCCCGAGATCGTTGGGGCGGGTGCCGAGGAGGTCGTGGGTGACCTCGCCCGTGTACTTGTAGGCCGGAGTCCAGTACGGAATCGAGGCGTTGTACGCGGGCCCGGCGGCCTTGACGGCGCCGCCGTAGACGCTCAGGAGGGTCTGCAGGTTGTGCCGGGTGTTGGCCTGCAGCGAGGTCAGGACCTGGTCGAGCTGGACGGGAACGGCGGCGTGAGGGGCGGGGAAGGTGAAGCCGTTGGGGGCGACCGGGGCGTCCGGGGTGCCGGGCATGAGATCGATGAAGAAGTTGCCCTCGAGGAAGGTCCGCGGCCTGATCTTCACGGTCGCGTCTTTATGGATCGGCAGCCCCTCGTTGCTTATGTCCATGCCGATCCTCGCCTCCTGCGGGTGGCCGGGGGCGGAGGCGATGCTCGACACCGTGCCGACGTTGATCCCGGCGATGCGCACGAACGAGCCGGGCTTGATCTGGTTGGCGCTCGGGAAGTCGGCGTACACGGTGTACTGGCTCGCGAAGGGGTTGGCGAACTTGGTGAAGCCGCCGTAGATGAAGAGGGCGATGAGGACGATCCCGATGAGCCCGACCATGAACCGGCTCATCGGCTTCCTGCGTCCTGATCGCTGCCGGCCGATCATGGGTTGCTCGGGTTGGGGTCGAGCTGCGGGCCGGTCTGCGGGTTACGGCTGAAGGTCTCGCCCGCGGGGACGTGGGCCACGCCGGCGTAGGTCGGCCCCTGGTTGCCGGGGGTGTGGGGATCGACGACCAGGTTGCGGCCCTGGGGATCGAAGGAATTGAGCTTCAGCGGGTAGCCGCGCTGGCCGACCTCGCAGTCGGCGTTCCCCTGGTTATCGATGGCGGCGCCGTAGGGCTGGTTGTGCAGATACTCGTTGCCGCCGAGGAGACCGAGGTCGGCGCCGCCGCCGTTGGCCGGCCCGGTCGAGCCGATGGCCCCCACGTTGTTGGGTTGCAGAAGGTTGGCGACCTTGATGAGCACCCGCTGGGCCGTCCCGAACGAGGTGGCCTCGGACACGTTGTCGGCCAGGTAGGTCCAGAAGTAGTTGAAGTAGTTGCACACGCTCACGTAGGGCCCGAGGTAGCGCATCATCGGGTTGAGCGTGTTGACGGTGTTGGTCAGGCCGTTGATGGCGATGTTCGTGCCCGGGTTCAGGGCGAGGTTGCGTAGCGAGGTCATCACGTGCTGCAGGCCCCGGTTGAGCACCGGCGTGCGCGCGAGGGTGACGGCGCCGGCCTCGAGCGCGGGATTGATGTCGGGGAGCGCCGCGCGGAGCTCAGCGGTGGCGGGCGTGAGGTCGTTGCCGAGCTTCGCGAGATCGACGAGGAAGGGCTGCTGGACCCGCAGCGACTGCGTCGACACCGAAAGGGTCGAGGGCGACTGCGCGATCGTGTTCTCGAGGTTCTTGGGCACGCGCGAGATCGCCGCGAAGGTCCTCGCCATGTCGGTGAAGAGCTGCGCGTTGACCTGTGAGAGGGGCGCGACGGTGCTCGTGAAGGCGTCGGTGTTGTTGAAGAAGCGGGTCAGCTGGGTCTGGGGGTTCGACAGGTTCGCCGCCACCGGGGTGAGGTTGGTGAGCAGGGGCGGGAGGTTCTGGAGGGTCTGGCTGAGCGCCTCGCCGCGGCCGGCCAGGGTATTGCCGATCCCCACCAGGGCCCCCTGGATCGCCGTGCGCGTCGGCGGGGTGAAGGTGTTGAAGACGTCGTCGATCTGGACGGGCACCGAGGTCTGCGAGATCGGCATGGTCCCGCCGTCGGCGAAGACCTTTCTCGCGTTCCCCTTGGTGAGCTCGACGAACTTCTCGCCGAGCAGCGATCGCTCGCCCACCGTGACCGTCGAGTTGATCGGCACCTGTCCGTTGGACTTGCTCAGGGTTAGCGTGAGCTGGGCGGCCACCTGCCCGGTGTGCTTGATCTCGACGGGCTTCAGACCCGTGAGCTCGCCGATTCGTGTCCCGCCTTGGTCGACGTCGGAGCCGACCACGAGGTTCGCTCCGTTGGCCACGGTCACCTTGAGCTCCCGCGTGGGGAGGAAGGGCAGGCCCTGGTTGGCGCTGTAGGCGAGGTAGACGGCGAGCACGATGGCGAGCACGGTCATCGCCCCGACGAGCGTCGGATTGGCGAAGGGATTCTCCGGCGTGCGTCTCATGGGGCGAGGAGGTAGTTGAGGAGCTGCTGTGCCTGCTGGGTGGTGGTGGCGCTCGCGCCGCCGGTGCTCGAAGTCGAGCTGCTGGGGGCGGGCTTGGCCGAGCGGGCGTTACCGAGCACCCCTCCGAGGAGGCCACCGAGGCCTCCCCCCGAGCTCGAGCCGCCCGAGCTCGACCCGCCCGAGCTCGACCCCGACGAGCCGCCTCCGAGGACGCCGCCGAGGATCTTGCCGAGCGCGCCGAGATTGATGGCCGGGGTGGCGCCCGCGGCCGGCGGGGTCGAGGTGGTCCCCGTCCCGGGGGCGGCGGGGGTGCCAGCGGCGGCGCTCGGCGGGAGCGTGGTCTTGGGAGCGGTGCCCGGCGCCTGGGACGCGGTGGGGCCGCTCGCGGTGGCCCGCCTGGTTGCCTTCGGGGTGGCGCTGGCGAGCGAGGTGGTGATCGACCCCGTCGGTCCGGGCAGGCCGGGGGGCGCGCCTCCCGGGTCGGGGATCGTGCCCGTCGGGTTGGTCGGGTCGCGCTCGTTGACCCCCGGCTGGTTGGGGCCGAGGAACTGGTAGCACTTGCGGAAGGCGGACCCGAAGGTCTGGAGGTTCGAGGCGATCGTCGACCCCGTCTGATACGGCGTGCACATGCTCGCGAAGGCGTCGACGGCGAGGATGTGCCCGAACTGCCCGAAGTAATCGATCGCGTTGGTCTGCTGGAAGGCGTACTGCAGGAGCGCCTGGATGCCCGAGAAGCCCTTGCCGCCCGGACTGCGGCGATCGGGCTCGACCGCCTTGCTCTGGGAGTTGAGGTCCTGGAGGACGATCGAGAGGTTCTGCGCCAGCTCGGGCGTCGGCTTGGCGAACTGGTTGAGGTCGCTGACCGTCGGTCCCGCCGCCACCACCGCCTGGTGGCCGGTGACCGACGCCTGCCCCAGCGACTTCAGGGCCGGCGCGGCTCCGCGCGAGAAGGGCACGAGATCCTTGAACAGGCGGTTGATCTGCGCCGAGCTCGCGTTCAGGTTGGTGAGGACGGGCAGGTTGGCGTCGGCGGCCGCGCCGAGGTCGGCGAGCGCGGGCCTGAGCTGCTGGAGGAAGCCGGGGAGGTTATGGAAGGTCGCCTGCAGGTTGGTGCGCTGGGTCGCCGAGGCCACCGCGGTGTTGTTGGCCGCGACCACGAAGCGCCGCACGTTGCCGCCGTTGTTGGCCAGCGCGGTGATCACCGAGTTCGCCGTGGTCGTGAGATCCTCGATCGTGTGGCTGTCCTGGGCGAGAAGGGCCAGCAGATTGTCGGTCTGGGTGAGCGCAGGGACCGCGTGCTTGAGCGCGGACTGCAGGTTGGCCGGATTGCCCGCGACGCCGGCGCCGAGCTCGTTGATGATCAGGGTCAGGCGCTCGCGGTAGGGCATGCGCAGGACGTTCTGGAGCAGGTCGGCGGGAATCGTCGAATAGGTGTGGGAGGCGGGGATCGTCCCCCCGGCGCGCAGCATCGGGCTCCCCTTGGTCCCCGGATTGCAGTTGATGAAGTACTCGCCGATGAGCGACTGGGGGCGAGATTGGCAGGTGGCGTCGGTGTGGAAGGCGCCGTATCCGCCGCCCGACACCGAGACGTGGACGACGGCGTCGAGGGTCTTCGGGTCGAGGGTGATCGAGCTGATCGAGCCAGCGGGGACGCCGGCGATCTTGAACTGCTCGCCGTTGATGAGGCCAAAGGCATTGCCGAGCTCGATCTTGTAGCTGGGATCGCTGCTTCCCTTGCCGCTGCTGAAGGCGCCGAGGAGGGCGGCCACCACGACGACGACGGCGAGCACGGCGACGGCGCTGAGGAGGATCCGCCTCATGGTCCCGTCGGCACCTGGGTCGGGGTGCACGGGAAGCCGGACTGCGGGTAGAAGAGCCCGCCCCGCTCCATCGAGCCCGGGCACCGGTCGCCCTGTCCGGAGACGAGCAGGCCCGTCGAGCTCAGCGTCCGGAGCAGCGGGTTGAGCAGGGTGAGGGTGCCCGTCTGCAGGGAGAAGGCGTTGATGTCGACCTCGACCCGGTTGTCGATGCCGGTGGCCTCGTAGAAGCCGGGATGGCTGTAGCCCTCGAACCAGCCGGTGAGATCGACCGCGTAGGGACGGGCCGTGGCCACCTCGGGCGTGGTCTGGTTGAGCGCCGTGGTCGCCTGGGGGAAGGCCCCGGGGCGGAGCTTGCCGTTGACGTTGACCTGCTTGACCGTGCTCGCCTCGAGCGGGACGGCGAGCTTCACGAGGTCGGTGAGGTCGTTGTTCGCCCCCGCCCGGTTGACGATCCGCGAGAGATCGCGGACGGTGGGCACGGCGTCCTGCGCCAGCGGCTTGAGCTGCACGAGGAGCTTCTGGAGCTTGGGGGCCACCGGCTTGGTGTCGTTGACGAGCGGGGTCAGATCATTGAGGGCGGTGCGCAGATCGACGAAGGTCGTGTCGGCCAGCGCCAGGAAGCCGGGGAGGCGCTGGATCGACTGGCCGAGCGCGGTGCGCTGTCTCGCCAGCGCCCCCGTGGTGCTCGAGAGGTGCGAGACCAGGCCGGAGAGGTCGGTGCTGCGCTTGGAGATGTCGGTCACGAGATTCGCCGTCTGGACGATGAAGTTCGTGAACTGACTGGTGTTCCGGTTGAGCTCGGCGAAGAGCATGCTCGAGGAGGCGATCGCCGGGTTCAGGTACTGCCAGGCCGTGTTCGCGAGCTTGCCCTGGCCCTGGTACTGGAGCGCCGAACCCTGGATGACGTTCTGCAGCGCCTTCCTCGTCGGCCCGTTGAGCGTGTTGAAGAGCTCGTCGAAGTCGACCGCGCTGGTGGTGTTCTGGGTGGGAATCCTGCCCCCGTCGGCGATCTTGGGGGCGCCGGCGGGGGGCAGCCGCAGATCCACGTAGCGATTGGCGATCCCGGTCAGCGAAACCGCGCGCACGGTGGCCAGCGTGCCCTTATAGAGCGGCTGGTACGTCGAGTTGGTGATGTCGAGGGTGAGGTCGGCCTGCCCGTTCGGGGTCAGCGAGATGCTCGAGACCGTCCCGATCGAGTTGCCAGAAACCTGCACCAGGTCGCCGTTGACGATCTGGCTCGCGTTCTGAAAGATCGCATGGACCTGGTAGCTCGAGCCGCCACCCAGGGCAATTACGAATACGGCGACGATCACGATCGCGACTGCCGCGACCGCCACGACGCGACCGATCAAACTTGCATTCCGCACAGACTTAGCTGCCCGTTCTCTCCTCCCGCCCAGGGCTGAGAACGCACCCCCTGGCAGTATCGTTACTCGAACCTACCAAGGCGTTAGTCGAAGTGTCAATCGTGAACCGGGCGGCCAAAACGTTCCCGACTGATTTTCGGACTTTCGTGGTGGGATCCTGCATGGGTGCGCGGTTTCGGGCGGGTGAGGGCGCCCGCCCCTGACCAGGGCTGGCGGGGTGGCGGCTCGGGCTCGTATGGCGGGTTCTTCAGCAATTGGTCTTGCGCGGACGCCCTCACCCGCCCGGACGCTCACAGCGGATCTTCGCCGAAGCCCGGTGTCGCCGCGCCGGTTGGTCCTTGAGCCTCATACCCGGGGCGGGACTTGAACCCGCAGAGCTCTCGCGAGCAGCGCTTTTTAAGAGCGCCGACTTTGCCAGTTTGTCTACCCGGGCGCCAAAGCGGATCCTACGGGAGTGCCAGCAGGCCAGAGGGGGCGCGGAGCGTCTCACGGAGGCTACAAGGCCATGCAGCGCCGGCGCGCGCCACCGGAGCAATGGGCGGCAGGCGGCGGGCCCGCTCGCCAGTAGGGCTCGGGCGGCAGGCGGGTGGGTGGGGGCATGCGCCCCCGACCAATTGCTGAAGATCCCACCACCCCACCCCACCCCACACCCACCCCAAGGCCAGCCCTGGTCGGGGGCGCATGCCCCCCCCCCCCCCCCCCCCCCCCC
>DASZLV010000071.1:0-38649 GCA_035552215.1 Solirubrobacteraceae bacterium | reverse complement strand
TGACCTGGAAACGCACGACGTCGGTGTGATCGGCGAGCGCAGCCTGCAGCTCGGCGGCGCCGAAATGAGCGTGGGCCGGAACATACTTGCCGCTGAGCGCGCCGTCGGGAGCCACGAGCCCCACGATCTGAACCCCCCGCGAGACCCACGGGACGCTGTTGCGCAGCAGCTGGGCTCCCTGGACGCTGATCACGGGCGGGGTGGATGCGGCCGCGGGTGCCGGCGCCTCGGCCAAGGCGGCCGCGACCCCGACCGCGACCATCATCAGGCTGAAACGCAGACGGAGGCGCACGCCATGCCCAACACCCGTGTGCGACGGGAAGTTGCGCCGCCACGGTGCCGGGCATCCCAGGAGCGTCTCAGCGCGCCTCGACCGGCTGGGTCAATGCCTTCACGAAGTCCTCGAGCTGATCGGTGCGCCAGCACTCGAAGGCGATGCAGTGGCGTTCGTAGGCGGCCATGACCGAATCGCCGTAGTTCCAGTACAGGCGCGGCTCGGGATTCAGCCAGAACGTCCGGCCCGCCTTGGCGGTGATGAGCGCGAACACGTCGTCACGCGGGGGCCGGCCGTTGGTCCGGGCATCTCCGAGCACGATCACCGTCGCGCGGGGATGGAGCTCGTCCTCGATCAGGGCCAGGAACTCGGTCCACACGCGTCCGTAGTCGGTGTAGCCGGAGATGTCGGCGACGCCGGCGTCGCGCCCGATCGCCGCGCTGGCGGCGCGGAAGTCGCGTTCGCGCTCGAGCAGCTCGGTGACCTCCGAGATCCGCTCGATGAACACGAAGGACCGGAGCTTGCGGAAGGAGTCGTGGAGCGCGTGAAGGACGCTGAGGAAGAACGTGCTCGCGCTCGTCACGCTCGTGGAGATGTCGCAGAGCACGAAGATCTCTGGGCGGCGGGGCCGGATGGGACGGTACTTGAGGTCAATGGGGACCCCGCCGGTCTGCAGCGAGGCCCGCATCGTGCGGCGAACGTCGACGTGGGCATGGCGCTTGCGGCCGCGCACCTCGTGGCCCTGGGTCGCGAGGCGGCGCTTGAGCTGGGCGACGACCCGGTGTACGGCGGCGAGGTCCTGGACCGGCCCCGTGGGGAGGGCCCGGTCGAGGTCGCTCAGAGGTCGCTTGGGTGGGAGGGCGTGGGTGCGCTCGATGGTGTCCCGCTCGAGCTCGCGCCGCAGGTGAGCCTCGAACCTGCGGATCTGCTCGCGCGGCAGACCCTCGCGCCGCGGATCGTCCGCGGCCAAGTCCGGCTGCGGCTCGGCCCGCAGACCCAGGGAGCGGCGTATGCGCTGGACGTCGACGCCGACTACGCCCGAGCCCTCGCCGCGGCCGAAGGCGGCGATGGCCAGGCGGGCGAGGTCGCCCATCATGCCCTCGGCGCCGTCCCGGAGCGCGGCGGCGATCTGACGGCGCAGAGCCTCGAGGTCGATCTGCTCGCCGCCCTCCATGGGCCCGTGCTCGTCGATCTCGTTACGCGTCGCCTCAGCTTCGGCGGCCCGGAAGAAGAAGCGCTCGAAGACGAGCTCGAACACCCGCCGGTCCTCGGGGGACTTGGCCAGCGTCGCCGCCAGCGCCTCCTTGAACGCCGAGCGCTCGGTCCACGAAACGTGCTCGAGGGCCGCGAAGGCGTCGAGGAGCTCGGAGGTCCCGAGCGCCATCCCCTCTGACCTCAGGTCGTCGGCGAAGGCGAGGAGCTGGCCGTCGAAGCCGCCGGGCCCGGGGTCGGGAATCCCGCCGTAGAGGGCGCTACGCCGCGGGTCGGGTGGCATCGGACGCCTGCCTGAGGTGAACGCCGACGCGCGCGGCGACCGTGTCGAGGTCGGTGCGATGCTTGACGATCACGCTCATCGTCTCGGTGAACGTCGCCTCGTCGATGTCGCGCGCGCCGAGGAGGAGCAGGGCCCGGGCCCAGTCGATCGACTCGGCGATCGAAGGCGGCTTCTTGAGATCGAGCTCGCGCACCTGGTGCACGACCTCGACGAGCTTGCGTGCCAGCGCCTCGTCGAGCTCGGGGGAGTGGAGGCGGACGATCTCGAGCTCGTGTTCGAGGTCGGGGTAGTCGAGCCACAGATACAGGCAGCGCCGCTTGAGTGCCTCGGTGAGCTCGCGTGTGTTGTTGGAGGTGAGGAGGACCACGGGCTGTGTGCGCGCCTCGATCCGGCCGAGCTCGGGGATCGAGATCTGGAAATCCGAGAGGAGCTCGAGGAGCATCGCCTCGAACTCCTGATCGGTCTTGTCGATCTCGTCGATGAGGAGGACGACCGGGGTCTCGGAGGCGATCGCCGTCATCAGCGGCCGCCGCAGGAGGAACTCCTCGCCGAAGATGTCGTCCTGGACGTCCTGCCAGCCCGCCGCGTCGGCCTCGGTCTGGATCCGCAAGAGCTGCTTGCGGTAGTTCCACTCGTACAGCGCCTTGGCCTCGTCGAGACCCTCGTAGCACTGCAGGCGCACGAGGGTGCGGTCGAGGTAGCGGGCGAGGGCCTTGGCCAGCTCGGTCTTGCCGACCCCGGCTGGGCCCTCCACGAGCACGGGCTTGTCGAGCTTGGTGGCCAGATACGACACGAGCGCCGTCGTCCCGCCGGGCAGGTAGCCGGCCGCTCTGAGGCCGTCAGCGACCTCGCCTACGGATGACGGGGAGATGGGCACTCCGGGCAGGATAGGTCACCGCGCTCGCGGCCAGGGGCCGCCAGCCCGGCACACACCCGCGTGCCGTCTGAGATGCTCGTCGCGTGCTCACATCCCTGGCAGCCGCGGGAGCGTTCCCGACCGTCCCGTTCCTGGCCATGGCCTTCGGCTTCCTCGCCGCGACGTTCGGGCACATCATCAAGTCCCGGCTCCTCATCGTCCTCGGCCTGCTCCTCATTGCCGGGGTGAGCATCTACGTCCTCTACGTGGTCCGCCCGCCGTAGCCCTTCGGGCCCGGCCCCTCAGTCCGGATGATCGTCCTCGAGCGCGATGCGGAGCTGGTGGGTGCCGTCAGTCGCCTCGACCAGGCGCACCGGAGACGACGGTGCCGGCGCCGGAATGAGTGGCTCGGCGACCGCCGTCGGCTCATCCCAGGTCACGGGCTCGGCCCACGTCGCCCGACGGTTGCGGGGCATGCGCCGGGTTGACGCTGACGATGAGGCTGCCGCTGAGGCTGCCGGCACGTCGGGCGCGGCGCGACGGCGCGCTCCCGCTCCTACGATCTCCGGCCACGGATCCGCGTCCCCGGCGGCTGGCGCATCTCCCGGGAGCGGCGGCTCGGGCGTGTGCGCGGCGCGGATCCGCGACCCCGCGTAGATGAGCAGCGCGGCGACGCCGAGGGTGATGAAGATTCCCCACTCGATCCCCGAAGTGGTGGCGAACTGACCGCGGTCGCTAACTCCCTGCTTGTCAAAGACGCGCCAGATCACGAGTAGGCAGGTCCAGCTGCCCGCGGCGGTGACGACGTTTCCGTCGCCACCGGGGAGGTGGAAGGCCCGTCCCTCGGCGCGCAGGAAGATGAGCGCGAGAACGCCGACGGCGACGAGGAGGACGGCGGCCTCGACCCATGAGAACGCGGCCCACCCGGTCAGCGAGGCGGTAGCGGTCTGGAGCCGGGTGCCGGCGTGGGCAAGTCCGGTCTCCTGATACCACGGGAGAAACAGGGTGAGGAAGAGCCCGAGCGCGGCGGCGGCCGCCAGCCTGCGCTCGGAAGGCAGCGCCTTCCAGGCGCGCCGGATTCGCGCCGGCTCCGTGAGGATCCAGCTACGGGCCACGCGCCGATTGTACGCGCGCCTCCCGACGCCGAGCGCTGCTTTCAGTCCCAGCTGATGGGTATGTCCTGGACCTCGGCCGGTTCCTCGCGGTGTTGCTCGAGGCGTTCGAGGTACCAGTTGATGAGCGCTCTGACCGCGAGCAGCAGCTCCCTCACCGCGTCGGCGAGGCGCTGCTGCAGCTCCGAGGGGATGAGATCACGAAGCGACTCGAGGAGCTGGACGAGGAGATCCAGGTCGTCGCCGCGCCCGTCGGCCTCTTCGCCGCGAGGCGCCTGCCAGCCTAAGGGGGGCGGACGCCGGAACGCGCCGGCAGCACGGGCGGCCGATTCCGCTGCGGCCTCGGCAATGAGCCGCTCGGCGGCGCCCGACGCGCGGTCGAGTCGCTCCTGGAGCCGGCGCAGGGGCTCCTCCTCGGAGGACCCCGACCCCTCGCCCCCGTGGGGGTCTTCAGGCGCGCCGGGGGGTGGAGGATCGTTGGGCGCCATCGAAGGTGACCTCGAGCGTGCCTGCCTCGAACGTCGCCGCGCTGGGGCGGAAGGAGGCGAGCGCGGGGGGGAGGATGATAGTCCGCTTCTGGCCGTCGACCCGGACGATGAGCTCGAGCCCGATCTTCTTGAGGGTGACCTCGCCCTGGCGGGCGAAGGGCAGCGAGAGCCGGAGTCGTGCGCCGGTTTCGAACACCGTGAGCTCCTGGGTGATGGCATCATGGAGCACGCCTGCCGGCTCGTGATCGGTGAACAGGGCGGACGCGAGCCGGTCGAGCATCTCCGCCCCTGCCACCTCCTGATCGAAGTAGGGCGCCCGGAGCACGGGCACGGGCGCAAACGCCGACTCCACGAGCTCGAGATGCTCCTCCTGCAGCGCCCGCCACTTGGCGAAGTAGCGGCCCACCTCCTGCGGGAACACGCGATTGACGATCACCGCATCGGTCAGGTAGCCGTAGAGGTTCAGGTAGGTGAAGGTCCGCATCGCCTCCCCGATGACCATCTTGTCGGGATTCATCACGAGGCGGATCGTCGAGCGCTCGCGGTCGCGGAGGATCTCGTTCATGGCGATGAGGTTCCTCGAGAGTCGCTGGATATCGGCGAACACCGCCTCGGTGGGCAGAGGGATGTCGAGCAGCGAGCGCGCGATCGGGCGCGCGGCGGCGAGGATCTGGCGCTCTCGCGGGAACACCTTCTCGATCCACCACCGCGCGATGTCGGGGAACGACAGGAGTCGCAGGGTCTCGCCCGTCGGAGCGCAATCGACGACGATCACGTCCCAGTCACCGGAGGCGTGGTGGGCCTGGAGGCGCAGGAGCGAGAAGAGCTCGTCCATGCCGGGCGGGACGCTGAGCTCCTCGGCCGAGATCCGGTCGACGCCGCGTTCCACGAAGAGCTCGCCGAGCCAATCCTGCACCCCGGACCAGTGACGCTCCATCTCGTCCTGGGCCTTGACCTCCTGACCCCAGAGTTTCTCGTCGACCTGCACCGGTTGCGCGCCGAGCTCGGTCTCGAGCGACTCGGACAGGCTGTGGGCGGGATCGGTCGAGAGGATGAGCGTGCGCAGGCCGTCCTGCGCGGTACGCCGCGCCGTGCACGCGGCCACCGACGTCTTGCCCACCCCGCCCTTGCCGGTGTAGAGGATCGTCCGCGGGCGCATGCGGTGAGCGAGTCTACGAGGGCGGTATGCCGCGCCCCTCGCCCATGCCCGGCGCTAGCGCTTCTTGCCCACCTGGTGGCGCTTGGCCGGGGCTACCGCGAGCGTTCCCACGATCCGGTTGAAGTTGCCCGCGAGATCGGTCGCGGCCAGGCGCACCGTGTAGGTGCCGAGGCGCCGGGGCGTGGGGATCCCGAAGCTGTTGGCCCCATACCCGAGCACGGCACTGGTCGCGAACACCTGGGTCCCGTTCACGACCTCGACGATCCCGACACGCGACTCCTTGGAGAGCCAGAAGTGGAGATCGGTCACCACCCCGACCCGCGAGCGATGGGTCTTGAGGGTGAGCGCGGGCGGGGTGCTCAGGTCCTTCTGGAAGTCGTGCGCGGTGCTGCAGTATGTGCTCGTCTGGGTGCGCGAGCACAGCTGCTGGAGGAATCCGGTGACGAGCTCGTGGTAGCTGAGCGAGTCCTCCGCGCCGGGCTGGTAGAGCGACCAGGCGCCGGTGTTGAAGTGGGGGACCTCGGCGAGCGCTTCGGCGTTGCCGGCGTCGAAGAGCTGCTGGGCCACGGCATTCCCGCTCACGTGGGCATAGTCGTAGAGGCCGATGAGGCTCTGCAGGAACGCGTTGATGATCGATAGGTGTGGCGCGAAGGAGTACTGGAGGTAGCGGGCGCCGAGGGGCGTGGCGATCCTCACTCCGGCAGGGGGAGCGGCGGAGAAGAGCGGCAGGGCCTGTGCCGCGATCGCCAGGTAGGAAGGGTCCTTGAACGCCTCGTAGGCACGCGTCAACGCCTCGATGGCGGTCCCCTGCGCCATGGCGCTGACCCACGGCGGCCGGCCGCCGTCGAAGCTGAAGTAGTACTCCCACACGCGGCCGCCGGCCCGGTTCACGGCCAGGGGGATGATCTCGGAGAGCAACTGCTGGAGCCTCGGGTAGTAGGACGGTCCCCCCGTATAGAACCCGTCCGCCTCGCCGAAGCTCCCGAGCACCTGAAGCTCGATCCCCTGGCCCGGGTAGTACTCCCATACGAGCTGCGAGCCCGCGAACTGGACCCGCTGACCGGAGGCCAGCAGCGGACCCGTCGACCACCACTGGCGGTTGTTGGCCAGGGTGAGGAAGAGCACGGGCAGGCGCGACGGCGTGAGCTGGCCGTCGAGGGCCATGCGATGCATGTTGGTGAGGACGCTGTAGAGCTCGGTTGCGCGCGTGCCCTTGAGGCGCGCGGCGGTGCCGATGGCCGCCTTGAGGATGGCGCTGTCGCTCCCGTAGTCGGCCGAGCCGATCTGCCCGCTCTTATAGAGCTTGGTCAGCGCCGAACCGATGGTGACCTGGGGGGTGCGGCGGCTGGACGCGTGCAATCGAGGCACCGCGCGTCGCCCACCCATGGATGGGGCAGGGCTGGGCCCGGTGGCGGGCAGGAAGGGGTTCTCGCGCACGACCACGTGGCCCCCAGGGCCCAGCACGAGGACGGGGGCGGCGCCGGCGGCCGGTGCACCCCCGAGCATGCCGACGATGCAGGCGACCGCGACGAGCGAGCCGAACAGGCGCCTACGCACGAGGCCAATGCTACGCTCGGCGCGCTGTCACCGTCACGGTTGAGGAGGATCTTGCAGATGCGTCATCGGCCCACGGACACAGGGCTCGCACTGGCGGCGGGAATCGCTGCCATCGCCCTCGCGGCCTGCGGAACGGGCGGCGCGAGCGGGAGCGCGGGCGCGGGCGCGGGCACGGGCGCCACCGCGCAAGCCACGCAGCTCGTCAAAGACACCTTCACCGGCTCGCACAAGATCACCAGCGGCACCCTGGGCGTGCAGCTTGTGGTCACCCCCTCGGGATCGAGCACGCTCAATACCCCGATCACCCTCACCTTCGGCGGGCCCTTCCAGGCACTGGGCCCGGGACGAGTGGGCGACGCGAACTTCACGCTGCGGGTCAGCGCCCTCGGCGCGAGCCTGATCTCGGTGGGGCTGGAGTCGGTCAACGGCAAGGGCTACGTGAGCCTGAGCGGGACGAGCTACCGGCTCCCCGCGAACCAGTATCGCCAGATCGAGTCCCGTCTCTCGCAGGCCGGGTCAAGCTCCGCGTCGGGCTCGGGACTCCTCGGCAAGCTCGGGATCGACCCGCTGAGGTGGCTGAGCGCCCCGAAAATCGTGGGGACGAGCGCCGTCGCCGGGGCGAGCACCACGCATGTGCGTGCCGGACTCAAGGTGGGCGCGCTGATCGACGATCTCAGCACGCTCCTGAGCAAGGCGTCGGCGCTCGGCGTCTCGGGCGCGGGCAAGCTCCCGACCTCGATTTCCCCCGCCACCAAAGCCAAGATCGTCGCCGCCGTCGGAAGCCCGAGCGTCGACCTCTGGACCGGGACCGCCGACAAGACGCTACGCAAGCTCGCGATCGCCGTGACCGTCCCGGTGACCGGCAAAATCTCCTCCACGCTCGGCGGCCTGAAGTCGGCGGCGCTCTCCTTCGATGTCACCTACGAGAACCTGGGGCAGCCCCAGACCATCTCGGCCCCCACCTCGGTCAAGCCCTTCGCGCAGTTCAAGAGCCAGGCCCAGGCGCTCGCCGGGGCGATCGGCGGCGTGCTCTCGAGCAAGACCGGCTAGAGAAGGCCGCCCGGGGCGGCGCTACTCGTGCCCAGGGTCCTCGTCGGGCTCGAGTTCCTCGGGCTCGTCCTCGTCCTCGTCCTCGTCGGCGCTCGTCCTCGCACCGGGCTGCTGACGGATCTGAAACGCCTCGAGGAGCTCGTCGCGCTGGTGCTCGTCGACCGGGACCTCGTCTGAGATCAGGACCCATTCGGGACCGTCGAAGTCCTCGAGATGGAACATCTCGGCATCGAGCTCAGGCGAGTCGTCGACGACGACGAGGACCTCGGTCTGAGGATTGAAGTAGGTCCCGGGCCGGATCAGGAACTCGTCGGGCTCGAAACGTCGGGGATCGGCCATAAGAGGAGCAGCCTACCGGGCGCCCACTCAGGTCAGCTCGCCGAGCTGTGCGATCTCCCGGGCGATCTCGGCGTCGACGTCCAGCGGGGGCTTGCCGGCGCGAACCCGACGGTGGTTGCGAGCGATGACGAGGTCGCGGATCTCGGCGCGGATGTCGTCGTCGATCTGAGGTGCGGTGAGCTGGCGCAGCTCGGCTTCCACGTCGACGGGGGGTTCGCCGCGCCGGCGCCGGCGCTCGTTGCGGGCCTCGAGGAACTCGCGGATCTCCTCGTCTCGCTCGCGCAGGGCCGCGGGCGAGACGGCGAGCCGGTGGCCGGGCGGCGCGGCCTCCCGGTCCATGACCAGCCGGTCGCGCCCGAGCTCCTCCCAGTGCCTGCCACTGCGCGCGAGCGCGATCACGGCGGCGACGGCGCTGAGCCCGGTGACGATCACGAGCACCGGTCCGAACAGGCTCTGGATCCCAGACATGGGGGAAGTCTGACACGGCGCGTCCAGGCGATGGGCGAAAGCTCTTGGCGCCGGTGGTGCGATCCGATACCCTTAGGGAACAGAGTTGACTGACTAGTCAATCTACGCCCGAATCCCTCTTTCAAGGAGCCATCAACCGTGGTTGATTTCACGCTCACCGACGAGCAGAAGAGCATGCGGGAGCTCGCGCATGACTTCGCCCAGAAGGAAATCCGGCCGGTCGCCTGGGAATACGATAAGGACGGCACCTGGCCGCAGGAGATCATCGACAAGGCCTGGGAGCTCGGGCTGATGAACGTCCACCTGCCCGAGGCCTACGGCGGTCCCGGCCTCAGCTACCTCGACGGTTGCATCATCGAGGAGGAGATCGCCTGGGGCTGCTCGGGCATCGGCACCTCGCTCTCGTGCAACGGACTCGCCACCGCTCCCGTCGCCCTGGCCGCGTCCGAGGAGCTCAAGAAGGAGTATCTCGGGCGCCTGAGCGAGGCGCCGCTGCTCGCCTCCTTCTGCCTCACCGAGCCCGACGCCGGGTCCGACGTATCGGGGATGAAGACCAACGCCGTCCGCAAGGGCGACAAGTGGGTCATCAATGGATCCAAGTCCTTCATCACCAACGGCAGCTACGCCAACTGGTACACGGTTTACGCCAAGACCGACAAGGAGGCCGGACATCGCGGCATCTCCTGCTTCGTCGTGCCGCGGGATGCCGGCGTCGTCGTCGACAAGAAGGAAGACAAGATGGGCCAGCGGGCGTCGAATACCGCCACCATCTCGTTCGACGACGTCGAGATTCCCCTCAACCACCTGGTAGGCGAAGAGAACAAGGGCTTCAAGATCGCGATGATGACGCTCGACCGGACCCGTCCGGGAGTCGCGGCCATGGCCACTGGCGTGTCCCGCGCGGCGATGGAGTTCGCCGTCGCTTACTCCAAGGAGCGCGTCCAGTTCGGCGTCCCCATCGCCATGCATCAGGCGATCCAGTTCATGATCGCCGACATGGCGACCAAGGTCCACATGTCGCGCCTGGCCACCTGGAACTCGGCCGTCCTGCTCGATCAGGGCCACCGCAACACGCTCGAGTCCTCGCACGCCAAGCGCTTCTCCGCGGACTCCGCGATGGAGGTCACCACCGACGCCGTGCAGGTCTACGGCGGCTACGGCTTCATCAAGGATTACCCGGTCGAGAAGCTCATGCGCGACGCGAAGATCCTCCAGCTCTACGAAGGCACTGCCCAGATCCAGCGCCTCGTCATCGCTCGGGAGACCCTGCTCCCCCGACGCATCGAAGAGCCCGCTCCCGCCACCGCCTGACCAGGAGTTCGGCGCAAGCCCGCCTCTCAAGGCTGCGAAGGAGCCCGGGCGCAGACCGCGATAACAAAAAGAGGGCCGCCCCCCCGGGGCGGCCCTCTTTCTGCCAGCGGTCGGGATTCCTACCGCGGCACGGCGGAATATCCCAGGCGATGTGCCCCCACACCGCCCGGGATCATGCCGCGTCCGCCGATCAAGCCAAGGCCCCCCCAAGCTTGATCGCCCGACCGTTACGGACATGCCCCCAACACTCGCGTTTGCGCTGCCGGCAGTCCCGGCGCGGCCGAAAGCCCTCCGGTGCCGATCGACGATTTGCGAGCCACAAGCCCATCCGCCGTGCACGCTATTGGTCAGGAGCACCCGGATGGGTGACATTTGTCACAGGGTCATGCGCATTACTCGCTGGCGTTGAACTCCCAGATCGCGACGGCGAGCATCACGAGACCGAGGGCGACGATGATCGCCGCCTCGAGCACGGCCGGGACGTGCCAGCTCCACCAGGTGACGCCGGGGTCGAGCACGCGCCGTGCGAGCGGGGTGACGTGAAGGTGGGAGAAGACGAGCCGGCGCATGGGGTCGACGGCGTAGGTCAGCGGATCGAGCCGGTTCAGCACCCCGAGCCAGCCGGGCAGCCCCGACACCGGGAAGAGGGCGCCGGAGATGAAGAACATCGGCATCACCACCATCTGCATGACGCCCATGAACGACTGCATCTGAGAGATCCGGGCGGCCACCATGACCCCGAAGGCGGTGATCGCGAAGGCGAGCAGGACCTGGAGGACGAGCACGCCGAGGATCAGGGTGGGGGCGTAGGGAACGTGAACGGCTCCCGCCAGGCAGAGGACGATGAGGCCCTGGAAGCTCGCCACGGTGGCGCCGCCCAGGCACTTGCCGATGACGATCGAGCTGCGGCGCACGGGGGCCACCATCATCTCGCGCAGGAAGCCGAACTCGCGATCCCATACGATCGAGGCGGCCGAGAACATCGCCGTGAACATCACCGAGATGCAGAGGATGCCCGGGAAGATGAAGGTCTTGAGGTTGACGCCGTGCGTGCTCGCGGCCGACAGCGACTGGAGCCCCGAGCCGAGGACGAAGAGGAAGAGGAGCGGCTGGATGAGCGTTGTCACGATGCGGATCCGGTCGCTGCGGTAGCGGATGAGCTCGCGCTTCCAGACGATCTTGATCGCCCGCAGCTCGCTGGCCACGCTGCGCTCGGGGACGTGCACCCGGACGACCTCGCGCGGTGGGCCTGAGGTGCGCTGCGGTTCGGTGGTCGCGCTCACCGGCGGCCACCTCCACCGGACATCACTTGCATCATGATCTTGTTGCGTTCCGAGCCGCCCGACTCCTCGACGTCGCGGATCGAGCTGCCCGTGTAGGACATGAAGACATCGTCGAGCGTCGGCCGCGAGACGCTGACCGAGCGGATGGGGACCCCGAGCCCGGCGAAGAGCCGGGGCACGAACTCCTCTCCCGAGGGGATCCGGAAGGTCAGCGCCCCTTCGGAGATCACCGCCTCGATCCCGAACCGCTCCCGGAGCGAGGAGATCGCCGCCTCGTCGTCCTCGGTCTCGATGCGGATCCGGTCCGCGCCCACCTGAGCCTTGAGCGCTTCGGGCGAGTCGAGCGCGACGATCACACCCTGATCCATGATGGCGATCCGATCGCACCACTCGGCCTCGTCCATGTAGTGCGTGGTCATGAAGATGGTGATCTCCTCGCTCTCCTTGAGCGTGCGGATGTAGCTCCAGATCGACCGGCGGGTCTGGGGATCGAGCCCGATCGTCGGCTCGTCGAGGAAGAGCACGCGTGGGGAGTGCATGAGCCCACGGGCGATCTCCAGTCTGCGCTTCATCCCGCCCGAGAAGGTGCGCACGGGGGAGTCCTTGCGCTCCCACAGGCCGACCATCTCCATCACCTGCTGCATGCGCGCGGGCACGAGCGAGGACTGAACGCCGTAGAGCTCGGCGTGGAGACGGAGGTTCTGCTCGGCCGTGAGGTAGCCATCGAGCGTGGTCTCCTGGAAGACGAGCCCGATGTTGCGCCGCACGTTGTCGCGATCGCGGACCACGTCGTGGCCGGCGACCGTCGCGGTGCCCCCGGTGGGCTTGACCAGCGTGCAGCACATGTTGATGGTCGTGGTCTTCCCGGCGCCATTGGGGCCGAGGAACCCGAACACCTCGCCCGTCTTGACCTCGAAGTCGACGCCGCGCACCGCCAGCACCTCGCCAAAGGACTTCTCGAGCCCGCGGACGACGATGGCGGGGGGAGGTTCAGACGCGCCGCGGTCGTCCGGTGGGACGGTCGTGGCGGTGGCCTCGCTCATGTGACACCGGAGAGTAAGCCACGCTCGGATCCGGGCAGAGCCGGAGCCGTGGCCTGCTCGCGGGCTACGGTCCCTCGTCGTCGCGGGGCGGGCCCGACCCGCCGCCGCGTCCGCGTAGCCAGTCGGCCATCTGCTCGGCCATCCCGCCAACCTGGGTGCCGAGCTTGGTCACGTTCTCGCCGACCTCCTGGAACATCCGGCGGAAGCGCTTGGCGTAGAACTCCATCGCATCGCCGGCCTCCTCGCGGACGTCGCGCTCGTCGTCACGGCGGATGTAGTCGCCCCCGATGATCCGGTCGTACTCGCCCGACTGGACCCACTTCATGACCTCGGAGGTGCGGCGGACCGCGAACGGGTGGGTGACGCCGATCTCGTAGAAGAAGCGTCGGACGCGGTCGTGCGGGTCATCCCAGTTCTCGTACTCCATCGACTGGCGCAGGAAGGCATCGAGGTTGAGCTGGTCGGATTTGACCCCGCCCGCGAGGACCATGAGGGTCCGGCAGACGATGCGCGGATCGCGGACGACGATGGTGGCGGCACGGTCCGTGCTCAGCTCGGCCGCACGGTACCACTCGAGCAGGACCGCCTTGACCGCTCTCCACGGGAGTCCGAGCACGAAGGGGAGCCCGCCTCCGGCACGCAGGAGGATGTCGAGCGCGGTCATGTACATGACGTGGTCAGAGAGGATGTGCCCGATCTCGTGGGCGATGACCACGCGCTGCTCAGCTCCGTCGAGCTGCCCGAGAAGCCCCGAGTTGAAGACCACCAGCGGCTTGCCCGCACCGATCACGCCGGCGCTCGACTGCATGTTGTTGGTCACATACAGGTCAGGGGTGATCGGCATGTCGAGTATGCGACAGACGCCGAGGTGTGACTGCCACAGCTCCGCCATCTGGTCCTCGCCCGCCTTGACCGAGTTGGCGAGATAGAGCTGGCGCACGGCGCGCTCGTACTGGAACTCGATGAGTTTGCGCACGACCTTGTCGAGCAGCGGGATCGACTTCAGCGCGGCGGTCGCGGCCCGATCGGCGGGATGCTCATAGGCCTTCGAGGAGATGTTCGGGTACGGCTTGATCTCCTCTGGAAGCGAATCTGACATCAGTGTCTGCACGCAGGGTATTACTCCTGGGTCCGCCGCGCGAGCAATAATCGCGCCTGCATGGAACTCGAGGCCCCTCCCCCCGTCGCCGGACCCGGCACGACCGACCCTCTTCTCGGGGACATGCGCCGAGCCGGCCTGCTCCCCCTCCTCGTCCTTCACTACGTCGCGCGCGAGCCGTGCTACGGGAACCAGCTCATCGAGCGAATCGCCTGGCTCACGGCGGGTACGGTCTCGGTGAACCCCAACACCATGTACCCGCTGCTGCGCTCGCTCGAGACCCGAGGACTGGTGGCGGGGAAGTCCGAGCTCCCGGGACGGCGGGGCCGGCGCTTTTACCGGATCACTCCCAAGGGGCGTGAGGAGCGGGCTCGTCTGGCAGGCGGGCTCGGTCCCCATCTCGACGCCGTGGCGGCCAGCGTCGAGGGGATCCGCAGCGAGTTGCTCGAGCGCTGATGCGCCGGGCGAGCGCCGAGGACTCCTTTCGGGCATCAATCGCCGAAGCGCAGGCCAGGTGGTACGACACCGAGCGCTGGCCGGCATGGATCGACGGGCTCAGTCGCGTGAGCAAGGTCGAGGGGAACTGGCCGCACGCGGGCGCCCAGGTCATCTGGGAATCGAACCCAGTGGGCCGAGGCCACGTCATCGAAGTGGTCCTGAGCTACGAGCCGGGCGTGGGGCAGACGCTCGAGGTGCAGGACGACTCAATGCGCGGGCGCCAGAGCGTTTCCTTCCGTGAGCTCGACGGAGGGGTCGCGGTCGAGCTCGCGCTCGAGTACGAGCTGAAGGCACGAACGCTGGCGACCCCGGTCGTCGATGCCCTGTTCATCCGCCGCGCCATGGCCGCTTCGCTGCACACCACTCTGGCCCGCTTCGGCGCCGAGCTCGCCGGCGCGGCGGCGCGGACCTAGGGCGCCGCCGGTGCCCGCGGCCGGCTCCGGGCCCCCGAGGATCGCCGCTTCCGCGGGGGCGATGGTCTTCGACCAGGCGGGTCGGCTGCTCATCCTCAAGCCCGGCTACAAGCCGAGGTGGACGATCCCCGGCGGCCAGATCGAAGCCGACGGCGAGTCGCCGTGGGAGGCATGCCGTCGCGAGACCTTGGAAGAGTGCGGCCTGGTGGTGGAGAGCGGACGGCTCGCCGCCGTCGACTTCCTGCGCCCGCGGGCTGATCCGCACCGGCCCGGAGGGGTCCGTTTCCTGTTTCACTGCGGGACCTTCTCCGACGCGGCGCTGAGCGCGATCGAGCTCCAAGAGGACGAGATCCTCGAGCACAGGTTCGTCGAGCTCGAGGAGGCCTATTCGCGGTTGTCGGGCCCGCTGCGGCGACGCGTGCGAGCTGCGGCGAGGAGCAAGCGCTGTGTTTACCTCGAGGAGGGCCGGCGGGTGGAGGGGGTGGGGTAGGGCGAGGTCGTCACCGATGAGTCTTGCGCCCGGCCGCGGTCCTAACCGCAGAACTGATTGTGCCCAATCGCACACCTCGCGGGACGCCCCGCGCGTAGAACAGCTCAGGGCGCTGCCGCCGGCTGCCGAACCCCATGTCCGTCACCGACCATTCCGTTACCGATCTCCCGCTGCCGGCGCTCGACCTTGGCGCCCTCGCGCGGCGCGCCGTCGTCCCGGCGCTGATCGCGGCCGCCGCGGTGGCCGCGGTACTTCTCGCGGGCGGCCGTGTGCACGCGTTTACCGACGCGGTTCAGCGGGGGCTTGCGGTGAGCCCCGGGTGGGCGGCGGTCGGCGCCGGGTTCGAGTTCGCGTCGCTGGCCGGGTACGTGGCACTCCTGTCGCTGGTCGCGGGGCGTGCCACGACGCGCGTGCGCTCGCGCGAGAGCGCTCAGATCATTCTGGCGGGAATCGCCGCGACCCGCTTGCTGCCTACGGCCGGGGCCGGTGGCGCAGCGCTGACCCTGTGGTCGCTGCGGCGAGCGGGTCTTCGACCGGCGGCGGCAACGCGAACCATGCTCGCCTTCCTGGTCATCCTCTATGCCGTCTTTCTCGTCTCGATCGTCCTGAGCGGGGCCGTGCTCGCCTTCGGCCTCGTGCCGAGTCGAGGCCCGGTGGCGCTCAGCGCCGCGGCGGCGAGCGCGGCGACGCTCGGCATCGCGCTTGCCCTTACCCTCGGCTTTGCCGCGGGCGGCGGCGTCGGGGCGGACATCGACGCCGGGACCGCTCGCGTACTTCGTCGGCCAGGTGGCGAACACGCTTCCGCTTCCGGGCTCGGTGAGCGCCGGAATCACCGGTGTGCTGGTCGCCTTCAGCGTACCCGCCGGTCTGGCTCTACCCGCGGTCCTCGCCTACCGTGCCGTCAGCGTGTGGCTCCCCGCCCCGGTTGCGCTCGAGGCCATACCGGGACTGCGCGCGACCATTGCGCGATGGGGTCACGAGGACGCAGCGGCAGGAACGGTCCTCTCAGGCTCGGTGCCTACAGGTTCACCGACGCCATGCCCGCCTGGTCGTAGCGCTCGCCGGCCACCGGCGGGAGTTCGGCCTCGATTCGCGCCAGGTCCTCCTCGGTGAGCTCGACGTCGACGGCCTGGGCGTTCTCCTCGAGATAGGTGCGGCGCTTGGTGCCAGGGATGGGAACGATGTCCTCGCCCTGGGCGAGGACCCAGGAGAGGGCGAGCTGGGCGGGGGTGACGCCCTTCTCCTCGGCGATCTCGGCAACCTTGGCGGCGAGGCGCTGGTTGGCCTCGAGGTTCTCGCCGGTGAAGCGCGGGCCGTTGCGCCGGAAGTCGTTCTCGTCGAGCTCGTCGGGCGAGGTGAAGCGTCCGGAAAGAAAGCCGCGACCGAGCGGGGAGTAGGCCACGAAGCCGATCCCGAGCTCGCGGCACATGGGGAGGATCTCGGCCTCCGGGTCTCGCGTCCACAGTGAGTACTCGGTCTGGACGGCGGTGATCGGGTGGACCGCGTGGGCCCGCCGGATGGTCTCCGGGCCCGCTTCGCTCAGCCCGATGTGGCGGATCTTGCCCGCCCGGACGAGATCGGCCATGGCGCCGACGGTCTCCTCAATCTCGACTTTCGGGTCGACGCGGTGCTGGTAGTAGAGATCGACGTAGTCAGTGCCGAGGCGCTGGAGCGAGCCGTCGATCGAGCGGTGCACATGCTCGGCGGAGCCGTCGAGGGGGCCGATCGTCGACATGTCGCCGGGGACGGTGGTGGGCTCGATGCGACGCGCGAACTTCGTCGCGATCACGTACTCGTCACGGCGCCCCTTGATCGCGCGACCGACGAGCTCCTCGTTGGTCATCGGGCCGTAGAGCTGGGCGGTGTCGAGAAAGTCGATGCCGAGCTCGAGGGCCCGCCGGATGGTGGCGATCGCCTCCTCTTCGTCGGCGGAGCCGTAGAACGCGGACATGCCCATGCAACCGAGGCCGAGAGCCGACACTTCGAGCGATGCAAGCTTGCGGTGTTTCATTGCTGCTCCTTTCGTTCGTAGTTCCATCACCACGTGGGGTCCGATGCCGGGGATATCGAACTCCTCTGAGATTAGGCCGAAGCCGGCGCGCTGGTAGAGGGAGCGGGCCGGAGTGCGCGCGTTGCACCAGATGCGCCGCGCCCCGGAAGCGAGCGCGTGCCTCACCAGCGCGCCGAGCACGGCACTGCCCGTCCCGCGACCGCGGGCGCCCGGGACGGTCGCCATCCCGCGCACGCGCCAGCCCCCGGGCTCGCCGTCCGGAGCGATGAGCCCGACGGCCAGGAGCTCCTCGCCCTCGAAGGCGCCGATCGCGAACACGCCCGGCGCTTCGTGCGCCATCACCGCCTCGATGCTCTCGTGCGGGCGCAGGACCTCATGGCGCAGCGGGCGCGTCTGCGCGGCGGTGACGGGCCGCACCGTGATCTCTGGCACGGCCTCGATGCTAGAAGAGCCGCTCTATTGGAAGATCTCCGTGGTGCAGTCGCCGCCGGGCAGGTGGATCTCGTGGGGCCGTGCGCCGTCGGCCTGCTCATGGAAGTCGACGAGGAACTCGGGATCGAGCGCGAAGCTCCCGTCGGCGTGGCGGTCGAGCTTCGTGAGCCAGCCACGGAGCTCCGGGTAGAACTGGTTGTCCCAGGTCGAGTAGAGCGAATTGCTGACATACACGCGGTCGCCGTCGAGTGAGGTCTGGAGCATCTGGGGACCGCCGGTCAACGGGTCCTGAGCCGCCGGATGGCCGCCGTCGCGCCCGAGCAGGCCGCCGAGCCAGACCTGCGAGCGGAGCACGGGGTTGTGTGGATCGGAGACGTCGTAGTGGCGCAGATCGCCGTGCAGCCAGTTCGAGAAGAACAGGTCGCGGTCATCGAGTGAGAGCACGAGGTCGGTGATGAGTCCGGGCACGCCTCCGGGCAGAGGCCAGCCCTCGAGTTCCTCGTTGCCGACGTCGATCACCTTCTCGGTCGCCCACGAGCCGTTGTCGCGGTAGAAGCGCAAGATGTTGCTCGAGAGCGTCGCTCCCACGAAGCCCTGGGCCGAGTCGGGATCGTGCTGCCAGCGGATCTCGAGCGGGATGAGGCCGTCGTCGCCAAGGTCGATGGTCTGCACCTTCGCGCGTCGCTCGAGGTCCCAGAAATGGAGGCGCCGGCCGTACTTCCCGGCATCCACGTCGGCGGGGTCGAAGCCGCCCTGGAAGGTGTTGGGAGCTCCCCATTCGCTGGAGACGAGGGTGTTCTGCCGGGGCTGGTACCAGAAGTCGTACATGAACTGGAGGTCGCCCGGCTCGCGCTCCCAGCGCTCGGCCACCGAGAAGTCGCGGGCGTCGAGGACCGCGAAGCCACCCGGGGCATTGCCGTCGGCGTCGCCGAGCATCGAGATGGTCACGATGTCGCCCGGCATGCAGTGCACGGTATGAGGCGCGCTCAGCCCAAGCTTCTCCTTGATCTCCGCGCCCTCGATCACGTGCTTGATCCGGGGCACCCGCGGGTCGGAGACGTCGAGGACGTGGATCCGCGAGGAGCGGAAGCCCGGCACGATCAGGGTGTCGCGCCGCAGCTGCGAATGGCACGCCGATGAGCACGCGTTCCAGCCGAAGTGGTGCAGCTCATCGCCGACATTGGGCATCTCGGTGCGATTTACGATCTCGCCGTATGCGGGAGAGCTCGGGTCGACGTCGACCACCGCGATGAAGTCGGGACGGTCGATGCCGGTGCCCTCGTAGAGCCCGGCGACGTAGGCGACCTGCTCGGGCGGCTGCTCCCGCGCGGCCTGCGGGGAGGGGTAGCCGGGGCCCGTGGATTCCTGGCTGTCGTGATCGGGCGTGCTCATGGCTGACTCCTGATTGGCGGCAACTGGTAAAGACAACTATATCGATCTAGTTTACAGGATATGGCGGTGCGGTGGGCTCCCTCGGCTTTGAGATTCGGTCACCCGCCTCACGTTGGCGAGGGTCGGGGCACCTCCAGCGCCCAGGTCCCGGAGAGGAGGACGACGTGGCGATCGGGCAGGGGCGTGATGCGCAGCGCGAGGTCGCCGCACACCGGGCAGCGGACGACGGTACCGGCACCTTGGTAGACCCGATGGGCACCCAGGCAGGTGACGCTGCCGCACGACTGGCAGCGACGCTCGGTGCTCGTGAGCTCCGCTCCGAAGACCTCGGAGAGAAGCCCGGCGATGGCGTTGCCGTCGAGCCATAGCGCCTCTTCGCTCATCTCACTCCCCGGTCGGTCCGAAGCGCTCGGCCCGGATCGCGCCGGGCGCGTGACCGAGCTCGACGAGCCGGTCGGCGACGGACTCGACGAAGGCGGTCGGGCCGCACACGAAGACCCGAGGACGGTCGCCGGGGCTCGGACCGACGGCGGTGAGCATCTCGGCATCGACGCGCCGGGCGAACCCGGTCCAGCCGCGGGGCTGCTCACGAGTGAGCGTGTAGCTCACCTCGACTCCCCCGTGCCCGCTCAGCGTCGCGAGCTCGTCGCGGTAGAGCGTGTCGTCGCGACTGCGCGCGGACACGAGCATGGACACGGGCACCGCGCTCGCCTGGGCGGCATGGTGGCGCAGCATGGCCATGAGGGGAACGAGACCCGAACCACCGGCGATGAGCAGGAGCGGGCCTCCGTCCTCGACGCGCCAGGTGAAGTAGCCGCCGACCGGTCCCCGGACCTCGAACTCGTCCCCGACGCGCAGCTCCTCGGCCAGGTAGGGAGAGACCTCGCCGTCGTCGAACACGACCACGGTGAGCGAGAGGCTTGGGCTCTCGGGCGCTGAGGCGATGGAATAGGAACGCTCGGCCTGGTAGCCGTCCTCGGCGGTCAGGCGCACGTCGACATGCTGCCCGGCGACGTGCCCGGGCCACCCGGGGACGTCGAGCACGATCGTCCTCGCGTGCTCGGTCTCGAGCACGATCTCGCGGACCGTGGTCGTGCGCCAGACGATCGGGGCCCGGCCGCGGCTCAGTCGTTCCAGTAGCGCTGCTCTTTCCACGGATCGCCCCGGTTGTGGTAGCCCGCGGCCTCCCAGAACCCAGGCTCGTCGCCGGCCGTGAGCGTCAGGCCACGAACCCATTTCGCGCTCTTCCAGAAATACAGGTGGGGGACCAGGAGCCGGGCCGGCCCGCCGTGCTCGGGATGCAGCGGCGCTCCGTCAAAGCGGTAGGCGACCCACGCGCGGCCGCCCGTCAGGTCCGCGAGCGGGAGGTTGGTCGTGTAGCCGCCGTCGCACCATGCGGTCACGTACCGCGATTCCGTCTCCACCCCCTCGAGCAGGGTGTCCACCGAGACCCCGGTCCAGCCCGTGCCGAGCTTTGACCACTTGGTGACGCAGTGGATGTCGACGGTGAAGGTCTCGGCGGGGAGGGCGAGGAGCTCCTCCCAGCGCCAGGCCACGGGCGTCTGGACCTCGCCCTCGACGGTGAAGGTCCACTGCTCGAGCGGCGTGTGAGGAGTCGGCCCTGCGGAGAGCACCGGGAAGTCCTCGACCACGTACTGCCCCGGCGGGATGCGCGCGGGATCGATGTCACGGCGGCGGCGGCCACGGAAGCCCCTCGAAATCGGCGGCATGGCACAAGTATCGCGGGTGTGTCGAGCCGGGTGGTGGTGGGACGCGCGGGCGCCGCCGCGGCCGCGCCCGCTGAAACCGCCCCGCCCCGCTCAATACACTCACACCGATGTTCGTCTTCAAGGCCGCCGTGGTCGGGGCCGGCACGATGGGCGGTGAGATCGCGCAGACCATCGCCAACGCGGAGATCCCCGTGGTGCTCAAGGACGTCGAGGAGAGGCTCGTCGAGCTCGGCCTCGAGAAGGCCCGCTCGCTGTGGCAGAGCCGCGTCGACGCAGGCAAGCTCGCGCCCGACGAACTCGAGCGCCGGATGGCGCTGATCACCGGCACGACCGACTACGCACCGTTCAGCGACGTCGACTTCGTCATCGAGGCCGTGCCCGAGCGGATGGCGATCAAGCAGGCGGTGTTCTCCGAGCTCGACGAGGTCACGCCCGGCCACGCCATCCTCGCCTCCAACACCTCGTCGCTGTCGGTGACCGAGATGGGGGATGCGACAAGCCGGCCGGACAGGATGGTGGGCTTCCACTTCTTCTACCCGGCTTCGGTGATGCGCCTGGTCGAGGTGATCGAGGGCGAGGAGACCTCACCCGAGACGGTGCAGGCCGCGGTCAACTTCGCCACTCAGGTCCGCAAGACGGCGATCCGCTGCGGCGAGGCCCCCGGCTTCGTGGTCAACCGGATCCTCAATTCTGCGGTGTCCGAGCTCTGGCGCGTCCAGGAGGAGACGGGTACGGCGATCGAGGAGCTCGACAGGATCGTCCAGGAGAGCAAGGCGGCGCCGATGGGGCCGTTCTTCCTCGCCGATCTCCTCGGGCTCGACACCGTGCTCCACGTCGCCGAGTACCTGGAAGAGGCCTATGGGGACCGCTTCTTCGTCCACCAGCAGATGCGCGAGCTCGTCGCCGCCGGGGATCTCGGCGCGAAGACCGGGAAGGGCTTCTATGAGCATGGCCGCTGACCTGGACGCCGAGAAGCTCGTCGAGCGGTTCACCCTCAAGGCGCTGGTCGAGAGCTGCCTCGTCCTCGAGGAGGGGATTGCCACGGTCAAGGACATCGATCTCGGGATGATGGCCGGGGCCGGGATCATGCCGCCGCCGTTCGCCCGTGCCGACCAGATCGGCCTTGACGAGTTGCTGGCCAAGCTCGAGTGGGCCGAGCGGGAGTGGGGAGAGAGCTTCGAGCCGCCGGGGATCCTCCGCCGGCTCGTGGCCCAGGGCCGGCTCGGCGTCAAGTCCGGTCAGGGCTTCTTCCCCTACCCGCAGCCCGACGCCGGCTGGGAGGAGAGTCCGGTCAAGCTCGAGTCGCGTGAGGAGTACGCGATCGCCTGGCTCGACCGCCCGCCCGCCAACTCCATCTCTCCGGAGGTCGTCGAGGCGCTCGAGAAGGTATGGAATGCGGTGGCGGGCTCACCGGCGCGGGCGCTGATCTTCGCATCGGCCAACCCGATGCTCTTCTGCGCAGGCGCCGACATCAAGGCCTTCACGAAGATGGACGCGGCGGGTGGCCAGGAGCTCCTGGACCGCACGCACGGCCTGCTGCGGAGCATGGAGAGCTCTCGCGTCGCCACCATCGCGGCCGTCAACGCGCTCGCCTTCGGCGGCGGCTGCGAGCTCGCCATGGCCTGCGACATCCGCATCGCCGCCGACTCCGCCACCTTCGGCCAGCCGGAGATCAACCTGGGGATCGTCCCCGGCTTTGGCGGGACCCAGCGGCTCCCGCGCCTCATCGGCGAGGCCAAGGCCCTGGAGATGAATCTCACCGGCGAGGCGATCTCAGCGGGCGAGGCGTATGAGCTCGGCCTGGCGCACCGCGTGGTGGCCGACCACGAGCTCCTCGACACCGCGGTCGCGTGGGCGCGCAAGCTCGCGGGGCAGGCCCCGCTGGCGCTCGAGCAGATCAAGCGGGTGTCGGCGCAGGGCGACCTCGACGCCGGGATCGCGGCCGAGAAGCAGGCCTTCCTGGAGGTGTTCACCTCCGAGGACGCGCGCGAGGGGATCTCGGCCTTCGTGGAGAAGCGCACCCCGCGCTTTGAGGGGAAGTGACGGCGGCGGGCGACAGGGCGCCGGCGGCGAAGCTCGCAGAGCTCATCCGCGGCGCCCGCTCGGTCGTGGCGCTGACCGGCGCGGGGATCTCGGTCCCCTCCGGGATTCCCGACTTCCGATCCCCGGGCACCGGGCTGTGGGAGAAGGTGGACCCCATGGAGGTCGCGCACATCGACGTCTTCAGGCGCGACCCGCAGCGCTTCTGGAGCTTCTACGGAGATCGCTTCCAGACGCTCGAGGAGAAGCGGCCAAACCGCGCCCACGCGGCGCTGGCCGCGCTCGAAGGGGCCGGGCTGCTCGAGGCGGTGATCACCCAGAACATCGATCAGCTGCACTCCCGGGCGGGCACGCGCGAACTCATCGAGATCCACGGAACCATCGCGCACTCCTCATGCCTGCGCTGCGGCGCCCGCTACGGGCTGGAGGACGTGCGGGCGCGCCAGCTCGCCGGTGAGCGCCGGATTCCCCGCTGCGACTGCGGCGAGCCCCTGAAGCCCGACGTGGTCCTGTTCGGCGAGTACCTCCCTGTCGATGCGCTGGCGCGCGCCGAGGAGCTCGCCTCAGGCGCCGACCTGATGCTGTGCATCGGCTCTTCGCTCGAGGTCTATCCCGTGGCTCAGCTCCCGCTCGTCACCCTCTCTGCCGGCGGGAAGATCGCCGTGCTCACCCAGGGCCCGACCCCCGTGGACGCCAGGGCCACGGTGCGCATGAGCGGCGACATCGTGCACGAGCTCGATGCCCTGCTCGAGGCGCTCGGGCTCAGCCCGACCGCGCTCACCCGCTGAGCACTGCGCGCGCTCTCAGCGCCGCCTCGAGGCGCCCGAGGGCGTCGTGCACGGCGGCCCGCGCGGCCTCGTCGAGCGGTCCTGCGAGCGCTGCCTGGGCCGCGGCGGCCACTGCTTCGCGCCGGCTGCCGAGCTCCGCGAGCCGGTCGGCGAGCGCGTCGGCGTGGGGGTCGAGGGGAAGCTCGGCGAGGGCGGCATCGAGCGCCACAAGAAGCTGGAGCGCGGCCTCGCGGTCCCGGTCGTGGTCGACGTCGGCCCGCGCCCTGAGGGCGAGCTCCTCACAGGCGAGGACGGGCTGGCGGCCGCCGAGCGCGGCGGCGAGCTGCGCCTGGGGCTGAAGGATGGCCGAGCGTCGCAGGCGGCCGTACGCGGCGGCGAGCTCCCGCGCGTCGCTCCAGCGGCCATGGGCGACCTCGTCGCCGGCGCCGTAGCCGACACGCGCCACCAGCGCCTGCTCGCGCCCGATCTCGTGGACATACGGGTCCGCGGTGACGATCCGGAAGGCGTGCAGAGCACGGTTGATGACCGCGAGGGCACCGGACAGGTCGCCCTCGCCCGCCTGGTCGAGCCAGGTCGCGGCCGCGCGCTCGTCGGCCAGGGGAACGCCGACATCGATCACCGTCACCCGACCGGTCGTCACCGGGGTAGGCTCAGGCTCAGGTAGAGCCTGAGAACTCCTCTTCTGGAGCCTCCGCCGCCGCTCGGGCGCGCCGAGAGTGGCGAGCACGAGCACATGGGCGGGCGACGCGTCCGATGCGTCGCCCGGCCTCCGGAGGAGATAGCGCCCGTCTGCCGGCCCTAACGCCCAGGGAAGCTCGAGCTGGGCGAAGCGGAAGAGCGTCGACGTCGGCCCGTCAGTGGCCGGACGGGTTAATCGTGGCGGTGGGGATCGTGGGCTGCGGGATCTGGCTGATCGTGTCGATGAGCTTGATCCACTGCGCAGGCTTGAGGATGCTGTTGACCTGCTTGGAGAGCTTCTTGTTGTGCCCGAACAGTGGGGTGTAGGCGACCTGGATGCGGTCGGCGTGATCGGGTAGCGCCAGGGTGTTGGGCTGACCGGGGTAGCTCATCAAGCTGATGATCTGGTTCGGCTTCAGCGAGCCCTGCAGGGTGAGCAGGCGACGGATCGTCAAGTCGGTGATCGAGCCGGTGCCCTGATGGCCCTGGACGGTGATGCCGTTGATCTTCGAGATCTCCACGCTTGCTCCGGTGGCCACGGAGTTGGCCCCCGGGGTGGACTTGTTGACCGCGCTCTGACCGCACTGCAGGCCCGACACCGTCGGATCGAGCCCTGAGCGGGAGAGGAACTCGAGCGTGCCGAGGATGCGGCGGTCGACGAGTCCGGCGGTGACGTCGCGCCGGCCGCAGGAATAGATCTGGACGTGGGGATCGGCGAGGACCACCTGCTGGAGCTGGGCCTTGCTCATGAGCAGCACCTGCCCGATCGACGGGTTCTTGGCGGTGGCGCCGATGAAGGGGTTGATGTTCGCGGCCCGGTAGATCGAGCTCGCCTGCAGGAGCTCCCAGCCGTCGAGGATCACCTTGGGATCGATGAGCGGTGCGTCCCGTCCGGCGGGGCGGATCATGAAGACCAGGTGCGGGGCATCGGTTGCGGTGCCCGTCCCGATGCGGGCGAGCACCGTGCCGGCGATGACCGTGGAGCCGACCTTCAGGGGCTGCAGCGTGTACTGGTTGCGGGCGAGGTGCAGCGTGTTCGAGAAGTAGTTCTGGAAGCTCTGGATCGCGCCGGCTGCGTTGCTGAGCTGCGTCTGTCCGCCCGAGGCGTAGGACGCGGGCCGCGACGGGTTGGCGAAGAGCCGCACCTTGGGCGAGCCCGAGGGCTGCGGGGTGCTCACGCTCGTGCTCGCGGCGGCCTTGGGGGCGACGGTGGCCTTGACCCGTGAGGTCTTCGCCGCTGCCGCGACCGTGCTCGGCTTGCTCGCCGCTGCTTGCACCTGCGTGCCCGCCGTGGCCGGGCCCGTCGGCTTGGGCGCGGGCTTGCTCGAGAGCTCGTTGGCGATCTCCTTGGCGGTCACCTTGACCGGCTTGGGGACCGCGAAGGTCTTCGAGATCGAGCCCAGGTGCGCGTACGTGTAGGTGTTGCCGTTCGTGTCCTGGAGCTGGAGGTAGCGTCCCATCGACCGGTTGTGGCCCATGGCGACGATCTTTCCGTCGTTGACGGCGATGAGCGGCGAGCCGGCCTTGGCGAAGACCGAAATCGACCGCGCCTTGCCGGAGTTGATGGGGACGGCGGCGTTCGTGGTGTGGATACGGCGCGTGGCCAGCTTCTCGACGGCGTCATCCGCGTAGGTGGCGGGTGCGGCCACCGGGAAGTGGCCCTCGACGAGACCGGAGAGCGCTCCGATGAGCTGCGCGGGGATGCCCTCGATGAGCTTCGCGCGGAGGAGAACCGACTGGACGTACCAGTTCGCGTGGTTGTAGGCGAAGATCGCCTTGGCCAGGTTCTTGGAGGCGCCGGCGGCGTCCAGGTACCGCGCCGCGGCGAAGATCGCATCGACGGGGTTATAGGGATCGGCGGTGCCGCTGTTGGTCGCGTCGACTCCGTACTTGGCCCACGTGGACGGGATGAACTGCATCCATCCCTCGGCCCCGGCCGAGCTGATCGACAGGTTGCGGCCGTAGTCGGTCTCGACGGCGTTGATCGCCGCCAGGACGGCCCACGGGACGTTGTACTGGATGCCCGCGGCCTGATAGATCGGGAGCAGTCCCGGGGGGATCTGGAAGCTGTCGATGAAGAAGTTGGGGACGCCGATGGGCGCCGGGGTCGGCAGCGCGAACGAGAACGTCGGGTTCTGAGCGGTCGGTGCGCCCGTGGAGGTGCGCAGCGGAGCCTGCCCGTTCTTGACCGCGGCGGGCGACTGCGGCGTCGCGGTCTTGACCACGGCGTTGCCCTGGACCGATCCGGAGAGCGTGTTCTTGCCGCCCTTCGCGGACTTGCCCGCCTTGGACTTCGGAGCCGAGGAAGTCGACTGCGTAGTCGGAGTGGCCGTGGTCGACGGCGCCGCCGTGGTCGGGGTCCCCGCCGGAGTCGGCGCGGCCGGGGCGGCGGGCGCCGCAGGGGCCTGGGGGCAAGACTCCGACTCAGAGACGATCGGAAGCTTGAGACCGGGCAGCGACAGCTGCGTCAACGGCGTGCCCGGGGGCACGTCGATGGTGAACGGCAACTGGATGCCGCCGAGCAACGTGACGGTTACGACACACTGCTCCGCCGAAGCAGATGGAACGGCAGCAAAACCTATCCCGGCTGCTGTGGCCCCTGCCAAGGCCAACGCGCCAATAACGCTCCGACTCCTCAACACTTTTGCCTATCTCCTCCCACGCCAATTCGGCTGCCTGCGCAAGTCGTCGGCGCCACGGTTCAGGCAGCGCGGCGTGCACGGTACACATTGACGGAGCGGTTTGCAACGAAGAAGCATCTGGGTGGCGTTCCCGCGTGGACATCCGAACGGCCTTCCGAGGGCATTCGAGCACGTGCGAGTGGGGACTGGTTTGCGGGTCTGGGTCCGTTCATCGGCGGCGGCGCGCGATCACGTTAATCGGAGGGCCGGAGTGTCCAGACCCCGCCAGGGCACTCAGCAAGGCCGCCTAATTATTGACCTTCAACCTGAGCTCGAGGGTCGTCCTTGCGGTCCGGAGCGTCCGCACCCCGTGCGCTACAGTGACCGCCTACGGGGGAGCCTGAGATCGGAGGCCTAGAAAAATTGTCCGAAGACAGCAAAGGCCTGCGTGACCGAGTGACGCGGCAAGGCGAAGAGGCGATCGGCAAACTCGCCCAGGACCTGCTCGAGCACCCGATCGTCACCGGCGCGCTCTCGGCGGCGTTTGAGACGCGCGAGCGCGCGGTGCGCGCGCAAGAGGTCGCGATGGGCGCGCTCAATCTGCCCTCGGCGAGCGATCTCGAGCGGCTCACCCGGCGGCTGCGGGGCGTGTCCCAGCGCCTGGAAGGGATCGAGGATGCCCTTGATCGGGTCGAGGAGCGGATCGACCGGCTCGGCGCCAGCAGCGCCGTAGAGACTCGGCTGGCGGCGATCGAAGCCGAGTTGAAGCGGCTTTCCGGTCCCTCGTCCGCCGAGGCTTAGAGCCTCGCGACTGAGTAAGTGCAGGTCGGGTGGGTTCGATATCCGTTCTGGGGTCGGTTTACCGCGGGGACTGACGGGGCGCGGCGCCGGGACCGGGGCGCGGGGCCGCCCGGGAGGCTAGTGCGCTTAAACGCCCTCCAGGGGCGCTTAAGCACACCGGCTCCGGTGACGCATCACACACGAGTGACGTGGGTGGCGAGATTGACACGCGCGGGCGCCGGGGCCGCCGCCCGCCGCGCGCCGACCCCCTGACTCCTGGGCGCGCGGGACGTACGGCATCTCGCCCGCCCGACCCGTCTGTCCCCGATCAACGGTGCGCCGCGGTCAACAACACCCGCCGCACCTCTCAAGGCGACTGAAACCACCGCACAACCCCGTCACAAACTAAGTCGTGAGCCCTTAGAGCCTCGAAGCGGCCAGGAGCGCCGCGGTGGCGATCTCGCCGGCCCGTTGCTCGGCCTCGGCCAGAGCTTCGGAGGAGATCCGGATCCGGGCGGGGAGGACCTTGTCGGTGACGATGAGCAGGGATGCGGCCTGCAGGTTTTTGTTCATGGCGATGGTGAACAGGGTGGCGGTCTCCATTTCGATGGCCAGCGCTCCGTCGTGGCACGCCTCGCCGTCGTAGAACAGGTCCGTGCTCACGACCCGGCCCTGGCGGAGGTTCTCGTCGGCCGCTGCGACGATCGCGTCGGTGAGGTCGGGGTCCGGTTTGGTTGTGCCCGTCGCCCCTAAAGCCCGGCTCGTTCCGTCGCTGGGGAGTGCCTCGCGCGCGAGGATGAGGTCTCCGAGGTCAAGGGTGGGGTCGAGGGCGCCGCAGGTGCCGACGCGGATGAGCCGTCGGGCGCCGAGGGCGGCGAGCTCGGTGATGACGATGGCGGCACTGGGGCCGCCCATTCCCGTGCTCTGGATGGTCAGCGGCTCCTCGTCGAGGGCCGTGCCCGTGTAGCCCCAGAGACCTCGATGGTGGTTGAACATCCGCGGCTCGCGGAGCAGAGCCTGGGCCAGGCGCAGGGCTCGGCCGGGATCGCCGGGCAGGAGCACGCGCTCGGCCAGGGGCGCGGTGGGCTGCAGGTGGATCGGGTCGGTGCTCACGACCGTGAACGGTATTCCGGCGGCCGCAGGACCGCGGGTAGACTCCGCCGCGATGCCCGGCGGCACGGTGCAGGCCCCACGCAGTTCGGGCGGGACCAAAAATGAGCGAGTTCAAGTCCGAGACCGAGTTCCGGGAGGTCATGGACCGGGCCTTCGCTCTGATGAGCGACGATCCCGACATGGGGCCGAAGCTGCGAGACGCGGACATCTCGCAACGGTTCGAGTTCACCGATGTCGACCTCGTGGTCAACATCCGAGCGGGGGGGCCGGCGGAGCCCAACCTGTCATGGGTGTGGTCCGACGACACCGACTGGGAGCCCAAGGTGCGGATGTCGATGAGCTCGGAGACCGCGAACCGCTACTTCCAGGGCAAGGAGAACGTCGCCATCGCCATCGCCCGCCGGCGGATCAAGGCGGCGGGAGACGTCAAGGCCGCGCTCGCCATCCTTCCCCTCACCAAGCCGCTGTTTCCTCGCTACCGGGCGATGATCACGGCCGACTACCCGCACCTCGAGGATTAGCGGGGCGCCGACGACTGCTGTGCTGAGGACGAGCGACGTCGCAGAACGAGCAGGCGTGACACCCGCCACGGTGAGGCGCTGGGTCGCCCAGGGCGTCATCCCTCAGTACCACGGAACATGGACGCCGGAGGCGGCCGCGCAGGCGCGCGTTGTCGCCCGCATGCGGGCCCGAGGGCACCCGTTGGACCAGATCCGGCAGGCCACCGACGAGGGCCGGCTCGCCTTCGCCTACGTGGAAGAGCTGTTCCCCTCGACCGATTCCGCCTACATGCTCGCGGCGGCGGCGCGGGAAACGGGCCTCGAGCCTGCCCTCATCGAACGCATCTCGATGGCGATCGGGCTGCGGCCGGTGCAAAGCGAGGGCTTCTCAGAGGCTGACGTGCAGCTCCTGCGCTACATCTCGGCGGTCCTCGCCTCCGGTTTCCCACTCGTCGCCATGCTCCAGCTCGTGCGCGTCTATGGCCAAGCACTCGCGCAGATCGCTGACGCCGAGGTCCGGCTCTTCCACCTCTACGTCCATGAGCCGATGTTGCGGGCGGGGGTCTCAGGCCTCGAGATGGCTGAGCAGATGGAGCATCTGGCGCGCGAAATCCTCCCGCTCTCATCGCCGGTGATGGATCACGTCCACCAGCACTTCCTCCAGCACTTCGTCGAGCAGGACGTGGTCGGTCACATGGAGGCCGACCTCGACGGCGCCGCCGAGGGCCTGGGGCGAATGCGGGTGGCCGTCGCCTTCGCCGACCTCGCCGGCTACACGCGCCTGACCGAGGAGGAGGGCGAGCAGAGCGCCGTCGACGCGGTCGAGCGGTTCGTCGAGGCGGTCGAGATCACCTTGCCGGACGAGGCCCGGATCATCAAGACGATCGGCGACGAGGTGATGATCGTCGGCTCTGACCCCGCCACCCTCACCGACTGGGCCGTGGGATTTCAGAGCATGCAGAGCGAGCGCCCGCTGCCCCGGATCGGGATCCACTACGGCTGGGCCATCTATCGCGACGGCGACTACTACGGGCGCGATATCAACATCGCCGCTCGCGTGGCCGCCCGCTCGGCCGGCGGCGAGGTTCTCCTCACCAAGCCAGTGGTCGACCATGCTGGGTCTCACCTGGCGTTCGAGCGCATCGCCGAGGTTCGCCTCAAGGGGTTCACCGAGCCCACGGAGATCTTCCTGGCGAGCATCCCGGAGCCGGCATGAGCGAGCGCGACGCGCTCGAGCGCGTCCGCGCCGATGGGCTGCTGGTCGCCGAGCGCCCGGTGCTCGTGCTCCTCTCCGGCGGGCGCGACTCGGTCTGCCTGCTCGACCTCGCGGTGCGCGTCGCGGGCGCCGACGCCGTCCGGGGGCTTCACGTCAACTACCGCCTCCGCGAGGAGTCCGACGAGGACGAGCGCTACTGCGTCGAGCTGTGCCGGGAGCTCGGGGTTCCGATCGAGGTCGAGCGTGCCGGGCCGCCGCCGGCGGGCAACCTCCAGGCCTGGGCACGGGAGGTCCGTTACGGCGCGGCCACCCGGATCGCCGAGCCGGACGGCGCCGACGTGGCGACCGGCCATACCGCGAGCGATCAGGTCGAGGGCGTGCTCTACCGCCTGGCGTCGGCACCGAGCCGGCGGGCGCTGCTCGGGATGCGGGCGCGCAACGGGATCGTCGTGCGCCCACTGCTCGGGCTGACGCGGGCGCAGACCGGCTCCTACTGTCGTGAGCGCGGCCTGCGCTGGCGCGATGACGCCACCAACGCCGAGCGCCGCTACGCGCGCGGGCGGGTGCGAGGCGAGCTTGTGCCCGCGCTGCGGGCCCTCCACCCGGCGGCCGAGGCAAACGTGCTCGCGCTCGTGGAGATCCTCCGCGACGAGGCGGCGGTGCTCGATGGGCTCGTCGACGACGTCCTCGGGGGCCGCCGGGAGATCGAGCTCGGGCGCCTGCGTGAGCTTCCGCCCTCGCTCCGCCGGCTCGTCGTCCAGCGCCTCGCCGAGCTGGCGGCGGGACATCCGGCGCCGGGGATCGCCGCGCGCGCCGATGAGGTGGCCGCGCTGCGCGAGCAGGGCACCGCCGCGCTCGACCTCGGGGCCGGGATCCGGGCCGTGGCCGAGTACGGCATCCTGCGCTTCGAGCTCGCGAGCGCGGCGGTCGCGGCGCCCGCGCCCGCCCGGCTCGCCGTCCCCGGAGCGGTCGGGTTCGGCGCCTACGAGGTCCGCTGCGAAGTCGGGCCCCCCGAGCGGGGCCCCGGTTGTCTCGATCGCGCCGGCCTGGGTCCCCAGCTCCTGGTGCGGACGTGGCGTCCCGGGGACCGGATGGCGCCCCTCGGCCTCGGCGGCACCAAGAGCCTCCAGGACCTCTTCACCGCGCGCCGCGTCGCGCGCTCGCGCCGCGCCACCGTCCCGGTGGTCGAGAGCGCAGGGGAGATCGTGTGGGTCGCCGGGGTCGCCACCTCAGAACGGTTCAAGGTCACCACGGCGACGCGCGAGGCCGTTTACCTGAGCGCCGTCGAGTCGGACACCACATAGACTGCCCCAAGGTGGACGACGACGCCATCGGGGACATCCTCGTGAAACCCGAGGAGTTGCAGAACCGGGTTCGCGAGCTGGCGGCCGAGATCTCGCGCGACTACGCGGACCGAGATCTCGTGCTCATCGGCGTCCTCAAGGGCGCCGTGTTCTTCCTCTCCGATCTCATGCGCGAGCTCAAGGTGCCGTGCGAGGTCGACTTCATGGCCGTGGCCTCGTACGGATCGGCTACCAGGTCATCTGGCGTAGTGCGGATCCTCAAGGACCTCGACGCCGTGATCGAGGGTCGTGACGTGCTCATCGTCGAAGACATCGTCGACTCCGGGCTCACCCTGCAGTATCTGCTGCGCAATCTCGGCGCGCGCAACCCCCGGTCGCTCGAGGTGTGCGCGCTGCTCACGAAACCTGAACGGCGTAAGGTGCAGCTCCCCACCCGTTACGTCGGGTTCGAGATCCCGGATCGATTCGTGATCGGCTACGGGCTCGACCACGGAGAGCGCTACCGCAACTTGCCGTTCGTGGCAGCGTTGAAGGACGACGTGGCGGGAGCATGAAATCCAAGTGCTACGCTTGACCATTCCCCGCGGAGACCACCCGGCGTGATGCGCGGAAACTTGACTATGAGCAAGTTCTTTAAGAGCGCAGCCTTCCCGATCCTCATCGTGGTCGTGCTCGCCTTCTTCGCGCAGAAGCTGATCGGCGGCAACAGCCACACGCCGAAGCCCAGCTTCGGGCAGCTCGTGACGTACCTCCAGAACGACGAGGTCAAGGCGATCTCGCTCGACCAGAAGAACCTGAGCGCCAACGTCACGCTGACCCAGGCGGGCGCGCAGCAGGCCGGCGTTCAGAAGTTCTCGGTCGGTTACCCGAACAACTACGTCACCACGCTGATCAACCTGTCGCAGAAGGATCTGCAGGCCAACGGCGTCGGCGCCAACGGGCTCGATGTCTCGAGCACGTCGAGCAGCGACTGGCTTGGGCTGCTGACGACCATCCTTCCCTTCCTGATCTTCATCGGGCTGTGGATCTTCCTGATGAATCAGGTCCAGGGCGGCGGATCGAAGGTGATGTCGTTCGGGAAATCCCGTGCCAAGCGCCTATCCGTCGACTCGCCCAAGATCACCTTCCGTGACGTCGCCGGCGTCGACGAGGCGGTTGAGGAGCTGCACGAGATCAAGGAGTTCCTCGAGAACCCGAAGAAGTTCCAGGCCCTGGGCGCGCGCATCCCCAAGGGCGTCCTGCTCTACGGACCTCCGGGCACCGGCAAGACTCTGCTCGCCCGCGCCGTGGCCGGCGAGGCCGGCGTGCCCTTCTTCTCGATCTCGGGCTCTGACTTCGTCGAGATGTTCGTCGGGGTCGGCGCCTCACGCGTCCGCGACCTGTTCGAGCAGGCCAAGCAGAACTCGCCCTGCATCATCTTCATGGACGAGATCGACGCCGTCGGTCGCCACCGCGGCGCCGGGCTCGGCGGTGGCCACGACGAGCGCGAGCAGACGCTGAACCAGCTGCTCGTCGAGATGGACGGCTTCGAGATGAAGGACAACATCATTCTCATCGCCGCCACCAACCGCCCCGACATCCTCGACCCCGCGCTTCTGCGCCCGGGACGCTTCGACCGCCAGATCGTCGTCGATCGCCCCGACCGCCTCGGCCGCCGGAAGATCCTCGAGGTCCACACTCGCGGCAAGCCGCTCGGGCGGGAGATCGACGTCGACGTCCTCGCGGGTCAGACCCCGGGGTTCACGGGCGCCGACCTGTCGAACCTCGTCAACGAGGCCGCCCTCCTCGCCGCCCGCACGGGCAAGCGCGAGATCACCCAGGTCGAGCTCGAGGAAGGGATCATGCGCGTGATCGCCGGCCCCGAGAAGAAGACGCGGGTCATGAGCGAGAAGGAGCGCCGCATCACCGCCTACCACGAGATGGGCCACGCCATCGTCGGCCACTACCTGCCCTACTCCGATCCGGTGCACAAGATCTCGGTCATCTCTCGCGGCCAGGCGCTGGGGTACACGATCTCCCTCCCGACCGAGGACAAATTCCTCACCACCCGCGCGGAGCTCCTCGACACCATGGCCATGACCCTGGGCGGTCGCGCCGCCGAGGAGATCGTCTTCAGCGAGGTGACGACCGGCGCTTCGAACGACCTCGAGAAGGTGACGGCCACGGCCAAGCAGATGGTCATGCGCTTCGGGATGAGCGAGAAGCTCGGCCCGCGCGTGTTCGGCCACGACCACGGCCAGCCCTTCCTGGGACGCGAGTTCTCTTCCGAGCCCGACTACTCCGACGAGATCGCGCGCGAGATCGACGACGAAATCCGCCGGATCGTGGAATCGGCGCATCAGCAGGCCCGGGACATCCTCGGCCAGTACCGCGACTCGCTCGAGAAGCTCTCCGAAGTCCTGCTCAAGCGCGAGACGATCGAGAAGGGCGAGTTCGAGGCTCTCCTCGACGGTCAGACCGAGCTCGAGGTGTTCGGCGCGGAAGCGCCCGCCCCTCCGCAGCTCCCCGTTCCCCCGGCGACCGCCGATCGCGCCGGGCGCGAGGCGCCGAGGCCGCTACCCCGGCCCGGGCTGGCCGGCGGCACGGCGGAGGCTCGCGGCCTCGAGTTGCCCGAAAAGCCTGAACTCGCCTGACCCCCACTCGCGGCTAGTCCGCATCCTCCTGACGGCGACGCGCGTCTGGCTGCCGCTCGTCATCGCCTTGGTCGGGGCTGTGTTCACCGTCGTCGGCCACGGCCGCACGAACCTGGCGGCGGTCGGCGTATGTCTGCTCCTCGTCGCCCTCACCGTGTGGCTGATCAACTGGCTGTTCCGCATGAGCCTCGAGAGCAATCGCGAGCGTGAGGACGAGGAGGAGGCGCGCCGGGTCTTCGACCGGACCGGGCGTTGGCCGGATGACGAGGAATCCGCTGGCGCGGATTCCTTTGAGAGTTCGGTCTAGGGTGCGGAGTCGGGTGGCGCGATGACCGCCGAACTCCCGGGGCGCGGCGGTGCCTTTCGC
The DNA here is from genome assembly GCA_035552215.1 of Solirubrobacteraceae bacterium. Taxonomy (GTDB): domain Bacteria; phylum Actinomycetota; class Thermoleophilia; order Solirubrobacterales; family Solirubrobacteraceae; genus Palsa-465. Next base: position 4,109 of record DASZLV010000071.1, on the reverse strand, counting down.
TTAATGGGCGTGGTCAACGTCACCCCCGACTCGTTCTCCGACGGCGGCCTCTACCTCGACCGGGCCGCAGCCGTCGCGCACGCCGTCGAGCTCGCGGGCGAGGGCGCGGCGATCCTCGACGTGGGTGGGGAGTCGACGCGCCCGGGAGCCGAGCCGGTGCCCGCGGACGAGGAGCTCAGGCGCGTGGTCCCGGTGGTCGAGGGAATCGTGGCGGCCCAGGTCCCCGCCCAGATCTCGGTCGACACCTCGAAGGCGAACGTGGCAGAGGCGGCGCTCGCGGCGGGGGCGACGCTGGTCAACGACGTGACGGCCTTGCGCGCCGACCCGGAGATGGCCGTGCTCGTGGCCAGCAGCGGTGCCCACTGCTGCCTGATGCACATGCTCGGCGAGCCGCGCACCATGCAGGACGACCCGCGCTACGAGGACGTTGTCTGCGAGGTCAAGGCCTTCCTGGAGGAGCGTATGGCCTATGCGATCGCGGCCGGCATCCCCGAGGAGCGGATCCTTCTCGACCCGGGAATCGGGTTCGGCAAGACGGGCGCGCACAACCTCGAGCTCCTGGGCCGCCTCGAGGAGCTCGTGGCGCTTGGGCGACCGATCGTGGTGGGAACGTCGCGCAAATCCTTCCTCGGCCGCCTGGCCGGGGGGCGGAGCGCCAACGACCGGTTGGCGGGGACGATCGCGACGAACGTGATCGCCTATGAGCGCGGCGCGAGCGTGTTCCGGGTCCACGACGTACGCCCCGTCCATGACGCCCTCGCGGTGGCGGCTGCTACGGTCAGGGCCGGATGTCGGAGCAGCACGACGCGGACGAGTTCGACGACCTCGACGAAGGCGTAGACGAGGACGAAGAAGGGCGCTCGGAGCCCGAGGTCACGATCGAGATCAGTGGCCTGTCGCTGTTCACCCACGTGGGCGTGACGGCGGCCGAGCGCGAGGTGGGCCAGCGCCTGCTTCTGGACATCAGGATCGATGTCGGCGACTGTGACGCCACCATCACCGACCGGATCGAAGACACCATCGACTACGGGCAGGTGTGCGAGGCCGCGAACCTCGTGGCCCAGCAGCGCTCCTACAAGACGCTCGAGCGTCTGTGCACGGCGATCGCTGATCGGCTGCTCGAGCGCTACGAGGCCGTAGCCGTGTGGGTCAAGGCCGCCAAGCCCGAGCCTCCGCTCCCGCTGCCGGTGGGCGAGGTCTCCGTCGAGGTCTGGCGCGAGGCTTGACGGTGGCCCTCTGAGCGAGACCGGTTATCTCGGCCTCGGTTCCAACGAAGGCGATCGCCGGGCCCAGCTCGAGGCTGCGGTGGGCGCGCTCCCCGAGCACGGCGTGGCCGTCACCGCCTCCTCGTCGGTCTACGAGACCGAGCCGGTCGGTGAGGTGCTCGACCAGCGCGAGTTCTTCAACGCCTGCCTGCGTGTGGAGACGGCGCTGGCGCCCGAGGCGCTGCTCGACGTCTGCAAGTCCGTCGAGCGCGAGCTCGGGCGCACGCCCGGGGGAGTCCGCCACGGGCCGCGCCCGATCGATATCGACCTGCTCCTCCTGGGCGAGACGGAGCTGAAGACCGAGCGCCTGACCCTGCCCCACGCCGAGGTGGTCTCCCGGCGCTTCGTGCTCGTGCCCCTCCTCGAGCTCGACCCCGAGCTCGCCGTGCCCGGCGCGGGACGGCTGGCCGACGCCCTTGCCGCGCTCGGTGAAGGTCAAGAGGTCCGGTGCGCCGGCCCTCCGCTCGTGTGAGCGGCGAGGACTTCGTCCTCGCATGCGAGTTCGCCTTGCGGCGAACTGGTGAGCGGGGAGGCTAAGCTCGCGCCATGCTCCTCGTCGTAGACGTCGGGAACACGCAGACTCACTTCGGCGTATGGGGCGAGTCAGAGCTCCAGGAGCACTGGCGCTTTGCCACCGTGCGCGACTCGACCTCCGACGAGCTCGGAGCGGCACTGTCGAACCTCCTCGCCCTGCGGGGCTTCGGGTTCAGCGACGTGGGAGAGTCGATCCTCTCCTCGACCGTCCCCCAGCTCGTCGAGCAGTGGACGGCGATGGCGGCGCGCTACCTCGGGCACCGGATGCTCGCCGTCGGCCCGTCGATCCGAACGGGAATGCCAATCCGGATCGACAATCCCCGCGAGGTCGGAGCCGACCGCCTGGTCAATGCCGTGGCCGCCTACGACCGGCTCGGAGGTCCCTGCATCGTCGTCGATTTCGGCACGGCCATCACCTATGACGCGGTGTCCGCGGCGGGCGAGTACCTCGGGGGCATCATCAGCCCGGGCGCCGAGATCTCGATCGAGGCCCTGTCCGAGCGCGCCGCGAAGTTGCCCAAGGTCGAGCTCGCGGAGCCGCGGTCGCTGATCGGGAAGTCGACGGTGGACGCGATCCGCTCGGGGATTGTCTACGGATTCGCCGGCCAGGTGGAGGGGATCGTCCGGCGCCTGCGCGAGCAGCTCGGTCCCGACACCCCGGTGATCGCCACCGGCGGTCTCGCCCCCGCCGTCGTCCCCTTCATCCTCGAGACCATCGACGAGGTCGATGAGCTGCTCACCCTCACGGGTCTGCGCCTGATCTACCAGCGCAACGCGAGCTGACGCGCAGAGCCCGGTTCAGAAGTCGGCGGGAATGGGCACGTCGGGGGTCCGAGCCACCGTGGCGGCGAGGATGAGCAGCGTGAGGGAGCGGCGCTCGTCGGGCATGGCGGCCATCGCCTCGCTGTAGGCCTCGAGCAGGCGGAGGATGGCCGCGAAGATGGGCGCGTCGTCGATGTCGGCGGGCACATCGCAGGCCAGTCGCGCCAGCGCCAGCATCTCCTCCGGCTCGCCCCCGCGCATCGAGGCCATCGCCGTGAGCATGACGAACTCGGCGACGCGGTCGAGGAGCACATGGGAGGCGCGGTCACGCGCGCCGATGGGCGGGCCCTGAGGCTCGAGCGGCCCGGCCGCCGCCACCCGCAGCGCTTGACCTGAACCGATCGAGCGGAGCTGGTCGGTCGACAGTCCCGCCTGCAGCGCCGCCCTCATGGCAAAGGCGGCGCCCATCATCGTCGAGCCGTAGGGCGCATCGCTGGCAAAGACGATCTGGCCCGGTGGGACGAGCGCGAAGAGCGCCGCGAGGTCAGCCGGCATCCACCACGCGGTGTCGAAGAGCAGGTTGGGATGGTCAGGGGCGGCGTGCCAGATCCAGCCCAGGTCGCAGATCCCCGCGTGGGCGAGGATCAGTCGCGCGTCGGGGAACTCGCCGGCCAGCGCGACCGCGTGCTCGCCCAGCGCGGGGATCCCGCGACCGGCGTGAATGAGAACGGGAAACTGATGCTCGGCCGCCAGCGCCACCAGCGGTCGCACACCGGGATGGTCGAGGGTGAACCGCTCGGCGCGGGGATGAAGCTTGATCCCGCGCGCCCCGGCGGCGAGGCAGCGCTTAGCCTCAGCTACAGGGTGATCGTGGGGATTGACGCGGCAGAAGGGCACGAGCAGTCCCCCCGATCGTTCCGCTGCCGCGAGCACCATGTCGTTCGCGGGTGGGTACCCGTCGAGCTCGTGCATGGGGAAGGTGAAGGCCCCGACCGCGTTCGCGCGCTCGAGGTTCTCGACGATCTCCTCGGGAGTGGCCTTCATCCCGTCGGGATCGTTCTGCCCGATGTGCGTGTGCGCGTCGAAGAGCTCGAGCCCCGGCACCTGATCGCGGACGACGTCGTACCAAGGCTGAATCACCCTCGCGATGTCCATCGCCGAGAGCGTGCCAGGTTCGTACCATGGATGCGTGCCCAGCCCCAAGCTCACCGACCCCTGGCGTCTCGGATCCGGTCCCGGCGCTCTCATCATCCCCAACCGGGTCGTGCTCGCGCCGCTGGCGGGGATCGGCAACTGGTTCGTGCGCCTCCAGGCCAAACGGCACGGCGCCGGGCTCGTGGTCTCCGAGATGGTCTCGAGCTTCGCCGTCCACTACCGCAACGAGAAGACCTGCCGAGAGCTCCTGCGGATCCACCCCGACGAGCACCCGGTGTCGATGCAGCTCTTCGGGCACGACCCCGGCGTGATGGAGTCCGCCGCAGAGACGGTGGCGGCCGCCGGGGCCGACGTGATCGACCTCAACATGGGCTGCCCCGTGCCCAAGGTGTG
>DASZLV010000070.1:0-1520 GCA_035552215.1 Solirubrobacteraceae bacterium | reverse complement strand
CTGGCCCTGAGCATCGTCTACCACGGTCTCGCGATCCCGACTGGCCTCGTCGTTGCCGCCGGCAACTGGATGCCCAGCCCCGTGATGACCACACTCTCCCCGGTGTTCGGCCTCCTGTCTGGCGGAACCGCGCAGGTTTCGATCCAGCTCACCGCGGTGACCGGCTCTCCGCTCGTCGATGACGTCTTCGTCGACCCGTGGGGACGCGGCTGAGTATCGCTTCCTTGCCACATGCCCTCGGCTGACCACAAGCACAGATCGCCGTCATCCAACTCGTGATGGACCTAGACTCTTACGAGACTCCGGAGACGGAGAGCCTGGTGATCGCCGAACGGGAACGGCACACCGAACGTAAGCAGGCGCGGCGGCTTCTGAACACGGAAGCCGCCGGCGCCGCGGTGTTCCTGGCCGCCGCGGTTCCGCTCGCCCTGCTGGCGCCCTGGAACCGTCCCCTCTCGCTCGTCGCCCTCGTAGCGACGGCGGTCACCTACCTCGCAGCGACTCAGGTGACCTTCCCGGTGGGTAGCGCCCGCACGCGTCCAACTCAGCTGGTGTTCGTGCCGATGCTGTTCCTCCTGCCGACCCCGATCGTCCCGTTGATCGTGACGGCTTTCTTGGTCGCCGACCTTTGGCCCCACGTGATCCGAGGCACCCTGTCGGCGCCGCGCGTGCTCGCGCGTATCGGCGACAGCTTCTATGCATTAGGTCCCGCGCTCGTCTTCGTCCTCTCCGGCCACGACGGATTCTCGTGGGAGCGCTGGCCGCTCCTCATACTCGCCTTCGGCGCGCAGATCCTCTTTGACTCGAGCGCTGGGCTCGCCCGCACCTGGTTCGCCGAGCGCATCACCCCAGCCGAGCAGCTGCCGATGCTCTGGCTCTACCTCACCGACGCTTGCCTGTCCTGCGTCGGCCTTCTGGTGGCCGCGTCGGCGATCAACCGGCCTGGCCTCGTCCTGCTCGTCCTGCCTCTCGTCGGACTCCTGTGGCTCTTCGCGCGCGAGCGCCAGCAGCGCATCGACAATGAGCTTGCGCTCAGCACCGCCTACCGCGGAACCGCTCTGCTCTTAGGCGACGTCGTCGAACTCGATGATCACTACACGGGAGCCCACAGCCGCGACGTCGTCGACCTGGCCCTGGCCGTCGCGGAGGCCCTGCGCCTCGACGCCGCCACCCGCCGCAACGTCGAGTTCGCCGCCCTCCTCCACGACGTCGGCAAGCTCCGGGTCCCTAAGACGATCATCAACAAGCCCGGGGCCCTTGACCCCGACGAGTGGGCGATCATCCACCGCCACACGATCGAAGGCGAGACCATGCTCACCCAGGTCGGCGGAGTGCTGGCCACGGTCGGACATTTCGTGCGTTCCTCGCACGAGCGTTACGACGGCACCGGCTACCCCGACGGCCTCGCCGGAGAGGCGATCCCAATCGAGTCAAGGATCGTGTGCGCGTGCGACGCCTTCAGCGCGATGACGACGGACCGCCCATACCGGCTTGCGCTCGGGCAGCACGAGGCCATCAGT
>DASZLV010000069.1:0-59972 GCA_035552215.1 Solirubrobacteraceae bacterium | reverse complement strand
CGGTGACCATCGTCGTGGGCAAGTACACGGCGAGCACGGGCACGACGAGCACGCCGACGAGCACGAACACCACTCCCACCACCACGACGACGACCCCATGACGCCGCTGCGCGTGGCGGTCCTCGCCGGGGGCCGCTCGTCGGAGCACGACGTATCGCTGGCTTCGGCAGCCTCGGTGCGGAAGGGACTCGAGCGGGCGGGGCACGCGCCGGTGATGGTCGAGATCGGGCGCGACGGGCGCTGGCAAGTGGACGGGCGCGAGCTTGCGGTGAAGCCGGGGGGCGGGTTCGCGGAGGTCGAGGTGGTGTTCCCGGTACTGCACGGCCCCTTCGGCGAGGACGGGACCGTCCAGGGCCTGCTCGAGTGCCTCGGCGTGCCCTACGTCGGCGCGGGCGTTCTCGCTTCCGCGGTGTGCATGGACAAGGTGGTATTCAAGGATCTCATGGCCCACGCGGGCGTGGCGCAGGTCGACTACCGGGGCGTGCGAGCCGAGGAGTACCGAAGCGATCCCGATGCCGTGCTCGCCGCCCTCACCGACCTCGGCCTGCCCGTGTTCGTCAAGCCCGCCCGCCTCGGCTCCTCGGTGGGGATCGTGCGCGTCGCCGCCCGCGACGAGCTCCCAGCGGCGCTCGCGACCGCCTTCGCGCACGATCCCCATGCCATCGTCGAGGCGGCGTCGAATGGGCTCGAGGTCGAGTGCTCGGTCCTCGGAAACGCCGATCCGGTCGCCTCGCAGCCGGGCGAGGTTCTGCTCGCTTCCGGGGAATCGGGCTGGTACGACTTCGAGGCCAAGTACACCCCGGGCGGGATGGAGCTGATCGTGCCGGCGCGCCTCGGCCCCGAAGTGTGCGAGCGCGTGCGCGAGCTCGCCATCGAGACCTTTCTCCGCGCCGGGTGCTCGGGCCTGGCCCGCGTCGACTTCTTCGTCGAAGGCGAGGCGGTGCTCGTCAACGAGCTCAACACCATGCCCGGGTTCACCGAGACGAGCGTCTTCGCCCGGCTCTTCGAGGCGGGCGGGATCTCCTATCCGGAACTCCTGGACCGCCTCCTCGCCCTCGCCCTCGAGCGCTACGAGGAGATGGGACGCTACCGGCGCTGAGCCGGCGTTACTTGTAGAGGGCCAGCTTCAGCCCGACGTGGTCCCCGCCCGGCGGGAGCTTGGTGATCCACACGAGCCAGTAGCGGTGCGGAGCGCTCCCGCTGCTGAGCTTGATGACCTGGTTCTTGTGGATGTTGTTCTGGCTCCCCACCTGCACCCAGTTACCGGGCCATGCATTGGCCGAGGGGGTGGCGTCGCTGGCGTAGAACTGAGCGTTGAAGCCGGGGGTGCTCGTGAGGATGCGAATGTCGCTGACGGGCGTCTTGGGAGCCGCGTCGACGTAGATCCCGATGCCCGCCTCGAGGAGGACGTGGTCGTAGTAGGTGACCGTGGTCCATTCGTCGGCGGGGTTGTTGTCGATCGCGTAGCCGGCCGCGTTCGGATTCTGCGGCGAGGTCCCGAGCGGGTTGAAGGCGTGGGCACAGGTGTCGCACAGCGGGATCTGGGCCGTCGTCTTGGCCGGCGGGCTCTGTGCGAGCTGACCGGTGCCGTGGTGCGCCCGCGTGGCCAGCCAGGTCGCCGCCGCTGCCACCACCCCGAGGGCTAGGATCACCAGCAGGGCGGCGAGGGCAGGCCTGCGCACACGTAACGGCACCCGGCGTTTGGTCTTGCCCGGCAGGGTCTTGAGCACTGCTGTGACCTCGCCGGTGGCGCTCCCGGCGCGCGCCGTCTCGATCGCCAGCACATCCTCGAGGTCGGCGATGAGCTCGGCGTCGTCGGCGTAGCGGTCCTCGACGCGCTTCGACGTCGCGCGGTCGAGCACCGACGCGAGCGCGGCGGAGACCTCCGGGCGCTTGGCTTGCACGTCGGGGAGCGCCTCGCGGACATGCTTCATGGCCACCGCCACCTGGTTGTCGCCTTTGAAGGGGACCTCCCCGGTGAGCATCTCGTAGAGGACGACGCCGAGCGAGTAGAGGTCCGACTGCCCGGTGACGTGGCGCCCGAGCGCCTGCTCGGGGGCGACGTAGTCGGTGGTCCCGAGCACGCGCCCGTCGGCGGTCAGCCCGTTTTCCTCGAGCGTGCGCGCGATCCCGAAGTCGGTGACCTTGGCCGACCCCTCCTCGTCGATGAGGACGTTCTGCGGCTTGACGTCGCGGTGCACGATGTGCCGCGCGTGGGCGGCCCCGAGCGCGCGCCCGATCTCGATCGCGTAGGCGATCGCCTCGGAGATCTCGAGGCGCCCGTGCCGGCGGATCCGCTCCTTGAGGGTCTCGCCCTCGACGTACTCGAAGACGATGTACGGCCGGCCCTCGTCTTCCCCGGCGTCGATCACGCCGACGATGTGTGGGTGGTTGAGCTGCGCGACGGCCCTGGCCTCGCGGCGGAAGCGCTCGAGCTGGTCGGAGTCGGCGCTGACCTCACGACTCATGAGCTTGATCGCCACCTGGCGCTCGAGCGTCTCGTCGAAGGCGCGGAAGACCGTCGACATGCCCCCCGCGGCGATGCGCGCATCAAGTCGGTATCGGCCGTTCAGCCGGGTGCCGAGGAGGGTCGTCGTCATCTGCTTGCTTCTATTTTCCCCGGGATGGTCGTCGTGCCTTCGTTGTACTACACCGACGCGCTCCTCCCAGGTTAATTGTCGCGGATCGGTCGGATCTGCGCTAGCGCCGTCGTGCGAGGCGGGCGAGGACGGCCGTCGCGAGCGCCACGCGGTAGGCCGCGTAGGGCACGAGCGAGCGGTCGCGCTCGACCTGGCGGATCAACCACGTCGACCCCAGGGTGGACACGAAGGAGGCCGCGGCGCCGACCGCGAAGACGCCGCCCGCACCCTTCGGCAGCCCGCCGCTGGCCAGCCTCGCCCCCTTGAGCAGGGTGGCCCCGGCGATCACCGGGAGGGCGGCATGACGCGAGAGCCGGTTGGCGTCCGCACGCGTGAAGTGCCGAAGGCGCGCGGCGGCGAGGGTCGCCCCATTGCGCGAGACCCCGGGGAAGAGGGCGCTCGCCTGCGCGAACCCGAGCCACAGCGCGTCGAGCGGCCCGGCCTCCTCGTGCCCGCGCGTCTGCGGCGATCGGTCCGCCCATGCCATCACCGCTGACCCCACGAGCAGTCCCGCCGCCACCGTGGCCGGCGTCCCGAGGCGCTGCTCAATGGGTCGCTCGAGGGTGAAGCCGATCACCGCCGGGGGCGCGAACGAGAGCGCGATGAGCGCAAGCCGGCGTGCGTTCAGCCCGCGCACCGCCTCGTCCACCTCATCGCGGAGGGTGATCAGGAGCGCCGCCGCGGTGCCCGCGTGGAGGGCGATCTCGAATGACTTGCGCAGCTCGGGGTCGAGCTCCCCGTAGCGCCAGCCGAGCAGCCACGGCACCACCGTCACGTGGCCCGAGGAGGAGATCGGCAGCAGCTCCGCGGGACCGTGGAGCACGCCGAGCGCGAAGGCCTCGCCCACAGAGGGCGCCTGGCTACGCGACGGCATCCGGCGTTGCTTTGTCGCTCCCCGACCGCACCTTGCGCACGATCAGGTAGGCGATCCCCAGCGCCACGACCGCCAGGGCCGCGTAGTCCACGTACTCGAGGTGATGGCGCCAGCTCTCCCAGTTGCTGCCCACCGCCCGACCGAGAATGGCCAGGCCGCCGATCCACGGGATCGATCCCAGGGTGGCGAGGAGGGCGAAACGGCCGAAGGGCACCCGCGAGACACCTGCCGCGTAGGGAAAGGTCGCCCGGGCCACGGGAACCATGCGCGAGAGGGGGATGGTGACGGTGCCGCGGCGCTGAAACCAGCGCTCGGCCTGGTCCAGGCGCGCGGGGGTGACATGAAGCTTGGCCCCGTGGCGCTCGAGCAGCTCGCGACGACCGTAGTAGCCGATGGCATAGGCGATCGAGGCGCCGATGGTGTCGCCGAGCACTCCGAAGACGATGACCCACACCAGCGCCAGGTGATGCTGGTAGACGTTGAAGCCCGCGAAGAGCATCGGCAGCTCCGTCCCCGGCACCCCGATGACCCCCGAGCTCGCGATCATCAGGAGGATTCCGGTGACGCCGAGGTCACGGATGACATGGGTGGCGAGGTTCACTAGCGCGTCGGTGACGCTGGCGAAGCCGATCAGCATGCCCGCCCCTAGGGTAGCGTGGCCCGGGCCGTGCACGTATGGATCGACCTCACCAATTCTCCCCACGTCCTCGTGCTGCGGCCGGTGATCGAGGAGCTCCAGCGCCGTGGCCATCACGTGGAGGTCACCGCGCGGGACTTCGCCCAGACCCTCGAGCTCTGCGAGCGGCTGGGAATCGTCCACACCGCCATCGGCCATCACCGGGGCGGCGGGCTCCTCGCTAAGGCCCGCGGGCTTGCCGAGCGCTCGCTCGTGCTCGCGCGCTGGGCGCGGGGGCGCCGCTTCGACCTCGCCCTTGGCCACGGCTCGAACGACATCACGGTGGCCGCCGCCCTCCTGCGCATCCCCTCCTCCACCACCTTCGACTACGAGTGGGCCACCGTCCAGCACACCATCAACTGCCGTCTCGCCCGAGCCGTCGTCGTCCCCGACGCCATCCCCCCCGAGCGCCTGTATCGCTACGGCGCCCGGGACAAGCTGCTCACCTATCCGGGCCTCAAGGAGGAGTACTACCTATCCGACTTCGAGCCGAGCGATGCGGTCCTCGCCGAGCTCGGGCTCGACACCTCCCGGCCCATCGCCGTCGTCCGCACCCCGCCCGAGGTCTCGCTCTACCACCGCTTCGCGAACGACCTCTTCGCCCAGGTCCTCGACCGCCTCGCCATCACCGCCCAGGTCATCGTCCTCCCGCGAACCCCCGAGCAGCGGGAAAAGCTCGCACGCCGGGGCGACCTCATCATCCCCGCCCACGCGATCGACACCCAGTCCCTGATCGCCCACGCCAACCTCGTGGTCTCCGCCGGCGGGACCATGAACCGCGAAGCCGCCGCCCTCGGAATCCCCGTCTACACCATTTTCGAGGGCCGCCCCGGCGCGGTCGACGACCGCCTCATCGCCGACGGGCGCCTGAAGCGCCTGAGCAGGCCCGAGGACATCGCCATCGAGCCTCGCCACGGGGCATCGCCCCAGCGGATCCGCCGCGATCCGGCATTTCTGACCGACCTGCTGTGCGCTCCGGTCAGAGCGCGGTGACGTCGGGGCTCGGGGGCCCGTCGAGCACGTAGATTTCCGCCGCGAGATCAGGGTCGACGTGGTTGGCGCTCATGAAGGCGATGACCTTTCGTCCCGTGAGCTCAGCCACCTTGGCGCTGCTTTCGTCTCGCATCGCTTCCTGGTACTCGCGGCGCAGGACGAGAACCTGCTCCGTGCGGCCCTTCGCGACGAGGACCTGCTCGCCCTTGGTCAGGGTCTGCTCGAGCATGACGACGACGACGTTGTCCCGGATCGACGTCCGGGCTTTCGTCGGGCCACGGCCCGTGTATTCGCGCAGGAACCCGACAACGGCATTGGATAGCGCCAGCTGTAGGGAGCTGCCCGAGGAGCGCATTGGCTCGGCTTGTTCGGCTTGGGCGGTCATGACCGTCCCGTTCTCGCCTTTCCCTATGGGTGGTTCCAACGCTGGAAGAGGGAAAGACGGCACGCCGCCATAGCGCAAGATGCCTCCACACACGCAACGCGCCGGCAGGAAGCTACAGAGAGTGTCGCAGGTATAGGCCAGGATTTCGAACCCCGCCGCCCAAACGCTAACCCCCGGCAAACAGTGCGGTCGGCGCAAGCCCGTACAATTTCCCCCGGCATGCGCTGGCGGATCAGATCCGCGGCCCCCGTTCACCGTCACTCCTTGCCCCAGCTTTTGGCGGACGGGCTGTTGGTCGCCCTCGCCTATTACCTGGCCTACTGGCTCAGGTTCGATGGCACCATCGTTACGCGCTACAACGACCTGCTGAACGACACCATCGGCTGGGTCGTGCCGGCCACGCTGATCGTGCTCGCCGCCTTCGGCGTCTACCAGCGCCTGTGGACCTTCGTCGGCCAGCGCGACTACGAATCGGTGATGAAGGCGGTGTTCGTCGCCACGGTCATCGTCGTCGGGGCGATCGCGCTCCTGCATCCGGTTACCGTCGCCGACCTCGCTCACCGCTCCGCGAGCCCGGTGACCATGCCCGCCAGCGTGATCGCCCTGTGGTTCCTGCTCATGCTCGGCTTCCTCGGCGGCGTCCGTTTCGTCGTTCATCTCGTGGTCGAGGGCCGGGTGCGGAGCTTCCCGATGGTCAAGGGTGCCCGCGACGTGCTCGTGGTCGGCGGCGGGCAGGGTGGTCGCCTGGTGGTCAGGGAGCTCGTGCGCAACCGCCAGCTCCGCATGCGACCGGTGGGCTTCGTCGACGACGACCCGCGCCTGCGGGGGATCAAGGACGAGTACGGCCTCAAGGTCCTGGGCACGACCGAGACCGAGGACTTCTGCCGCGTACTCGACGAGGTCGAGCCCGACCAGGTGATCATCGCCATCCCCTCGGCGCCGGGAACGCTGCGTGGCCGCGTCGTGGCCGCGTGCCGCAAGCGAGCGATCCCCGTCCAGACCATGCCCACGGTGTTCGAGCTCCTCCAGGACGGCTCGGGGCAGATGCGCGTGGCCAGCCAGCTCCGCGAGGTGCGGGTCGAGGACGTGCTGGGCCGCGAGCCTGTGCTCATGGAGCTCGAGCGCGTGGGCGCCTATCTCGCCGGTCAGGTGGTGATGGTCACCGGAGCGGGTGGATCGATCGGAAGCGAGCTGTGCCGCCAGATCGCCCGCGTGGCCCCCCGCCGCCTGATCCTCGTCGATCACGCGGAGGACAATCTCTTCGAGATTCTTCGCGAGCTCGAGGAGGAGCGCCACGTGCATACGGCCGTGCCCGTGCTCGCCGACTGCAAGGACGGGGAGCGGATGCGCGAGGTGTTCGCCGAGCTCCGACCTGCCGCGGTGTTCCACGCGGCGGCGTACAAGCACGTCGCCATGATGGAGCGCAATCCCGTCGAGGCGGTGCGCAACAACGCGCTGGCCACGCGGACGGTCGCGCGCATCGCGGGGGAGCACAAGGTGGGCGTGTTCGTGCTCGTTTCCACCGACAAGGCGGTCAAGCCCGCCACCGTCATGGGCGCCTCCAAGGCGCTGGCCGAGTGGGCGGTCGAGGCGGCGGCGGCCAAGCATCCGCAGACCACCTATGCCACCGTCCGCTTCGGCAACGTCCTCGCCTCCTCGGGGTCGGTGGTCCCCATCTTCCGCCGCCAGATCGCCGCCGGCGGTCCCGTGACCATCACCGATCCGCGCATGACGCGCTACTTCATGACCATTCCCGAGGCCGTGCAATTGATCATCCGCGCCGGCTCCCTGGGCGACGTGAGCGGCGAGGTGTTCGTGCTCGAGATGGGCGAGCCGGTGAAGATCATCGACCTGGCCGAGCAGATGATCCGGCTGTCGGGACTCGAGCCCGAGCGGGACATTGCCATCGAGGTGGTGGGCGCCCGCCCGGGAGAGAAGTTTCACGAGGACCTCTTCAACCCCTACGAGCGGCCGTTACCCACCCCGGCTCAGAAGATCGTCCGCGCCGAGCGCGAGCGCCTCGATCCCGCCTGGGTCGAAGCGAGCTTCGCCGAGATCAACTTCCTCGTGCTCAACGAAGACGCCGCCGGGCTCGCCGAGAAGGTCGCCGGCCTGGCCGCGGACCGCCACCGCTCGGCACCTGGAGTCAGTCGCCCGACGCTCCACGTAGACTCCTAGGCTGTCGCTATGGGCTTGGCACCGTACGCTCTCTCAGTCCACCATTTCATCTCTTCGGTGGGCGCCGACGCTGGCTTCGCCTCGATCATCGGGCTGGCCATCCTCGTGCTGCTCTATTTCGCGCAAGCGCGGGAGACCGCGTCGCTGCGCGAGCAGGCCGAGCTCGCGGCCCAGCGGGTGGCGCAGCTCGAGAGCCGGCTCGCTCACGCCGTCGCGGTGCAGTCCGCGCCGGTGCCCACGCCGAGCCCCCTGCCTGGGGTCGCACCACGTCCCGGTCTCATCCCCCAGGCCAGCAATCGGCCTGAACCCGCCTTCGCCGCCACCCCCAGTCCCGCCCCTCCCGCGGGCGTCGGGGCGCCGCCACTCTCGGCGGCCACCAAGCTGATCCCCACACCGCCCGCCTTCGGCGGGGGCGTGGCCGCTGCGGAAATCGCCGGCCTCGCGGGACGCTCTCCGGTCGCCGCCCCGGACCCGCAGCCCGCCGTCGCCCCGGGCCAACCAAGCCCCGCGGCTCCGGGCCAACCAAGCCCCGCCGCGCCGGGCCAGGCCCATTCTCCGGCGCCGGGCCAGCCGGGGGCCCCGGGCTTCGGACCGGCTCAGGGCGTCCCGTTCGCCGGCGGCGCCGCCGGAGCCACGAAACCGGCGCCCGCGCCCGGCTCGCCGCCCGGCGGTCCCCCGCCCATGAACCGGATCGTCACTCCCCGCCCGGCCACCGCCGCCGGCGGCTCCGGCGTCTTCGGTGGCCCCGCCCCGACCAACGGCACGGGCGAGCACCCGGTCATCCCTCCGCCTCCGCCCCCGCGTCCGCCGGTGCAGATCCGGCCCGGATCGGGCGCCGGCGGGGGCAACCGCCCGCGCATGCTCTCCGAGCTCGACGACGGGGGAGGGTCGCCGAGCGACCTCACGCGCGTGCTCATGGCCCTCGCCGCGGTCGCCGTCGTGGCCGCCATCGTCATCGTGCTCATCTCGCTTACCTCGGGCTCGGGCACCCCCAGCGCCCACACGACGGCTCACTCCACCACTCCCGTGAGCAACGCGCCGACGGCGGCGACGCGTCATCACAGCGCCGCCAAGCCCGCCGCGGTCAACAATGCCTCGGTGACCGTGGCCGTACTCAACGGCACCGCGGTGTTCCACCTGGCTGACAGCGTCGCCACCCAGCTCGGCGCGGCAGGGTTCAAGCAGGGGACGATCGCCAACGCCGCCACCCAGACCCAGCCCAGCACTACGGTGGAGTACGTACCCGGCGATCAGCGTCAGGCCGCCGTCGTGGCCAAGGACCTCAAGCTCAGCACTTCGGCGGTACAGCCGATCACTCCGGATGTCCAGTCGCTGGGCTGCCCGCAGGTAGGTTCGTGCAACGTGGTCGTCACGGTGGGCGCGGATCTCGCGAGCTCGGGCACGCAGACCTCGACGACTGGGTGATGCGCCTGCGCCGTCGGGCCTTCGGGCCTGCAACGGCGCCTCAGGGCGCCCGCTCACTCACCCCGCGATGAACACCCCCGACCTTCTCGACCTTCCCGAGCGCACCACGAAGCCGCGCCAGCGAGGCATCACCCACGTCCTCGATCGGGGCCTGTCGATCGCCGAGGTGGACGGGCTCGTCGAGGTCACCGGGGGGGCCGTCGACCTCGTCAAGCTGGGGTGGGGGACGGCGCTCGTGACTGGGAACCTGATGCTGAAGCTCGGCCGCTACCGCGCCCACGGCATCCCCGTCGTGCTCGGAGGGACGCTGACCGAGCTCGCGATCGATCAGGATCGCGTCGAGGCGCTGGTGGCATGGGTCCACGAGTTGGGGATCGAGCACCTCGAGGTCTCCGACGGCACGATCGAGATCGAGCACGACGTCAAGCTCGCGCTCATCGAGCGCCTCGCGCGCGAGTTCACCGTCCTCTCGGAGGTCGGCGCCAAGGACAACGCGCGCATCATGGCCCCCTACAAGTGGGTCGAGCAGATCGAGCGCGAGCTCGCCGCCGGCGCCTGGAAAGTGATCGCGGAGGCGCGCGAGGGCGGGACGGCGGGGATCTTCCGTCCCGACGGAGAGGTCCGGATGGGTCTCATCGACGAGATCGTGCACGCGATCGAGCCGGATAAGATCCTCTTCGAGGCGCCGCAGAAGGAACAGCAGGTGTGGTTCGTGCGCCGGTTCGGGACCAACGTGAACCTGGGCAATATCCCGCCTGCCGACGTGCTCTCGCTCGAGACGATCAGGCTTGGGCTGCGCGCCGACACCGTCGGCGCCGTGGATTCCCCGCGCTCGCGTGACTGATTACCGCGGTGTCGTTCTCGCCCGCCATGGCGAGACGAACGACAACCGACCTCCGATCCGCTGCCAGGGGTACAGCGACACGCCGCTCAACGACGTCGGGCGCGGGCAGGCGCGCGAGCTCGCCGAGCGCGTCGCGGACGATGGCTTCAGGGCTCTGTGGTCATCCGATCTGGCGCGCGCCCGCGTTACGGCAGAGATCGTCGGCGCGCGGATCGGCCTCGAGCCCCGCCTCGACAGCCGCCTGCGCGAGGCCAACCGAGGGAGGTGGGAGGGGCACCTGTTCGTCGACATCGAGCGCGAGGAACCCGAGCTCTACGCGGCCTGGCGCCGCGGCGGCGCCGACTTCCGCTTCCCGGAAGGTGAGTCGCTGCTCGAGCAGCAGCAGCGTGTGCTGGCGACGCTCGACGACGTCTCCGCCACCGCTGAGCTCCCCGCTCTGGTGGTCTGCCACGCCGGGTCGATCAGGGTGGTGCTGTGCGCGCGCGATCCCCGGGGACTGGACGCCTTTCACGACTTCAGGATCGCCAATACGGAGCTGGTGGCGCTGTGAGGCGCCTGCCCGTGGCTGTCTTCGCCACCCTGGTGGTGGCGACCATCGCGGCGTTCTTCATCACCCAGCACCTGAAGTCGAATACGCCGCTGATCACGGGGATCACCCACCCGCTTCCGTTCTCCAACAACGGGGACGGCTGCCGGAACCGCACCTTCATCAACTTCTATCTCCTCCATCGCTCCGACTCGGTCACCGTCTACGTGGTCGATGCGGGCGGCAACATTGTCCAGACGGTCGCCTCCGACGTCAAGATGGTCAAGCCCACGCCCACGCACGCCAAGACCCGCCGGTCGTTCTACTGGTATGGCCACGAGTCCGACGGGCGCCTCGCCCCCAACGGGACCTACCACTTCCGCATCGCCCTGACCGGGCAGGGACGGAGCGTCGACCTGCCCCAGGACCCGGTCGTCGTCGACACGGTGCCTCCGCACCTCGTCGTCACCGGGGTCAGCCCAGCGCAGCTTCCCGCCCCGGGTGGTGCGCCGGCGAGCGTTCACTTCACCGGCAGCAAAGGCCGCGGCGGCTACCTGCTCATCTACCGCACCGACGTCTCCGGCCCGCCCCAGCTCGTCGACACGCGTCGCATCCCGTTCTCCAAGGCGAGCTCCCACGGCTACGCGAAGACCTGGAACGGGCTCGTCCACGGGCGCCCCGCCCCCGCGGGCACCTATGTGATGGGGCTCAAGGTCGCCGACCGGGCGTGCGTCACCGGCACCTTCCCGGCCTACCTTCCCCCCCGCGAGGGGACCACGCCGCATGCCGGCGTGACCGTCTCCTACCTCGCCGCCGAGCCGCCCCTCGACCCCGTTCCCGCCGGCACTTCGACCGTCGTCGGCGTCGCGGCCCACCAGCAGCGCTACCACTGGGCGCTGCGCAACGTGTCGAGCAGGCGCAAGCCGACCGCGCACGGGACGGGGACTTCGAGCAGCCTGCGGGTTCGCCTGCCCGGACGAGCGGCCGGGCTCTACGAGCTGGCGATCCGCGCCGGCGGGCAGCGGACGGTGGTCCCCATGGTGGCGCGAGCGCGCGCGAGCGGCCCTCACGTCCTCGTCGTGCTCCCGGCCCTGAGCTGGCAGGGCGAGAACCCGGTCGACGACAACTTCGACGGATTCCCCGACACCCTCACGGCCGGCGGCCCGATTGTCCTCCACCGCCCGCTGGTCAACGGCCTGCCGCCGGGATTCGGCGGCGAGTCGGCCCTCCTCTCCTACCTCGACCGCACGGGGATGCCCTACGACCTGACCACCGACCTCGCCCTCGTGGACGGCTCCGGACCCACGCTCGCCGGTCATACCGGCGTCGTCTTCGCGGGCCCCGAGCAGTGGGTTCCCGCCGCGCTCGCGCCCCAGCTGCGAAGTTACGTCGAGCACGGCGGCCACGTGCTCTCGCTCGGCGCCGGGTCCCTGCAGCGCACGGCCGTCGTCAAGCAGACGCCCGCCGGCCTCCAGGCCACGAACCCCTCCTCGCCGGCCGCCACCGACGTCCTCGACGCTCGGCGCGCGCCGCTCGTCAGCCACAACGCCGAGGCGATCGTGCGCATCCGCGACGAGATCGGCCTGTTCAACGGCACGAGCGGGACCTTCGCGGGGTTCGGATCCTTCGAGCCGATCGCCGGGGTGGTGGCACCGGCGCGGATCGTCTCTGTCGCCGGCACGACGTCCCAGACCCCGAGCATCGTCGGGTACCGCCTTGGCTCGGGACTCGTCGTCGACATCGGGCTGCCGGCCTTCACCTCGAGCCTGGCCCACGATGTCGACACCCAGGAGCTCCTGCGCCAGCTGTGGACGATCTTCCGGCGCTAGCCGCCTGGCATGGCCGTGGCGCGCCGACCGCTTTTACCTTGGTCCGCTACCTTGTCGCCCCGTGATAATCGCCAGCCTCACCAGCTCCATCACCAGCTCGGTAGCTGACAGTGGTGCCTACGCCATATTCGGCCTAATGGCGCTGGATTCCCTGCTCCCGGTGGGTGGCGAGCTCATCATGCTCTACGCCGGTGCGCTCGGCGCCGGGGCCATCGCCGGGAAGCACCCAACCCTGTTCGGCGCCCATCTTTCCACCGGACTTGAGAGCTTTCTCATACTGTCACTGGCAGGGGCGCTCGGGTATCTCTTCGGCTCGCTTGTCGGCTGGGTGATCGGCCGGGCGGGAGGTCGCACCTTGATCGAGCGCCACGGCCGCTGGTTCCACATCAGCCCGCAGGCCTTCGCTCGGGCGGAACGGTGGTTTGATCGCTTCGGGCCCAGGGCCGTCTTCTTCGGGCGCCTGACGCCGGTCGTGCGCTCCTTCATCTCGATCCCGGCCGGGGTGCTCGGCAGCCCGCTGGGGATGTACACGGCCCTCACCTTCATCGGCGGTCTCATCTGGTGCCTGGTCTTCGCCGGGGCCGGTTGGGCGCTCGGCTCCACATGGAAGGACCTGCACGACAATTTCCGCTACGCCGACTACGCGGCGGTCGCCGCCGTGGTCGTCGTCGCCGCCGTGTTCATCTGGCACCGGTTGCGGGGCCGGGAGCAGCGCGCGCGCACCTAGAGCGTCGTGAAGTGCGCGATGTCGAGCTCCGCGAGGCGATCCCATAGCAGCTCGTTCGCCTCGAACCACGTCCGCGCCGGGGGCAGGGGCGCGAGGTCGCCGATCGACATCACGAGCCCGGCGCGCCGGCGCGCGAGCTCGTCGAGCTCGGTGATCCGCTCCTCGAGCTCCGGCTCGGCCTCGGACCTCGTCTCGCCGTCGCGCACATACCACAGGTCGGCGTCCGGATAGCGCGCCAGCAGTCCCAGCCCCATCATCGTCTGCAGCGGGTCGTAGAGGATGATCACGCGCGCCCGGCCGGGGAGCTTGAGGCGCTTGGCCTGGCGCACGGCGGTGCGCTGCGCCAGCACCGGCGGCAGCCGGGCGAGCCGGGCCCAGGAGACGCGCGGCGGCTCCAGCGCGATCACGCGCGGGGCGCGCAGCAGGTCCCTGGCGTGCTCCGCCAGGGCGAACTCCTCGAGCCGCTGGGGGAGCAGGAGCACGGCGAGCGGGTCGGGCATCGGACGCGCACCGTAGCGTTTGCGCGGTGACTGGCTACCTCAAGCGCCTGCTCAGGGTGCTGGCGGCGTACCAGCTGCCCGACATCGTGTCCAAGTTCCTGGCCGTCGGGCTGCTCCCCGTCTACACCCATTACCTCAGGCCGGGCGAGTACGGCGAGGTCGAGCTCCTGGCCAACGGGGTGATCTTCGTGAGCATCGTCGTGCGCTTCGGAATCATCGAGGCGTTCCTGCGCTACTACTACACCGACGCCGACCAGGGCCGCCGGGACGCCCTCGTCCGCCGCGCCGTGGCCTTCCTCCTGCTCACCACGACCGCGGTTGCGGTCATTGCCACGCTCGCCGCCCACCCACTCGCGCGCCTGATCCTCGGACCGCACGTGCCCCACGCCAGCGAGCTCTTCCTCATCGCCGTCCTCGGTCTGTGGTCGTTCACCAACCTCGAGCTCGCCTACGGCCTGCTGCGCGTCGAGGAACGCATCCGTACCTACGCGACCGCCTCGCTCATCAACGTCGGCATGACCATCGCGGCCTCGGTCATCCTCGTCGTCGGGCTCGGCCTGGGGGCGCGGGGACTGCTGCTCGGCAATTACGGCGCCTCCACCCTCGTGCTCCTCGGCCTGTGGTGGTCCTATCGCCGCCGCCTGCTCGGGGCCAAGGGGAGCGCCGAGAGACTGCCCGTGCTCATGCGCTTCGGTCTGCCCACGGTGCCCGCCGAGGCGTCGGTGTACGCGCTCAACATCGTCGACCGCTACTACATCTACCACCGCCACGGGACCGGGCATGGCGCCGCCGCCGCCGGCGTCTACTCGATCGCCGTGAAGCTCGCGGGCATCGTCGCCTTCACCGTGCGCGCCTTCCAGTACGCATGGCCCCCCCTCGCCTATTCGGTCACCGACGACGCCGAAGCCTCGCGCCTGTACGGCTTCGTCACCACCTACTACGTCCTCATCAGCGGCTGGATCGTCGCCGCCCTCGCGCTCGAAGGGCGCTGGGTCGTGCGCCTGCTCACCTCGGGGGCGGGCTATTACCCCGCCTACAAGCCCCTGCCCTGGGTGGCTCTCGGCTGGGCCATGTACGGGCTCTTCGTTGTCTTCGTGGTCATCGCCGGGCGCGCCAAGGTCACGACCCGGAACTTCCCCGCCGCCCTCGCGGGCCTGGCCGCCAACGTCATCCTCCTCGTCCTCCTGGTTCCCCGCCTGGGGCTGGCGGGCGCCGGCGTGGCCCTGTGCGGGGCCTACCTGGTGATGCTCGCCGCCATGTACGTCTTCACACGCCGGCTCTTCGCCGTCGCCTTCGAGTGGCGCCGGCTCTCCCACATCGTCATCGTCGTCGGCGGGATCGCCGCCCTCGGCGATCTCTTCCTGCCCACCGGCGGCTTCGGAGGGTTCGCCCTCCGCGCGCTCGCCTGGCTCGCGATTCCCGTGGTGCTCCTCATCACCCACTTCCCGCATCGCGAGGAGCTCGCCCAACTGCGGGCGCTCGGGCGCAAGCGGGCCAGGGTGTCCTCGTGACCCGGCCCGCGGTGACCGTGGTCATGCCCTTCGCCGGCACCGCCGGCGAGGCACGGCAGGCCGTGGGCTCGCTGCTCGCCCTCGCGCGCCGCGAGGGCGATGAGCTCATCCTCGCCGACAACTCGGGCACCGCTTCTGCGACCCCGGGCGTGACCGTCGTCCCCGCCCGTGACGAGCGCTCGCCCGCGCACGCCCGCAACGCCGGCGCCGAGCACGCCAGCGGCGAGTGGATCCTCTTCCTCGACGCCGACTGCCGCCCGCACCAGGGGGTGCTCGACGCCTATTTTGCGACACCGGTCGAGGCCCGGGTGGGTGCCCTCGTCGGCGGTGTCGTGCCCGCCGCGGACGCCGCGACCCTCGCCGCGCGCTACGGCGCGGCGCGCAATTTCCTCAGCCAGGACGCTCACCTCGCCCACCCCTTCAGGCCACGTGCCGCGGCCGCCAACCTGATGGTCCGGCGCGCCGCCTTCGCCGAGCTCGGCGGCTTCTACGAAGGCCTGCGGGCGGCCGAGGACACAGACTTCTCCTGGCGCCTGCAGGAGGCCGGCTGGCTCCTCGAGGCTCGTCCCGAGGCCCGCGTCGAGCACCACTACCGCGCGAGCGTCGCCGAGCTCCGTCGCCAGTGGCGGGGCTACGCAGCCGGGCGAGCGTGGCTGGCGCGCCGGTACCCGGGGTTCACGCCCGAGCCTGCGCTGGTGCGGGCGGCGCGGCGAGGGTGGAGGCGAGCAGAGCCAGGACCGCCGGGCGTGGGCGGCTCGCCGGGCGCGGGCGGCTCGCCGGGCTCGCCGGGCGCGGGCATCCCGCCGCGCGCGTCCAGCCCCGCCTACCTCGCCCTCGACGTGCTCCTCGCCCTCGACGAGCTCGCCGGCTTCGTGCTCTCGAACCGGCCGGGGCGGGACCCGAGGCGGTCGTCCGAGCCTGCCGGGGTTGTCCTCGTGACCGACCGCTTCCCGGCCCGCGGTGATCCGCTCGTCGACCGCGCGCGCGCCTTCCCGGGCGCGCGGGTCGAGGCGGCGCGGCGGCCCGAGGTCATCGATCGCCCCGCCGTGCGCGCAGTGCCGGTCGACTACCGCGAGGACGATGGGATCGCCGCGCGGGCCTGGGCGCTGGCCCGGCTCGCCGCGCGCCGCCCCAGCCGGAGCCTGGTCGAGAAACGCCCCCCACAGTCGCGTTTCTCGACCAGGCTCGACGAGCCGGGCCTCTCCGCGCTCGCCCCGGCGGCCCTGCGCCTGGCGCGCGAGCCCGGCGCGCGCGTCCGAGCGCTCGACCCCGGGGGCGGGGACGACGCCACGGCGCGGCGTCTCGCCGCGCTCGCGGGCGCGGCCCTCGCGGGGCGGGAAGGCCCGTGATGCGCGTCCACGTCGTCGATCCCTCCGCCTACACCCCGCCCTACGACCATGCGCTGGCCGCGGCGCTGGCCCGGTCCGGGGTCGAGGTCGAGCTCGTCACCAGCGCCTTCGCCTACGGCGAAGTTCCCGCCCCCGACGGCTACGCGGTCCGCGAGCTCTTCTATCGCCACGCCGTGGGGACGCCCGGGTCCCCGGCGCGCCGCGCGGCGAAGCTGGTCGAGCACGTGCCCGACATGGCGCGCTACCGCCGCGCCGCCCGTGCTGCTGACATCGTCCACTTCCAGTGGCTCGCCGTGCCGTGGCTCGATCCGTGGCTGCTCCCGCGGCGCCCCACCGTGCTCACCGCCCACGACCTCCTGCCCCGCGAGCCTCGCCCCGGGCAGGCGCGCGCCCAGCGGCGCTGCTTCGAAGCCGTCGACGCCCTCGTCGTCCACTCCGAGTACGGGCGCCGGCACCTGATCGAGGCGACGGGAGTCGATCCCTCAAAGGTCCATGTGATCCATCACGGCGCCTTCGAGCATCTCACCCGCCTGCCCGCAGAGCAGCCGCTCAGCGACGAGCTCGCCCGCGTTTCGGATCCCGTCGTCCTCTTCTTCGGCCTCCTGCGGCCCTACAAGGGCGTCGAGGTGCTCCTCGACGCCTGGCAGGGCGTGGCGGGCGCCGAGCTGTGGATCGTGGGCCGGCCCCGCATGGCCCTCGAGCCCCTGCGCGAGCGCGCCCCCGAGGGCGTGCGCTTCGTCCCCCGCTTCGTCGCTGACGCCGAGCTCCCGGCCTACTTCCGCCGCGCCGACATTCTCGTGCTCCCCTATTCGCGGACCGAGCGCTTCGACTTCTCCGGAGTCCTCGCCGCCGCACTCGCGTTCGGCAAGCCGGTCGTGCTCACCGACATCGGCGGGTTCACCGAGGTGGCGGCGACCGGCGCCGGGCTCCTCGTGCCGCCCGAGGACCCGGGCGCGCTGCGCGAGGCCCTCGCGGGCCTGATCGGGGACCCGGAGGCGCGCCGGGGCCTCGGCGCCGCGGCTTTGGCCGCCGCCACGGGTCCCTACTCGTGGGAGGAGGCGGCGCGGCGCACGCTCGCGCTGTACCGCGAGCTGGCGTAAGGTCACCCGCCCGCGTACGGGAACCCAGATGCTCCCGTAACGCCCGCCGACGCCGCCGCCCGCGACAATGAGCGCCGCCGTGACTGCCGTGGCGATCATCTTCTGGGTCTCCTTCGCACTGCTCGTGTACGCGCAGGCCGGGTACGGCGCCCTGCTTGCGGTTCTGGCCCGGCTGCGCCGACGGGTCGCGCCGCCGCCCGTACCTGATCCGCCGCCCGCGGTGTCGGTGATCGTGGCCGCCTACGCCGAGGAGACGGTGATCGCCGCGCGGGTGGCCAACCTCCGGGCGCTCGACTACCCGTCTGAGCTCCTCGAGGTCATCGTGGCGTGCGACGGCTCCGTCGACGCGACGGCGGAGCGCGCGCGCGCCGCGGGCGCCGACATGGTCCTCGAGCTCCCGCGTGGGGGGAAGATCCGCGCTCAGGACAAGGCGGTGGAACGGGCGAGCGGGGAGGTGGTCGCCTTTTCCGACGCCAACGCGATCTGGGAGCCCGACGCGCTCACGCGACTGGTGGCGGCGTTCGCCAACCCGCGCGTCGGGTACGTGTGTGGCGACGTCCGCTTCGTGAGCGAGAACGGGACCAACCAGGAGGGTGTGTACTGGCGCTACGAGATGGCGCTCCGGGCGCTCGAGTCGCGCCTGCGCTCGGTGACGGGAGGAAACGGCGCGATCTACGCGACCCGTAAGGAGTCCTACGTCGTCGTCGACCCGATCATGGGTCACGACCTTTCCTTCCCCTTCAACATGGTCAAGCGGGGGTGGCTCGCCGTCTACGAGCCGCGCGCCCGGGCGAGCGAGAAAATGGTCCCGACGATCGAGGGAGAGTTCGCCCGTAAGCGGCGCATGATGAGCCACACGTGGCCGATCGTCTTGCGCGGCGGCATGCTCTCGCCGCGGGGCTACGACCCGCTCTACGCCTTCATGATTGTCTCCCATCGCGTGCTGCGCTACGCGACCCCGTTCCTGCACCTGATCGTGCTGGGCACGAGCATCGCGCTCCTCGGGCACGGATGGCTGTACGCGGCCGCCGTTGCCGCCCAGGTGGTCCTGCTTCTCGCCGCCCTCGCCGCCGGCGCCTTGCCCCTGCGGCCCTTGCTCATCGCTCGCTACTACGTGCTCACCACCGCGTCGCTGGCCGCTGGGCTATGGGACTGGCTGCGCCGGGGGACGCCGGCGGCGTGGGAGCCCGCCGAGGGCACCCGATGATGGGCCGCCCGCGCGCCAAGCGCCTGCTCGATGTCCTCCTCGCCGGCGCGGGCTCGGCCGTGAGTGCCCCCGTCGTCGCCCTCGTCGCGGTGGCGATCCGGCTCGAGTCCCCCGGGAGCCCGATCTACCGCCAGACGCGGGTGGGCGAGGCGGGCGCGACGTTCGAGATCTACAAGCTGCGCACGATGATGCACGGCGCCGAGTTCACCGGTGCCGGCCTGGCCATCCAGCGCGGCGACGCCAGGATCACCCGGGTCGGGAAGGTCCTGCGCCGCTTCTCCCTGGACGAGCTGCCGAACCTGTGGAACGTCCTGCGGGGCGAGATGTCGATCGTCGGCCCGCGGCCCACGGTGCCGGTGCAGGTCGAGCAGTACACCGAGCGCCAGCGCGGCCGGCTCGCCGTCAAGCCCGGGATCACCGGCTGGGCGCAGGTCAACGGTCGCGCCGCGCTTCCGTGGGCCGAGCGCATCGAGCTCGACCTCTGGTACGTCGAGCACCAGTCGCTGGCCCTCGACCTACGGATCCTGGCCATGACCGGGCGCGCGGTGCTGAGCGGGCAGGGTCTCTACAAGGGAGGGACGGGCGGATGGCGTCCACCGAACGCGACATAGGCGTCCTCCTAACCGGCGTGGGCAAGCGTTACGACATCGTCTCAGCCTTCGCCCAGCATGCCACCGTGGTCGCCGCCGACCCGAACCCCCTCGCCCCCGCCCAGTACGCGGCGCATCACCGCGCCGCCGTTCCCGCTTTCGCCGATCCCTCCTACGTGCCCGCCCTGCGTGAGCTCTGCGACCGCCACGACGTCCGCGCCGTGATCCCCCTTACCGACCTCGACCTCGAGGTCCTGGCGCGCGCGCGCGAGGCGGGTGAGCTCCCGGCCCTCGTGCCCTCCCCGGAGATCGCCCGCGCCACCTTCGACAAGTACGAGGCCCACCTCCTCCTCGAGCGCCTTGGCCTCCCCTCGCCGCCCACCGTGCTTCCCGGCGAGCCCGTGGCGCACTACCCGGTGATGATCAAGCCCAGGCAGGGCTCGGGGGCGCGCTCGATCCACCACGCCGACGACGCGCGCGCGGTGGAGTTCCTCGTCGACTACGTCAAGGAGCCCACCATGGTCCAGTGGCTCATGGACGGGCCCGAGTTCTCGATCGACTGCCTGTCCGATCTCGACGGTCGCTGCCTGAACGCCATCCCACGCACGATGATCGAGTCGCGCGGCGGCGAGTCGATCAAGGGGACGGTGATCGCCGACCCCGAACTCGTCGAGCTCGGACGCCGCGTCGTCGAGGCCCTCGGCGTCCGCGGCCCCTGCACCGTGCAGGTGTTCCGCGATCGCGAGATCGGGCTGGGAATCACCGACGTCAATACACGCTTCGGGGGGGCGTTTCCGGCGCCGATGTACGCCGCCCATCCCGGCCGCACCTATCCCGAGCTCATCGTGGCCATGGCCCGAGGGGAGCGGGTGGAGCCCCACGTCGGCGAGTTTCGCGCCGGCGTGAGCTTCACTCGATATTTCTGGCAGCTGGAGCTCGACGAGACGCTGCGGCCCACGGGAAGGGACATTGTCGACCCGCCCGGTCCCCCGCCACCCCGTTGAGAGCACAAGTGAACGCGGTTTGAATTTTTTGCGGGATGGGTAGAAGTTAGGTCCGGAAAAGAGCATAATGAGGCGCATGGAAGCAAGCGCGGTGCCGCGGGTGGCGCCGGCAGGGGTTGCAGCGTTAGCGTCTCCGGGGCTGTTGCGGCTGTTGTCGGACGATCGTCTGGTGGCGCTCATTAGGGATGGGAACACCAACGCCTTCGAGGCGGTCTACGACCGCCACTATCGCGCGATCCTCTCCTTCTGCCGTCACATGCTCGGATGCGCCGACGAAGCCGAGGACGCCGTCCAGCACACCTTCCTCGCCGCCTACAACGACCTCGTCTCCTCGCGCAAGCCGATCTGCCTGCGGGCCTGGCTGTTCACCATCGCCCGTAATCGCTGTCTCTCCATCCTTCGCGCCCGTCGCGAGCGCACCGCGCTCGAGTTCGAGGAGCGGGCCACCGACGGCCTCGCCGTTCAGGTCCAGCGCCGCCAGGACCTCCGCGACCTCGTCGTCGACATCAACCACCTCCCCGACGAGCAGCGCGCCGCGCTCGTCCTCGCCGAGATGGGGGCGCTCAGCCACGATGAGATCGCCTCCGTGCTCGCCGTGCCCAAGGACAAGGTCAAGGCGCTGATCTTCCAGGCGCGCGAGTCGCTCCTCGCCGACCGCGCGGCCCGCGACGCGGACTGCCACGAGATCCGCGAGCAGCTTGCGACCATGCGGGGGGCCGCGCTGCGGCGCACCACCCTGCGCCGGCACCTGCGCGGATGCCAGGGATGCCGGGAATACCGCCACGAGCTCGAGCGCCAGCGGCGCCGGATCGCGGTGATCCTCCCCGTGGCGCCCACCATCGCACTCCGCCAGGCCATCGTCGGCGTGACCGCCGGGGGGGGCCTGGCCGGCGCCGGAATGGCGGGCGGCGGCCTGTTGGGCGCGAGCTCTGTGCTCAAGGGCGTGGCCGGCAAAGCCCTCATCGGCGCTCTGCTCGCTGCGGCGGGGACGACCGGCACGCTCCTCGCCGTCCACGATTTCCGCCTCCACGTGCTCGACCCCCGCCTTTCCGGCGTGCAGCCGTCGCTGACCACCAACGTCCTCGGCGCCACCGCCGCCCGGCTCGCTCCGAGCTCAGGCATCGCCTCCGCTCGTTCCGCCGCAGACGGCTCCACGCCCGCTGGCGCCTACGCCGGCAGCTCGAGTCTCATGACCACCGCGGCCGGGCACGAGACCCCCACGGCGAAGGCCATCGTCCACGCGCTGACCGGGCAGCTGAACAATCTCCTCAGCCCGGCGTGGCCGCACGAGAAGCTCCTCGGCAGCGGTGGCGCCCACACGCCCACGAGCCCGCCCTCGGGCATTGCGGCGCCCACGCCGACTCCGGTGACCAACCCCCAGCCCACCGCCAGTGCGCCGTCCGCGCCGGTGGCCACCGCCCCCACGAGCGGGACACCGTCAGGCCCTTACGCCGGGGAACCCACTGCGGGCGGTCCGGGACCATCCGGCGCCTCGGGCTCCGTCCCCGGCTCGGGATCCGGTGACGGATCCACCGCCACGGTAACGCCCCCCGGCGCGTCGGGCTCCGTCCCCGTGGCCGTTCCCGTCTCCGCCCCCGCGGGCGGCGGTCCCGTCCCCATCGACGGCGGCACCCCGGGCACCGGCACCGGCTCAGACCCGGGCCCCGGCCCGACGCCGACTCCGGCGCCGGCTCCTTCGCCCGCTCCGAGCCCCGATCCGGGTTCGCCCGCCGGCTCCGGCACGGCCCCAGGTCCTGGACCCGGGCCGACGAGCGGGCTGAGCACTCCCACGGCCACCGGTCTCGGCAGCGACCCGAGCACCTCCACCTCCACCTCCACCGGCAGCGCCTGAACTCGTTTTCACCGCTGTGCGGGCGGCGCCCGTAGGGGATCGGTACGGTCCCTACGCCACCGTAAAGACCAGGAGGAAGACGAACCATGGCAAGAACCCCCCGATCGCTCGTCGGCAGCGTCGTCGCGATCACCGGAGGCGGCCGCGGCATCGGCCGAGCCACCGCCGTAGCGCTGATCGCGCAGGGCGCGCGCGTCGCGCTCGGCGACATCGACGCCGGCCTCGCCCAGGGCACCGCCGAGGAGCTGGGATCGGGAACCATCGGGCTCGCGCTCGACGTCACCGACCGGGCGAGCTTCGCGACCTTCCTCGACCAGGCCGAGGACCGCCTCGGCCCCCTCGACATCCTCGTCAACAACGCCGGCATCATGCCCATCGGGCCCTTCGTCAAGGAGAGCGATGCCACCGCCGCGCGGATCATCGACATCAACCTTCAGGGCGTCATCGTCGGCTCCAAGCTCGCCCTCGAGCGCTTCTCCGAGCGCGGGAGCGGCCACCTCGTCAACATCGCCTCGACCGCGGGCAAGCAGGGCGTCTCCCATGGCGCCACGTACTGCGCCAGTAAGCACGCCGTCGTCGGGCTCAGCGAGGCCATCCGTCAGGAGACGCGCGGCTCGGGGATCGACGTCACCGTGGTCATGCCCCACGTCGTCAACACCGAGCTCGGCTCCGGCCTCGCCGGGATGCGCGGATTCAAGCTCGTGGAGCCCGAGGACGTCGCCGACGCCATCGTCCAGGCGCTCCAGACCGGCCGCTACGAGGTGTTCGTGCCCAAGACCATGGGCTTGCTCCTGCGCAGCAAGGCGCTCGTCCCCGTCGCCGTGGGCGAGTTCGTGGGGCGGCTGATCAAGGGCGACCGCGTCCTCGACAATCCCGACCACGCGGCCCGCGCGGCCTACGAGGCGCGCATGGCGGAGACCGTCGCCCAGGCCGAGCGCCCCGAGCGCGAGGCGCAGGTCGCCTAGCCCGGGCGCGCCCGTTCTACGCGCCCCCGACGATCGTCCGGCCCGCGTCTGAGGCCACGGTCACATCGATCGTCGAGGGAGAGCGGGTCCAGGCGATGAGGTCGAGGGCCTGCAGGCGGTCGAGCATCGCCTGGAAGGCCACCGCCTGGGCGCCACTCCCGTAACTGCGGGCGATCTCGAAGCGGTAGCCGGTGCTGGCCAGCGAGTAGCCGCTCGAGCCGCCGAGCAGGTGCTCGTAGCGGCCGTCGGTGACCGCCTGGGCGAGGGTGAGCGGTGCCTTCGTTCCACTGAGGGCGCGGACGCGGGCTGCGAGCTCGATGAGCAGGTCGAGGGCGGCGGGGCGCAGGCCGCGGTAGAGCGCCGGGGTCTGGCCGAGTTGGCGCGCGCGCGAACCGAGCGCCGGGCTGTACGCGAGCCCGAGCTTGGCCGGATCGGAGGGGAGGGGCAGGATCTCACGGGCGCCGTAGGCCGAGGCGAGGTCGCCTGGAGTGGCGAAGGCGCTGGTCTGCCCGGGGGGATGGAGGAGCTCCCCGTTGTCGGTACCGGCGGTCTCCAGCGCGTTCACATGGACGAGGCGAGCCCGGTCTGACCGGAACAGGGACATGATGTTCTCGGCCGCCAGGACTCGCCAGTAGTAGAGCGAGGAGTCGTCGCCGAACCCCTGCAGGAGGGCGAAGGCGCCGGGGTGGCGGTCGGGGGCGGAGTCGAAGAAGAGCTGCGCGTAGGGAACCGCCTGGCCGCCGTTGTAGTCGTGCAGGACGTTCTGGAGGTTGCCGATTCCCATGTGGTAGGAAACGGCGGCGAGATCGGCGCGCCCGAGGTCGCGGCGCGCGATCTCCAGGTAGCGGACGGTCGCCGCCAGCGCCTTGGCCGGATTGAAGCGATCGTCGATCCGGGCGCGCTGGCTCTGCAGGCGGGCGACGCGGCCCGCTTCGCCGAGGGCGAACGCGGTGGCGATCGCCCTGGTGAGCCGCCGGCTCCGCGCCAGGTCGATGTGCATCCCCAGCAGCGACTGGCCGGTCTGGGCGAGGATCTGGGTCAGTCCCCCGGCGGCGGCGGCATCGGTCCCGGCGAGCGCGTTCGGGTCGCCCGCGCTCTCCAGAAAGACAATCCCCTCGACGACCTTGGGATCGACCGCCGTGCCCCGCGTGGCGGCGTCGATGAGCGGCCGGTAGGCGGCCACCCGGGCCGCCGTGGCGGGCACTCCCCCCGGGCTCTTCTGGAACAGGACGTACTCCTCGCCGGCGCTCGCGCGGGCTTCGAAGCTCCCCTGGCGGCTGGCCTGGTAGGCGAAGGGATCGCCGGCCGGGGTCGGTTGGCCGAGGCCCGGGAGCGGCAGCGGCGGCGGTCCCGAGGAGTGCAGCAGGGCGAACAGCACCGCGATCACGAGGATGATCGCCGACCCGGCGACGGCGAGCCGCGACCGAGCGCTAGCCCGCCGCTGCAGCGATCGCATATCTATCTCTCATCAGCCCGCGGCGGCCTCCGACGTGGACGCCAGGCGCCGCGCGGCGATGGCGACGGCGGTCTGGCTGTGATCGACGAGCACGAACCGGCGACCCTGCGCTGCGCATACGGCACCGAGTGTTCCAGATCCCGCGAAGAAATCGAGGCACCAGCCGCCGGGTCGCGAGGAGGCGGCGACGATCCGCCGCACCACACCCTCGGGCTTCTGGGTCGGGTATCCGGTCTTCTCGCGGCCGTTGGTGGGGACGATGGTATGCCACCAGGTGTCGACGGGGAGCTTCCCGCGCCGGGCCTTCTCCGGCGTCACCAGGCCGGGCGCCATGTAGGGCTCGCGCTCGACGGCGTCCGAGTCGAAGTGGTGGCGGCCCGCGGCGCGCACGTAGACAAGGATCGTGTCGTGCTTGGCGGGCCAGCGGCGCTTGGGCTTACCGCCGAAGTCGTAGGCCCAGATGATCTCGTTGAGGAAGCAGTCGCGACCAAAGATCTCGTCGAGGGCGAGCTTGCAGTAGTGGGCCTCGCGGTAGTCGAGGTGGAGGTAGAGCGTTCCGTGCGTGGCCAGGAGCCTGCGGGCCTGCTCGAGCCGGGGGACGATGAAGTCCAGGTACTCCCGCCGGTCGTCGTCGTAGCTCAGATCGCTGAGCAGCCGCGTCGCGTAGCGGCGCCCCCCGAAGCCGACGCGCTCGCCCCCCTCCTCGTCGCGCTCGGCCGCCAGCGTGCGCCGGCGCTGCACGCGGCCGGTGTTGAAGGGAGGATCGATGTAGATGAGGTCGAAGCTCGCCTCGGGCAGCTTGGGCAGCACCGCGGCGTTGTCGGCGTGGATCAGGAGATCCTCGGTCAGATAGATGGTGTCAGCCGTCCCGACCTCGTGGGCATGCATGAGGCGCACGAGGACAACGTAGCGGCGGCGGCGGTCACTGGTCGCCGGTGACCAGGGGCACGAAGCGGACGGGCTCGAGCATCGTCGTCTCGAGCCGGTCGCCGATGCGCCGGATCAGGGCCAGGTGCTGGCCGTCCGCGCCGCCCACCGGCGCCACCAGGCGGCCGCTCGGTGCCAGCTGCTGCTGGAGCGCATCGGGCACGCTCGACCCGGCGGCCGCGGCCACGTTGATGGCGTCGAACGGTGCGCGCTCGGGCAGGCCCTTCGCCCCATCCCCCACCGCGAAGTGGACGTTGTCGATGTCCAGTCCGCGGATCGCCTGCTCGGCTTCGGCACTGAGCTCGGCGTGGCGCTCGATCGTCCACACCTCGCGGGCCAGGCGCGCGAGGAGCGCGGCGTGGTAGCCCGACCCGGTGCCCACGTCGAGGACGCGATCCCCGTAGGAGAGCTCGAGGAGCTCAAGCATCCGGGCCACCACGAGCGGCTGGGAGATCGTTTGGCCGCACGCGATCGGGAGCGCAACGTTGTCGTATGCGCGCCCGCGCTCCCCGGCGGGAACGAAACGATCCCGGGGCACCGAGGCGATGGCGGCGAGTACGCGCTCGTTCTTGATCACCGGGCGCAGGAAGTCGGCGAGCGCAGACGCTTCGGTCATGCTCGCCATTCTCGCGCCCCGCCCCGCCGCCGCCCTGCCCGCGGTCAGCCGTCGTCGATGAGCCCGGCGATCGGACCGAGCAGACGACCGCTGCGTTGCGAGACTCCGGGCAGCGCGACCATGTTGCGGGTGGCGTCGCCGCCGTCGCGCTCGCGCTGAAGCTGCTCCATGGCGATGGGGATCCAGTGGTCGTCGACCAGGGCGCGGGGGGAGGTTTCGCGCACGCGGCCGAGGTCGAGCTCGAGGTGCTCGGCCCACAGCCGCTCGCGCGTGTCGCGTGCCAGGGCGCGGTCATCGGTGACCACGTTCATCTCGGTGTCGTTCATGAGCGAGTGGGCATTGAGGTTGGCGCTCCCCACCGTGAGCCAGCGGTCGTCGACGATCCCCACCTTGGCGTGCACGTAGAGCGGGTCGGTGCGGCTTCCCGAGCGCGACCGCAGGGTGGCAGCCAGGAGCCGGTCGTGGCCCTCGTCGGCGCCGATCAGACGCCCGAGCTGCCCCTTGGTGTCGTCCTGGCCGTTATTGGCGCGGCGGGGAAGGAGAACGACGATGCGAAAGTCGTCGGAGGGCGGGTTGCGCAGCTTGTCGGCGAGGATGTCGACGATCTCGGGGGCCCACAGGAACTGGTTCTCGAGGTAGATGTACTCCTGGGCACTGCGCAGCGCGCGCCGGTACGCCTGGAGGATGCGAAATTCTCCGTGGGGGACGGAGTCGTACATCGTCTCCGCCACGGTGCGGACGATCTGGACCGTGCTCGCCCCGGCGGGCGCTGGGGCGCGAAGCACCCCCGGGTCGGGGACGGGCAGCTGCTCTCCGGTGAGCTCGCGCCAGCGCATCGCGAAGTGCGCAGCCACATCGGCCACCGCCGGTCCGCGCAGGCGCGTCCCGACGTCGTGCCAACCCAGGCGGCGCCGGGCGGGATGGTCGCTCACGTCGAACCTGTCCCCCCCGAAATCGGTCATGTCGATGCCGCCGACGAAGGCGACCTCGTCGTCGACGACCACGGTCTTCTCGTGGTGGCAGTGGAAGGGGTGCTCGCGCGGGTCCGATTTGCACCTGATCAGGGTGTCGCGAGTGAGGCGCTCCACCTCCGCGTCGACTTCCTTGCGGGTGGGATGAAAAGCGGGCACGGGGGCCCCGGCCCACACGAGGACGCGCACGTCGACTCGCTGGGCCAGGTCGGCGAGCAGCGCCCCCAGGACCACGGGACGCTCGCCGCGCACGAGCTCGAAATGTGAGGCAAGGTGCCAGCCGGTGATGTGGATGTGCGAGCGTGCCCCCATCAGCGCCTCGGCGATCGCCGGCAGCGCCTCGGCGCCGTCGATGAGGATGTCGAGCTGGTTTCCGGGGCGGGTAGGCGGATCCCCGTCGGCCCACAGACCGCTGTCCTTGGACTCGAGCACGGCAGCGTGCCCCAGGCGCCGCAGCCGTCGCCGGTGATGGAGTTCCACGGACTTCTCGATGGCGCGCCCGAAGGCGCCGTCGAAGCGGGCGATCGGATCGACGGTCATGGGGTGAGCCTCCCCGCTTGCGCCACTACTCAATCAGCCGGTGCATCAGGGAGGCGCTGCCAGGGACGGGCGTAGGTCAGCCACGCCAGCGCGCCGATGAGGAGGACGCCGCACAGCGTCCACCCCAGCGGCTTGGTCCCCACGCCGACGTACTTCAGGCCCGACGCGAAGATCACGAAGGCGATGGCGGGCCGGATGTAGCGATCGGGGACGCTCGAGGAGAGCAGCGCCCCGACGATCACCGCGGGGACGCTGCCGAGGATCAGCGATCCGGTCACCGAGAACTCGACGTGGCCGAAGGCCAGGGCGCCGAGCGCGGCGGCGACGGTCAGCGGAACAGCCTGGGTGAGGTCGGTTCCCACCAGCTGTTTGGCTCCGATGGTGGGGTAGAGGAAGAGCAGGAGCACGATCATCAGCGAGCCCGAGCCGACCGAGGTCATCCCCACGATGGTCCCCCCGATCATCCCGACCACCACGGTGGGAACACGGCGGACAGTGAGCTCATGCACGCGGCCGGTGCGAAGCTGGCTGGCGCGGCGGTCGAGGACGAAGCGCAGGACCATCGCGCCCGCTCCCACGAGCAGCGCCGAGCCCAGAATCACTTCGATGTTGTGCTGGGCGGTCTTCGCGTGTCCCAACAGATGCAGGATGTAGGCGCCCAAAAAGGCGCAGGGGACGGAGCCGAGGACCATCCACCCGACCAGGCGCTTGTTCACCGTTCCCGCCCGCAGATGGATGGCGGCGCCGAACGGGCGCATCACCACCGCGGCCACGAGATCGCTGGAGATCGCGGTCGACGGCTTCACCCCGAAGAGGAGGATGAGCATCGGCGTCATGAGCGCACCGCCACCCGCCCCCGTCATCCCCACGAGCAGGCCGATGACGGCGCTGCCAAGGACGATGTACGGATCGATATGCATGCTCTGAAGGGGGAGACGCGCCCGGGCCGGGCAGCCGCTAGCGCCCCGCCGCCCACGCCCAGGCGATGAGCAGCCCCTGGAGCGGGATGCGGGCGAGCAGGGCGGGGCGCCCGCCGGGAACCTTCTCCTCCCAGCGTTCGGGGTGGAGCGCCATCTCCACGTGGACGGGGCTCACGCCCACCAGCGTCGCGATGTTCAACCAGCTCGCGAGCCTGCGCGTGCGCGGGTTCAGGAGACCGGCGCCGCCGACGATCTCTGCCACGCCGCTCGCGTACACGAGCGCGCGGCGCGCCGGCAGCCACCGGGGCACGATCGACTCGTACACGCTCGGGACGGCAAAATGCAAGATCCCGGCGAGGATGAACAGGGGTCCAAATAGTCGGCGCATCGGGGCGGCGGCATTCTAAACCTCCTCCTCGCGCTTCTGGAGTTCGCGCTTGAGGACCTTGCCCGTCGCGTTGCGAGGCAGTTCGTCGAGCACCTCGACCTCGCGGGGAACCTTGTAGCGCGCGAGGTTGCCGCGGACGTGCTCCTTGACCTCGTCTTCTGAGAGCCGCGCGCCTTCGCGGAGGACCACGAATGCCTTCAGCCGCTGGCCGAACTTAGGATCCTCCACTCCGATCACCGCGGCCTCGACCACGTCCGGGTGTCCGGCGATGGTGTCCTCGATCTCGGACGGGAAGACGTTCTCACCTCCCGAGACGATCATGTCGTCGCTGCGGCCGTCGATGAACAGGCGCCCGTGCTCGTCGAAGTGACCGACGTCTCCGGTGGCCATCAGCCCGTCGATCATGTCCTTGGAGCCGCCCCCCGTGTATCCCTCGAAGAGCATCTCGTTGCCGACGAAGATGCGCCCGCGATCGCCGCAGCGCACCTCGTCTCCGTCATCGTCGAAGAGCTTGAGAATGGTGCCGCGGGGCGGCTTGCCGGCGGTCCCGGGTGCCGCGCGCAGGTCCTCTGGGGTCGCGATGGTGGCCCAGGCCACCTCCGTGGAGCCGTAGAGGTTGTAGAGGATGTCGCCGAACGCGTCGAGCCCCTGCACGACGAGCGGGGGCGCAAGGGCCGAGCCCGAGAGGGCGATCACGCGCAGGGAGGCGATGTCGTAGCCGGAGAGCTCGCGGGGATCGAGGTCGAGCATGCGCTGGAGCATCACCGGGACCATCACGAGCGCGTCGGCCTGATGCCTGGCGACGTCTTCGAGCGCGGTCTTGGGATCGAACTTGCGGCGCAGCACGAGCGTCGAGGTCATCGCCAGCGCCAGCAGGAAGTTGGCAAAGCCCCAGGCGTGGAACATCGGCGGCGCGTCGATGGTGACCGAGCGCGCCCGGAAGGGGATCTTCGAGAGCAGGGCGCCGATCGGGTCAAGGCCGGACACCGCACGGGTCGCGCCCTTCGGCGTCCCCGTCGTGCCCGACGTGAGGATCGTCGTGCGCCCCTGCTGAGTCGGCGCCACCACGTCGGCCGGATCACCCACGGCGATGAGATCGTCGAGCGTCGGCTCGGGGAGATCCTCCTCGACGTCTCCTCGCCAGGCGATGAAGCGCTGGTCACGGCGGCCCGCTTCACCGATCGTCTTCGCGAACTCGTCGTCGTAGATGATGGCGGCGGCCTGCTCGCGCTCGACCACCTCGGCGATCTGGGGCGTGGCGAAGCCGGTGTTGAGGTAGAGCACGTGCGCGCCGAGCTTGGAGCACGCCACCGTGGCCTCGACAAAGCCGCGATGGTTGCGGCTCAGCAGGGCGACGTTGTCGCCCTCGCCGAGACCCTGGTCGGCGAGCGAATGCGCGAGGGCGTTCGTACGCTCGTGCAGCTCACGGTACGTGATCTGCCCGCGCTCGTCGATCACCGCGAGGTCGTCCGGATACCGGGCCGCCGAGGCCACACAGGCCGCCGCGGGAGTGGGGCCGAAGCGCCACAGCGCCACCCCCGCCTTGACCAGGCGATCGGGCATCGTCGGCGCGACCAGGCCCGATTCGACGATCCGGCGCAGGGTGTCGAGCCTGTGGAGGGCGCGCCCGGCGGCCGACGGATCGGGGAGCTTCATTCCTCGGTGCCGATCTTGGCCAGGGCGGGGGCGAGCCGCTCCTTGAGCTCCTCGAGCCCGACGCCGCGAGCGTCGAATCGGGCGCGCCGGCGGTTGGTGCTGAGGACCACGCGCGAGGCCCGCCGGCGCCGCACCCGTCCGCGCCCGGGCTCCACCTCGACGTCGCGCAGCTCACTCCAGGTGAAGCTCACGAGCGCCGCCCCGCCGCCGTCCTCCCCAGCGTGGATGATCTTCAGGCCGGACGCGGAGAACACGAGTTCGAGTTCTCCCTGGCCCTCGAGCTCGGGGAGCCCGTCGAGATGGACGACGCCCACGGAGACCCGGAGGCCCTCGCTCCCGCCGTCCACCGCGTACCCGTCTTCCCCGGCGTCCTCAGCTTCGTCCTCGCCCTCGTCCTCTGCGCTCTCCCCGGCCGGCGCTTCGCCGTCCGCTTCCTCGGTCCTCGCCTCACCCGTCCCCGCCTTCGGCGCCTTGCCCTCCGCGATCGCGGCCAGGCCCTCCTCATAGGAGGGGGCGCCGACGATGACCTGCGCGCGGGCCACGGCCGGGTGACCGAGCGCCTCAGCCAGGCCGATCCCCAGCTCCTCCGTGGCCACCGAGGCAAGCGCTCGGCGCCACTGGAGCCCGTCCGCACGCTCCGCGGCGTCCTCGATCATGCCCTCGAGCTTCTCGTCATCGAGCGCGAGCACGTCGGCGTGCGCGGCGGCGGCCTCCTCGAAGGCTCCGCGCAGGCGCTCGAGCAGAACCTCGCGGCCCTTCGCGGCGATCCGCTGGGCGCTTTCCTCGAGAGCGCGCTGCGCGTTGGCCGTCACTCCAGGAGCTCCTGCGGTCGCTCGAGAAGCGCCCGTATCCGCGCCAGGAACTCGGCTGCGTGGGTGCCGTAGAGGATCCGGTGGTCGCAGTTCAGTGTCAGGTTCATCTCGTGACCCGGCAAGATAGCTCCGCCTCGCACCACCGGTACCTCCCGCACCGCTCCGACCGCGAGGATCGCCGCCTGCGGGGGCAGCACCGGGGGCGAGAAGCTGCTCACCCCGAGTACCCCGAGGTTGGTGATGGTGAACGTGGCCCCGGCCAGGTCCGGCGAGGTGATCGTCCCCTCGCGCACGCTCGCCGCGAGCGCGCGCAGCTCGGCGGTGATCTTCATGGCGCTCTTGGTATCGGCGTCGGGCACGGCGGGAACGGCCATGGCGTCGCCGCTCATCACCGCCACGCCCACGTTGACCCGGCCGTGGAGCTCGAAGCGGCCGTCACGGTAGGCGCCGTTCGCCCGCGGATGCTCACGCAGAGCCAGGGCCGCTGCCCTGACCACCACGGCGGTGAGGGAAGGCACCGACTCGGGACCCGCGGCGGCTCCGAGCTCCCGGCGCGCGGCCACGGTCGCGGACATGTCGACGACCGAGGTGAGCTCGAGGTCGGGCACCGTTGCCCGCGACTCCGCGGCGCGTCGCGCGATCAGGCGCTCGGCCCGCGTCGGCTCGACGATCTCCACCTCGCCCTTGGCCGTCCTCGGGGTGTTGGGCGGCGAATCCATTCGTCAATCAGGCGCGCGGTCCGCGCCCTCCCACGCGTTGATGAACGCTTCGGCGCCGAGCTGGGCGAGATCGGTGCGCAGGGCGCGGAGGAGCTTCGCGGCGTCCTTGGGGGGGAGCACCCAGAAGAGGACGACCTCACCGTCGTCAATGGACACGACCTCGATCCGATCGAGCCGCCTCGAGTCGGCGAGAAAGGCGGGCTCGAGACCCTCGCGACTGACGATCAGGTGATAGGCGCGGTTGGCCTTCACGGCGCCAGCGCCTCGCTCGCCTGCTCGATCGCCCGCTCACCGGCGAACACGCTGGCGCCCACGGCGATGGCGGGGAGTGCTTGCACCCCCGCGGCGCGGGCCCGGGCGCTCGCGTGATCGAGGGCGTCGGCCACCGAGCGCATGGTGATCCCCTTGAGCACTGCTGCCGGATGCATCTCGCACGCCGCGGCGGCGATGAGCACCGTGTCGGGGTCGCCGAGATCGCGTCCGCCCGCGAAGGCCTGACGGAATGCTGCCAGCGAGAAGGCGACGGCGCGCCCGATTCGCTTGGCGTAGGTGGCCGCGAGCATCGCCGTGCGCGCCTGCGGCGGCCACGGATCAGGCCAGCGCATGGGCTGGAGGTCGAGGGCGGCGGCCACGCGCTCGATCGCCGCGCGGTCGGGGTCGCTCACCGGATCCCACAGCACGGGCTCCCATTCGGGCACCACCGGGAGCTCGGCCATGATCCGCTCGGCGACCAGGTAACAGGCCGGGCTGGCGAGTTCGTAGTAGAAGATGGGGTGTGCGTCCCCCGACGCCGGGACTTCAATGGGTCCGCCGGACCCGGCTTCGCGGTCCGGCGAAGTTCCAATGGAATCGGCACGGATGCCGAGTCCACCTAGCCGTGGATCAGCCACCCGTCCGCTGCCCGGGCCGCCTCCATGATCGCCTCGGACAGCGTTGGGTGGCCGTGGACGATGCGCGCCACCTCGGGATAGCCGCCTTCGAGCGAGCGGGCGTTGACGAGCTCCTGGATCAGCTCGGTCGCCCTGGTTCCCACGATGTGGCCTCCGAGCAACTCCCCGTACTTCTGCTCGCCGACGATCTTGATCATCCCCGCGCGGTCGCCGTACACCGTCCCGGCGCCCACCGCGCCGTACTGAACCTTGCCGACGACCACGTCGAAGCCCTGCTCGCGCGCCTGGGCCTCGGTGAGGCCGAAGCTGCCCACATTCGGGGTGCAGAAGGTGGCCCGGGGGATGTCGATGTACTCGAGCGGATGCGTCTGCAGTCCGGCGGCGTCCTCGGCGGCGATGACGCCCTCGTCGGAGGCCTTGTGGGCGAGAGCGGGGCCGGGCACGAGGTCACCGATCGCGTACACCCCGGGAACGCTGGTGCGCATCGCGCCGTCGACGACCACCAGGCCGCGTTCGTCGAGGGCGACACCGGTGCTCTCGAGACCGAGCGCGTCGAGGTCGGGCCCGCGGCCCGTAGCGATGACCAGCCACTCCACCTCCCCCTCGCCGGCGCCGAAGGTGAACCTGACGCCGGAGTCGGTGGACTCGATGTCCTGCACGGGCATCGAGGTATGCACGGTGATCCCCTGCTTCTTGAACCCTCGCTCCGCGAGCTTGGAGATGTCGGCGTCCTCGGTCGGCAGCACTCGGTCGAGCATCTCGAAGAGGAGCACCTCGGTCCCGAGCCGGGCATAGGCGGAGGCGATCTCGCTGCCCGACGCGCCGGCACCCACGACGGCGAGCGTCTTCGGCAGCTCGGTCAGCGCCCATGCCTCCTCGGTCCCGATCACCCGGCCGCCGAACTGAGCGCCGGGGATCGGCCGCTTGACCGACCCGGCGGCGACGATGATCGTCTTCGCCTCGATCTCGGCACCGCCGACGATGACGCGGCCGGGGCCGGCGAGCGCGCCTTCGCCTTCGATCAGGTCGATGTGGTTCTTCTTGAAGAGACCGGCCACTCCTCCGGTCAGGGTGGCGACGACCTTCTCGCGGCGGGCGCTCACCGCCGAGAAGTCGACCTCGGGCGCCCCGACCTTGATCCCGTAGTCTCCCGCCTCACGAACCTCGGTGAGGATGTCAGCCGAGCGCAGGACGGCTTTGGCGGGGATGCAGGCGTAATTCAGGCACCGCCCGCCGACGCGATCCTTCTCGATCACCGCGGTCTTCATCCCGAGCTGAGCAGCCCGGATCGCGGCGACGTAGCCGCCGGGGCCCGAGCCGATAACCACGCAGTCGTAAGCGTTTTCCGGCATCTGATCCAGCCTAGCGGAGTCGCTTGCGATGTCAGCGTCGCTCGCGCACCGGGACCTGCATGCGCCCCATGGCGCGCACGAGCTTGTAGAAGAGGATGCCCCCCGCCGCCAGCCCGGCAACGCACACGGCGAGGCCGGCGAAGTTCGAGACCTTGATGAGGAGGACCGCGAAGGTGAGGAGCACGAGCACGAGCAGGGCCTGGAATCCGAGCACCGCCCAGTAGCGCATGCGCCACATCCCGCCGGCGCACACGAACATCACGAGCGCGAACAGGAGCACCCCCGCCGTCCCCGGCTTCTGGCCGCCGACTTTCAGTTTCGCCCCGATCAGGAACGAGACGAGGTTGAAGCCGCCGAACAGGGTCGCCACGATGGCGCTGACCACGATCGGCCACGGTCGCTCGCCCTCGGCGTAGGGGGTGAGCGTCGCGCGTGCCGCCTCGTTGCGCGCTGCCGAACGGGCGTAGGGAGCCCGGGCCCGGGCGCCCGGAGCCTCGGGGGCCCCCGGAGCCGTCCGCGCGCCCGGAGCCGTCCGCGCCGCCGGAGCCGTCCGCGGCTTCGACGGTGCCGAACCTGCGGCCTTCTCGCGGCGCCCCCGCTTGCGGCTACGCTGCGCCAACGCCGGCCTCGCTTCGCGTCGTGTCCGTCTCCAGCGCCGCCCGCAGCTGCCGCGCCGCCCGCAGCGGATCCTCGGCCTCGGTGAGCGCCCGGACGACGGCGATGCGGCGCCCGCCGGCGCCTGCGACCTCGGGCGCGCCCGCCACCTCGATCCCGCCGATGGCGAAGAAGGGCACGCGGGCGTGGGCGGCGGCGTGACGCACGAGCTCGAGACCGACGGCCGGGCGCCCCGGCTTGGTCGGTGTGGCGTGCACGGGGCCGACGCCGATGTAGTCGACTCCGGTGGCGGCGGCGATCTGGGCGGGCGTATGGGTGGAGAGCCCCACCAGGCGCTCAACGCCGACGAGCGCTCGTGCGGCGCTCACCGACGCGTCCTCCTGGCCCACGTGCACGCCGTCGGCGCCGGTCTCGGCCACCAGATCGGGACGATCGTTGAGGATGAAGAGCGCACCGTGGTCGGCGCAGCAGCGGGCGAAGGTCTCGGCGGCGTGCACGATCGCCTCCTCAGAGGCATCTTTCATCCGCAGCTGCACGATGTCGACGCCGCCGCGCAACGCGAGCTCGAGAAAGGCCTCGGGTCGCTCGTCGCATACGAGGTACAGGCGGGCGCTGCGCAGTCGCTCACGGCGGTCGGACACAGACCTGAGTCTGCCATGCCTGCGGCGCTAACATTGCTGGGAACGGGAGCCCAACCGTTGGGCTGAGAGGGCGGAAATACAGATCCGCCGACCGTCTGAACCTGATCGGGGTAATGCCCGCGCAGGGAGGCAGCGTATGTACGACCACAATGGAGCATCGCCCGATCTCGACGTCGTCGTGATCGGCGGCGGAGTAATTGGCCTCGCGGTGGCCTGGCGGGCCGCCCAGGCGGGGCTGCGGGTGACCGTGCTCGAGCGTCGCCGGCTCGGTTCTGAGACCTCGTACGTGGCGGCGGGAATGCTCGCGCCCATCAGCGAGGCGAGCCTGGCCGAGCGCGGAGTCCTGGCCCTCGGTCTTCGCGCCGCCGCGACCTATCAAGCCTTCGTGGCCGAGCTCGCAGATGCCTCCGGCACCGATCCCGGCTACCTGAGCTGCGGCACCCTCGCGGTGGCCCGGGACGCCGACGAGGCCGAAGCGCTCGAGCGCGAGTTCGAGATGCGCTGCGCCCTCGGGCTCGAGGTGACCCGGCTGCTCCCGAGCGCCGCCCGGCGGATGGAACCGGCCCTGGCCCCGGCGCTCAGGCTCGCCCTCGAGGTTCCCGGCGACCACGCCATCGATCCCCGCCGCCTGACGGCAGCGCTCGCCGAGGCGGTGGAGTGCGCGGGCGGCGTGCTCCGCACCGGAGCCGAGGTCGTCGAGGTGGCCTGCGACGGTGACCGCATCGCCGGCGTCGTGCTTGCCTGCGGCGAGCGTC
This sequence comes from Solirubrobacteraceae bacterium, assembly GCA_035552215.1. Classification (GTDB taxonomy): domain Bacteria; phylum Actinomycetota; class Thermoleophilia; order Solirubrobacterales; family Solirubrobacteraceae; genus Palsa-465. Next base: position 23,540 of record DASZLV010000069.1, on the reverse strand, counting down.
TGCCCGCCCAGCAGCTCGTGGTCGCGGCCGGGCCCTGGTCCGGTCACCTTGCCGGCCTCCCGCCCTTTGCCCAGATGCCGATCCGGCCCGTCAAGGGGCAGATCCTCCGCCTCCACGATCCCTCGGGCCCCGGCCTGGTGGGGCACGTGCTCCGCATGGGAGGCGGCTACATCGTGCCCCGCGGGGATGGGCGCTACGTGCTCGGCGCCACCATGGAGGAGCGGGGCTTTGACCGCAGCGTCACCGCGGGCGCCGCCTTCGCGCTGCTGCGCGAGGCGATCGAACTTGTCCCCGGCTTCTCCGAGCTCGAGGTCGACGAGCTCTCGGCGGGGCTGCGCCCCGCTACGCCCGACGGCGTCCCGGCGATCGGCCCCGGCGCCGTCTCGGGGCTCCACTGGGCCACCGGGCATCACCGGGGCGGGATCCTCCTGGCGCCGCTGACCGCGGAGCTCGTGGTCTCCGGCCTGCTCGGGGAGGAGCCCGTCGCCGAGGCCGCCTCAGTCGCGCCGGCCCGCTTCGCCGCGGCGGAGGCGCGCGCGCGATGATCGTCGCCGTCAACGGCACGGCCACCGAGCTCCCGGACGGCGCCACCGTGGCAGGAGTGCTCGCGGAACTGGGCGTGCCCGAGGTGGCCCGCGGCGTCGCCGTCGCCGTCCAGGGAGAGGTGGTCCCGCGCCGCGACTGGCTCGACCTCGCGCTCCGCGAAGGCGACCAGGTCGAGGTCGTCTCGGCGATTCAGGGAGGATGAGAGGGTGGAGAACGAGCTCGTCATCGCCGGCCGCCCGCTGGGCTCGCGCCTGATCCTCGGCACCGGCGGCTTCACCAACCACGACATCCTCGCGGCGGCCCTGCGGGCGTCGGGCACCGAGCTGTGCACGGTCGCCCTGCGCCGCATCGACCCTGACGCGCGGGGGGGGATCATCGACGTCCTCGATGCGGCAGGCGTCACCGTCCTCCCCAACACCGCCGGATGCTTCACCGCCCGCGACGCCGTGGTCACCGCCAGGCTCGCCCGCGAGGCCTTCCAGACCGACTGGATCAAGCTCGAGGTGATCGGGGACGATCGCACCCTGCTCCCCGACGCCCCCGAGCTCCTCGAAGCGGCGGAGACGCTCGTCGACGACGGCTTCGTAGTCCTGCCCTACACCACCGATGACCCCGTTCTCGCCCGGCGCCTGGAGGACGTGGGGTGCGCGGCGGTGATGCCGCTGGGGTCTCCGATCGGCAGCGGGATGGGAATCGGCAACCCCTACAACCTCTCGATCATCATCGAGCGGGCAGGGGTGCCCGTGATCCTCGACGCCGGCGTGGGGACGGCCTCGGACGCGGCCCTGGCCATGGAGCTCGGCTGCGACGCCGTGCTCTGCGCCAGCGCCATCTCGCGCGCCCACGACCCCGTGGCCATGGCGCGGGCCATCGCCGGTGCCGTCGAGGCTGGGCGCGTGGCCCGCGGCGCCGGTCGCATCCCTCGCCGGCGCTACGCCGAGGCGTCCACCACGGCCCTGGGGATGGCGGACCTGGCCGTCCCGGAGCCCGGGACGGTGGGCGCCGAATGAGCTTCGAGCCGCTCATCGACCGCTGGGAGGCGGCCTGGTCGGGCAAGGATCCCGAGGCCTTCGAGGGCGTCTGCGACCCCCGCGTGCACTACGAGGATCCCACTACCACCGAACCGCTGGAGGGCCTCGAAGCCCTCGTCGCCCACGCCGAACGGCTGTGGGCGGCCTTCCCCGACGCCCGCCTCGACCGCACCGGGGAGCGGCTCTCGGGCGAGCGCTTCTTCGCCGCCCCGTGCAAGCTCCTCGGCACCCACCGGGCGCCGCTCGAGGGCCTGCCCCCCACCAACCGCTTCGTCGTCGTGCACGCCGTGGTCTACGCCGAGGTCAAGGAGGACGTCCTCTTTCGCGCCCGCGTGTTCTTCGACCTCTACGACGCCGCCGTCCAGCTCGGGGTCCTCCCCGCCCACGGGGGGCTCGGAGAGAAGGCGCTCCTGATGCTGCGCGGCTTCGGACTGCGCGGTCCCGGACGCATCACGGGCGGGGAATAGCGCCCGCGAGCGGAAGCTAGCTTTCGTCGCGCCGGCCCGAGCGCCGCCCCGCCGACACTGCGGCCTTGCCGCCTGCAAAAGCCGCGCGGCCCGCTTTCCGAGCAGTCCAGCCCGCGCCGCGCAACGCAGTCTTTCCCGCGCCCTTGGCGGCTCTGCCGGCTACGCCGTTGCGCGGCCTTGCTGCCGCGGCGTGCTCCTCCGGATTCTTCGACTCCTCCGAAGCCATGGTCCCTCTCAGGCTACCCAGTGCGGTCAACGTACACTCCTGCGCTTGACTCGCCACTTCCTCACCGGAGCGGAGCTGCGCCCCGAGGAGCTGCGGGCGCTCATCGACCGAGCGCTCGAGCTCAAGGCGGCCCCCCTGAGTGCAGATGCGCTCGCGCGCCGCACCGTCGCCCTGATCTTCCAGAAGCCCTCGACACGGACGCGGGTGTCCTTCGAGGTGGGGATCGTGGAGCTCGGCGGACACCCGGTGGTGCTGCGCAGCGATGAACTTCAGCTCAGCCGTGGCGAGACCATCCGCGACACCGCGCTCGTGCTCTCGCGACACGTCGCCGCGATCGGGATCAGGACCGGCCCCGACGCGCTCCTGGAGGAGTTCGCGCGGTACGCCACCGTGCCCGTCATCAACATGCTCACCGACGGCCACCACCCCTGCCAAGCCCTGGCCGACCTGCTCACGTTGCGCGAGACGTTCGGCCACCTCGAGGGACTCACCCTCGCCTACGTCGGGGACGGAAACAACGTGGCGCGCTCGCTGGCCATCGTGGGAGCGCTGGCCGGTGTCAAGGTCCGCATCGCCGCACCGTCCGCGTTCACGCTCGAGCCGGTGGCGGGAGCGGAGCTCTTCACCGATCCGGCCGAGGCGGCGGCGGGCGCCGATGCCGTCTACACCGACGTTTGGGTGAGCATGGGCGATGACGCCGCCAGCGCCGAGGCGCGCCGCACCGCCCTGGCTCGTTATCGCATCGACGATGACCTGCTCGACCACGCGGCGCCCCACGCGATCGCGCTCCACTGCCTGCCCGCGCACGTGGGGGAAGAGATCACCGCCGAGGTCCTCTACGGCGATCGCGAGCGGATCTGGGATCAGGCCGAGAATCGCCGCCATGCGCAGAAGGCGCTGCTCGAGTTACTCGTCCGCTGACTGGGTGTAACCCTCGCACAATCGGGGCAGTACTGCGCGAGGTCGAGTAGGTTCGCGCCCAGAGGGAAGAGGAGATGACCGCACCTAAATCCAAGCCCGGATCCGGCGGGTCCGATGGCTCCAAGGGCCGCGACCTCGTCGTCCTCACGCGCGAGCGCATCCAGGACACTCTCGACGAGTTCGCCGAGCGTGGCCGCGTCACCCGCGCCGACGCCAACGACCTGGTGGCCGAGCTCGTCCGGCGCGGACGCGAGCAGACCGAGAAGGCGCTGCGCTCCGAGTCGGTCGATCGCATCGTGCGGAGCGCCGACCGCGCGCGGCGCACCGTCGGCGTCGGTCCCGCCTTCCCGGTCCTCGGCTACGACGATCTCACCGCGGGCCAGGTCGTCGACCGGCTCGGCGGCCTGACGCCCCCTGAGCTCCGCAAGGTCCGCGACTACGAGCGGCGCCATGGCAATCGGAAAACGGTGCTCGGGGCGATCGAGAAGGCGCTTTAGCGAGCAACGGGTCGGAGCACGGCGCTGGACGATTGGTTAGGCTGCGCGCGTATGCGCTGCCGGATCGCCGCGTGGGCGGCTTGCTCTGTGCTCGTCGCCTGCGCCATCTCGGCGTGCGGCGGGGGAGCGTCCTCCTCGGGTAACGGGGTCGCCGCCAAGTCGCCCAACGAGATCGTCAGCTCCGCGCTCAACGCGATCGACAGCGCCAAGTCCGCTCACATCTCCGGCAAGGTCATCAGCGGAAGCTCGCCCATCACCCTGAACCTTCATCTCGTCTCTGGTCAGGGCGGCAAGGGCGCGATGTCCGAGGGCGGTCTGAGCTTCCAGATCGAGGTCATCGGCCAGGAGGTCTACATCAACGGCAGTCCCGACTTCTGGAAGCACTTCGGGGGCGCCGCGGCCGCGCAGGTCTTCCAGGGCAAATGGCTCAAGGCACCCGCTAGCGGCCAGTTCGCCTCCCTCGCCCAACTCAGCAACCTCCACGCGCTGCTCAGTACCGTTCTCTCGACTCACGGCGCCCTGACCAAGACGGGAACGAGCACGATCAATGGTCAGAACGCCGTCGGCGTGCGCGACAGCGCGCAGGGGGGCACCCTTTACGTCGCCACCACGGGCAAGCCCTATCCGCTCGAGATCGTCAAGAAGGGCGGACAGGGCGGGCGCATCGTGCTCAATGAGTTTGACCAGCCGGTCTCGTTGACGCCGCCGCCCAACGCGATCGACATCTCGAAGTTCAAATAGCGGCGTCGAGCAGCGCCCGCTTGGCCCGCCGCTCAGCGGCTTCGCGCTTGAGGTCGGCCTGCTTGGTCGAGATCATCTCCACCTGTGCTGCCCGTCGTTCCGCCGGCGTGGGGCGGTGCTTGGCCGGTTGCGCGGAAACGGTCACCTTATGCTTGGCTGCCATGGATCTCCTCCTGGTTGGTCCTGGTCGGGAAAGGCCACCGCGATCGCGACCGGAAGGCCGCCCGCGGCGTCGCGCGAGTCATGGAGCACATACCCCATGGCATCTCGCGCCGTGAGGTCTAGTCGTACAGGGTCCCCGCATTCGGGGCAGGTCGTGAGGTATGCCGACGCAGCACGGGTGAAGCGCACACGGCAGCTTGGGCAACAGGCTCGGGTCATGGGAAGAGCCTTTCGTAGACGCCCGAGCTACAGGCTATAGCAGGTCGCGACCGCGGGCATGGCCGGCGGAGGATCTCGGGCGCACTAAGCGATGCCCAATTCCTCCCGCATCACGCTGAAATCCAGACGCTTGCCGGTGACCTCGCGCAGCAGCTCCTCGGGAGTCAGGCGCTGGCCGTCGCGCCACAGCGCGCGGAGGGTGGCTCCCGCCTCGGCGTCGTCGAACCAGGTGGGCCCGAACTGCTCGCGCAGATGAGCACGGAGCTGCGTCTCCAGGGCCCAGGCGCGCAGGTAGGCCACGCAGTAGAAGCCGGGATCGACGTCGGCGAGAAAGCTCTGTCGCGGCCAGTCGACCCACAGGGCGCTCGAGAGAAGCTCGGCGTAGCGGTCGGCGAAGGCGTCGAGCCCGCCGTCGCTCGAGCCGTGAAGCTCGAGCTCGTAGGCAAACTTGGCGGCGTAGCGGCGCAGGTAGACGAGGCGGTGCGCGCGAGCGTAGGCCGACATGGCTCCGGCGTCCTCGACACCGAGATTGCGGCGCAGCCACTCGGGATCCTCGGTCAGGTGCTGGAAGAGGAAGGCGTAGGCCTCGGTGATGGCGTTGTCGCCGAGCAGGCGGAACTCGAACGGGAGCGCCGGGTCGACATTGGCGAAGTGCTCGGTGTGGCCGCCCTCGTGGAACAGAGCGGCGAAGTCGTCGCGACCCCCCACGGGGGCGATCACCAGGTACACCTCACCTGGCGCGCGCACCGGCGCGCAGAAGGCCCGGGGCGATTTCTTGGGCCGCCGGTCGGTGTCGAGGACGACGCCGGGGTTGGCGGCGACATCGAGCCCGAGGCCGCGGGCGGTAGCGATGAAGCTCTCCGTCAAGCGGTCGGCCGGGAAGCTGGCGTCGGCGCCCGCGTCGCGGAAGAAGCGCGGAAGGTCAGAGCGGCGAAGCTTGTCGAAGCCGATCCCCAGCGTCCGCCGCAGCTCGGGTTCCACCAGGGTGGCGTAACTCGTCTCGGTCGCCGCCGCGAACGCCTCGGTCTGGCGGTGGAGCACGCCGAAGTCGATGCCCTGGAGCGACGCGCACATGTCCAGGTAGCTCGGGTATCCGAGGTCGCGGGCGAGCGCGTGCTGGTGCTCGAGGACCTCGCGATAGAGCGGGTTCAGCTCCTGGTCGGTGAGGGCGAGCCTGGCCTCCTCGATCTCCGCCCGTCGTCCTGCGTCGGGCTCGTTGGCCTGCGTCACCGAGGACTCGCGGAATCCGATTCGCTCGCCGTCGAGCTCGATCGAGAGCTCGGCTTCACGACGGGCGAGCTCGGCGTCCAGCGACTTGGTGGCCTGGCCGAGATGACCCTCGATCGCGAAGTCCAGGAGCATGCGCCGGCGCCGGCGCTCGTCGCTTCCCGGGGGCGGCGCGGCGGCCTGCTCGCGGAGCTCCTCGACCGCCCCCCGGGTGAACAGCGCGTCGTGCTGGGCGTAGATCGCCTCGATCTCGAACTCGTCCTTGAGGCCCGCGTAGTGCCGGTAGTACTCGCCGGTGAGCTCGGCGAGGAACTCCTCGGCCAGCTCCCGGTATGCCTGCAGGTCCATGCGCCTGCCATCCTAGTCGGGGTGGCGACTGAGACAACACCAACTCCCAGGCCCGCGCGCGGGGCCGAGCTCGAGCTCACCATCGACTCCCTGGCCTACGGGGGAGCCGGTGTCGCGCGGCGCGAGGGCTACGTGGTTTTCGTGCAGGGCGGGATGCCCGGCGATCGGGTGCGGGCCACGGTCGGGAAAGCCAAGCGGGCCTACGCCGAGGCTCGCGCCACCGAGATCCTCGAGCCCGGTCCTGACCGCATCGCCGCCGTGGCCGAGCACCCGGGTGCGCCCTGGCAGGTGCTCCGCTACGAGCGCCAGCTCGAGGTCAAGGAGGCGCAGGTCTCCGAGGCTCTGACCCGCCTGGGCGGATTGGGCGGAGTCCGCGTCGAGCCGATCGTGCCCGCGACCGAAACGTGGCGCTACCGAAACAAGCTCGAGTACTCGTTCGGCTCCGACGCCACGGGCCGGCTCATCTGCGGCTTCCATGCTCCCGGGCGCTGGGACGAGATCGTCGAGGTGTCCGATTGCCTGCTCGCCTCAGAGCCGGCCAACGCTGTCCGCGAGCGCGTCGTCGAATGGTGCCGGGCTCAGGGGTACGCGCCTTACGACCGCCGCACCGGCGAGGGGCTGCTGCGCAATCTCGTGGTGCGCGAGGGTCGCCGTACCGGGCAGCTCCAGACCCGCCTGGTCACCGCTCCGGGGACGATCGACGCCGCCGCGCTGGCCGCCGCCGCGAACTGCGACGGGGTGATGTGGACGCGCAGCGCGAGTGTCGGGGAAACAACCACGGGAGGGGAGACCGAGCTCGTCTCGGGCGCCGACTACCTCGACGAGGAGATCGGCGGCATGCGCGTGCGTATCTCACCCGAGGCCTTCTTCCAGACCAACACCGAGATGGCCGAGCGCCTGTACGCCATTGCCGTCGAGCGCGCGCAGCTCTCGGGTTTCGAGCGCGTGTACGACCTCTTCTGCGGGATCGGGACGATCGGCCTGCTTCTCGCCCCTCGCGCCGCCGAGCTGTGGGGTCTCGAGGTTGTGCCCGCGGCGGTGGCCGACGCCATCTCCAACGCCAAGCTCAACGAGATCGACGGGACGCACTTCTTCGCCGGCGACGTGCGCCTCGCGCTCCGCGAGCTCGTCGACCGCGCCGGGCGCCCGGACGTGCTCGTCGTCGATCCGCCCCGCGCCGGCCTCTCGCAGAAGATCGTGCGCCGCATCATCGAAGCGTCACCGCGGCGCATCGTCTACGTCTCCTGCAATCCCACCACCCTCGCGCCCAACGCCGCCCAGCTCGTCGAAGCCGGATACGCTCTCGGGCCCGTGCAGCCGGTCGACATGTTCCCCCAGACGCCGCACATCGAGTGCGTGGCGGTGCTGGACCGGGTGGTCTGACCCCGATGCGGGCGGCGACCATCCGCGACGGGGAACTTCACGTCCTTGAGCACCCCGATCCCGAGCCCGGCAGCGAGGAGATCCTCGTCCGCGTGCGCGCGGCAGGCCTCAACGGCGCCGACATGCTCCAGCTCCGGGGCCGTTACCCGGCTCCTCCCGGAGCCCCACAGGACATCCCGGGGATGGAGTTCGCCGGCGAGGTGGCGACGCTCGGGCCCAAGGCCACCCGCTTCTCCGAGGGAGACCGGGTCATGGCCATCGTCGGCGGGGGCGCCCAGGCCGAGCTCGTGGTGGCCCACGAGCGCGTGCTCATGCCCGTGCCCGAGAACCTGTCCTGGGACGAGGCGGGAGGCGCGCCCGAGGTCTTCACCACCGCCTACGACGCCCTCTTCACCCAGGCGGGGCTGAGGACCGGCGAGCGCCTGCTCGTCCACGGGGCGGCGGGCGGAGTGGGGACCGCGGCCGTGCAGCTCGGTCATGCCATCGGCGCCCGCGTCACCGCCAGCGTACGCAGGCCCGAGCTCCGCGACGAGGTCGCCGCGCTGGGCGCGGAGGCGGTCGAGTGCGAGGACTTTGCCGCTCATGGCCCCTTCGACGTCATCCTCGAGCTCGTCGGGGCCCCCAACCTGGCGGAGAACCTGAGCGCGCTCGCTACCGAGGGCCGGATCGCCGTCATCGGCATCGGCGGCGGCGCCAAGGCCGAGCTCAACCTGGCGATGCTCATGGCCAAGCGCGGGCGCATCTACAGCTCCACCCTGCGCTCGCGGCCGCTCGAGGAGAAGGCGCTCACCGCCCGCGCCGTCGAGCGCTCGGTGCTGCCCCTCCTCGCCGCCGCAACCGTGAAGGTGCCGGTCGCCGCCACCTATTCCCTCGACCAGGTGGCCGAGGCCTACGAGCGCTTCGCCGCCGGAGGCAAGCTCGGCAAGATCATCGTGCGGATTCCCTAGCGCCGTGATCCGACTCACGACCTAGCCGCCCCGCACCGGCCCTAGCCTCCGAAGCCCTCTTCCTCCTCGGCCAGGGGCACGACCTCGCCGGCATGCACCGAGCACAGCGCCGGGCCGCCCGATTCGAGCGCCGCCTGCATCTCGGCCGAGGTCAGCTTGGCGCCGCACTCCTGGCAGCGCCCGCTGAGATCGGTGCTGTCCTCCTCGAGGCTCATGGCGCGAGTCTTACCGCTGGGCCGCGCGGCTAATCGCGGCGGGCCTAATAGGGCGGCAGGTCGGACCACCACTGCCCGAGCACCCGGAAGGATGACCAGAAGGCGCGCTTGGCGCTCTCCTCGTCGAGGGCCTCGTCGATGCTGGGGACGAACAGGGCTTCGATCGTCGGCGTCAGCCTTTGCAGCGTCCCGAGGTCGGGACTGAGCGGGCGCGCCAGGGGGATCTCGAGGTCGTTGACCACGGCCAGGGCTTCCTCCCCCATGACCACGACGATCTTGGGCTGGACGATCGCGAGCTCCTCGACGAGCCGGGCGATGCACGCCGGATCGGCCATCACCGGATCGAGCACCGGACATTTCACGCACAGCGTCCCGTAGACCACGAGCGGATCGATCTGCAGGCGCTTGAGCGACTTCATCAGCGCGTTGCCGGTGCGCCCGTAGAAGGCGACGCCCTCCTCGACCTCGGCGGGCCGGGCCGAGTACTTGATCAGGAACACGTCGGCCTGGGGGTGGCCGGACCCGAGGACCGGCATCAGGTTGCCGTGCGGGCAGTACGGGCACGCGAGGATCTCGCGGGTCAGTGTGTTGAGCTCGCGGATCGCACGTTCGAGATATTTCTCACGGATCTCGTCGTCGGTCGCGGGCACGACCCCTCGATTGGACGGCGCGCCTGCTTGTCCTTGCGAGTGCATCAGGACTTGCGTGCGTGCAGCGGCTTTTGCATCACGGCTTGCGGGTCGCCCGTCGCACCCGGCGCTCGCGTGAAGCACGGCGCGCAGGGGCCGGTAAAGCCCGTGTCTGCAGGAATTTCAAGGCCTGGACGTAGAGCAGGCTGGCGGGATTGCGGACGATGTCGGCGTCGCGGAGCGCTGCCATGAACTCCTCCGGGCCGTCGAAGTCGCGCATGCGGATGCGGACCGAGCCGAGGCCCTGGGGCACATGTGCATCGGAGCCCGCACCGGCAGGGATGCGGTACTTGGCGGCGAAGCGCACGGCCTCCTCGTTGAACTCGGCGATGGCGACGCGCGGGTTGAACACCTCGATGGCGTCGACGTCGTCGAGCACGTCGAGGAGATGCTCGTAATCGGGCACCGAGTGCAGGCGATCGAAGGGGTGTGGGACGTAGACGAGCCCGCCCTGGCGCTTGATCTCGGCAATCGTCTCCTGGAGGGTCATGCCCCGGGCGATCTTGTCCTCGATGAACAGCCCGATGACTTCGCCCTGGTCGGCGGTCTTGATCTCCTCGGCGACGATGACCTTGACGCCACCCGACTTGGCACGCGCTTCGTGGGCGCCCGAGACCTCGTTGTGGTCGGTCACCGCGATGGCGCCGAGCCCGCGCAGCCGAGCGTGGGCGAGCAAGACCTCGACCGGCGTCGCGCAGTCGTAAGAGTGGTCGGTGTGCATGTGGAGGTCGACGTCGATGAACGGGCGCGAGGCGACCCGCTTGCGCACCGGGGCGCGCACCGCGTCGACGTGGCGGCGCGCGGCCAGGAAGGTGTAGATGCCCTCGAGCTCGTCGGTCACCCGGCCCCAGGAGAGCCTCGCGCGCAGTGGGTCGGCACGCGCCCGCCGTCCCTCGCGCAGCTCCGGGTCGGCAATCAGGCCCGTGAGGTGAGCACCGAGGGTCTCCGCGTCTCCCGGCTCGAACTCGAGCCCGTACTCGCCCTCGCACAGGAGCTCGTCGTAGGAGGCAAGGCGCGAGGTCACGGGCACCGCTCCCGCCGCCAGCGCGCGCACCAGCGTCCCCGGCGTCGGGCGGATCCCCTCCGAGGCGAGCACGACGATGTCGGCGTCCGCGAGGACCTGCTTCTCGGTTCGCTCGGAACCGATGAAGCGAACCCGCTCCGCGAGGTCTCGCCGCAGCGTTGCCGGGGCCGCGAGCGTGCGCGATGACCACACGCTGGCCCGCCACTCGGGCTCGGAGGGGAGGGCGCGCAGCGCGCGCAGGAACACCCGCAGGGCCGCCCGCTCCTCCTCGGCGACCATGACGATCTCCACCGGGCCGCCCTGAGCGCGCCGCTCGGCCGGGTCGGCGCCGGGCATGATCACCCGGTAATCGCCCGGGAAGTAGCGTTGCACGAGGTCGCGGGTGGCGGTGAAGCTCGCGGTGCGGGCATCGAGGCGGCTGAACAGGAGCTCGACGAGCGGGCGCGCGAGCTGGGTTGAGAGGATCCGCTCGGTGGGTGCGTGGAAGCTCCCCACGTTGAGCGCGCGCGAGTTGCGCAGGGCGACGCTCGCCGCGCTCGGCGCGAACGGCTCGTGGACGTGAACGACGTCCAGGGGGAGGGCGGTGAGCGCGTCCTCGATCGTCCTCGCCACATCCATGGGCAGCGAGGAGGCGCGCCGTCTCGTCGCCGAGAAGGGCAGGACCTCACCGACGCCGAGGACGAGCGGCTCCCCCTCGGCCCGCTCGAGCAACAGCTCGGGCTGCTCGCGGGCGGCTCGGATCGCCCGCCGCGAGTCGCGCACCAGCGCGCTCGAATTCGATGGGGCGATGATCACTACGCGGTGGCCGCGGCGGGAGAGCTCGCCGGCCACCCGGCCGACGTACTCGTTGACTTCGTTCGTCGCCTCCCAGGCGAACGGCGTCACCTGCGCGATGGCGAGGCGCTCCGGGGTCACGCCGGCGAGGATAGAGCGCGAGGGCGTGCCGGACGCCCCCCGCCTACTTCTTGACGGGTGGCTTGGCGGCCGCGCGACGCGTGGTGGACCGAGCCGTCGCGGGCGCCGCCGTGCGCGTGTACTTGGCGACGAAGCGCTCAGTGAGCGCGCGGGCCTCCTCGTCCGGCCGCTGATGCATCGGCGACTTCATCAGATAGGAACTGGGCCCGTCGAGCTGGCCGCTGAGGCCGTGGTCGAGCGCGAGCTTGCAGCACCTGACCGCGTCGATGACGATCCCCGCGGAGTTGGGCGAGTCCCACACCTCGAGCTTGAGCTCCAGGTTGAGGGGCACGTCGCCGAAGGCCTGGCCCTCCATGCGGATGTGGGCCCACTTGCGGTCCGTCAGCCACGGGACGTAGTCCGAGGGCCCGACGTGGACGTCTCCTTTCGGGAGCTCGTGGCCCATGACCGAGGTGACGGCATTGGTCTTGGAGATCTTCTTGGACTCCAGGCGCTCACGCTCGAGCATGTTGTAGAAGTCCATGTTGCCGCCGACGTTGAGCTGGGAGGTGCGGAGCATCTTCACCCCGCGCTCGTGGAACAGGCGGGCGAGGGTGCGATGGACGATGGTCGCGCCGACCTGCGACTTGATGTCGTCGCCGACGATGGGAACGCCGGCCTTCTTGAAGCGCTTATCCCAGTACTGCTCGCGGGCGATGAACACGGGGATGCAGTTGACCAGTCCACAGCCGGCCTCGAGTACCTGTTCGACGTACCACTTCGTCGCCTCCTCGGAGCCGACGGGTAGATAGGAGACCACGACGTCGGTCTTGGTGGCCTGGAGGACCTCGACGATGTCGACCGTGGGGCCGGGCGCCTTGACGATCTTCTCCTTGAGGTACTTGCCGAGGCCGTCGTGGGTCATTCCCCGCTGGACCTCGACGCCGAGCTTGGGCACCGAATCAACGAACTTCAAGGTGTTGTTCTGGCCGGCGAAGATCGCTTCCGAGAGATCCTTGCCGACCTTGTCGGCGTCGATGTCGAAGGCGGCTGTGAACTCGATGTCGCGGATGTGGTAACCGCCGAGATCGACGTGCATGAGGCCGGGGACCTGCTCGTGAGCAGGAGCGTCCCGGTAGTACTGGGCGCCCTGCACGAACGAGCTCGCGCAGTTGCCGACGCCGATGATGGCGACTCGCACCTTGTCGCTCTGGTAGCGCCCGGCGCCGTTGGGGGAACCGTTGGTCTTGCTCACGATGAAGAGGCCTCCGCTGAAAAGGTCGCGGCGTGGAGCCGCCGCGGGCCTGGCGCGCTGCGCGCCATGGCCACGGACAATGTAGTCCCAGAGCCAAGGTTTGTTACATCGGCGGACGCCGATTGTGTTGGTCAGTCGGGCGCGTGGCCGGCCGATTTCGCCAGCTCGCGTCTCACGTGGAGGATCCGCTGCGCCGTGGTCACCACCGCGAGCACCGCGAGCACGTAGACCGCCGGGGCGAGGAGCTGGAAATGGCCAAGCGAGGCCCCTCTGGCGAACACCAGGCCGGCTGAGAGGATCACCACTCTGACCGGCCGGGTGGCCAGGCCGACCTTGCAGGCGACGCCGAGCGCCTCGGCTCGCGCGCGGGTGTAGGAGACCATGAGCGAGAACAGCACCGCGGCGACCACGGCGGCGACGGCGAGCTGGTCGTGGCGCGAGGCGAAATAGGCCCCGACCGCGGTGAGCACGATCCCCTCCTCGAGCCGGTCGAGCGTCGAGTCGAGGAAGGCTCCGAAGGGAGTGCCCTTGCCCGACATCCGGGAGTAGCGGCCGTCGAGTGTGTCCATGATCGAACCGACGATGAAGGCGACGCCGGCGAGGAAGAAGAGGCGATCGACGACGAGGGCGGCGGCGGCGAGATTGAGCGCGAACCCGGTGAGCGAGATGGCGTTCGGGGTGAGTCGAGACTCGATCAGGCGCTCGCGGACCGCGGCCGAGATCTCCTGGTTCTCGCGCCGAGGGCGATCTGAGCGCGGGCGCCGGACCCGTTCTGTCTGTTCGGGCATCGATCAGCTCGTTGCCGCGCCGACGGCGCTGGCCGGTTGGCCGCCGAGCGACCAGGCATGCGGGCGCGCGCGGGCCAGGAACCGATCGGCGATGAGCATCGCCACCCCGGCCGTGACCGCGCCCAGGAAGGCGTCGGTCAGGTAGTGATTACCGGTGGCGACGACGGCGAAGGTGACCAGTAGGGGGTAGAGAACCCAGAGCAGCTTGAGCCAGGGGCGGCGGACGAGCTTCGCCATCGGCCAGCCCACGAGGATCGCGAAGCAGACGTGAATCGAGGGCACCGCCGCATAGAGGTTGAGGAGGGACTTGACCGAATGATCCTCGATCGAGAAACCCGTGAAGGTCTTGATCGAGTCCGCGAAGCCCCACTCGGGCATGAGCCGCGGCGGCGCGGTCGGGTACAGCGCGTAGCCCACGAGCGCGATCGCCATGGCGATCATGAAGGCGTTGCGCACGAAGCAGAAGGAGGCGTGCCTGACCTTGTAGAGGTAGAGGAGGACGCCGATGGTGACGGCGTAGTGGGCATTGAGGTAGACCCAGTCGGCGCCATCCATGAGCCAGTGGACATTGGAGGTCCACGCCTGGATGTTCGGCTCCACGAACACGTGGAGGGTGCGCTCGAGGTCGATGATCCTCGTCGCGTTCCAAGACGCCCTCGCCACGTCGTTGCCGTCGACGAGGCCACGTACCACCTGGTAGAGCGCATAGGCCGCAGCGAACAGGAGGAACTGGCGAAGCGCGTCCCGCCCCCCGTGCGGGAACGCCCGCGCCTCGAACGAGCGAAGCCTTTGGCGCATGTCACGCGGCATGCTATCGACCCCTCCCGCGGCAACTCCTAGCTGCAGCGCGGGGACCGCGCCCCGACGCGGTCGAGCGCGAAGCGAATGACGAGCCTCACTTCTCCGGCGCGGCGGAGGGTCAGACGCGTAAAGCCACCGTCGGGAGCGACGCACCCGGGCGCCCCGGAGAGCGCCCAGTACGGCGTGAAGCGCACGCGCACGGAGATGCGCCCGGCCCTGCTCGCGTCGATGGTGAGCGAATCGGGGCCGAGGGCGCGGAGCGTGGCCCCGCGCACGATGGGAACGGGGTCGGCGACCGCGTAGACGCGCCAATGGCGCGAGCGCCATACGAGTCTGAGGTAGGGCAGGCCGCGGTCGATGAGCGCGACCTCGTCCCGGGCCGAGTAGTCGAGGGCGGTGTCGGCGACCGCCACGAAGCGGACGGCCACGCGGTGAAGCCACTGCTCGTACGAGCTCGCGGTCAGGGTCCCGTCGTAGAAAAGCGCGTTGTCCTCGACGTCGAGCTGGCGCTCCCACCCGCGCGCGAGCGGGAAGCGGGGAGCGACCCTGTAGGCTTCCCAATGGGAGGCGGTGAACGGGATTTCGAGGCGGAAGGGCGGGCCGGGCTGGCGCGAGAGGTACCCGAGGAGCGGGCGGTAGTAGGCGGTCGTCGTCGTGCTCGCGTCGATCTGCGTGACGTCGCGTACGGCGGCCTGGGTCTGGAGGTAGAGGAGGGGCAGCAAGGCCAGGGCGAGGACGGTCATACGACGGCGCCAGAGCACGAGCGCCGCGAGCGGTCCCGCCACCAGCGACCCCAGGCGGACGGCGTTGCCACCCACCGCGGTGGGCACCGCGTAGGCGAGCATGCAGCCGGCGGCGTAGAGGACCACCCCGGCGCGAAGCGTCCATGCCTCCCGCGGCAGGGTGACGAGCAGGAGCGCGGCGACGGCGAGGATCGGCCACAGCGCCGAGAAGGCGAAGGGCTCGGTGCCGCCTTCGGGGAAGAGGACGGCGAGGACGGCGATCGGCGCGAGGGAGGGGACCAGGGCAGCGCCTAGTCTCTTGAGGGCCCGGCATGCGCCCCGAGTTCGCTTGGCGGCGAACTCCCGGCTCCGAAGGCCCGTTGCTACCCCGGCCCCCGCGTACGCCAACCCCACCAAGGCCGTGAACAGCGCGGCCACGGGACTGGTCAGGGCCGTGAGGACGCATAGGCCGGCGGCCAGCCACCGGCGTCCGTGGCTCAGCGCGAGCACGGCGGCGACGGCGGGGAGCAGCCCGAACGCGAACGTGAGGCGGCCGCTGTACACCTCGGCGGCGACGCCGAGCGCGAACCACAGGGCGCCGAGCCAGGCGTCCTTGCCGTAGTACCGGCGCGCCAGCCGCTCGAACAGGGCCGCCGTGCCCACCACCGCGATTGCCGCCGCGCGCTGGGGCCCGAGGAGGGCGGCGACGGGCGGGAAGAGCACGCTGTAGCCCGGCGTGTGATGGCCGGAGTACCACCAGTCGTCCCAGATGCCGAAGCCCTCGGCTTTGAAGAGCTTGGCCCGGAAGAGGTGGACGGCGAGGTCGACGCTGACCGGCGACCAGATCAGGTAGGCGGCGGCGAGCCCAGCGGCGAGGACGGCGGGCGCCGCTCGCCTCACGCCGACGCGGTTGAGCGTCACTTGAGGAAGGTGGCGACCCGTTCGATGAGCTCCGGCCGGTCGAGCCAGGGCCAGTGGCCGGCCTCTGCCAGTACCTCCACCTCGGCGTGCGGGAGCCGCTCGGCGTAGCGGCGCGCGAGCTCTGAGCGCAGCCAGGGGTCGTCCTCGCCCCAGAGGACGAGCGCCGGCATCTCGAGCTCCTCGAGCCCGAGCCCGGCGGCCGCGAGTCGTGGGGGGTCGGCGTTACGGTGCAGGCGCAGGATCGCGCGCTGGGTGCCGTGGTCGAACTGGTCCCACACCGCCGTCAGGCGGTCCTTGCTCCACGCCTCGGGGCGCACCGACGCCCGGCGCAGCGCACGGTGGAGCATCCAGCGGGAAATCGACCCGATCGCCAGCTCGCCGATCACCGGGGCTCGCCACCAGCGGGAGAGCCCGTGCCACCGGAAACCGTCGAGGAGCGGAACGGCGTCGAGGAGGACGAGGCGCTTGACCCGGTCCGGATTGCGCTGGGCGAGCACCAGGCCGCCGCCCGCCCCCCAGTCATGGACGACGAGCTTGACCCGGTCGATCCCGAGCTCGGCGAGAAAGCGCTCGAGGAAGTCGGCGTGACCGGCCATCGAGTAGTCGAGGTGGCCCGCCTTGCTCGTACGGCCGAAGCCGGGAAGGTCGGGAGCGATCCCGCCCGTGAGCTCGAGGAAGGGGATCCAGTCATCTGAGCTCGTCGGCGACCCGTGCAAGTACAGAACAGGATCACCGTCGAAGGGCGAGCTGTGGTAGAAGACGGGTCCCTCGTCGAGCTCGATCGTGTGATCGTCGACGTGCACTGAGGCGGCGAGGATAACGTCCCAGCCTATGAGCACGCTCTGCCTCGGCGAGGCCCTCGTCGACCTGATCTGCCGACGTCCCGTGGAGGACGTCGCCGACGCGGATGCCTTCGTCCCCACCTTCGGAGGGGCGATCGCCAATGCGGCCATCGTCGCCCAGCGCCACGGCGGGCGCATGGCGCTGGCCGGGGGGGCGGGAGAGGATCCCTGGGGGGAGTGGCTGCGCGACCGGCTCGAGGACGAAGGCGTCGACCTCTCGTGGTTCACGCTCGTGCCTGGCGCGCCCACGCCGATTGCCCTGGTGACCATCGACGACGCGGGCGAGCCGACCTACGCGATCTACGGCGACGGGATCGCCACTGTCGTGCCTTCGCTCGCCTCGCGCGTGGCCGAGGCCGTCGAGGCCTCAGACGCGCTCTTCTTCGCATCTAACACCCTCGTCGGCGAGGCCGAGCGTGCAGTGACCATGCAGGCACGCAAGCACGCGCTCGAACTCGATCGCCCCGTCATCTTCGATCCCAATCTGCGCCTGCATCGCTGGCCCTCGCGGGCCGAGGCGGCGGCCACGGCCAACGCCTGCGTACCCGGGGCCCTGCTCGTGCGCGCCAATCTCGCCGAGGCCGCGGTGATGACCGGCGAGACCCACCCCGAGCGTGCCGCCACCGCGCTGCTCAAAGCCGGGGCGCAGATGGTGGTGCTCACCATGGGCGCCGAGGGCGCGATCCTCCGCGGCGAGCTCGACGCCGACGCTCGCGCCCCCGAGGTGGATGTGGTGAGCACGGTGGGGGCGGGCGACGTCCTCACGGGCGTCCTCCTCGCGCGCCTGGCGGCCACCGGCTTCTACCCGCCCGCCGTCGCCGCCTCCCTGTCCGAGGCGGTTCGGGAGGCCGCCCGGGCGTGTGAGCGGTGGGGCGCCCTTGAATAGCCGGGCCGGGCGCGCGGCGGCCGGAGCCGCTGCCTGGAAGCGCCCCGCCGCCCGCCGCGTCCGCGCCATTCGCGATCGCCTGCGCGAGGTCTATGGGGTCCCGCTCGCCCCGCCCCACGGTCACCCGATCGCCGAGCTCGTCCTCACCGTGCTCTCGCAGAGCACCAACGACCGCAACCGCGACGTCGCCTTCCTGCGCCTGCGCGATCGTTTTTCCGCCTGGGAAGCCGTCCGCGACGCCCCGGTGGAGGCGATCGAGGAGGCGATCCGCCCCGGCGGGATCTCCAACGTGAAGTCGGCGAGGATCCAGGCGATCCTCCGTGCCATCACGGACACCTCGGGTGGGCGGCCCGAGTCCGATCTGTCGCTCGACTGGCTGGCCGAGCTCACCGTTCCCGAGGCCCAGGCCTACCTGTGCTCGCTGCCCGGCGTCGGCCGCAAGACTGCCGCCTGCGTCCTCCTGTTCGCCCTGGGAATGCGCGACGTCCCCGTCGATACCCACGTTTCCAGGGTCGGGATGCGGCTTGCCGTGCTCCGGCCGGGCGCCCCCTTCGAGGAGCTCCATGATCAGATGCTCGCGATCACACCGCCGGGCGAGGAGCTCGAGTTCCACCTCAATCTCCTGCGCCACGGCCGGCGCACCTGTCATGCGCGGAGTCCCGATTGCGCGGGCTGTGCGCTCCGCCGGATGTGCCCGAGCGCTGCCCTGTTCCTGTCCTAGACACGGTCGGCCGAAGCGTCAGATCTGCTATAACTGCACTAAGATTTTCATCGAAGAAGCTAGGTAGACAGGAGCAAACAGACAATGGCAAAGACCATCGGAATCGATCTCGGTACGACGAACTCGTGCATGGCTGTGCTCGAGGGCGGCGAACCGACGGTGATCGAGAATGCGGAGGGTGGTCGGACGACCCCGTCCGTAGTCGCGTTCACCTCGGGCGGCGAGCGCCTCGTCGGCACCGTCGCCAAGCGTCAGGCGGTGACCAACCCGACGAACACCGTCTTCTCGATCAAGCGCTTTATGGGCCGCAAGGAGGCCGAGGTGCGCGAGGAGGAGTCGATCGTTCCTTATAAGGTCGTGTCCGGCCCGGGCGGCGACGCGCGCGTCGAGGCTGGGGGGAAGCAGTACTCCCCGCCTGAGATCAGCGCAATGATCCTTCAGAAGCTGAAGGCGGACGCTGAGGCCTACCTCGGCGAATCGGTCGACAGCGCGGTCATCACCGTCCCCGCGTACTTCAACGACGATCAGCGCCAGGCGACCAAGGACGCCGGCAAGATCGCTGGGCTCGACGTCAAGCGGATCATCAACGAGCCGACGGCGGCCTCGCTGGCGTACGGGCTCGACAAGGAGTCCGACCAGACGATCCTCGTCTTCGACCTCGGCGGCGGCACGTTCGACGTGTCCGTACTCGAGATCGGCGACGGCGTGTTCGAGGTCAAGGCGACCGCCGGTGACAACCACCTCGGTGGCGACAACTTCGATAAGGCGGTCGTCGACTGGCTGGTCGCCGAGTTCAAGAAGTCCCAGGGCATCGACCTGTCAGCCGACCCGATGGCGCTCCAGCGCCTGTACGAGGCGGCCGAGAAGGCGAAGATCGAGCTCTCGACCACCCAGGAGACGCAGATCAACCTGCCGTTCATCACGGCTGACGCGAGCGGCCCCAAGCACCTCGACACGCGGCTGACGCGGGCGAAGCTCAACGAGCTCACCAGCGACCTGCTCGACCGCACGGTCGCGCCGGTGCGCCAGGCGCTCGACGACGCGAAGGACAAGGGCGTTGAGAACATCGACCACGTCGTGCTGGTCGGCGGCATGACCCGCATGCCGGCCGTTCAGGAGAAGGTCAAGGAGCTGACCGGGAAGGACCCGCATCGTGGGGTCAACCCCGATGAGGTCGTGGCGGTCGGTGCCGCGATCCAGGCCGGCGTACTCGCCGGCGACGTCAAGGACGTGCTGCTGTTGGACGTGACCCCGCTGACGCTGGGGATCGAGACCAAGGGCGGCGTGATGACGAAGCTGATCGAGCGCAACACCACGATCCCGACCCGCAAGTCGGAGATCTTCTCGACGGCGGAGGACAACCAGCCCTCGGTCGAGATCCACGTGCTCCAGGGCGAGCGCGAGATGGCGATCTACAACAAGTCGCTCGGTAAGTTCCAACTGACCGGCATTCCGCCGGCGCCGCGAGGCATCCCGCAGATCGAGGTCACCTTCGACATCGATGCCAACGGCATCGTCGCCGTGTCGGCCAAGGACCTCGGGACCGGCAAGGAGCAGAAGATCGAGATCCGGTCCGGCGCAGGCCTGTCAGACGACGAGATCAAGCGGATGGTCACCGACGCCGAGTCCCACGCCGAGGACGACCGCCGGCAGCGTGAGCTGGCCGAGGCCCGCAACAACGCCGAGAACGCCGCCTACCAGGCCGAGCGCCAGCTGAACGAGCTCGGCGAGTCGGTCGACGCCTCCTCCAAGGAGGAGATCGAGGCGGCGATAAAGGCGGTCCGCGAGGTGCTGACCTCGGAGGACGCGGCGGACATCAACGCCAAGGCCGAGGCCCTGCAGACCTCGTTCCACAAGGTCTCCGAGGCGATGTACCAGCGCGCCCAGGAGCAGACCGCGGCTGGGGCGACCGCCGACGGCGCCGGTGCCTCCACCAACGGCGCCGCTGAGGAGGATGTCGTCGACGCCGAGGTTGTGGACGAGGGCAACTAATGGGCTCTTCTGAGTACGACAGCCATCGCAACTCGGGAGCCGCTCCCGCCTCCGAGGCACCGCACGCGAGTGCCTCGGACGCGGACGCGTCTCCCGAGGGGGCTTTCCCCGATGAGGGCGCTGATCACGAGCAGCAGCTCGAGCGCGATCTCGACGAGTTGACCGCGAAGGCGCAGAAGGCCGACGAGTACCTCGAGCTGGCCCAGCGAACGCGCGCGGATTTCGAGAACTACCGCAAGCGCGCGGCCCGCGAGGCCGCCGCTGCCCAGGAGCGCGGCGTGATCAAGCTCGCTCGTGAGCTGCTGCCCGCCGTCGACAACCTCGACCGCGCGGTCGAGGCGGCGGAGACCGCCAGCAACGGCGACAACGAGCTGGCGTCGGGGATCAAGCTGGTTCACGCCGAGCTGATCGCGGCGCTGAACCGTGCCGGCGTCGAGCTGTACTCGCCTGAGGGCGAGCAGTTCAACCCAGAGCGCCACGAGGCGGTCGCGCAGCAGCCGGTGGACGGCGCCGAGCCCGGGACCATCGTCGAGGTCTACCAGCGGGGCTGCCGGCTGGGCGACTCGGTGATCAGGCCCGCGCGGGTGCTGGTCGCGGGCTAAGCGGAGGACATCGCGATGGCGGCGAGGCCCGACTACTACAAGGTCCTCGGAGTAGGCAAGAACGCCTCCGACGAGGAGATCAAGAAGGCGTACCGCAAGCTTGCGCGCAAGTACCACCCGGACCGCAACGCGGGCGACAAGCAGGCCGAGGAGCGCTTCAAGGAGATCTCCCAGGCGCACGACGTGCTCTCGGACTCCGAGAAGCGCCAGGCCTACGACCGCGGCACCGGTCCGTTCGGCTTCGCTACGCCGGGCGGCGGAGGCGGGTTCGACCCCGGCGCGTTCGCGGGCAGCTTTGGCGACATCTTCTCGAACATCTTCGGGGGCGGCGGCGGCGGCGCCGCCGGCGGGCGCGAGCGCGGCGGCGCCCGGCCGCGCGCCGCTCAGCGTGGCCGTGACCTCGAGACCGAGGTCAACCTGAGCTTCGATCAAGCGGTCAACGGGGCGCAGATGTCGTTGTCTGTCCCGACCTCGCAGCCATGCCCGACGTGCCACGGCACCGGCGCGAAGCCCGGAACGAGCCCGAAGGTGTGTCCGGTCTGCGGCGGCCGCGGTGTCGAGAACGAGAGCCAGGGGATCTTCTCGATCTCCGTCCCGTGCTCGCGCTGCCACGGTGCCGGGACGATCATCGAGGACCCCTGCCCGACGTGCGGCGGCAGCGGAGCGCAGCGCACGGTCAAGCGGCTGCGGGTCAACATCCCCGCGGGGGTGCGCGAGGGCAGCCGGATCCGCGTCGCGGGCAAGGGCGAGCCGGGGCTGCGCGGGTCGGAGCCCGGCGACCTGTACGTCGTCACCCGTGTTCAGGATTCACCCGTGTTCAAGCGCAACGGCGACAACCTCGAGGTCGAGGTGCCGCTCACGATCCCGGAGGCCATCCAGGGCGCAATCATCGAGGTCCCGACGCTGCGCGGCTCAAAGCGGCTGCGTGTCCCCGCCGGGACCAAGCACGGCACGGTCCAGCGGCTGCGCGGCGAGGGGCCGCAGCGTCTGAACGGCAAGGGCCGCGGCGACATCCACTACCGGTTCGTGATCGACGTCCCCTCGAAGCTCTCGCCCGAGCAGCAGGACGCCGTCAACAGGCTCTCGCAGGTGATGAACGGCAACCCGCGCGCGGGGCTGTTCGCGCAGCCAGGTAGCGGCCCGCGGGCCGCGGCCGGCGCCTCGGCCGGAGGCGAGGCGTAATGGCGGCCCGGCAGCCGCGTCGCAGCGGCGAGCGCGTCCGGCGCTCGACCACGAGGGTCGAGGTCTCCTCGGAACGCGGCGTGTTCATGATCTCGGTCGCGGCGGAGCTCGCGGAGATGCATCCGCAGACGCTGCGGATGTACGAGGCGCGGGGGCTGATCGAGCCGAAGCGGTCTCCGAAGGGGACTCGGCTCTACTCCCATGAGGACGTGGAGCGGCTGCGGCGGATCCAGGAGATGACCGCCGAGCTTGGGATGAACCTCGCCGGCGTCGTGCGCGTGTTCGAGCTCGAGGAGCAGCTCGGGGCGATGTCACGCAAGGTCGCCGGCCTCGAGCGCCGAGCCGCCGAGCTGAAGACCGAGGTGCAGCGGCTCGAGCAGCTGCGGCGCGAGCTGCGCGCCGAGCTCGTCCCCTACGAGAAAGGCGGTCAGCTCGTGCGCTCGGCTGACCTGAAGCGCTTCACGATTCGCCTCCAGCCACGCCCAAAGGCCTGACGGTCTCTGGTAAAATCTAAGTCGTCCACACTTAGATTTACCCGCAGAACCCAGGAGTAACCGAATCCGATGCAACCAGACCGTCTCACGATCAAATCCCAGGAGGCCTTCGAGGCCGCGCAGCGGCTCGCCGATGAGCGGCGCAACCCGCAGACGACCCCTGAGCACCTGCTCGCGACCTTGCTCGAGCAGAGCGAGGGCATCGTGGTGCCGGTGCTGCGCAAGCTCGGCGTCGAGCCGGCGACCGTCCGCGGCGAGGTCAACGCCGCGCTCGACGGCCTGCCGAAGCTGAGCGGCGACGCTCGCCCTGAGCCGGCGAGTGGCTCGGGCGAGCTGGTCCAGGTTCTGCGCGACGCCGAGAGCCAGATGCGCGAGCTCGGCGACGAGTATCTCTCGACCGAGCACCTACTGCTCGCGATCGCGGCGCATCCCGGCAAGGCCGGCAATGCGCTGCGCTCGAACGGGGCCACGCAGGAGCAGCTGCTGAAGGCCCTCTCAGAGGTACGCGGCTCGCACCGGGTCACTGACCAGAATCCCGAAGACAAGTTTCAGGCGCTCAAGCGCTTTGGCCGCGACCTCACCGAGGCGGCCGCCGAGGGCAAGCTCGACCCGGTGATCGGGCGCGACGACGAGATCCGACGCGTGATCCAGGTGCTGAGCCGCCGCACCAAGAACAACCCCGTGCTGATCGGCGAGCCGGGGGTCGGCAAGACAGCGATCGTCGAGGGCCTCGCCCAGCGGATCGTCGACGGCGACGTCCCCGAGGGGCTGCGCGACCGCAAGGTCGTGGCGCTCGA
>DASZLV010000068.1:0-2033 GCA_035552215.1 Solirubrobacteraceae bacterium | reverse complement strand
TGAACCCAGGCTGGAGGAGCAGGTCGACCGAGATGGGCAGGGTCGAGAAGCCCGTGACACCCGTGATCGAGAGCGCGGCGCTCGACGCCGCCTTGACCTTGCCCGGCGTCAGCGTGACCGTCGCCGTGCCGCCGGCGGCGGAGGCGACCGTCGCCCCGCCCAAGATCGCCACGGTCGTTACGGCGGTGACAATCAGCAGCCTGCGCACGGTGGGCCACGCTACCAGACCCGGGTGCCTCGAACGCCGCTGGCGCCGGGGGGCGCCGACGCCCGCGCCCCCACTTGGTGAGAATCCTCCGGGTGCATGTCGCGAGGGGAGGCTCACTGTGACGGCGGCGACAGTCGCGTTCTTCTGCATGGCCGAAGGCGGCCACTTTCGCCGCCTGCGGCCGCTGATCTGCGCCGAGGTGGCCGCGGGGACGGATGTGGTCGTGTTCACCGACCGGGCCTTTGCCTGGGCGGTCCGGGAGGACGGTGCTCGTTTCGTCGATCTCTTCGCCGGCCGGCCCCTGTCGGTCGCCGATGACGAGTCGCGCCCGTTGCCCTGCCGGTACGTGTCCTTCGCGGGTCGCTTCGCCGACTCGATCATCGCCGAGGCGCGCGCGCTGCGCCCGCGGCTCGTGATCACCGATTCCTTCGCGGTCATCGGCCGCGTCGTCGCCGCCGCTCTCGACGTCCCGCACGTGAACGTGTGTTCCGGACACAACGTCCACCCCGCCCACTTCCTTCCGATGCTCGCCGAGGATCCCCGCGTGGACGTGTCCGACGCGTGCCACCGCGCGGTCGAGCGCCTGCGGGAGCGCTTCGGCCTCGAGGCACCGTCGCCGTTCTCCTTTGTGGCGCCGCCGAGCCCGTTCCTCAACGTGTACTGCGAGCCGCGCCAATACCTGACCGCGGCGGAGCGCGCCTCGTTTGAGCCGGTCGTGTTCTTCGGGTCCCTACCCGAGCCAGAGCCTCGCCCGCGCTGCGCGCCGCCCGCCTTTCCCGTCGGTGCGGAGCGCCGGGTGTACGTGTGCTTCGGCACGGTGGTGTGGCACTACTACGCGCGCGAGGCGATCACCACGCTGCGCTCGATCGCAGCGGCGGTCGCTCGCCGTCCCGGTACCTTCGCGCTCATGAGCCTCGGGGGCGCGAGCCTCGCGGGCGAGCTTGTGGCCGAGCTGCAAGGGCGCCGCGTGCGGGTGATGAGCTACGTCGAGCAGCGGTCAGTGCTCGCGCAGGCCGATGCCTTCGTCACCCACCACGGCCTGAACTCGACCCACGAGGCAGTTTTCCACCGGGTGCCGATGCTCTCGCACCCGTTCTTCTGGGATCAGCCCGCCCTCGCGCGGCGCGCCCAGGACTTCGGCGTCGCCCTGCCCCTGGCCTCGGCCCCTAGAGCCGCGGTCGATGCCGACGACGTCGAGGAAGGCCTCGACCGGCTCGGTTCCGAGCACGCGCGTCTGGGCGCTGCCCTCGAGCGCGCCCACGGCTGGGAAGAGGAAGTGCTGGCGTCCCGGCCCGCCACCGTGCGCCGGATCGCGGAACTGGTGTGAGATGACGGCGCCGCCGATCGTGATCGTGGCGGGGCGCGATCCGACGCTGATCGGGGGCGGGCACGCCAGCTACGTCATCGCCCACGCCCTGGCGGCGGCAGCCGCCGGCTTCGCGCCCCAGATCTTCTGTACGTCGGCCCGCTCGGAGCTCGTGCCCACCGAGTTCGGCACGCTACGCCGGGTCGCCTCGCTGATGCCACGCGGATACCGCAGCGAGCGCGTGCAGCGCCCGTTCCTGGCCCGGGGGGTAGCGCGATACGTCGCGGAGCTGGATGACCCCGGCCCGCACATCCTCCACAGCTTCGGCGCGTGGGCGGCGAGCGGGGTCGAAGCCGCGCGCATGCTCACGCCCCAAGGCGTGGCGACGATCCCGATCGCGAGCGCGTTCACGACCCTTGCCCACGAGAACCGGGCCAAGGTCAAGGCCCTCGCGAGCCACCACGGGCTGGCCGGTCGCTGGCGCTTCCGCCGGGATTACATGTGGGTCCGGGCGGTGGC
>DASZLV010000067.1:0-2211 GCA_035552215.1 Solirubrobacteraceae bacterium | reverse complement strand
CGACGATCTCTCCGGCGTCCAGCTCGATGTCGAGCGCCCGAATCGTCTTGCCGGCCAGCCCGCGGGCGCGCAGGACCGTGTGCCCGGTGCTCGGCGAGGCGCGGCGAGCCTCGGTGGCGGCGACCTCCCCGGCGATCAGCCCGACGAGGTCGTCGTGATCGAAGCCGCCCCGCCGCACGTCTGCGATCAGCTTTCCATCGCGAAGAGCCACGACGCGGTCCGCCAGCTCGACGACCTCGTCGAGCCGGTGGGAGATGAACACGACGCCGGCTCCGCGCTCGGCGACACGCCGCACGGCCGTGAACAGCTTGCCGACCTCTTCGCCGTGCAGTGCCGTGGTCGGCTCGTCGAGGATCAGGATGTTGTTCGGGTGCTCCCAGCGATCGAGTGCGCGGGCGATCGCCACGATGGCCCGTTCGGCGGCGCTCAGCTCGCCGACCGGGCGCAGGACGTCGAAGCTGCCCCCGAAGCCCGCGATCAGCTCTTCGGCGCGGCGCTGCTCCCGTCGCACCGGGGCGGGCAGGAGCGCGGACCTGCCGAGCTCGCGAGCGAGATCGAGGTTCTCGATCGTCGAGAGCGAGTGGATCAGGCCGAGGTCCTGGTGGATGAAATGCAGACGCGCGGGCTCACCGTCCGTCTCACCGAGGACCACCTCGGAGCCGGGATCCGGCTCGTGGAGGCCCGCGAGTACCTTGACGAGCGTCGATTTCCCCGAGCCGTTCTGGCCGACCAGCGCCAGGATCTCGCCGCTGCCGATGCTCAGGGAGACGTTGTCGAGCGCCTTCAGCCCGGGGAAGGTCTTGGATAGATGCCGGATCTCGAGAAGTTGCTCAGGCATGGGTTAGTCCCATCTTCAGGGGGCAGAGGGTCCTGGGCGCCACAGACGCGCGGCCCTCACACCCCCCCACCGGCGCCCCAGAGCTTCGCGAACCGTGTGGCGAAGTTCGGATACCCGGTCCAACCCTGCGCTGGGTTGAACGTGATGCTGTGCTGCGTGAGGAACTGGACGACCGGGAGCCCGTGCGCCTCGGGTCCGGTGAGTGACTGACCGTCGATCTCGCGAGCGCCCTGGTCGACCTGCGTCCACTCTTGGATCACGAGATCGTAGGCGAGCGCGGCGGTCGATGTGCCGTTCTTGATGTCCTCGAGGGCCGCCGGCCCTGGGGCGAAGCTGAGCGACTTGACGTTGGAGATGCCTGCGGCTCGCAGCGCCGCGGGGACGCCGGCCTCGAGCTCGCCGGTCCCGAAGATGACCGCCGTGGTGTTCGGGCTGTGCTGCAGGTCGGATACTGCTTGTGTCGGCGCCGTGTTGCCGATCGAGGCGATCGGGAACTGTACGGTCCGGGTCGTGCAGCGGGCGCAGACGGCCTTGAGCTCGCTCGTGAAGCCCTCATCGATCAGAGCGGTGAACGGGAGTTCCGGCACCGCGTAGAACGCGACATGCGACTCAGACCCCCACTCGGCGGCTACGTAGTCGGCCATCAGCTTGCCGGACTGTCGGAAGAACGCGTCGGACGGCTGCACCACGCCGATCTGCCCCCCCGTCCCGGTCACGCCACTGAGGAGGATCTTCACGCCTTCGGCCTTCAGCTCGAGGAGCTGCTTCTTGATCAGCTGCCACGGAAGTCCGGGCAGGATCATCGCCGCCGGTTTCTGTGCGACGACCGAGTTCAGCGCGTTCTGAACGCCACTCGCCGAGGAGCCGGCCAGGATGCGGTTCAGCTTCATCCCGATCGCCTTGGCGGCCGGCTGGACGAACGAATACATCAACGCGCACGTCGGGGTGCCGCAGTCGACGTAGTCGAGCGTTGCGCCGACCGGCCTGCGCTTCAGCGGCTCGGTGGCCGGGAACGGGCTCGGCTGGCCGATGTACGGGGCGACTGCGCGCTGTGCTGCCGCGAGGCCGCCGGCATCACCGGAACTCACGGTACTGGCATTCGAGGCGTGAGTCGTGTTCGAGGCGGTGCTGCCACATGCAGCTACCGTCACGCTCAGAGTCACCGCTGTCAGCAGCGCGCTCGCATGTCTAATAGTCACTTCGTCTCCTCCTGTTTCACAGCGTCTGTGGACTCTGAATCACGGACGTCGCGCCGCTACGTCCGATTTCACCTGCGAGGCGCGGCCGTCACGTCGGCCATGACACATGCAGCGATTTGAGCGCTCGGACCGTCACTGCGGCGTGGTAATCGATCTGCTGACCGCCGTCCACGC
>DASZLV010000066.1:0-10022 GCA_035552215.1 Solirubrobacteraceae bacterium | reverse complement strand
TTTGAAGATGTCCGGCGGACATCTTCGGACATCTTGTACTTTTCCCTGGAAAACCGCTATCGCGCCAACCCCTTCGAGACAGAGCTAGTGGCCAACGAGAACCTTCGCGCAGCGATCCAAGACGCCTGGCTGGCGCCCGATGACCTCGCGAACATCGTCCAGGTCGACGTCAGAACGGTGCGCCGCTGGCTCTCCGGCGGTACCCCTTACGCCCGCCAGCGCGGGAAGGTCGCGCGCGCGCTCGACATCCCCGAGCACGACCTCTGGCCCGACATCGCCGCCCCGCCGCCCCGTCCCCCCGCCGCCCACGCGAGCGACACGGTCGGCGCGTTCGCCGCGGCGAGCGACCTCGACGCCCCTGACTGGAGGGCGCTGATGCGCGACGCAGCCGAGCGGATCGAGCTGCTCGGCGAGACGCTCTTCGAGACGCTCGCTACCACCGGCGTGCCCGAGCTCCTCGCCGCCAAGGCCATACAGGGATGCGCGGTTCGGATCCTCATATTCGACACCCATCGGCACATCGCCGCGCTCCTCGATCAGCCCGGCGTCGAGGTTCGCCGCCTGGAGATTCCCGCCCGCTACGTGATCCACCGCTTCGACGACGAGCTCCTCCTCACCCTCCACCGTGTCGGCGGGGACCCCGGCCACGCGCCGCTCCTACACGTCCGCCGGGCCGCCGGCGACGGGCTGTTCGACCGCCTCACGGAGTACTTCAGCGACCTCTGGGAGCAGGACAGCGAGCCGGTCCGACCCGGGTTCGACCTTGTGCCCGAAGACGAACAGGACGAGGATGAGAACCCCGTGGCCGACGCGCGGGTCTCTGCTCCGGCCCGCTCGAAGCCGCGCCCAGTCAACCCTCGGCGCCGCCGCCACGACGCTGGCCCGGGCGAGCGCAGGGCCCGCCGAACCACGGGTAGCCGCTCACGGGATCGCGTCGCGCACGAGCCTCAACAGGGAGAGCCTCAACAGGGAGAGCCTCAACGCGACGTGCTCAAGGCGCAAACCGCGGCCCCGGTCGACGCATGCCCGGGACGACACCGCGTCACGCGAGTCTGGTGAAGCTCCTCCCGACGGTTGCGCAACGTCGCACGCATTTGAGAGCGCCCCAGGGCGGCCGGCGTCCCAAACCGCTCGGGCGCGTCACGGACGGCTTGCGCGTCCATCACCGAAATGCTCCGCCATGACGAGCACGGCTTCCCGCCGATCTCAATGGGTGCTTGGTGCTCGCGCCCCTCGCTCAACAGGTGCCCGGCTTCCGCGCCTCGAGCTACGCTCGCGCTCAACTCGCACGGCTGTGGTCCTCGTGGGGTCGCCGCGTGCGCGGCTGATCGGAACGGCTCAGGGAAGGGTGCATGGGTGGCTGGCGGCGCGAGGCCTGGTCGTCGTGCGCGGAGAACGGGCCTCGCGTCCGTGCTCGGCTCAGAGCAACGCGCACGCACCGGCCGCTCGAACGTCACTCGCGAAGCAACCCGACACGGGGTCGCTGCCGCGACGTTTTCGCTGGAGCGCGGACGTGGTCGTCGCGCGCGGATAACGAGGCCGGGACCTCACGTCCGTGTTCGGTGACGTTTCCGCGCGCGCGTCGGAGAGCGGACGCCGACCGAAAACCCTCCTCCCGTGGCCACGTGCGTCTCGGTGCCCGCCCGCCCGCGCGGACTCGGGCCCCTCACCTCCGCACCCCAGGCGACGGGTTTTCCATCCGGGCCGCAGGCCCAGTACATGCGTCTGTCCGTGAGCGGTGCACTCCCCGCGTGCCGCACCACCAGGCATGTGGCGGTGAGATGTGGCCCACCGAGGACCACAGGCGGCTCCGAGCGCCATGCCCATCGAAGCGCTCGGCGCGGACCTGCATGTCGGCTGTGGCGCTCACGTCCAGCGCGCGAATTCGTGAACGTTGACCTTGCGTGCCTCGTCCTCGGTCCACCCGGTCGTCTGAAGCTCTCGGACAAGCGGATGCGGCAGGTAGCCACCGGACTCGATCAGGATCAAAGCGCAAGTTGTGGCGGCAAGTCGCGAACGCGCTTCTCGCCGAGAGCAGGGCCCAAGAGCCGGGCTGCAGGATCGCCGCCGTGCCTAGGTATGGCATCCGCGCTGTCAGGCGCGAGGAAGGTCCCGGCTCCGCTTATCGCGGGTCAGGGTGGCGGACGGACGTTTCCTCGGGTGGAGCGCTGATACCAGCAGGAGTGTGCCACGTCTTGACCAGGCGCTCCATCCGTCCACGCTTTCGCGGCGGTACTACCTTCGTGCTCCGATCGACTATCCCCTCGAGGCGCTTCGAGACCGTGTCGCCCGTGATGTAGTGCACGAGCGGGACGAGGATGAACGCTTGGTGTTCCTCCCAGAAGAGCTCGGCAAGAGCGTCCATCGTCTCGATGAGGCCCTCGATGCCAAACCGAGCGACTGGTTTCCCAGGCTCAAGCATGGAGCGTCCCAGAGCCTCGGCGGCGTTCGGGCCCAGATGAAGGAGGAACCATCTTCGATTGTCCCTCCAGGTCTCGGCCACGCGATTCTGCGCGACGTCCCAATCTGGCGCTCCTTGCGCAATCGAGTCCCGCAGGCCGCGCAGCTCTTCGGCGAGCGTGGCGCTCGCCGTAAGCGCTTCGGCGAGCTCCGAACGTCTCGTGGACCAGAACGTGTAGCCACGGCCGACGGCAAGCCCAATGATCACGCCGAGGAGTCCAACGATCGCAGTGAGCATCGCCGCATTGTGATGCATGAGTCGAGCGCTAGCGCTCGCTCGTCTGACATCGCGTCTTACGGACTCAACGGTCGCGGCGCGCGGCCGATCCAACGACCTCCGGCCGCAGGCCGTCTACTCCTCAATGGGCCGCCGTCTCACGCGCCACGAGGCGAGGGCACAGCGAGCGGGAATGCGTCGGAGCCATGACGACACTCAGGCCCCCTGTTTGGTCCAAAGCGGCAGTCTCGGTAGTCGCAGCCGAAATCGAGCTCGTGCTCGGGACGCCTGCCCAAAGGAGTCCTGGCGCATCGGCGGCAGCCCGGCGCGTACGTAGTGATCGGGTGGATCTATCGCGGCCCAATTCACAGCGGTCTCGAGGGGACACCCGTCGCGGCGGACACGTTTCCGCGAATCCACCACCGTCCGAATCCACTTGTACGTGTGGGAGCGTCCGCCGCTATGCCAGATGATATGTGGACCCGTTCGATAAGCCATTTGTCCAGAACTGACTCGTGTACTCGTGAAGCCGCAGGTCGAGCCGAAAAGCGACTACCACCAACGAAATGGCAAACCTGTCGCGAGGCAGGGACGCAAAGCCACGGGTCTCGCAGAACCGCGAGACAGCCGGCTCCCGAACTGGGGAGAAGAAATGGCCATCTGTCCCTGATTCCGATTCGCTGAGGTCTTGCTGTGTCGTTAACGACGCTGTCCTATGCTCTTCATTTCGGGCCATGGATCTTTCTAGCAGCTGTCGTATTCGTGCTCGTGATGTTCGCGATCCTTGTTCTCGTACTCAACCGTCATGCAGGACCGTTCGAGTTGAGAATCGGACCTCTGGAGTTCAAGCGTTCGGCGCAACCCGAGGCGCCGCGAGGGGACGAGCTGATAGATCCTTAGTCGACCGGTATTGCACTTCGTTCGACGGTCCCGCTCGGCGCGGGGTGGGGCCGTGCTTGCACCTATCGTCCAAACCAGAAGCATGTATACGAGACGGACCGAGAGCGAAGCCGATAGGGACGTCGCCGGCGTGCATCCCCATAGGTTCCGGCCTCAAGACCCACCGCCGATGCAGCCGGCGCAATGAGTCAGCTTTGATCGCCATCGGTCGGGTCGGCGGTCTCCGAGTCGGCACCACTCCATGGCCGAGCCGAGCGGCGAGCCTTCTTGGCGGACGTGACGGCAGCCTCGGCCCACTGAACTGCATCGGCAAGAACGGCCGGGAGCGTCTCAAACTCGTACGAGAACCGTCGCCATTGCGCATTCTTGAGCATGGCCTCATCTGGCATGAAGCTCGCACCCTGACCCTCGTGCTGTACAACGGCGACCACGACGCCGGCCATGTCAACGAATGGCAGCTCATAGAGGTGGCCCGAGGGATACGAGTTCTCAACCAGCACCCAGCGTGCCGCAGCGGAGTTGATCAGCAGCTTGGCAACAAGACCCAAATCATCACGGTCGGCTTGCTCCTTGAGCAGAAGCGGAGCCTTGCCGTGTTCCTTCTCGAGTAGACCACTGATCCGTTGAAGCACCGCAAGTCCTTCTCCGGTGTCTTTACCCAGAAGCAGCACGCCCTCCTCCTTGAGCGCCTTAATGAAACGGTCCATCGCTAGCCCGGCTCGTAGGTGTGGGAAAGCCGCCTGAATCAGGTCGTCAGAGTTCTTCCAGAGTGGCTCGCCCGAGTAACTCTCGCAGAAGGGCACGCACAACCTCAATGTGCATCGTCCCAGCAACATGGTCGAGTTCGAGAACTAGCTCGTGATGGAACCGCTTGAACCATTCTTCCCAGTTACTTGGGGGAGAGTCTCTGGCAGCCTCAAGGCTGTCGCCAATCATCGAGTTAATTAGACCGTGCAAGACGTCGCCGTCATCATCCCCTCCAGCGCCCACGTGAAAGCCGCTCCTAAGGATCGCTATGGGTGCCCCCCCGGATCGATGGCGTAATGCGCCAGGAATTCCTGGATGAGTTCGGCAACCTCGGCGTGGTTGAGGTCGTGGTCGCTCGCGATCGTCTTAATTGCCTCGATGGTGTCGCTAGGCGGCGCAACGGGGCTGAGCTCTGTTAGCACGCGCTCCCGGGCAGCGCCCAGCTTGCTCAAACGATCGGCT
This sequence comes from Solirubrobacteraceae bacterium, assembly GCA_035552215.1. Lineage (GTDB taxonomy): Bacteria > Actinomycetota > Thermoleophilia > Solirubrobacterales > Solirubrobacteraceae > Palsa-465. The sequence continues at coordinate 5,236 of DASZLV010000066.1, read as the reverse complement.
GGCACTCCGATTACGATACGGCGTGTCTGGTCTGCTCAGAGTGGAGGGTCTTGCGGGGGCGTCTGGGCTCGCCCGTCCCGGGCGCTGGGTAGCCGGCAGGTTTCAGCTCTCGCTCGAGAGGCTGCTGCTTTCCATGCGAAGGGGCCACGCCGGCTCCGCGACCGCTTGAGGCGTAATGCGACCACGCGATCCGTGTCAGGCGCCCGGCACGTTGCGGCCGCGTCGACCGGCTGAGAATCGACGGCGTGCTCGCCGCTCGTGGCGGCTTCTGCTTTTGCCTTGCGAGGCCGACGCCCCCGGCTTGTGACTTCGCGTGATAGGAGCCACGACCGGCCGGACCTCTACGCGCGCGCTCGTGGGGGGAAGCAGTCACGCTGGTGACATCGACGCAACCCTCGCAGGCGACCCCAATCGGACAACACCAGCGACGCCGCGCCACCCGCCGATCGCCGTAAGCAGGGCGGAGGTCGTGGATCACAGGGACGCGCGCATTGCCTAGACAACCTCCCATCCGCAGGTTAACAGTGGCCCCGGATTGCTCCCAGTTTGCGGATAGGCAAGCGGCGGTCGAGAACGGAGAGAGGTCGGCGTCGCCGACGTCGCGCTGCAGGTGGTGTCCGGCGGCGAGAGCGAGTCCGGGCTCGTCGCTATGCGGGGACTCTCCGAAATCGTCCCTGTCAAGTTATGCGAAGTGCGGACGCGAACATGACCGCCGTGCCGCGGCAGGGACGCCGTGGTGTGCGCCCCGAGTTACGTCGGGGCTCGTTAGACCGGGTTTTCAAACCCGATGCGGCGCGCCCCGAGCAAGGAGCTGCGTCGACGCGGTTCCGTGCTGCGCATCCTGGAAGAGGCGCCGGGCGACGACGGCAAGCGGTCGCGAGACGGCGGTGGAACTCCGGCTACCGTTCTCTTCGTGTCGTCCTCTAGAGAGCTGACGAGCGGGACCCTGATACCGGTTCACGTCGGGTTCCTGGAGCCGCAATCGCCCGCGAACCAGCCGACGGACAATCCGATGCGGACCTTGAAAAGGGCGGCCTCGGCTCTTCGCGATCAGAGCTTTGATTGGAAGCGGCACGGCCTCGAGCCTCGTTGGATCGAATTCGAGGCGAGTGACTGCGCGGCGGCAATCGAGCCGAACATCTTCCACAACCACGGTGCTGATGAGCTTGCCCGATTCCGCCAGGGAGCGGCGCGGCGAGGCGAGACCGCGTTGTTGATCGCAGTGGTCGGCGACCGTGATGGCGACGAGCGACCACGATCGGTGCTCTCCCACGGCGGAGACTCCGTCTCCCTCCCTGGCCTTGATCAATCAATCGGCGGGCCGCGGCTTCCTCGTGGCGCCTCGGTGTCGCTCGTCGACGCCCTCAACGATGTCGACCGCGATCTCGGCCTGCGCCTGCGAAACGGTCACCCGGCAGACGGTCTCTGGTGGGAGCTCAAACTTGCCGGACACACCCTGATCAGCGGCGCCGGTCTTCGCCTTCCCATTCAGGCCCCGACAAGTGGCACGTTGCAGCCGATCCTCGTCGATGGCCTCGGTCACGCCACCGTCGCCGTTTGGACACCCGAGGCCACCGACGAGCGCTGGTACGTCATCCCGGATGGCGCCGACTGGCACACTGTCCTCGATTGGCTCGTCGATCAAGCGCTCCCGGAATACGTGCCGGCGGCGGTGCGGCGCGCGCGTCCGGCACTGACGCTCGATGCCTCATTCCGCACTCAGGCCGAAGCCGCGGCACACGAACGACTGGCGAAGCTCGACGCCGACCACACTCGGGAGCGAGCGAGACTGGAGACAGAGCTCAAGCAGGCAGAGGCGGCGGCCGGCCCGATTCGCGAGGCTCTGCTGTTCGGCTCGAACAAGGCGCTGGAAGCTGCAGTCGCAAGCGTGCTCCGTGACGCAAGCGTCACCGTCGTGGAACTCGACGCGGCTCGCGGGGATACGTCGTCGGCCGACCTGCTTATCAGTCGCGGATCTGAACATTGGCTGGCGGAGGTCAAGTCGGCAAGCGGGCGCGCCAGCGAGGTTTTCGTTGCAAAGCTCCTCAACCATCTCCAAACGTGGCCGCGACTTGAGCCCACCAAGCCGGTCTCCGGAGCCGTCCTGATCGTCAACAACCAACACCGCGAGCACCCGGCGGATCGCGACGCGGATGTCTACCAGCGACGAGAGTTCGTTGAGAGCCTAACTGTCCCCGTGATCTCAACTGTCGAGCTGTTCAACTGGTGGCGCAAGCAAGATTGGGCCGCCATCCACGCAGCGATGTTCGCCTCGACCGGTCCTACGACGCCTGCCGCGGCTCCGCTAGATGCCGCATCAGCTGCCACGGCGCGGCCGAGCGGCGAGCCGAAGCGCTGGTTTCGACGCGGCTCAAATCCGTCCCCTTAGCCGATGACTCCGTGCGATCGTTGGTTCAACCGACAGTCCGAGCCCAGGTGCAACACCAGGGCGTGTGCCGTGGCCCCGAGCCGCACAGCCATGGCGATCATGCCTAGACATTGCAGAATTCGATCGGCTGTCCTTCCGCGCCCTGCTCTCGGCGAGAAGCGCGTTCGCCACCTGCCGCCACTTGCGCTTTGATCCTCATCGTCCGGTGGCTGCCTGCCGCCTTCGCGCGACACCATCGCGTGGAAGCGACCACGGCGACGTCGAGAGCTCATTTAGTTCAGTTTGCGGCTGAACCCGACGTGCCGCAGCGCGAGCCCGAGTCCCATCGACGGCTCCTGGACGACGGCGACTGGCAGCGAGGCCGCGTAGAAGTCCTCGGGCGTGCTCAGGCCTTCGCGGGCCCAGGCGCGCAGGCCCGCGGCTTTAGGCGTGAGCCAGACGGTGGTGCCGGGTTGCTGGAGCCAGGAGAGGAGCTGCGCCTGCTTTGAGAGCAGGAGCATGAATGTCCGTCTGAGGTTGACCGGTCGCGCGATCTCGATCGTGTACGCGCACAGCGCTTCAGGAGCGGTCGGAGAAGCGAGCGTGAGGATCTGACCGGGCATGTCGAGCGTCCACCCGGTCGCGAACGCCTCGTCGTCGACGTCGCGACGAAGATCGAACAGTCGCGCGAGTTCGGTGTCGCGTTCGTCGTCGACGAGGATCGCGAGGTCGTGGTGGGCTTTGGACGCCTGTGCCTCGACGCCGACTACGCCTGGTCCGAAGACGGCGTAGCGGAGCGTTTCCTTCACGAGTTCGGGCGAGCCCCCTCAGTCGCTGAGGATCTGAGCGAAGAGCGCGCGTTCGTCTGAACGTAAGAGCGGGCCAGAGCCAGTCGTGATCGGCTCCCTTCCAGGTAGCGGTCGATCGAATCATGAGACACCCTCGAACGCAACCCCGAGTGCCCTTCCCAGGACACGTCACAGGACCGACCTGACGGTGGCCATTAAAAGCACCCCTTAGACGGCCACTGAATCGCCCCGCTAGCTAGTGCACCCAAAGCCGGTGCAACTCGTACAGCGGGTACTTCGCTACAGGGTGTTAGGGCGCTCGTCCGGCGCGTCGACCGGCTCCTTGGGGCCGTAGCGTCCGCGTCACGCTGGTGGCAGGACGGCGCGTACCGACGCGTTACTTCCGGGCGAGGAGGTCCCGGGTTGGGGCCGTCGCTTGAACACAGAGAACCGCGGGGCACGGCCTTGGCGCGTCCATGCTGTGACGGCAGTCGGCCGGTTTGTCCCAAGGACGAGCACGTCAAGCTCGGCTCGACATGGCTCCTTTTAGACAGGCTGTGGACGGCCCGCATGGTCGGTGTTCTGACTGCAGAGCCGTCCAGGATGGCCGCGCGAGCGCGCCGCTTCCATGGCGACCGTCCGACTCTCGTTCGGATCGCGGGGGGCAGACCGCTTCCGCCAGATCAGCGACTCGCGTGCGCTTTAACGCTCTGACCAGTTCCTTGGTGAGCGCGTCCATCGCCTCGATGGTGGGGTCGTTGTCTGCTCTGATGCTTCGGGCGAGGAGCTAGGCCGTGCTGGCGAAGCGTCGCTCTGGAGTGAAGTCGCCGGGCAAGCTGGCAAAGGACCGCAGATCGCCTGCGTCCTTTTCGCCGAGCGGCCGCGCCAGGTCGTTTTCGGTTCGTCTCGCGCCCGCCGCCCCTTGTGTCGCGCCGCGGACGGCGACGCGCGCGTCGACGGGGCGTTTGATGCCCAATTGTGATGCCCAATTTGGAAAGTGAGCGTGTTGCGAGTCTCAACCGGTGGAGAAACAAGGGGATTTCCAGGTGGTTTCTCGATGGGCGGTGACGGGCTCGAACCGCCGACTTCCTGCTTGTAAGGTCATGATCAGCTCCGCAGCTGCCCCGCACATCGTCGTGGTGCTCTAACTGAGCGAAATGGCGGAGATTCGCGACCCCGCCATCCGAACCGCTGGCCGGCTCCGAGGCAGCGGACGTCGTTCAGACACGGGACGGTCGCTGCACCCGCCGCACATAAGGCGCCGGCCGGGATCGCTCGCGACGAGCTGCCCTACGTGCCATAGAGAAGCGGCCGCTGAGCAGCGACGAAGGAGCAAGGGGGAGGCGACTCGCCCCGGGAGCTTGGCGTTCGGCTCGCGCCGGCGCGCTCGTCGGCCGGGTGGCTTCGACACAAAGACCGGCAACTTTGGTAACGCGGTTAGGTAACGAACTGGACTACAAGTCATGTTCCTGCATCCAAAAAGTGCTCGTTACCAGGACTTTCGCCAATGCCGGAGGAGGGACTCGAACCCCCGACACGCGGATTATGATTCCGCTGCTCTAACCGACTGAGCTACTCCGGCGGGGCTGCCGACGCGACGTCTGGCGAAGACGCCCCGAGCAGGGCGCCGAGGCTAGCACTGGGGCGCGGGATCGCGGTGAACGGTTGCGGGCGCGCCGGGATGACGGCGGGCTAGGCATGCGCGGGCGCGCGCGGGACTGAGGACCCGCGCCCGGGATGGGCGGGCGCGCCCCGGATGACGACACGCGCGGCACGCGCGGGCTCGGCGACCACGAAGGCGAAACGGTGCGGGTGTGAGGGGCGGCGAAGTGGGCAACCTAAGGGCATGACTACATCGACAAGCAGAATTCCGAATGTGCCGCTTCATGACGGCGAAGTCATTCCTCAGCTCGGCTTTGGGGTCTTCCAGGTTCCGCCTGAGGACACGGCTGAGGCGGCGGCGCGGGCGCTGATGGCCGGGTATCGCCATATCGACACGGCCGCTGCCTACGGCAACGAGGCGGCCGTGGGCCAGGCGATCCACGCGGCGGGACTGGGGCGTGAGGATGTCTTCATCACG
>DASZLV010000065.1:0-28974 GCA_035552215.1 Solirubrobacteraceae bacterium | reverse complement strand
GCCTCTTCAAGCGCCTCGTTCAGCTCGCCTACCGTTCGGCCTGACGCGAGGCATCCCGGGAGTTCACGGACCTGAGCCCAGTAGGCGGAATCCTCGTGGTGGACTTCGATCGTGAGATCCATCTGCCGTCGCCTTTCTTCTTGAGTCCTGCCTGCTTCAGTACGGCTGCGGTCAGACCGGGACCGTAGTCGCGACCGCTGTGCATCGGAAGCGTGACCGGGCGATCACCTGCCCGGGTCATCTTCACGCTGTGCTTGCCCCCCAGTTGCTGCTCCCAGCCGTGCTCCTTGAGTAGCTTGATCGCGCTCCGTTGATTAAGCGGTGGACGGGTCATGCCCGGATCCTATGCAGCTCCGTTGGCCCCGCGACCCGAATCGGCCGAACCGACACAGAGTTGATGCAAAGCCGCGGAGAGCTGAAACGCGCCGCAACAGTCTGGACACGCTTATCGAGCCAGCATTCGCTGACGCACTCGCCCTGTCAATCGACCGAACGCTCTACGCACCGACTGGCCAGTGCTCGACTCGCAGTTCGCGCATCGGGAAGTGCTTCGGATTGCCGGTGGCCAGTGGCACGCCGGTCGCGACGGCCACGGCGGCAATCATGCAGTCCGCCTGCGCCAGGGTGATGCCGGTCGACGCATGATCGCGGCGCCAGTCGCCGGCCTGGACGCCATGAAGCCGACCGATTGGCGCGATGCGCAGGCCATCGAAGAGGCGGATCGCAGCAGCACGCTCGGTTGCCCGAAGGCCGCGATGAATCTCCTCGACGTTGATCGGCGTCGTAAACGGTATGTCGCCATGCTGACGAAGCGCTTGGAGTCGTTCGACAGTCCCCGGCCGGCCCCTCAGCACATCGATGAGCACAGTCGTGTCGAGCAGGACGCTCACATCTAGCCGACCCGGCGCAGATCAGCAGAGCGCTGCTCGCGCACCCAGGCAGCCGGGTCGGCGTCCCACGCATGCTCAGACTCGGTGAGCGCGCCGATCGCAGCTTCAATGTCCTCCCAGCGACGTTCATCATCGAGCGCGCGTCGGACCGCTGCCGCGATGAACGCGCTGCGTTGACGTTGACCGACCCGGCCGTCGAGGGCGCGCACGATCTCGTCGTCCAAGCTTATGTGTAAACGCATGGCCACACGCTAGCACACGACCTACATTCGACCGGGTTTCTACAGCGCCGCGTAGCTACCCGCGCGCCCCGAGTAGCTTCGCGGGTCGGTGGCGCACCTCGGAGGAGCGGACGTAGAGCGAGCCGCCGAGCCCAGTGACGCGGATCTTGAGACGGGGCGCGCCCGGCGGCGCCGGCCAGGCCGGAGGATCGATCACGGCGAACATCCCTCCGCCTTCGAGGTCGACCGCGATACCCGCGGGCGTGAGCAGCTGTCGGTCATGGGGCCTCAGGCGCGGGCGACTGACCCTGCACCACCGTTGCCGCGACCGGGCTAAGTGTTCTCGCTGTAGGTGAAGGTCACGACCGTGCGACCTTTCGTGCAGCGCGCTTGGGCGATGAACTGCACGCCGCTCGACTGCCGCCTCTCCGAGCAGCTGAACCCGAGCACCTTCGAATGGCAGTAACCCTTGACGCCGCCCGACTTGAGGCGACAGCGGTTGTAGGCCTTGATCACGTTCACGCCGGTCGCGCAGTTCGTGCCCGAGACGTTGAGCTTCTCCGCGTAGGTCGGCCCGAGCTTGAAGTACTCGCTCGCGAGGCTGCACCGGCCCGCGGCGCGGGCGACGGGCTGCGGGGACGCCACTGCCGCGGCCGTGGAAACGAGCGCGACCGCAGTCGCGGTCCCGGCGGCAGCCCATGCCTGGGCCATCTTCTGCATCCTGCGCCTCTCCATCACTAAGCGATCATGCTACACGGGTTTGCGTCTCGAGATCTCACCTGCCACGCGCCTGTCCGGTGCCTGACGTGACCACGCGCGCGCCCGCGCTCAGGGCCTTCGTGGCCGCCGTGCTCGCGACGGCCATGGTCCTCGCTGCCCTGGGGGTAGCGGGGAGCGACGCCGCGTCGCGGCGGCCCGGGACGCGGGTCACCGTCGCGCTCTTCGGCGATTCCGTTACCGAGAGCCTGCTCGTTCGTAACTTCGAGCAATATGGCCTGGCGCCGCAACTCGACCGCGCCGTGTCCTCGCTCGGCTTCGCGCCCGGGGGCGCCGGTCTGATCCCCGCCGCGCCCTTCCGCTGGCATTTCAACGCCTCGGTCGGGATCGGCCTCGGCCCCGCCCCCAAGAACGGGTGGGTCGAGGTCGGGTTCGGGACAACCCCAGCCTACGACGGGGCGAGCGAGTACAGCGCCGTCGCCACCTCGCCGCTGGCGAGCGCGACCGCCGCCGTCAGCGACCCCGACGTCGAAGTCCTCTACACGTCGACGAGCCTCCACTGCCCGTTCACGGTCACCGCGGCCGGTCGGACGTGGACCATCGACACCTTCCGCCCCGGTTCCCCCACCGACTCGGGAACGCCGCTCGTGCTCCCGCCCGGGCGCCACGAGCTGACGATTCACGGCCCCAGCTGCGGCGCGCTGTGGTTCGACGGCGTCGTCGCCCAGCGTCCGGTGGCGCCGGGCAAGGTCCAGGTCGAGGTCGACAACCTCGGTCATTCGGGCAAGCTCCCGTGGGACGGCTTCACGGCGCACGTGCAGGAGTCGGTGAGCGACCAGCGCTACGGCATCTCGGTATTCCTCTACGCCTATCTCGGCGAGGTCGTGGGCGGGCACGCACTCTCGGCCCCGTACCTGAGCGCGATGACCGCTCGGGCCCGCATCGCCCGCGCGCACGGCGGCTCCTGCCTGATCGTCGCGCCGACGCCGCTGCCGGTGCCTCGGGCGTCAGTAACGCTGGTTTCGAGCCTCGACCGCACCGTGGCGCGTCGCGCCGGTTGCACGTACACCACGGCGCTCGCGCATCTGTGGAGCAGCCCGGCCGCGGGCGAGCGCCAAGGGCTCGTGCTCCTCGACGGGATCCACCCGAGCGCCGCCGGCTACAAGGTCGTCGCCCATGCGCTCGCCCCTGTCCTCGCCCAGATGGTCCGCGCCCACGTCCACCTGCCGCACTAGGGTGCGCTCCCCGTAGCGACCGCCCCGACCCTGCTCGCGCTGGTTTTCAATGCTCTTCCCTTCCGTCCAGTTCGGCATCTTCTTTCCGATCGTGCTCGCGCTCTCGTGGGCGCTGATGTCGCGTCCGGCCCTGTGGAAGCCGTTCATCCTTATCGCCAGCTACGTGTTCTACGCGGCCGCGAGTCCGGTGTTCTGCCTGCTCCTGGGCGGGGTGACGCTGTGGAACCACGCGGCAGCGGTACTCATCGACCGATCAAAGAGCGAGGATCGACGGGGCTTCATCTGCGCGGTGGCGGTCGCCGGGGACCTGCTCGCGCTCGGGGTCTTCAAGTACTACTCGTTCTTCGTGCAGGCGTTTGCGCGGGCGCTGCACGCGGTTCACCTCGGGGTGCCGCTGCCGCTCATCACCATCGCCCTGCCGGTGGGGATCAGCTTCTTCACCTTTCAGGCGATCTCCTACACGGTGGACGTCAAGCGGGGACTGATCAAGCCGGCGAGCCTGCTCGACACCTCGATCTACTTGAGCTTCTTCCCGCACCTCGTCGCCGGCCCGATTGTGCGTGCGCGCGAGTTCCTGCCCCAGCTCGCGCGGCCCCGGGACCCGGAGCACGTGGCGGTCAGCGCCGGGCTGACCCTGATCGGCATGGGGCTGGTCAAGAAGGTGGTGATCGCCGACTACCTCGGGCGGACCGTGGTCGATCCCGTCTTCGGCGTGCCGCACGCCTATCACGCCCCCGACGTGCTCCTCGCCTCCTACGCCTACGCCGCGCAGATCTACTGCGACTTCTCCGGCTACACGGACATCGCCATCGGGCTGGCGCTGCTCATGGGATTCGTGTTCCCGCAGAACTTCAACAGCCCCTATCGCGCCACCGGGTTCCGGGACTTCTGGCGCCGCTGGCACATGACCCTCTCGCGCTTCCTGCGCGACTTCCTCTACATCCCCCTGGGCGGCAGCCGCGGCTCGCGCCTTTTCACGTATCGCAACCTGCTCATCACCATGGTCCTCGGCGGGCTGTGGCACGGCGCCGCCTGGACATTTGTGATCTGGGGCGCCTTCCACGGCGCCGGCCTGATCGCCGACCACGCGATCGGGGGCCGGTTCAAGACGCCGGGGTGGCTACGCTGGCTCGTGACCTTCAACCTCATCGTCCTCGGATGGATCGTCTTCCGTGCCCAGGGCATCGGAGAGGTTTGGAGCTTCCTCTCGCGCCTGGGGTCCTGGGGATCCCCGACTCTCTTGAGCGTCCCCGTGGTCCTCGCCATCGTCGTGGCGATCGGGCCGCAGCTGCTGCCGCCGCACCCGCTCGAGCGCCTCCAGGGATGGGCAGGGCGGCTGCATCCGGCCGTGCTTGCGCCGGCGCTCGGCCTTCTCATACTGTTCGTCGCGGCCACGGTGCCCAGCACCGGGGTGCCGCCCTTCATCTACTTCCGCTTCTGATGCCCACCGAACCCAAGCACCGCGACGACAACCTGATGGACCGCTTCGACCGCGACGGCGCCCGGCGTTTCCGGGCCCGGGATGCCCTCGCCGCGGTGGCCATCATCGCCGCGATCCTCGTCGTATGCTCGGGGGCGTCGATCCGCAAGGCCGGCCAGGAGATGAACTCCGGTGTCGGCCGCGATGCCGTGCTCGCCGTCGGGCGGCCCGCCGGCTGGATCGCCGACAAGCTGCCCGTTCGCTCGGCGGCGCACACGTTGACGGCATGGCTCTCGCCGGACCCGAACCTGAGCGGTCTCAGCGGGTTCAACCAGACCATCGCCACCGGGGCCACCGTGGGAATCCCGCCCGTCACGCCCGACGCCTTCGATCCCAGCCAGATCGGCGCGCCCGCCCCGCCCCGCCGACCGCTCCACGGTGTGCTCGTGACCGGTGACTCGATGTCCGAGCCCTTGGACCAGGACCTCGCGCAAGCGCTCACGCCGCAGGGAGTTCATGTGACTCAGGACCCCCACATCGGCACCGGCATCTCGAGCACGGTGCTCGTCGATTGGGCGAAGCTCTCGCAATATCAGGTCCAGCACTACCACCCCGACGCCGTCGTCGTCTTCATCGGCGCCAACGACGCCTACTCGATGCCGGGACCGAACGGAAAGCTCGTCAACTGCTGCAGCGCTGAATGGGCCGCCATCTACGCCGGGCGGGCGCGACGGATGATGAATACCTACCGACAGGCGGGCACGGCGCGGGTGTACTGGCTCACCCTACCCACGCCGCGCGACAGCGCCCGCGCCAAGATCGCCACCGTCGTCAACGCGGCGATCGAGGTCGCCGCCCAGCCCTGGCGCGACCAGGTCCGCGTCATCGACACGGTGCCGGTGTTCACGCCCGGGAACCGCTACCGCGACTCGATGACCATCAACGGCTCGCCCACCATCGTGCGCCAGTCCGACGGCATCCACCTCAACGACGCCGGCTCGGTGCTCGCCGGCAGGATCGTCCTCGCTGCCGTCGACAAGGACTTCACGCGCTAGGTGTTCTGGCTGTAGACCCACACGACGCGGCGAGCGCCGCTCGTGCACGTTTCCCGCGACTGGTATTGCACCGGGCTGGTGGCCAGGCGCTTGTTCTTGCAGCTCCAGCCACTGACATGACCGTGATGCTTGACGAGGTTCTTGCCCGTCGAGCAGCTCGTGCCGCGCACGGTCAGCGAAGTCACATAGGTGTACCCAAGGCTGCGTCCCGTGCCCAAACCGCAATTGGCGGCGGCCCGAGCGACGGGCTCATGCGCGGCGGAGACGGCGCCGGCGCCGCCCAGGAATGCCGCCGTTGCGCTTACCAGCGCGATGATCGAACGCCCTCTCGGCATGCTCATCAACCTCCTCGTCCAGAGCAAGATCGAGCGGATCGTAGCCGCAACCGAGGTCGTCAGGCGACCTGTGCGGTTGTCAGCTGACCGAGGCATCGGCAACAGTACCTGCCCTGATGCTCGCCGCTCGGCGTCTCCCTCGCTCGATTTTCCTCGCTTCCGCGTTTGCCGCCACGGCGCTCGCCCTCGCGCTTCCCGCGGTCAGCCACGCCGGCTGTGGCGGCGTCGTCATCGCTCAAGCGTCCAAGCACAAGCGGGGTCAGCTTCCCCCGCTGGCCATCGGCGACTCCACCATGCTCCTGTCATTGCCGGGCCTCGCGGCGCGGGGCTACACCGCCAACGCCCACGGCTGCCGCCAGTTTCCCGAGGCGCTCGCGCTCATCGGGCAGCTCAAGGCCCAGGGCAGGCTGCCGCATATGGTGGCGATCGCCCTGGGCGCGAACGGATCCGTCACCCACGCCGAAATCGGCGTCGCGCTGGGGCTGCTCTGCTGCACGAGAAAGCTCGTCCTCGTCACTCCCCGTCAGCTCGGCGGGGCGTCGGGCGTGAACGCGGTCATCGAGCACCAGGAGGCGCAAAGGCACCACGGGCGGATCCTCCTGCTCGATTGGGTAAGGGACAGCTCGGGTCACCCGGGCTGGTTCCAGCCTGACGGCCTCCACCTCACCTTGCCCGGGGTCGCCGCCTTCACGCACCTGCTCGCGACCGCCTTGCCCTACGCGTATCCACCCAAGCACAGGCACCGGCGTGCGCGGGCGAAGGCGGCGGCCGCCGGTTCGTCGCTTGCTCTCACCGCGACCCTCGGTCCCGTGGGTTACGTCGCGGTGACGCTCACCGGCATCGGGGGCACGAGCGTCCAGCTCAGCGAGCAGACCGCCGCCGCCACCACCCCCATCAGCATCGTTCAGATCCCCGCGTCCGGAACCGTGACGGTGGCCCGCGCACTGACCTGGGCCTGCGATCACCGGGTCAGGTCGCTGGTCGCCGCGACGCTCCCACCCGCCACCGCGGACGCCGCCACCACCACCGTCACCACGCCCTCGTGCGCGAAACGGCTCGTGACGAAGTTTCCGAGGGGCGCGCGAGCCGGCGGTGCCACGGCCATCAAGGTTCGGGACCGCTGGGGCATCGGCGGGCTGGCGGTGAACATCTGCGTGACCCCGCCCGGCGGTCGCCGGGCATGCACCCCCTCGCAGCTCCGGCCCGGGCAGGGCAGGCGCATCGTGCGCATCGCGCTACCTCGCCCGGGTGGCTGGCGCGCCTCGGTGGGCAGCCGCTACGGGCCTGCCAAGACCGCCGTGATCTGGGCAATGCACCCCGGCGGTCGCATTCGCCTGCTCGCCGCGGGCGACTCCGAGATGCAGATTCTCGACGGCTTCATCGCCCAGCACCTGTCGCGCTACCGAGTGGGCGTCACCAGCGACGCCCGCATCAGCACCGGACTCACCAACTCCTCCTTCTTCAATTGGCCAAACCACGCCGCCCAGCAGGCCCGAAGCCTGCGACCGGACGTGACGGTGTTCTTCATCGGCGCGAACGACGGATTCTCGGTCGCGGGCGACCACGGCCAGACGGTGGGCTGCTGCAGCGCGGCATGGAGTGCCGGGTACGCCAACCTCGTCGCGGAGATGATGCGCATCTACCTGCACGGCACCGCCGGTCGCGTCTACTGGTTTCTCCTCCCCACTCCGCGTCCCGGGAACTTCAAATCGCTCTTCGATGCCGTCAACGCGGGCATCCGATCCGCCGCCGAGCGGTTCCCCGGACGCGTCTCGATCATCGATGCGAATGCGTTCTTCACTCCGGGCGACCGCTACCGGGACTACATGTTCTACCGCGGCCACGGCTTCACCATCCACGAATCCGACGGCATCCACCTCTCGACCGCGAGCGACGCCATCGACGCGGCCCTCGTCACCCAGCGACTGCGCGCCGATCACCTCATCCACTGACAGGCCGCCGCTCACAAGATGAAGAGCCAGCGGCGCAGTGCCGCAAAGGTCGACACCGCCAGTCGCACCACCGCGGCCGTGTGACTTCCCAACGCTGGTTGCACGCGGTTGGTGGGAACCGGTTTCGCCGGCTGGATGGTGACCGGGCCGGGGACCGTGACGGTCGAGGTGGAAGCGCTGCCCGGCGCCGCCAGCAGCGCGCCGGCGACGAGCCGGGCGAAGGCACCGACGCCGGCGGCGCTCCCGAGATGGATGCCGTCGGGCGCGAACCAGCTCGGATGGCCCGTGCTCAGCTGATCCCAGTCGAGGAGGATGATCCGGCCCGGAAACCGCCGCGCCGCCGCCCGGAAGAGGTCGGGCACGTAGGCGTAGTTGCCGTTGTGCGGAGTGACGAGGGCGAGCACCCGGTTTGCCCCCACGATGCCCAGCAGCTGATCGATCTGCCCCGCCGACACGGCGCCGTTGGTGCCCAGCGCTACCACCACCAGAGAGGGGAGGTTCTGCGCGTGGCCCTGGAGCCACACGATGCCCTGAGCCATCGTCCGGCACACCATCGCGTTGCTGTGGAACCCGTAGCCGGCGAGCGTCTGCGAGGCGTCGTAGAGCACCGAGTCGCCGACCGCCAGGGGCGCCGGCCCGGGGCCCGCGGAGACGCGCGGACTGACGTCGGTCGTCTGACCGCACTGGGCGTCCGCCGGCGCCGCCGAGAACGCCAGCAGCGTCACCCAGGCGACGATCACCGGCCATGCCCGCCTGGCGAGGGCGCCGATCGACACGAGAACGGGCTGCGGGCTGGTCACGGTCATGCGCGGGGTCCTTTCGGCGCAGCCGACCGTACTTGCGCGCATCGCCGCTGTCCAGCACCGGCGCTCGGGGCCTACGTCCTGAGCGGACCCGCCTCCGGGATTGCCGCGGCGGCGTCGGGAAACGACGTCTGGGTCCCGTATCTCGTCGTGCTCTGGGCACCACACCAGTTCGCGAAGGTGACCGCGGAGACGATCGTCTCCCCCCGAGCCAGCGCGTAGGCGAGCCCGCCGACGAACGCGTCGCCCGCTCCCGTGGTGTCGATGGCCTCGACCTCGGGCGCTGGACAGGTGATGGCCTCGCCCGCCACCACGATGGCGGCGCCGCGGTCGCCGAGGGTGACCACGAGCCCGCCGCTGAGGAGGGCGTCGAAGCGCAGGAGGCTGGCGTCGTCCGCCGGAGCGCCGAAGAGGAGCTCGAACTCAGTCTCGTTGGGTACGAGCCAGTCCACCAGGTCGAGGAGCTCCTCGTCCAGCGCCGCAGCCGGCGCGGGATTGAGGATGGTCACGGCCTCGCACGCTCTCCCCCACCGGAGCGCCGCCGCCACCGCTTCGTGGCCGATCTCGAGCTGGCAGATCACGCAGTGAGCGGGAGCGACGTCGGCGAGCTCGGCCCAGACGTCCGCGGCCGACAGCGCGTAGTTCGCCCCGGGGGTTATGACGATCCGGTTCATCCCGTCGCGCTCGACCCAGATCGCCGCGACGCCCGTCGATTCACTCTTCACGGTTTTGACTCGGCTGACGTCGATCCCGCGGTCGCCGAGGTTCTTGCGCACCATCTCGCCGAAAAGATCGTCGCCGACGCAATTCACGAAGGTCACGCGCGCGCCCAGGCGAGCGGCCATGACCGCCTGGTTGGCTCCCTTGCCGCCATAACCGAGCATGAAGCGCTCCCCGACCACCGTCTGGCCACGCTCGGGGAGCAGGTCGACGTAGGTCGAGAGGTCGATCATGGTCGACCCCACGACGACGATGTGAGGCACCGGCGCCTCGTGCGCCATCACGTTTGCTCATCCGGAACGGCGGCCAGCCTCGCCCCCGCGGGCGGACGCAACGGGAAGTGGCAGGCCGCGAGGTGCTGTGGGCTGCTGAACGGACGCAAGGCCGGCTCCTCCTGCTCGCAGAGCTCGCGCGCCCGCGGGCAGCGCGTCCGGAAGCGGCACCCGGAGGGTGGGTTCGCGGCCGACGGGAGCTCGCCGACGACGCCGACCTCCACCCGGGCGCGCTCCTTGACGGGATCGGGCACGGGGATCGCCCGCAGGAGCCCGGCGGTGTAGGGGTGTGCGGTTCGCTCGTAGACATCGGCGGCGGGACCCACCTCCACCAGCTTGCCGAGATACATCACGCCGACGTGGTCGGCCAGGTATCGCACCACCGCGAGATCGTGAGAGATCACGATGTAGGCGAGTTCCCGCTCGCCCTGCAGGCGCTTCATGAGGTTGAGAATCTGGGACTGAATCGAGACGTCGAGAGCCGAGACAGGCTCGTCGGCGATGACCAGGCGAGGCTCGACGGTGAGGGCGCGGGCAAACCCGATGCGCTGACGCTGGCCCCCGGAGAACTCGTGGGGATAACGATCCATCGCCCGCGCCGTGAGACCGACCTCGTCGATGATCTGCCGGATGCGCGCGTCCTGCTCCGCGCGGGTGCCGATCTTCTGGGCGGCCAGCGGCTCACGAAGCGTCGACCAGATCCGCATACGAGGGTCGAGCGAAGCGTAAGCGTCCTGGAACATGAGCTGGACATCACGCGCTCGCCGGTGCAGCTCCTTACCGCGCAGGCTTTCCACCTCCTGGCCGGCGAGGACGATCCTCCCGCCGTCGGGTTTCTCCATACCGGCGATCAAGCGCCCGAGCGTGGTCTTCCCACATCCGGACTCGCCCACGAGCCCGAACGTCTGACCTGCGTGCACGGTGAAGGAGACGCCGGAGACGGCCTTTACGGAGCCCACCCCCCGTTGCAGGACGCCCTTGGTGATCGGAAATTCCTTGACGACATTTTCGAGCACGAGCAGCGGCTCAGCCGCCGTTTCGGGTCCCTCAGAGCCGGACCGCCGGCTCGCGACGGGCTCAGCTTGAGCGCCGGTGGCCTTCTCCCGAGGCCCGGCGACCGGGTGGAAGCACGCGTAATCGTGACCGCCTTCCCCCCCGGTGAGCAGCGGGGCCTCGGTGTGGCACCGCTCCGCCGCGAATCGGCACCGAGGGGCGAAGCGGCAGGACTCGGGCGGGTTGGTCAAGTCGGGCGGGGCACCCGGGATGCTGTAGAGGACCTTGCTCTCGTCGGTGTCGACGCTGGGGATGGACTCGAGCAGGGCCTGCGTGTAGGGGTGCCTCATGGAGGCGAAGACCGGCGTCGTATCGCCCGACTCGACGATGCGCCCGGCATACATGACGAGGACTCGGTCCGCCCGGCCCGCCACCACGCCGAGGTCGTGGGTGATGAGGAGCAGTCCCATCTGGAGTCGGCTCTTGAGGTCCTCGAGCAGGGCGAGGATCTGGGCCTGGATGGTCACGTCAAGCGCGGTCGTGGGCTCGTCGGCGATCAGCACCTTGGGCTCGCACGCCAGCGCCATGGCGATCACCACCCGCTGTCGCAGACCTCCCGAGAGCTGGTGGGAATAGCTGTCCATCCGCTCCCGGGGCTTGGGCATGCCCACGAGATCGAGCATCTCCACGGCCTTCTCCCTGGCCTCGGCTCGCGAGGCGTTCAGATGGATGCGGACCGTCTCGGCGATCTGGTCACCGATCATCATCGTCGGATTGAGAGCGGTCAGCGGGTCCTGGAAGACCATCGCCACTTCGTTGCCCCGGATCCGCCGCATCTCCGTATCCGACACCGCGGTTATGTCGCGCCCATCGAGCCTGACGCTGCCGGCGACGATCGTCCCCCCTCTCGGAAGCAGGCGCATGATCGACATGCCCGTGATCGATTTGCCGCACCCCGATTCGCCGACCAGACCGACGGTTTCGCCCCGCTTGATGACCAGGGACACCCCGTCGACAGCCTGGACGGTGGCCCGGCGCATGCGGATCTCCGTCCGCAGTCCGTCCACTTCGAGCAGCTCAGAAGTATGTGCCTCGCGCAGCGCCACCGCTATCGATCCTGGAGGCGAACTTCGAGCGCGTCGCGGAGCGCATCACCGATGAAGTTGAAGGAGATGACGGTGAGGACGATGGCGACGCCGGCCGGATAGGTCAGCCACCAGTAGCCGTCGTAGACGAAGTTCAGTCCCGAGGTCAGCATCCCGCCCCAGTTCGCGGCCGGCGGAGGCGGCCCGAGGCCGAGGAAGCTCAGGGCAGCGAGGAGCTGGATCGAGTCGGCGACCGAGAAGGTCGCGACCACCACGACCGTCCCCACGACGTTGGGGACGATATGGCGGGCGATGGTCCTGTAGTTGCTCACTCCCACGAAGCGCGCCGCTTGCACGAACTCCCGGGTGCGCAGGGCCAGAGACTCGCCGCGCACCATCGTACGAGGTCTCGTGACCCAGTGAGTGCCCGACGTTTCCGAGGCGGTCGAGGGGCAGCAGCCCGGCCTGCTCACATTGCTCGGCATAGACCGCGAAGAGCTCCCGGGCCCGCATGCCGGGCTGAGCCGCCGCCAGGACGGTCTCGTGAAATCTCGAGGACCCGGGCCAGGATGGCATGCTGGGCCGGATTGTCTCCGCGGACGAGGGGGCGGGCGCAGTCTCCCCACCAGCCGTCGGCGGTGATCGGGAGGATGTCGATGTGCCCGAGATCGAGATTCCACAGGATTCGATCGGTGGGCTTCTCGGTGGGAAAGCAGTTGAGCGTCCCGGGTCCGAATCCGACCAGCGTGCCGTCCCAGAACCCAGTCGCCCCGGCCTTACGCGCATAGTCGTCAGCCCAGGCGGCGAGTTCTCGCTCGGTCATCCCCGGCGTGGCGAACGCGCAGGCGGCCTCGGCTGCCTCGATGGCGAGGCGCTGAGCTGCGACCAGGCCGGCCGGTGGCTCGGTGGGGACCCCGGGCAACGCTACGGCCTCGATCCCAGGCCGGCCCCGCGAGCGGATGAACGCGTCATGCATCGGTGTGCTGCCAAGATCGCCACGCGAAGCCTCCGTAGTGAAAGCGTTATCAGAGTCGGGTTGTCTAACAGACGCAAAAGGGATTTGTCAAGGGTCAGCATCGCAGTGGCGAGACCGTGGTACGGAGGTTCCGCCGTCATCGCCACCGGCGTCCCGACTCCTGCCATGGCGCCACAACCAGTGTGTACAGGCGTTTTGGTGCCGCGAGCAGTCACTCGGCGGGCCTCGCGGCTCGAGCATCCTTGACAGTGCTGCGGCCCCTGACTAGTCTGCAAACGCTTTCAGCCCGGCCCGGCCCCGATATAGTGTTCTTCTAATGTCCACCCTTGCCGACGTCGCCCGACTCGCTCAGGTCTCTCCGGCGACGGTGTCTCGTTTCCTCAGCGGCCGCAAGATACGTGCCGCGGAAGCCGTCCAGCAGGCGATCGACACCCTCGGGTACTCGCCCAACGCGATCGCCCAGAGCCTGAAGTCGGGACGCACAGGCAACATCGGCGTCATCGTGCCCGACATCAGCAATCCCTACTTCGCCTCGGTGGTGAAGGGCATCGACGTGGTCTCCCGCGAACGCGCCTACAACCTCTTGCTCTGCAACACCGACGACAGCGCCAGGCGCCAAGATCAGGCGCTCGAGGCGCTGATCGGGGTGGTCGACGCGCTCATCCTCACCCCCGCCATCGATTCCGACGTCGTCCCTGCCGCCCTCGCCCGGGACACGGGGCCGCTCGTCCTCCTCGATCGTGAGTTCGCCGAGCGTCTTCCGTGCGACACGGTCCTCGTCGACAACGTAGGCGGCGCGCGCCAGGCCGCGACCTATCTCGCGCAGATCGGTCATCGGGATCTCGGGATCATCAGCGGGCCCCTGACTTCGACCCCGGGCCGGCTGCGCCACGACGGCTTCCTCCAGGGGCTGCGCGAATCGGGCATCACCGTCGCCGAGGAGAAGATCTACATCGGTGATTTCCGGGAGATGGGCGGCTACGTCGGCATGAAGCATCTGCTCGCCGAGGAACCGCCGACCGCGGTCTTCGTCGCCAACAACCTGATGGCCATGGGGGCGCTGCGAGCCTGCAAGGAAAGCGGGGTCCGTATCCCCCACGACCTCTCCTTCATCTCCTTCGACGACCTCGAGCTCGCCAATCTCCTCGAGCCGGCGATCACCACGGTGAGCCGCCAGAGCACGCACGAGGGCGCGCTCGCCATGTCGCTCCTCGCTCAACGCCTGGAAGGCCAGTCCTCACAGCCCCCGCGCCGATGCGTACTCGAGACTCGGCTCTCGCTCCGCGACTCGTGCGCGGCGCCGAGCCGGGGCCTGGCCTCGGGGTCATGGGTCGCGCGCTCGGGTTCGACGGCGAGCTGAGCGATCACCCCGCGCCGCCGAGGCCGGGGGCGTAGGCCTCGGGACGGCGATCGCGAACGGGATTGTTGAAAGCGTTCCAGGACCGGTCTCGCCGCGTCGCGGCCAGGTCCACATCCGCGTAGAGAATCTCCTCCTGGTCCTCCGACGCCGGTCCCGCCAAGGGCCAGCCGGTGTGGCCGACGATGACGCTCTGGCCGATGAAGGGCTGGCCCCGTTCGGTTCCCACCCGGTCGGCCGCGACGACCACGACGCTGTTGCAGTGGGCGGCGGCCATGCAGAGAACCGTCGCCATCGCGGGCTGGCCGTCGCGCTGGCCCGGGATGGGGACCCAGTTGGTCGGGATGCAGACGATGTCGGCGCCCGCGACCGCGCACGAGCGGTACCCCTCGGGGAACCAACCGTCGTAACAGATCATGCTGGCAATCCGGCCGATCGGCGTGTGGAACATCGGGAACCCGAGATCCCCGGGCTCGAAGATAAGATTCTCGTCCGCCCACAGGTGGACCTTGCGGAACTTGCCGACGAAGCCCGCGGGGCCGATCACCGCCTAGGTGTTGAAGAGCGCCTGACCCGACCGTTCCGCCAGGCCGATGACGATGTGCACGTCGAGCTCGGCCGCGAGGGCGGTGAGAGCGACACAGGTGGTGCCGCCCGGGACCTCCTCGGCCAGCCCATAGGCCTCCTCGCGCGACGCGAACACGTAGCCCGTGTTGGCGAGCTCGGGGAGGACGATGAGGCGAGCCCCCTCACTCCCTGCCTCCTCGATGCACGTCCGCGCCTTCTCGAGGTTCGCGGCGTTGTCGCCGAACTCGGGCCGAAGCTGGACTGACGCCACCCTGAGGAGGCCGGGACTGCAATCGTTTACCACTGAGGCTCCAGGGACTCGTTGACCACCGGCGCCGCCTGATATATAGGGTTTCGCGGTTCGGCTTGACGGCCTCCGGGCTCCTGCGCTAGGTTCTCCGGCGCCATGGCAGCAAACGTTTTCACCTCTTCCGGGTTGTCACGCCCAGGTTGCTGCTGAGGGCCTGAAGTGGCTCGCGTTCTCGTGGCCGGCGAGTCCTGGACCACCACTTCGGTCCACACCAAAGGCTTCGACTCTTTCCTGACCTCGACGTACGTGGAAGGACTGGCCGACTTCCGCGCCGGCGTCGAGGCGGCGGGCCACTCCGTGCACCACCAGCCTTGCCACGAGGCCGCCGAGCATTTCCCCGCCTCGATCGCCGCCCTCGACGGCTACGACGTCGTGGTCCTGAGCGACATCGGGTCGAACACCCTGCTTCTCCCCGCGGCCACCTTTCTCCAGGGCGAGCCGGGGATCAATCGCCTCGTCACCCTTCGCGAGCGGGTCGCGGCCGGTGGCGCTCTCGCGATGATCGGCGGCTACATGAGCTTTCAGGGCATCGAAGGGAAGGCCAACTACCGCTCGACCGCCCTGGCCGATGTCCTCCCCGTCGAACTCGAAGCGGCCGACGATCGCCAGGAGACTCCCGAGGGCGCCATGATCACCCGGACCCAGACCAGCCATCCGATCACCTCAGAGCTCGAATCGGTGTGGCCGCCCGTCCTCGGCTTCCAGCGCCTCGTCCCCAAGCCCGAGGCGGTGGTCCTGGCCTCCGTCGGTCATTGGCCGTTGCTCGTCGTCGGCAGCTACGGCCGCGGTCGGGTACTCGCATTCGCCTCGGACATCGGCCCCCATTGGGCTCCGAGGGAATTCGTCGACTGGGACGGCTACGCGACGTTGTGGGGCGGGGCCATGACCTGGCTGGCCGGCGAGGACACGGGCTGAAAGCTGCCGGTCATTCGAAAAACGCAGTTGACTGTTTACGTTTTGTTCATGTAACGTGGCAGGATCGCCGCCCCGTCCACGGAGATCCTTATGCCAAGCCTGTACTGCGCACGATGCGGCCTTCGTACAAGGCTCACCCCCTCCTCCCTAGTGCTCGAGACCTGCCCTCGGTGCATGGCTCGCAGCGGGGCGGTGACGCCGCTCGTGGTCACCACGTCCACCTCGCGGCCCATCGCCCGCAGCCCGGCCCCCGGCGTCGCGGCGCGGCCGTCGCCACCCTGACCGGGCCCGCGAGGGCGCGCCGCGCTGACACCCGCCGGCACCCGTCCCGTTCAGGCCGAGCGCGTTCGCAGCCAGCTCGCCGCGCCTAGACGCTCGTCGACGGTGACCAGCGTCAGGTCGTGAACGAGCGCTGTCGCGGCCAGGAACCGGTCCGCGGCGTCACCGGTGGGGAGGTCGAGCTCGTGGCTGAGGATCGCCGCCTCCCGGGTAAGCTCGGCGTCCCCGAGCGGGAGACGGCGCAGCGCATCCTGCGTCCAGGAGCGCACGCCGCCGACCAGGCGCACACGGCCACTGCGCTCGAGCAGGCCGAGCTCCCACACCGAGATGGGCGAGAGCCACCGCTCGTCGGGAGCCTCGTCGAGGGCAGCCCTGAGACCGCTGGGCAGGCGTGGAGAGGCGACGGCGTACCAGAACCAGATGTGGGTGTCGAGGAGGTACGGGGCGCCGGCCGACCGCCGATCGCCGCGCCCGCTCACCGGGTCGCTGCCCGCTCCGCGCCGGCGGTGGGGATCACCATGTCGGCGAGCTCCTCGGCCGTCCCGCGCATGGCGCCGTAGCCCGCATCCTCAGGCTTGGGCTGCGGCGGCGGGAGCACCTGGGCGATGGGCACGCCGCGCTTGGTGACGAGGAGCGGGCGTCCGGTGGTCCGCACCCGCTCGAGGGCGGCCAGGCACGTCGCCTTGAACACCGATATCGAGACCGTCTCCATCTCCATTTGGGGACGAGCGTACCATGGTCAATGACCATGGTCAGATGGATCACGTCGCGCGTAATCCGTTGCACGCCATACGCTGTCGCGCCAGTGCCCGATTGGTTGCGTCCTGCCCGGTGCCGTTGCGCGGTCATTGCCCTGCTCGCTGTGGCGGTCATCATCCCCTCCGCCGCGGTCGCGGCGAGCGGTGGGGCGGGGCTCGGCCCGACCGGTGGCGCGCCCACCGGCGGGCTCGATCCCACCCGCGGTCGGCATTCGAAAGTGAAGAAAAAGAAGACGAGCAAGGGCTCCTGGTTGCACGGCGTTCAGGTCACCGAATACTGGCCGGTGCCCGAGGCTTGGTTCGTGGGCCAGCTCGTGAGCGTCCCAGGCCTGTCCGGCCAGCACCGCATCGACTGGCTCTACTCGGCTCTCGGCGTCTCGATGCAGGGCGAGGGGATCGGCCTCGACGGTCAGCTCTACCACATAGATTCCCTGGGGAATGGCGGCTGGGTCACCGCGGCCGGTAAGGCCACCTCGCCGGGTGCCGGCGGCTGGTCGGCAGGAGCGCCGTACTGGCGCGCGGGGGGGTTCTGGCGCAGCCGCTCGCGCGAGGTCACCTATCCCCTGATCATCGGCGGCTGGTCCAACGGGCCGGGCGTGAAGTACGTCCCCCTTCGCGGCGTCTCCTTCGCGCCCGGACCGTCACTGCCGCTCAAGTACTACCAGTCGATCGCCGTCGATCCGAGGGTGATCCCGCTCGGCAGCCGTGTCTACATTCCCGCCTATCGCCACGACGGCCACGGCGGCTGGTTCATCGCCCAGGACACCGGGGGAGCGATCATCGGGCGCCACGTCGACGTCTTCCGCACCCCGCCGGCCCTCCCCACCGACCCGGGTATGGACCTCACCGCCCGGCGGATCTGGGTGGTGCCGGCCCGACACTGATCGCGCCCGGCTCGGCGCCGGGACCGCAGTGCTCCAGCGCGAATTGTGGTCAGTGGCCGGTGAAATGCGCGAACGGCAGCCAGTCCGAGGTGCAGAGCGATCTGCGGGCGCCAGGGCGCGGCCTGGGGTCATCGTGGACTGGCAGCCACGGCTCCCAAGCGGCCGCGCAGAGGATCACGGGACCGTTCGGCGCTGGCTGGAAGCGCCGGGACCGGGGCCGCCGCCGCTCCGGGCCACGCCGCCTCCCGCGCCCCGCCGCCGGGGCCGCCCCTCCGCCTCACCGGGGCGCCGGGAAGTTTCGTTCGGAAAACCGGGTTAGGCCGCAGCGGCCTCGCCGGTGTTGTTGAGAGCGCGGTAGGCGCTGCGGTCGTGTAGTGATGTGATCGAGAGCGCGCTGGGTGTAGATCGTGTTGTAGAGGACGATGCTGTTGACGATCAGGCCGAGTGCGTTGAGTTGTTCTTCTTGGCCTTGGCGGTAGGGCTGGCGCAGTTCGCCGCGGCGGCCGCGGCAGACGTCGCGGGCGAGGCCGGCGCGGCCTTCGCCGCGGTTGAGCTGGACGAGGACACGACGGCGGAAGTGCTCGTCGTTGCAGTAGTCGAGGAGATGGATCGTTTTCGGGGCTCGTCCGATGTGCTGCAGCGCCCGGGCGAGTGTCGCGGGGTGCCGAGTGTGGCTGCGCAGCGCGCGGATCAGCTGGCTTGAGGTGGTGTGGCGTTGCAGCAGGCTGCCAGCGATTCTGAGCACGTCGTCGTACTGCTCGCGGATCAGTCGCCGGTCGATCTGGTGGCGAGCGAGCGGTTCCAGCGGGCCGTAGTCGGTCGCGTTCAGCCGCCAGAGACTGGCGGCTCCGGAGTCGGCGAGCCGGGGCGAGTATCGGTAGCCGAGTAGGCGGTAGAGCGCGAACATGATGTCGGTGTAGCCGGCCGTGTCGGTCATGATCTCCCGCGGGCGGACACTCGTTTGCGGGTCCAGCAGCGCGTCGAGGGCGAAGGGTGCGACGGGCTGGGTGCCGGAGATCACGATCGTGCGCAGTCCGGCGTAGTGATCGGCGGTCGTGCCGAGGGCGGTCACGCCCCGGCGGCGGTCGAAGTAGCGGCGGTTGAAGCCGGCGTGGCACGACGAACCGCAGCCCGTCGATCGAGGCGACCTCCCCGCCGCCCCAGCGCTCGGCGAGCGCCAGCTTGGCGTGGTAGTCAACGATCCGCGCGTTCGCCGCGGCGAGCGTGTCCGCCCGCAGGTAGCGCTGCGCGACGTACCGCAGGCGTGATTCGCGCAGCGCTGGGTTGCTGTCGTCGACCAGCGGCCGGTATCCGACGTTGCAGGCCTGCGCGACCAGGACCGCGCATAGGCTGACGTCGAGCTCGTGCGGCTGCACGTTGGGTTCGTGATCGTTGGTGAACGCGCCAGGAACTCGGTTTTGGCGGCCATCTCAAGCACAAGATCCGGGAGATCCGCCGGGGGGATCAGCGCGTCCACCCGCGCACGCAGCATGGCGAGCGACGCGGGCTCTGGGAGCGCATCGAGCCGGTCAACCGCCAGCTCCCCGCGCGCTGTAAGGCGTGGATCGCGTGATCGGCGGTCAGTCCGTCGCTGGTACGCTGATAGGCGTCGTCGAGGTCCTCCGCGAGCTGCTCGATGAACGCGTCCGGTTCGAGCGGGAGCGACAGCGCACGGCAGGTGTCCTCGCGCGAGGCGTCCCATGCGGCGTCGGAGAGCAGGCTTGCGGGCGTCGGCGAACCGCTCGCTCGGGGTCATGTACACGTCGCGGCGCCGTAGCCCGTCGCGGAGCTCCTCCAGCGCGCACATTGTGTAGGCCGCGCGATCGATCCGGCCGGGTTCGGGCTCGACGAGCGGCTGCCATGGTCTCGGCACGAACCCGATGGGCAGCAGTTCTGGCGTCAACTTGCGCCGGCCATCGGTCTGCTTCAGCACGACGAGCGCGTGAAGGATCGGTGCGCCGCCGTCAGTGGCGTGGAACTCGATCGTGTCCAGCAGGTGGGAGGCGTGGACACACATGCCGCTTCCCGTGTCCGGAAGCTATGTGGTGCCCGACGCGCTGAACCTCGTCGAAGTCGACCGGGAGCACGACCGGGCGATCTACCGCGAAGACAATCTTTGGGTGCAGCACCGCTGAGAAAGACGTGACAGGCGCGATCCAGCGGTCCCATCTCCTCAATGGGCCGGCACTCTCGTTGGCCTCCGCGTCGCTTGGCCCCTCATCGCCCTAATGAGGGCACGAGCTCCAGCGTGCGATCACGTGACGCGGTTCGTCCGGCCCGACAGCCTTGCAAGTCCAGGCCAGCCGGCGGACCGGGAACTACGCGACGTCCTTACCACGGCTTTCCGAACGAAACTTCTCGCCAGCCAAGTGTCTCCATGGGCGTTCAGCCCCAGTCGACCGCACCCGTGTCCCAGCGATCGCAAGGTCCTCCAAGCGAGGGCGAATTCATCAAGGCCCTCCGCATCATGCCCTCAGATCAGTCGAGGTCGAGGGCTCAAACCACGTAGTTGGCCTTACACCGGGCGAGCTCGAGGAGAAGACCGGGCTCTCACGCACCGCGGTCAGCTCCCTGATCTCCCGCTGTAAGTCGATACTTCAAAGCCAACAAGCAGACGGCAAGCCCGTTACGACTAAGGCGGTTCGTTGCACAATCGATCCCGGCGCGGGGATCGTAGTCGGCCTTGCGCTCGGACCAGGAGATCCGCCGCTGGTCGCGGTTAGCGATCTCTATGGCCGTATTGGAGACGATGCCCAGGACGATCCCCAGCGATGCAATAAGGAAGGCTGCCTAGAGGCAGTGGCTGGAGTGCCCGCCATTCTGAAGCAGCTGCACGCGGCGCCGATTGACGACCCGCTCAGGCGTGAGCATCTTCTCACTGCGCTCAAGTCGGCGGACTCACAGGATGATGCTGCGGTATTCGAAACCGCCGCAGTTCGGATGGACCGTGTTCTAGGCCCGGTCATCCACCTTCTCAATAGTGAAGGGACCGCTGCTGCAGGCTTTAAAGGACTACACCATCCGCACCGCTGCGGTGGGAGCGTTCAGTGGTGATGCGGCTAGTGCCGCCGGTGCCCCTTCGCCGGGGTACGGGGAATCCTCGCCGTGCCGGTCTTGGTGACGCTCCCGGCGGCGTCGGTGAGGATCACCTTGTACCTGAGCGTGCTGCCGGGGGTGCCGCTCAGGACGGCCGTGATCGTCCCGCCCGGCTTGCCGGCGGCGAGGCTCCCGTGGGCGACGGCCACGAAAGCTCCGTGGCGCATGACCTCGACCCGCCAGGTGCAGGCGTGGCCGGTGGTCCTCGCGTTGTCCTTGAGCACGACCCGCCCGCGGACGGGCTTGTGGTGCCGGCGCTGGGGGGAGGCACTCGGCGTCCCCAGCGACAGCCCGGGCGGCGATGTGACGGTGGGGTTGGTCTTCGTGGGGCCGGTGGAGGTCGTCCCCGGGGTGGTGGGGACGGTCGCCGTGGTGGTCGGCGTCGTGGTCGGTGTCGTCGCGGTGGTCGTCACCGGGAGGAACCCGGTCCCCTGACCGCAGCCGGGATCGCCGGTCGGGGTCTCGCCGGCCGGCGCGACGAGCCCGGCGTCGATGCAGCGGATGCGATTCTCGAGCGTGTCGGCGACCAGCACCGAGCCATCTCCGGCGATGGCGACGCCCTCGGGGGTGTTGAAGGTCGCGGACGTCGCCGCGCCGCCGTCGCCGCAGGCCGGCGCGGTGGCGCCGGGCGCCGCACACGCCACGTTGGCCGTCCCGGCGAGGGTCGAGATCACGCCGCTGGGGTTGATCTCGCGGATCGTCTCTCCGCCCGCATCGGCGACCACGATCGTGCCGTCGCCGGCGACGGCGACGTCGCTCGGTCTGTTCAGGGCGGCAGAGGTCGCCGGGCCGCCGTCGCCGGATTCGTCGCCAACGAGGTCGCCGGCAATGATCTTCACCTGTGCGGCGGCGATCGCTGTGCTCGGGTTGGTCTGCAGCAGGGCCAGGTTGATCCCGAACACCTCAACCACGATGTTCTTGTTGGAGCTGGCGACCAGGAACGCCCCGCTACCGCCGCTGCTGGGGAGCACGGCGATGCCGGTCGGCTGGTCGAGGTAGACGCTCGTCGGAGGGTTGGCGGCGCCTCCCGTGAGGTTCGGGAAGCCACAATCGGTGACCGCCATGGGGGCCCCGGAGCAGCTGATCCCGTTGGCCTGACCGGCGATCGTATAGACGTCGGAGGTGGGCGCGAGGCCGTTCACGAAGCGCACGCGATTCCCCTGGATCTCCGAGACCAGGTAGCCGCCGTCGAATGGCACGGCGCGATCGGGGTTGTCCCACTTGGCGGCGTTCGCGGGGCCGTTGTCGCCGCAGAGCGGCGACGCCGGCGGTGGCGGGATGAAGGGCGTCGGCACGCCGCCCACGTCGGCCTCCCCCTGGCAGTCGCCGCCGTTGCCCGACGCCACCGAGCCGGTGCCGACCCCCTGGTTCGCGGTCGACATCAGGATCGTCCCGGCGGCTCCGTCGGCAATCAACAGGCCCGCGTCCGCACCCGAGGCGCTGGGCAGCGCGGCGACTCCCGGCGCACCCGACGGGGGGATGAGGGGTCCGCCGAAGGGATTGCTGTCTCCGAGGAAGGCGCCACCCGCGGGTCCGTTGGCGTCGCAGGCGATGTTGCTGTCCCACTGCGCGCAGATCCGACCGGCTCCTTCCACGCTGCTCACGGTCCCGTCGGGGGCGATCCGCCGGATCCGGTAGTCGAGTTCGTCGGAGACGAGGTAGCCGCCGCCCTGGTTGGCCGGGATCGCCTGGATGGCGACCGGGGAGTGGAACTGCGACATCGCGGCCGGGCCCTGGTCGCCGCACGGCTCGGGCGAACTGCCCTCCGTCGCGCCCGGGTTCGAGCACGGAAGCCCGGTGCCGGCGAACGTCGCGA
Organism: Solirubrobacteraceae bacterium; assembly: GCA_035552215.1. Classification (GTDB taxonomy): domain Bacteria; phylum Actinomycetota; class Thermoleophilia; order Solirubrobacterales; family Solirubrobacteraceae; genus Palsa-465. The sequence goes on along the minus strand of DASZLV010000065.1, from coordinate 6,318 downwards.
TCGTGTTGGTGGGCACTGCTGAAAGCGACGCCGCGACGAGGGCGACGAGGCTTCCCGCCAGCAGTGCGGCCGTGAACACGGCGATGCGGGTCAGCCGTGCGCGAAACGATGACATGGTCCGGGACGGTTATCCATTCCTGCCGTGGTTGCCCTACTTGGACTTCTTGGGCTTCTTGCCGCCGCTGAAGTCGACAACCTGGCTCGACAGCGTGGCTTTGCCCTGGGTCGTCGTGAGGGTCGCGGCCAGCTTCGTCCCGCGCTTGAGAGGCTTTCTTAGCGAGACGTGGAGCGTCCCGCTGTGCCCGCCGGCGACCGTGACCGTGCCCTGGCCGAGGGTCACCGTCCGGCCCCCGTGCTTGGTCGTGAGCGTGCCGTGGACCAAACAGGTGGTGGTCGCCGGCCCCGCGCACGTGACACGCTCGCTGGCCGTGTGACCCTTCACCGTTGCGGTCCCCACGGTGGCGATGCCCTTCGGCGCCAACACGTATGGCACGGGGGCCGCGGCGACCACGGCGGTCACCGCGGAGGTCACCAGTGGCGGGACGGTGCCGGTCGCGTTGAGGCCCGTCTCCTGGACGGCGATCGTCGAGCCGATGTCGGCCGCGGTGAGCGTGTAGGTCTGGCCGGTCGCGCCACCGATCGCCTGGCAGTTGGCCCCCGCGACCGAGCAGCGCAACCACTGATCGTTGTAGGTGGTCGGGAAGTTGAACCACGAGCCGTGGGCGAGGGTGAGCGTCAGGCCTTGCGTGGTGGTGCCGGAGATCGTCGGCGCGCTGAGGTTGGTGGGGGTGATGGCCGTGGTCGTTCCCTCCACCACGGCGAAGTCGGTGATCCCGAACGACCAGCGCGGGCCGGAGATGTCGCCCACGGGGACGATGCGCGGCGTGTTGGTGGTCGGCGCCTGCGTGCAGTTCTGCGTGTTCGTCGTGCACATAAGCTCGTTGATGGACAGGATTAGCGGACGGTCGCCGGAGGTGGCCTCACCCGGCGAGACGCCGGCGACGTACGCGGGAGGCGGGGTCTGGTTGGAGTTCACCGCGCCCACCCAGGTCGTCAGGTCCGGCGTGATCCCTGCCGCGTCGAGGATCTCCGCGACCGTCGGACCGGTCTCCGTGGCGAGCGTCTGCGAGCCCTGGAAGGTCGCGAAATTGACCTGGAAGGTCGTCTGCCTGAGTGACGCCAGCTGCGCGGCCGTGAACACGGTGGTCGTCCCGTTGAAGTCGACATTCAGGCCCCCGGTGGGGGGCTGTGCGACGGCAGGGGGGATCACGTAGGTCACGTCGAGCTGTGTCACCGGAGCGACGAACCGGGCGGTGTTGACGTCGCGCGGGAGGACGAGCTCGGCCCCGTTGCTCAGCGGGCTGCCGTCCTCGGAGAGCGCGAGGAGGGCCGCGTTGTTGCCGTAGTTAGGCTCGAACTCGCCGAACGCGAAGCTGACCGGCCCGGACATGGGCCCCGGCAATCCGGAGGCGACGGTCACGATGACGTGCAGGTCCGGGTTCTTGGGCGCGCCGAGCGTGGGAGTCGCCTGCGGATAAAGCGGCGATGTGGCGGTGTTGAGGTTGAACTCGCTGTTGAGCAGGCTGTAGAGGAGGACGCCGGTGAACACGTGGCTGCCGATCGTCTCGCTCGTCTGCGGCATCGCCGACAGGTCCGACAGCTGGAGGGTCACGGGGCCTACGGAGCTGAAGATCGTGATGGCCGTCGGATTGGCCGCCGCAGACGCCGACGCTGCGAGCGCGCCGCAGGCACCGAGAGCCAGTCCGATCGTCACGAGGACGTGCAACGGCGTTCTACGCATGGATCCTGCCCCTCTTCCTGGTTCCCAAATCACCCGGTCTGCCCGGCACAACAGCCGACACCCACGGTCTTCTCCCCGCGCGGCGGGGAGAAGCTACCACATCAGGGCGGCGACAGTCACTGTTTGCAACATCTACTTACTCCGAGGCCGCAAGGCAGGGCACGGCCGATGTATGCTGCGAAGAGTGACCCGGCGGAGCCTTGCGTCGCTGAGGAGCATCGCGATGGTGTCGATCGTGGTGCTCGCGGCGAGCGCCCTGGCCGCTCCGGCCGGGGCCGATCAGGCCTCCGAGCCGACGGCTCCCGCCGCCGGGCGCATCGCCACCGGCGTGTACCACACCTGCGCGATCCTCAGCGGCGGCGAGGTCGAATGCTGGGGCTTCGGGGGCTACGGGGCGCTCGGGTACGGCAACACACAGTCGATCGGCGTCACCCAGACGCCGGCGGCGGCCGGCCCGGTCGACCTGGGCCCGGGCCGCACGGCGCTCGCCATCAGCGCTGGCAACTATCACACCTGCGCGCTGCTCGACGACGGCAGCGCGCGCTGCTGGGGCCTCGGCGGCAACGGTCGCCTCGGGTACGGAAGCACCCAGAACGTCGGCGACACCCAGGCGCCGGGGTCGGTGGGGCCGGTCGACTTCGGCTCCGGGCAGACCGCGCTGGCGGTCAGCGCCGGGGGTGCGCACACCTGCGCGGTGCTCCACGACGGAAGCGTGCGCTGCTGGGGGTTCGGAGTCGACGGGCAGCTCGGTGACAACAGCCAGGCGAACGTGGGCGACGGTGTGGTCCCCCCGGCCGGCTCGGCCAGCCCGCCCGACGCGAGCGTGGCTTCGGTGGGACCGGTCGACTTCGGGGTCACCACGCCGGCGGTGGCGGTGAGCGCGGGCGACTCCCACACGTGCGCCCTGTTCGCGGACGGCACCGTGCGCTGTTGGGGCCTCGGGTCGGGCGGCCAGCTCGGCTACGGCACCCTGAGCAACGTCGGTGACGGGACCCCCGGTGCCAGCGCGCCTCCCGACCCCACCCCCGCCATGGTCGGCGCGGTCGCCCTCGGCCAGAAGGCCGTCGCGATCGCCTCCGGCGGCGCCCATACCTGCGCGCTGTTGGCCGACGGCACCGTGCGCTGCTGGGGGCAGAACACCAACGGGCAACTCGGCTACGGGAACACGGCGAACACCGACGCTCCGTCGAGCCAGCCGGTCGCGCTCGGCGAGAGCGCCGTGGCGATCACCGCCGGGAAATTGGACAGCTGCGCGCTGCTCGTCGACGGCAGCGTGCGGTGCTGGGGCTACGGCAGCGCGGGTCAGCTCGGCTACGGCAACACCAACCAGATCGGCGACAACGAGACCCCCGCCTCGGCCGGCCCGGTCGATCTCGGGCCCGGCCGCACCGCCCTGGCGATCAGCGCCGGCGCCAACCACACCTGCGCGCTGCTCGACAACAACAACGTGATCTGCTGGGGCGCCGGCCTGACCGGCGACCTGGGCTACTGCAACGACCTCGACGTCGGGGCGACCCAGACGCCCGGGTCGGTGGGGACCGTGAACCTCCTGGCCGGCGACGGAGGCGTCCTCTGCCCGCCTGCCCCGATCACGCCGGCACCGCCGGCACCGCCGGCGGCCCCCGTCGCGCCCGGGTCGCCTGCCCTAGGGCTCGCCGCGCAGGCCGCGCGCGAGCGGGCACTGCGCGCCTGCGTGGCCGCCGCCGCCCGGGCGCGGACGCCCCGTCGGCGGCGCCAAGCGCGCCGGGCCTGCCTGCGCCGTTACGGCCGCCGGCCAGGGCGCGTGACGAGCCTCACCGCGCGGGCGGTCTCGGCGACCGAGGTGATGCTGTCGTTCTCCGCCCCGGGCACCGATGGCACCAACCCGCCGGGTGCGAAGGCCTACCTCGTCGCGGAGTCGCGCCGGCAGATTCGGACGACGGCAGCGTTTCTGCATGCGCTCGCGCTGTGCGATCGCGCCTGCCAGTTCGACGTGAGCTCAGTCGGCACGACGATCATGCTGCTCGTCACCCACCTGCGTCCCAGGACGACCTACCACTACGGGGTCGCCGCGTACGACAACGTCTCGCACGAGCTCGGCCCCCGCTCGGCGAGCGTATCGGTGAAGACGGACACTCGCGATAAGTCCAGATAAGTCTGGAGAACCGGTCGGCCATGAGCCGGCAGTGCGTGTCAACCGAATCCTGGTTTTGCGCGCGAAGGCACATGCGCGTTGAGGTCCGATCACGAGAATGCACAAGCCGCCGGAGACCTGAGATCCGCGGTGGTGTCGCGCAAAGGGTTTGGGTCTTCGATTGAGGTTGTCCGAGGGGCCATGGGCATCGGCCGGTTCGCTGGGCCGGGCCGGTTTGGGTCCCGGAGAGTCGCCTCAGGTGGCTAATGGGCGTGGTGGCGGTGGAGTTTGGTGATGTTGTGGCTCATCAGGATCAGTCGCCACTCGCCCACAGCCTCACGACCGCGCACGCATGACTCGGGGCCACCGCGGATAGCTACCCCTTCGATGTAGAGCTCTCTCATTACTTCTCCATGCCGGCTTATCCCGGCGCCGCCACAACATTCGGTTATAACCCCTGGTGCACCAGCGAGCCGACGTGACTACGCCGGTCTCAGGCGCGACCCCCGGCGACGGTCGACGATCGCTCCCGCCGAGACGAATCCGCCCGGGCCGGCGAGGTTCTCGGCGGCGCCGACGGTGATGTGGCCCGTGATCGCTGTCAATGGCCATTTGAGTTCTCCCCAGCGGCGGCCACGAATTTCCCCACTGGTGGCCATCTTTTCTCCCCGCTGGCGGCCACGAATTTCCCCACCAACAGAAATGCTTGTTCCGGTGTTTAGGGGAGTGGTTTGACCCCCTTGCCGGCGGTGGCTTGGGCGAGTCGGTAGCTGTCCTGCCCGTCGGTGATCAGGACGTGCGCATGGTGAAGGAGCCGCTCGACGGTCGCGGTCGCGAGGCTCTTGGGCATCAGCTCGTCGAAACCGGACGGGTGCGGGTTCGAGCTGATCGCGATCGAGCGTTTCTCGTAGGCAGCGTCGACGACGCGGAATAACGCCTCGGCGGCGTCGGCTGAGATCGGTAGGAGCCCGACGTCATCGATCACCACCAAGTCGACGCGGATCAGCTTCCCGATCGCCTTGTTGACGCTGTCGTCAACGCGGTGGCGGCGCAGCAGTTGCGCGAGGGTCTCCGGGGTGTGCCACGCGACGGTGCGGCCTTTGTCGATCGCGAGGTGACCGATCGCTTCGATGAAATGCGACTTGCCCGTCCCCCCGGGCGAGTAGTGGTCGCACTACTCATGTTGTGGAGTTTCTGCCGGACCGGGTGCGGCTGATCACCGCGCCCGGCGAGTTGCGGGATGTCGTGCTTGAGGTGCTGGGCTGGTCGACGGACGACTCGACGGGCGAGACGGTGTTGTTGTGCCGGCTGCTGGATGGCAGCTCTGGGGAGATTCCGGCGCGGTGGACGGATCTGCCGTGGCGGGTCGCGCCTGAGCTGACGGTCGGCGGCGTCGGGTCGCCGGCTGGGTGGCGGTTGTTGTTGGTGCGGGCGGAGCGGTTGCGTCGCCCGGGTCGGGGTCGAGCCTCCAGCGAAAACGGAGGTGCTCGTGTCGGGACAGCTCGCGTTAGCGGTGGAGGAGGAGACGGTCGTTCCGGCGGCGGTGTGGGAGACGCTGCCGCCCGATCGGCAGCTGCAGGTCGCGGTCAGGCTCGCTCGTCTGCTCGCCAGGTTGGTGGAGGGCGCGCGCGATGAGTGATCTGCAGAAGATCACCGAGCAGCACCGGCGCCGGCATGCGGCCGTGTATGTGCGCCAGTCGACCCCGACGCAGTTGGAGCGCAACCACGAGTCACGCGCGCGACAGTACGCGCTCAGACAGCGCGCGATCGAGCTGGGGTGGCCGGTCGCGTCGGTGACCGTGGTCGACGAGGATCTGGGTCGCTCGGGCGCGTCGAGCGATGGGCGGCTCGGGTTCAAGGAACTTGTCGCCGAGGTCGGCCTTGGGCACGTCGGGTTGATCCTGTCGCTTGAGACCTCGAGGCTGGCGCGCTCGTCGGCGGACTGGCATCAGCTGCTTGACCTGTGTGCGCTGACCGGGGCGCTGATCGCCGACCAGGACGGGATCTACTCGCCGGGGAACTTCAACGACCGGCTGCTGCTCGGCTTGAAGGGCACGATGTCAGAGGCTGAGCTGCACCTGATCCGCGCCCGACTGGACGGCGGGCTGCGGACCAAGGCGCAGCGCGGCGAGCTTGAGCTGAGCCTCCCGGTCGGTCTCGATCGCGACGAGGACGGCCGGATCGTGCTCACTGCCGATGAGCAGGTCCGCCGCGGGCTGGGGCTGGGAAGCGGCGGGGGGGCCGGCGTCATGGGCGCGACTGGCGGGAGCGTCTCTATGAGTGGATCGACGCCCGCGTCGAGGAGATGGTCTCCGCGGGGGCCGAGGAGGAGATCCGCCGGGCCAACGCCGCGGGCGCTTCCGTGACGGCCCGCAAGGCGCTCGGCTTCAACGAGCTCCTGGCC
>DASZLV010000064.1:0-3701 GCA_035552215.1 Solirubrobacteraceae bacterium | reverse complement strand
GTGTCGATCCTGGCGCTCGGCCGGGTCTTCGTCGCGAACATGACAGGGAACGTGGTCTTCGCCGGCTTCGCGATCACCGGGGCCCCGGGGTTCTCCCTCGGCGCGTCCTTGTTCGCGCTGGCCGGCTTCCTGATCGGCGCGTCCCTTGGCGGGCGGATGACCGCGAAGGTCGGCCACGACCGCGCCTTGCACCTGAGGAGCGCCACCGTCAGCGAGTTCGCCCTGCTCGCGGTTGCCCTGATCGTCGCCGCGGCATTCGGGGGCCCGGCGGCCACCCATGGCACGCTGCACCTAGCGGCGGGCACGGCCACGTTCGGCACGGGCATCATGGACGCACTCGCCGCTCTCCTCGCCGTCGCGATGGGGATCCAGAATGCGCTCGCCCGCAAACTCGCCGTGCCTGACCTCACCACGACGGTGCTCACCATGACGCTGACCGGCATCGGCCACGACTCCCGGTCCGGCCACCGCGGTCACGTCACCCTGACCCGCCGGGTCCTCGTAGTTGGCACCATGCTGGTGGGCGGCGTCGTCGGCGCAGAACTCGTGCTCAACGTCGGCACGTTCGTACCGCTCGCCCTGGCCACCATCCTGCTCGCCATCGTGGCGGGCGCCGCCGCCGTCGCGGCCCGTCACCAAGGCGAATGGCGCACGGCCAACGAATGAGCCCGGCTTCTCATGAGAAGTTGTTCTCCGCCGTCAGCCCCCTCGCTTGATTTCCGGAAAGACATTCCGTATAGTTCCGGAATAGCGTTCCACTTAAGCCGTGGATACGGCATCGAGGGGGCGCGCCCAGTACATCTCGGCCGCAACCCCAGGAGTCCGCATGCGATACCGCACCCTCGGCCGGACCGGCATCAAGGTCAGTCCCTACGCGCTCGGCGCACTGGCGCTCGGTACGTCCATCGGCAACCCGGACCACGACGACTCGGCCCGCATCATCCACAAGGCGCTGGACGCGGGGATCAACTTCATCGACACCGCCGACGCGTACGGCGAGTCCGAAGTGACCGTGGGCAAAGCGCTCAAGGGCCGCCGCGACAGCGTTGTGCTCGCGACCAAGTTCAGCCGCCCGACCGGCGGCGACCCCAACCACCAGGGAGCCTCGCGGCGTTGGATCATGACCGCGGTCGAGAACTCGCTGCGCCGCCTGCAGACCGACTACATCGACCTCTACCAGGTCCACCGGCCGGACCCTGCCACCGACATCGAGGAAACGCTTTCCGCGCTCTCTGACCTGATTCACAGCGGTAAGGTCCGCGCGGTCGGCACGTCCGCGCTGCCCGCGTCCGCCATCGTCGAGGCCCAGTGGGTCGCCGAGCGGCGCGGCCTGGAACGGTTCCGCACCGAGCAGCCGACCTACTCGATCCTCAGCCGCGGCATCGAACGCGAGGTGCTGCCGATCGCGCAGCGTTACGGGATGGGCATCCTCGTGTGGGGGCCGCTCGGGCAGGGAATGCTCACCGGCCGCGTCCGCAAGGGCCAGCAGACCGACCTGCGCCGAGCGCACATTTTCCGGCACCTCAACGACGAGCGCCGGATTGACGCCGTCGAGCAGCTCATCCCGCTCGCCGAGAAGGCCGGCCTGCCGATGACGCACCTGGCGTTGGCCTTCGCGATCGCCCATCCCGGCGTGACCAGCGCGATCATCGGGCCGCACACGATGGAGCAGCTCGACGACCTTCTCGCCAGCGCCGACGTCACGCTCACCGACGACATCCTCGACCAGATCGACGAGATCGTCCCGCCCGGTACCGACGTCGGGACGCTCGACCAGGCCTACCTGCCCCCGGCCCTCCAGAACTCGATTTTGCGCCGCCGACCAGTGAGTGAACGCACCGCCGCCTGACCGTCGTGGAATCGGCCGCAACGGGTTAGAACGCAAGCTAGGCGTCAAGGGCCGTGATCAGCCCTTGCCGGGCGGTGACGGTGGCGGATCGCTGGGTGCTAGGTACGCGCCGATGGCTCGGAATATCTGCTCACTGGGGTTCGTGTAGTTCCCCTGTGCGTCGAACGCTCCCGGCAAGAGGGTCACGACCGCGGCGATGGCGATCTTCTGAGAGGGAAGGTAGGCCTCCGTTGTGCCCTCGCCGCTGAGGAGCGGGTCTTGCAGTAGCCACGATCCGGACCGCACGACGCCGAGGCCGAAGTTGTATACGTTGATCTGCTTGAAACAGATGGGCGCGCAGCTGGGCTGGGTGTTCCCGAAGCCCAGCAGGTTCGGGTCAGTCATGGCGTGGTAGCTGGATCTCGACAGCAGCGCGCCGGTGCCAACCTCGACCGCGGTCGTGGCCAGGTCGTTGATGTCGGTGGTCTCGTTCGCCCCGATCGGCGTCCCCCATTGGGCGTTCCAGAACGTGGCCTCCTCGTAGAACGAGTGGCCCGGGGGGATCCCGAGCGCCACCCGGCGCTCGGAGCTGAACGAGTGCAGGACCGGGCTGGGGATATCGGAAGTCTCGGTGCTGGTGGTGTTGGTCAGGCCCATCGGGTCGAGTACCTTCTCGCGCAAGAGTGTGTCCAGCGGCTCGTGGCCGATCTTGGCGAGTATCTCGCCGAGGATCATGAAGTTCGTGTGCGCATAGCTCCAGTTCGTTCCCGGAGCGAACGCGACGGGGCGGGCAAAGGCGTACTTGAGCCGCTCGTTGAACGTCCAGATGTGGAACGGGTCTGCGTTGAACGCGGCCAGCCACGCCGGGTCGGTCTCGAAGTCGGGATACCCCGTGGTCTGGTTAGCCAGCATCTTCAGCGTGACCTTGCTGGCCTCGGGAAGCGTCGGCATCCAGCGTTCGATCGTGTCGTTGAGCGTGACCTTGTGCTCGTCGACGAACTCCATGAGCAGCGTGCTCAGGTACTCGAAGGCGACCGCGCCGTTGCGGAAGTGCATAGCCGTGGTCGCGGGCACGCCGTCCATCGAGTCGCCGAAAGCCTGGGTCGTCACTAGGTTGCCGCCCTTGGTGACCTTGATGACGACGGCTTTGAGATGGTAGGTATTCATGGCGTTCTGAACTATCTTGCCGATGGCCGATGCCTGCGTCGATTGGGATGTCGTAGCCTGCGTCGACTGGGATGTCGCAGCCAGCGCCGACGTTGATGCGGAACTCGTGCACGCAGCGAGCGAGACCGTCGCCAGGCCGAGTGAAATCGCGATCGCGGCGGGTCTCCCCGCGATACCGGCTCGAGGTCCCCCCGTTCCGTCGTGTCGCCGGTGCATCGCTGCGTTCGTTGTCACCCTCACCGCAATCCTCCTTGGACCTGCCTACACGACGCCTGTATCGGATGGGCTGGCGGCTGCGGTGAGGGGCCCGGAGGTGGCCAGCGAAAGTAGCGTAGTGTCGGCGAGCGGTGATAAGCGGGAAGACCCGCTGGGCCGCAGAGGCAATTGCTCGAGGCGGCCCGGAAACGCCGACCATGCACCCGGCTCGCCGCGCCATCGCCTGGCCCGCGTCCGGGCCATGAGCCACCTCCTGCATCGGCGGGTAAGCGCGATTCCGCACCATCTCCTCGACGCGTGCGGGGGTGGGGCCGGGGGATCAGCGGGCTGGAGCCATGGCGCTGCGGAGTCTGGAGGCGATCCACGATGGGAAGACGATGCTAAGAAGTCTGGGGGTTCCGGACGAGCCGAGCCTGGCCCGGGCGCTCGAGCTTGAGCTGGCGGGCCAGTTCCCGCCCGGCTCGCGAGTCATCCCGTGGCGACGCGGAGC
>DASZLV010000063.1:0-2422 GCA_035552215.1 Solirubrobacteraceae bacterium | reverse complement strand
TCCGCCGCCGATCCCGTAGACGCCGCCGACGGTTCCGACCACGAGCGCGAGGATCCAGATCAGTCGATTCCGGCCCGCGTTCGGCTCGGGTCGCCTCGGTGCGAGCCTCTGCCCGCCGAGCAGAAGCCACAGCCCGATCGGAAGGAGCACGAGCGCCGCGATGAAGGTGAACGCGCGGGCCCCCGGGAAGACCTCAACCCTCAGGATTGCGCCGGCGATGACGCCGGGCAGGGTACCGGCGACCAGCAGCGTCGTCAGCGGTCCCCCGAGCCGCTGCTCGCGCCGGAAGCGGAGCAATCCTCCCGGAGTGGCGGCGACGTTGAAGAGCAGATTCGTGGGCGTCACGGCGGGACTGGGGACGTGAAGGATGCTGAGCTGGATCGGGAGCAGGAGCACGGCGCCGGAGACGCCCGCCGGCGTCGTGACGAGCGCGAGAAGGAAGGCCAAGCAAGCGCCGACCGGCCACTGCCAGTGCATGGCGACAGCCTAAGGGTTACCGTGGGTCGGCTCGATTCGGCTCGTCCGTCATGCGGAGGGTGGAAAAGGGCCCTTGATCATGGAACCCAAACATCCCGTAATCGATGAACAAGTCAAGATCGGCGCCGCGGCCGCGGCGCTGGGCGTGAGCGTGGACACGCTTCGACGCTGGGAGCGCGCTGGGCGAATCAGCTTCGAGCGCCGCGGCAACCAGCGGTTCATGTCCTCGCACGATCTCTCCAATCTGCTCAGGGAGCGCGGCGCGAGCGGCTTGAGCAGCGCCCGGAACCGGCTTCAGGGGACTGTCCTCTCGGTCAAGAAGGAAGGCATCATGGCTCAGATCGACATGGCGTGTGGCCCCTACCGGATCGTCTCGCTGATGTCCCGCGAAGCCGCCGAGGAACTCGGGCTCAAGCCCGGCGATCAGGCCACCGCGATCGTCAAGTCGACCACGGTCATCGTCGAGACGCGCTGAGCAGCGCGACACGGCGCTGCCGCAGGCACGGGCGGGCCGCGCCAGAGGCTGTCGTGGCCAGACGAGCCGCTTGACGCCAGCCCGTTACGTGGTAGCTTGCATAGGTAATGCCCATGCGAGTAGACTGGCCGCCGCGCCCTAGGGTGCGGTCGTGGTGTCCATCCGAGCAGGGAGTTGTCTCAGGTGCCCTCCTATCAAACGCCTGGCGCGTCACCGCGGCCCTCGTAGTGATCGGAGTTTCGGGACTCGTCGTGGGCTGCGGGAGCGGCTCGAGCACAACGTCGTCGACGCCGACCAAGAAGTCGTCCGCACTCGCGAGTGCGGACTCGAGCGGTTCGAGGCCGATCGTCCTCGCGGCCGCTTCGCTGACGAAGGTCTTCCCCGAGCTCGACCCGCAGGCGCGCTTCACTTTCGGCGGCTCGGGTGCGCTGGCCACCGATATCGAGCAGGGCGCCCCCGACGACGTCTACGCGGCCGCGAGCCCGAAGGATCCGGCCTTGCTCCACGCGAAAGGACTCGTCGAGAAGCCGATCGCCTTCGCCTCCAACACCTTGGTCCTCATCGTCCCTACGGGCAACCCGTCCCACATCACCTCGGTCGCCGACATCACCAGGAAGGGCGTGAAGATCGTGATTTGTAACCCGACGGTGCCCTGCGGCGACTACGCCCGGACGGTCTTCGCCAACCTGGGCATTACGACGCCGGCGATGAAGAACGTGGTCAGCCAGGCGACCGACGTCACCCAGGTGGTGGCGGACGTTGCCTCCGGGGCCGCCGATGCCGGCTTCGTCTACATCACCGACGCTGATGCAGCTAGGGGCAGGGTCAAGATTGTGCCGCTGCCGGCCCAGGCGAAGCCCGGGACCATCGATGTCATTGCGGTGAACAAGAAGGCACCAGACCCGGCGGCGGCGAAGGCGCTCGTGGCAGCGGTCCTGTCGGCTAAGGGTCAGGCCATCCTCCGCGCCGCCGGCTTCGGACCGATCCCGAAGTGAGCGCGGGCGCGCGCAACGACACCCGAGCCGGTGACGACGCTCGGGCATGGGTGTCCCCGCTCGGGCCGATCGCCCTAGCGGTCATTACCGTGATCGCCCTAGCCGTCGCGTTCGCGTTTCTGTTGCTCCCGATCGTCGCTCTCATCACCTACCAGCCGGTGCACGACCTGATCCACGGCTTCGGGACCAAGTTCGCGACGGATGCGATCTTGGTCTCGCTGAAGACGAACGCGATCGCCTTCGTCCTGATGATCGTCTTCGGCACCCCGTTGGCGTACGTCCTCGGTCGCCGACGTTTCCGTGGGCGGAGCATCGTCCTCACGCTCGTCGAGTTGCCGTTGGTGATGCCGCCTGCCGTCGCCGGCCTCGCGCTCCTGGTCGCCTTTGGCCCCCTCGGACTGTTCGGGGGGACGCTGAGCGAGCTGGGCATTCCCAATCCCATCTTCCGCCAGGGCGCGGTCGTGATGGCGATCCT
>DASZLV010000062.1:0-1931 GCA_035552215.1 Solirubrobacteraceae bacterium | reverse complement strand
GCTTCCAACCCATGTCGCAGCTCCTTGTGTGAGGGGCTTGCACGTTACGAGCCATTGCGGTCCGTTTCAGTCCTCGATGTGTGGGATCCTCGCGACATGCTCGAGACCTCGACTCGTCTGCTGCGGCTTCTCGAGCTCCTGCAGTCCCGCCGCCACTGGCCGGGCCCCGAGCTCGCCGAGCGCCTCGAGGTCGGGGAGCGCACGGTCCGCCGCGACGTGGAGCGCCTGCGGCGGCTCGGCTACCCCGTCGACGCCAGCCCGGGGGTCGCGGGCGGGTACCGCCTGCGCGCCGGCACCTCGCTGCCGCCGCTGTTGCTCGATGACGAGGAGGCCGTGGCCATCGCCGTCGGGCTGCGGACCGCGGTGAGCGGCGGCGTGCTGGGGATCGGCGAGACCTCGGTGCGAGCGCTCTCCAAGCTCGAACAGCTGCTTCCCGACCGTGTCCGCCGACGCGTCCACGCGGTGGGCTCGGCCACGGTCCCGTATCCGGCGGCCGGTCCGGCCGTCGACCCGGAGGTCCTCCTGGTCATCGCCACCGCCTGTCGTGACCACGAATGCCTGCGCTTCTGGTACCGCAGCCACAGCGGTGATCGCACGCGAAGGATGGTGGAGCCATGCGGGCTCGTGCATACGGGCAGGCGGTGGTATCTCGTGGCCTGGGACACCGTCCGCGAGGAGTGGCGGACCTTCCGCGTCGACAGGATCGACGGCCGGCCCACGCCCGACCGGCGCTTCTCGCACCGCGATCCGCCCGCGCAGGATCTCGCCGCCTACGTCGCGCGCCGGGTGTCGGCCGTCCGCGATCGCTACCACGCCGAGGTGATCCTCCACGCTCCACTCGCCGAGGTGACCGCGCGGGTCACCTACGCGGTCGGCACCATCGAGGCGATCGACGAGCACAGCTGCGTGCTGCGCACGGGCGCGGAATGGCTGGATGGCCTCGCGGTCTACATCGTGAGTCTGGGGGTCGACTTCGAGATCTCCGAGCCCCCGGAGCTGATCGAGGCGGTGCGGACGCTCGCCGCCAGGTTCGCGAGCGCGGTCGCGCCCTGAGCGGGCGGGCCGGGCGCGGTCGGCTAGCCTGGTGACACGGGCGGACTCACGAGACCGATGCACAAAGCTCACGTCGATCACTCACGCCGCCACCGGGGGCGCTCGCGGGCACTTCAGGCCGCCGTCCTGGCCGTCCTCGCGGGGGCCGTCGTAGTCGCCATCGCCGGGATCGTTCCCGGCTCGGGCCAGCGCCTGCGGCATGCGGCGCCCGGGTGGATCGCCGTCGAGGTCGTGCTCGAGGTCGTCGCCTGCCTGTCCTATGCGGCGCTCTTCCATGGCGTCTTCTCCGGCGGCGAGGTCAGGCTCAGCTACCTGCGCAGCGCCCAGATCGCGATCGGCGAGCTCGGCGCCTTCGTCGTCGTCCCCACCGGGGCGGGGGGACCGGCGCTGCGGATCTGGGCGCTCCTGCGCAGCGGCATGGAGTTCCGGGCCCAGATGGTCCGCAGCGTGATCCACGCCGCGATCTTCAATCTCCCCTACCTCCTCGCGGCCATCTTCCTGGGCACGAGCGTCGCGCTCGGGCTCGGACCGGGTCACGCTCCACTCGCCGTCGCGCTCGCTCCCTTGGGCGTGGTTCTCGTCACCGTCGCCATCGCCGGCGGGGCCGCCCTCGTCGCCCACCGGCTCGAGGGTGAGCCGCAGGGACGCTGGCGGAGGGTGGGGCGCGATGTCATCCAGGCCGTTCCCGAGGGCGTTCGCGCGCTCCCCGCGAGCCTGCGCCGTCCCACCCTGCTCCTCGCCGCCGCGACGTACTGGGCGGGTGACTGCGGCGTGCTCATCGTCGCCTTCCACGCCGCTCACGGCTCGGCCCCGATCGGGGTGATCGTCCTCGCCTACATGCTCGGCCAGCTCGGCAACGCGCTGCCCCTTCCCGGGGG
>DASZLV010000061.1:0-16130 GCA_035552215.1 Solirubrobacteraceae bacterium | reverse complement strand
ATGACTGCCGACGAACCCGGATTGGGCACCGAATGTGCTGGCGATGGTCGGCGGGTCTGTGGTGTTCGACGACTTGTGGGGGATGCCGCTCCTCGGGATTCCGCGCTTTGGGCTCAGTCGATCCGCAGCATCGCTGAAGCGGAGTTCTGACGTGTCGGGTGCCGGCTTCGGCCTGGGTGATCCTCACCAGTGTTCGCGGTGATCGCCGCTGTCGTCAAGCTCGACTCACGCGGCCCCGGGAATAACCGGGCAGTGGCAGATTCTCGGCTCGACCCGGTTCCCCTCCACGAAATGCTGAAGCTCGACTGCTTGCACATCGCGAACGGGTCGCTGTGGAACGACATCAAGATCCTTGTGCGGACGGCGGGCGTCGTAGCAGCACGTGCGGGACTCTGACCGACGGGCCCCGCGAGTGATTCCTCGACAGACCGTCGCATAGCGGCGAATACCTGCTCATATCGGGCGGGTCAGTATCAGGCCGATTTGCATCTCGCATTAACGATTCTCGGTGCAATGCCTTGTATGAGGGATTGCCAGCCCACCTGCGTGCGAAATAATGATCAGTGTCAACCGTCTCTCGGAGATACCCAATGGAGTGGCTGGCGATTGGGAAACGTTCTGCACGAGGGAAAAACCATTACACGCATGACAACGTGGGAGCTCGCGCTTTTCCGCCGTCCACGGGGGCGGTGGGGTGTAACGCTCATCTCCTACCTGCGTGAACTGACGTCTCGCTGGGGGCGGCTCGACTGACGGCGTGAACGCTGGACTGCGGGGGGTGCCGTCTGGGTCAGAAGTGTGCGTTTGTGGTGTATTGCGGTTGCGGCAATCGAGGCATCGGACAGTCTCCACGCCCACCGTAGAGGTCCTCCACCGCCGTTCGAAGCGCGCGGCTTCATACTGCAGCGCCAGGTGCCGCGGCGGCGATCTTGATGGCCGTGACCAAACATGATCTCGCGTGATCCTCCATCATCGGCGGGCGTGCTCGTCGGTTTGCGCGCTCGGCCTATAGACACGGAGGAGTACGATGCTTTCTTCAGGCGGCGCTGAGGCGCGCAAGACCCGGACCTCGCGAGCGACAATAACGCCCCTCGGCGCCGTCGCGCGCGGCCTCATCGCCGGGGCCGTCGGCACCGCAGCCATGGACCTCCTCTGGTTCTACCGCTACAAGCGCGGCGGCGGCGATGGCGGCTTCGTCGCCTGGGAGTTCTCCTCGGGCCTGTGCACCTGGGACCAGGCGCCGGCCCCGGCCCAGATCGGCAAACGCCTTGTCGAGGGCGTCTTCCAGGTCGAGGTTCCGCTCGAGCGCGCACCCTTGGTAAACAACATCACCCACTGGGGCTACGGCATGCTCGGAGGCGCCCAGTACGGACTCGTCGCGGAATCCCTCACGTCACCCCGGATCCTCTATGGGATCCCGTTTGGGGCGACGGTCTGGACCGCCAGCTACGTCGTTCTTCCGCTCGCCCATCTCTACAAGCCGATCTGGGAGTACGACCCCGGGACGCTCGCCAAGGATCTCAGTGCCCATCTTGTCTACGGGCTCACCACGGCCGTCGCCTTCGATCTGCTCGCGCGCGTGCGCGCGTAATCTTTCGTCGCCACGACCTACAGAGATGGAGCCAGGAAATGACGACTGACAACGTTTCCCTCGATCCGCACGCCCCCTCCGGCCTCGATCTCGCCGCGGTCCGCTTTCCTGCCGTGGATGCGGCTTACGAGGCGTTCACGGCCGCGCGCGCGAGCGCCGGCGGCGCGCCGTGGATCCAGCACGTCGGTTTCGTCGAGCGCCACAACGACGGCCACATGGTCCTGCGCGGCACCTTTGCCGGCCATTACGTCGATGTCGATGAGGCCCTGCACCTGTCCGAACCGGGAGGCGGCGAGGGCGCCACGGTCGGGGGACTCATCGGCGTCCTCGGCGGGCCGCCCGGCATCGCCGTCGGCCTGGTCCTCGGCGGGCTCATTGGCTCCCTCGTGGGCAAGCCGACAGAAACCGACGCGGAGCCGCACGCGCTGGTCGAGCAGCTGCGGGCCGCGGTGCCCCGACCAAGCTCGGCGATCGTCATGATCGGCCCCGCTCGCGACGTCGACGAGATGCTGGCGGCGATCGCTGACAGTGGCGGCGAGGTGATCCGCCAGACGCTCACGGTCGAGCAGGCCGCGGCGCTAGAAGCGTCGCTCGTCGACGCCCCCGAAGGGTCCTCGGGGCCATCGCGCCGAGGCGAGCAGGCCGTCGAGGCCTCAGAGCCGGGCACCAGCAGCTAATCGACCGCGACCTGCAGCGCGTGCAACGACGCGTAGAGCCCGCCGCGCGCCAAGAGCTCCGCATGCGTCCCGCGCTCGACCACGCGCCCCCGATCGAGGACGAGCAGCAGGTCGGCGTGCAGGACGGTGCTCAGGCGGTGGGCGATGACGATTGCCGTCCGGCCGTACATGAGCCGGCGTAGACCCTGCTGGACGACTAGCTCCGAGGCGCTGTCGAGGTGCGAGGTCGCCTCGTCGAGGATCAGGATGCGCGGATCGCGGAGCATGGTGCGTGCGATCGCCACGCGCTGCTTCTCCCCGCCGCTCAGCCGATGCCCACGCTCGCCCACCACGGTGTCATAGCCGTCGGGGAGGGCGGCGACGACCGTGTCCAGGTGCGCAT
Source organism: Solirubrobacteraceae bacterium (assembly GCA_035552215.1). Lineage (GTDB taxonomy): Bacteria > Actinomycetota > Thermoleophilia > Solirubrobacterales > Solirubrobacteraceae > Palsa-465. Next base: position 13,480 of record DASZLV010000061.1, on the reverse strand, counting down.
CCCGCGCGGCGCTGGCGACCTCGTCGTCGGAGGCGTCGGGGCGGCCGTAGCGGAGGTTCTCGCCGAGCGTCGCGTGGAAGAGGAAGGTGTCCTGGAACACGAGGCCGATGGTCTCGCTCATCGATTCGAGGGTCAGATCGCGCACGTCGTGGCCATCGATGAGGATGCGCCCGGAGTCGGGGTCGAGGAGCCGCGCGATCAGGGCGCTGAGGGTCGTCTTGCCCGCTCCGCTCGGTCCGACGAGGGCGACGAGCTGGCCCGGCTCGGCCTCGAAGCTGACGTCATCGACGGCGGGACGTCCCTGTCCGGGATAGGTGAACTTGACTGCCTCGAGGCGCAGCGAACCACGGCCGTCGCGCAAGGCAATGGCTCCTGGACGCTCCGCTACGTCGGGATGTGTATCGAGGGCCTCGAAGATTCGACTCCAGAGCGCCATCGAACCGAGCGCCGCCGCGGTTGCGATCGCGAGGTCCCGCAGCGCTCCCGCGAGACGCCCCGCGATGAGCGTGGAAAATACGATCACGGTCCCGGGGGACAGGTGCGAGTGGACTACCAGGTAGCCGCCCACAAGAATGAGCACGGCCGGCGCCGCCGAGCTCACTAGCGTCAGGCTCGCCGTGAACCATCGGGCCGTCATCGCGACGTCGATCTCACGCCGGCGCAGCTCCGCGTTCAGCCGGCTGAAGCGCCCTCGTTCGGTGGCCTGGCGCCCGAACACCCGCACGAGCAGCATCCCCGAGAGCCCGAGCGTCTCCTGAAGGTATGTCGTCACGTCATCGAGCTGTTCCTGAACGGCACGGCGTGCCCTCGAGATGCGGTGTCCCGCGCGCTGCGTGGGACCAAGCACGAAGGGCATCAAGGCTAGGCAGACGAGGGTCAGGGGCCAGCTGAGGACCAGCATCAGCGCGAGCGTCGTAATGCCCGTGAGGATCGCTTGTGTCAGCGTGGGCAGGGTGGTCGAAAGGGACGTGTCGACGCCGCCGATGTCGTTGAGCATTCGCGACAGGAGATCCCCGGCTCGGTTGCCGACGTAGAACGCCGCGCCATGGCCCATCAGATGTCCGAACAGCTCTCGCCGAAGATCGAAGACGATTCCTTCACTCACGGACTGCACCAGGTACGTCATCGCCACCCCGGTCAGGCCCACGGCGAGGCTGCCGGCGACGGCAGCCACGACAGGAACGACGAGGGCGGAGAATTGGGGGTGGGGCGCGGTGAGGCGGTCGATGAGTACCTTGGCCGCGACGAGGGGTACCAAGGCGACCCCCGCGTTGACGACCGTGAGCGCAACCACGAGAGTCACCGAGCGGCGGTAAGGACGGAGGTAGGCGAGTACCCGTCGAGCCAGCGCGCGCCGCTCGGAGGTGGGGGCCGCCCGGCTCACGAGCATCGGTGAGAATAAATGCTTACTGCCGTGCGCCCGATTGCTACGGTGCGCCCAATGTCCGCCGCTCCTTGGCATCCCGGCACCCGGGTCGCCCTACGTTTTGTGAGGCTCGCCCGCGAGGATCCCGCTCTGGGCGCGAAACTGCGCGAGCTCGATCCCGAAGAGGGCCTCGAGCCCGTCCTCGAGCTCGCCGCCCGCGAGGGCTTCGCCTTCGGAGTCGAGGAGCTGCGGGCCGCCCACCTCATCGACTGGGGCCTCCGGAGCGCTCGCTACTCACGCGTCAGCCCGCCGAAGGCGGCGAGCACGGTAGCGGTCGTGAACAGGGCCTCATCGTCGATATAGGTGAGCGTCGTTCCCGGTGACGCCACCGGGTCGCGCTCCGATGGCGCGGGCACGCGCAACCGCGCCGACGGTGCCCAGCTTCCGTCGTCGTGCTGCTGTGAAAGGAGCCAGCGGACCGCGCGTGAGGCCGTACGTTCGTGGCGCCCTTCGCCGTCGCCCGCGAGTACCGCATGCAGACTCAGCGCCGTGGCAAACACCGACGGCCCTCCACACCCGACCGAGGAAACCGATCCCTCGCCGCCGATCCGCGACGCGGCCCATTCGACGGCGCGCTGCACCGCCCGCGCGTTCGCCTCGCCGCCTCCCAGCGCCTCGATGGCCCGCAGCGTCGCGTATTCGTCGTCGTCCCACCAATGCCCGGTCCAGGAGCCGTCATCTCGCTGCGCGTGCCTGAGGAAGCTCAGCGGCTCCGGGCCGAGATCGAGCACCGCGGCGGCTCCGGTGACGCACACGTGCGACGAGCACCAGCCGTCGTAGGGCCCGGGCAGCTCGAGGAACGCTTCGAGCGGGTCCGCTGCCGCGGGCGGGTAGGTCGCGACGCCGCCCTCGAGCCCAACGAGTCCGGCGATGAACGAGCGCGTGCGGGCGAGTCTCGGGTCAGGCGGCGCGTCGAGGGCGGCAGCGAGGCGGAGCACCCAGGCGCTGGTGTCGGCGTCGGCCGGTAGCAGTGCGTGGTACCCCCAGCCGGGGCCGCTGTGCTCGCGCGCCAGCAGGAGCGCGAGCGCCTCCTGCGTTGCCGATCGTGCCGGCTCCCGATCGAGGCTCGCGAGCGCGCCGGCGACGTAGGCGGTGACCCACTCGTCGCTCGCGTAGCCGGCCACTCGGCGATCGACGTGGGCGGGACGGGCTCGATCGTAGAAGTCGCGCCACCAGCCTCCCTGGTTGCGGGCCGCGAGCATGAAACCCAGCGCTCGGTCGACCGCGTCGGGTACCGACCAGGCCGGCCGGATCGCGCGGGCCGGTCTCGAGGGCCCCTCCTCAGCGGCGAGACGCCGCCACACGTGACCGGCCCCGAAGTAGGCCTTGGCCGTCGCCGGCTCGCCGGCCCCGAACGCGAGCTTGACGTGGCTGAGGCGGCGCTCGAAGACGCCGAGCATGTCCGCCGGCTGCCCGAGGCTACGGGCGAGGAGGAGCTCGGGCCACGGCACGTCTGCAGGCGTAAGCGTCCCTGGCCAGCGCAGGATGGCGGCCGTCTTCTCCGGCGCCGCGAGCCCTTCGTCTACAAGTCGGTCCAGGACCGCACCCCAGCGCGGATCGACGCCGTGCCTCTGATCGAAGAAGCACTCGAGGCCGATGCGCGGCAACAGACCCTCCATGGCGTCGAGGCAGAGCACGACGCGGTCGCCGTGGTCGAGCAGCAGCCGTGCCGCCGCGACGGCTCGCTCGCGGTCCCCCGGCCAGGCGATGTCCGCGAGGTAGCGTCCGACCGTGGCGAGGGGGACGTCGCTCACATGTACGCGCGCTCCCGATGAGGCGCGACCGAGCATGACCCCGACGTGGCTGACCCAGGCGCCCGGCGGACAGGCGTCACGACACTGCGCGATGGTCGCCCGCAGCGCGGGCCTTGGGTCCGGCGCGAGGAGGTGCTCGAGGACCCGCTCGATGCATACGTAACGGTCGGCTCCCGCTGTTTTCCGGACGAGGACGAACACGGACGGGGCCAGATCGGCGAGCGACCGCGCTTCCTCACCAGGGTCGAGATCGAGCTCGCACCACAGCTCGGCCAGCGCGCGGTCGAGCGGGGTGCCGGGTGTCGTCCACTCCCGGCACAGTTCGAGCATCCGCGCCCAGGGCTCGGACAGGCCGTCTCGCTCTTGGGCGCGAGCGAGGGACCTTGCCAATGAGTCGCGTTCGTTGCGCTGCGTTCCGAGCTGCACATCGAGCTGCCGCGGCCCGCTCGCGAGTCGGACCTCAAACCCGACGGCGGCGAACGACGGCGCCGTCGCGGTGGCGGCGATGAGCGCGGCGCTGGACTCTGGCGTCGCCAGCTCCGGTGGGAGGTCCGCCAGCGCTAGCTCTACGCAGTCCTGCGACAAAGACTCGGCCTGCCGCCGGCCGCCAGCTTACGACGCGATCGCGTAGCCCGACGAATCGGTGGGGTCAAAGTTACCGCCGCTGCCTCCGGCAGTAACGTCGCGAAGCGATCCGAGCTCAACGATTACCGGCGCCTGGTAGGGCTTACGGCTCGGGCTTGGACGGGTCTCTTGCTCTGACATCATTCCCCTCCGGTCTGGTTCCCCTCGAACGCGAGTGGAGGCTACCACCCCCGCGGCTTCGCCTCATACACCGGAATCCCGCCCTGTCAGCCGGCTAACACGAGCTCAGCCGCGGCGTAGGTACTCGCGAGGTCGTCGGGACGGAGAAGCTCTCGACCGGGCACGTGCGCGGCGATCGCCGCGAGGCACGCGAAATCCCGGCGGTGGCCGTCGCGGTCGAGGAGCGTCGCCATGTGCCGATTTGCGATCAGGCGCGGCAACATGTCTCCCGGGGTCAGCGACCGTGTCGAGAGCGCGTCGCCGCGCGGCGCGAGGAGATAGATCCCGGCGAGCGGGACTGGGCTGGATGCCGTCGGCGGATGGGCGACCTCGTGATAGCGCTTGCGTGGGCGTCCCTCCTCGTGCTTCCAGATCGGACGCAGTCGGCCGTAGCCAAGCGAGAACGCCGCGGCCGAGTCGGGACCTACACGAAGTCGCGGGTGCCCAACCGCCGTGGTAACTAGGCCGTCATCGATCGAGATTGCCGCGACATCATCGGCGAGCACCCGCGCGCCCCGCTGGACGCAGGCCAACGCCAGCGTCGACTTCCCGCTGCGCTTGGGACCGACGAGCGCGACCGCGCGACCGTCCCGTGCCACGACGCTGGCGTGCAGGCACGTCCTCCCGCGCTGGGCGAGCACGCACGAGAAGACGCTCCCGATCAGGACCTGCACGGCCTCGGCGAGGTCGGCGTCGGCGCTCAGCGACATCCGTACGCGGTCGCCGCGACCATCGACGAGGAACTCGAGCCACGCTCCGTCATCGCCGTCGAATTGCAGTCGGACCCGCGTGCCGCCGGCGCCAGGCGCCCGCCAGGCGGGGAGCGGCGGATCGACCATCGTCCATGGCGGCCCGATGGTCGGGCGGCGGTCGCCGCGGACAACCTCCAGCACCAGGTCAACCGGACCCACGGCGGGCGCCAGACGAGGAAGAGCTGAGTCACACGCGATGGTCACGCCCAGATGGCGATAACGGTAGGGCGCCGAGCCCCCTTCGTTCATCGCTCCCCGACCCGTACGTGGCCCGCGCCACAACGCGCCGAGGCCGTGATACCCCTCCGGTGCCACAGCCAATAGGCGAGTCCGAGCGCCCAGCTGAGTTCCCGTTGGCGGTGGGCGCCATCGGCATTAGCGCTGGCGAGTGAGTCCATCAGTGCACTCCGGTCGAGGAAGCGATCGAGTTCCGGACACTGTCGCACGAGCTCGTGCAGGTCACGGTGTGCGCCGGGAGGGACGATCGAAGGGACGGACACGAGAGCCGTCTTCGGACGCCGTGTTATGACCTCGGGCAGTCGCCCCTGCGCGCTGTCTCGTAGGACGCGTTTATCCACCAGCCATGGCTCCGGGGCCAGCGAGCGGACGAAGCGTACGAGGCGCAGGTCCGTGAAGGGGTAGCGGAAGCGCACGGGCTGGCGCGTGAACGACGGGTCGCCGAGGCGGAACAGGGCCGGCCATAGGGGATCCGATGCGAGCGCGCGCGCGTCGAGCGCGCCGGCGGGTGGGGGGATGAGGTGGCGGACACGATCATGGCGTGCCCTCGCCGCCGTTACCTCGGGCCGCAGCCACGGGGGCGCAGGAGCGTCCCAGCTTCCGCGCGAGCGCACTATCGCGCGAGCGATCGAGCGCGCATGCGGTCTCGGGCGACTGCGGCTCAGTCGCATCTGGTCCGCGAACGCGCGAACCACCCGGCCCGGGCTTCCGCGGCCGAGCCATTCGATCCAATACCAGGGGACGAACTTCAGGAGCGTGTCGGCGCCATGGCCGGAGAGAGCGATGGGGGCGTGCCGGGCCGGGAGTCGAGCGAAATCGAGGGCGAAGGTGGTGGCGTGGTACGCGGTCGGCTCGGGCGTGAGCAGTGCCGGCTCGGCGAACACCTCGACCGGGGATAGCGCCGAGGCGTCAACCACATCGACGGGGAGGCCGAGCTCGCGCGCGACGAGCACGGAGAACTCGCCCTCGCGATCGCCCCTCGCGGCGCCGAGAACGCCGGTGAACGCGCGGAGCGCCGTCGCCGATGCTCCTCGCCTGCGCAACGTCGCGGCAGCGCTGGCCGCGACGCTCGTCGAGTCCATGCCCCCGCTCAGCTGCACGGTGGCCCGATCCGCCGTCAGTCGCGCATCGACGGCCGCGTCGAGCAGGTCGCGAAAGCGCTCGGACACCTCCTCCGGTCGCCGAAACCGCGCGAGCGGCTCCCAGGGGTCGAGCTGCCAGTAGCGGCGCAACTTCATCACGCCCGCACTCCACGTCAGCGCGTGGCCCGGGGGGAGCTGACGGATCGCGGCGAACGCGGTAGCAGAATGCTCGCGGTACTGGCCGGTGGCGAGATGATCTACGAGCGCTGCCTCGTCGAGGCCGTCGCTCACGGCAGGATGGAGCAGCAGCGCGTCGATCACGCTGGCCACGAGCAGCCGGTTTCCCGTGCGCGCATAGTGAAGGGGCGCCACGCCGAGCTGATCGCGCGCGCATAGGAGCGTCCGCCTCTCGGCGTCCCACAGCGCGAACGCGAAGTCCCCCGTCAGGTGCTCGAGAAACCGGTCCCCCCACGCCGCGTAGGCGCGCAGGACGAGCTCGGCATCCGAACTCTCCATGTTGATGCTCGCTGAGCGCAGTGCGCGCGACAGGTCCTCGTGAGCGTCGAGGCGGACGTCGGCGCTCACCCAGGTGCGGCCGTCGAGCGTGAGCGGTTGGCCTGCCTCCCCGGCGCCGGTGCGCAGTAGGGCGTGGGCGAGCCCGCACAAGCCGTCCATCCAGATGCGGGTGCCGTCCGGTCCGGCCGTGCGCGAGTGCTCGGCGGCGTGCTCGAGCCAGGCGTGGTCCTCGGGGCCAGGCACCCCGGCGGCGAGGGCAACGATCGCGCTCACGAGTCCGCGGGCTCGACCACGAGCACACCAGCGTCGCCGAGGCGGGCGATGAAAACTCCCAGATCCTCCCGGAGCGTCGCGGGCTCCACCTCGTACTCCGCGTGCAGTTGCTCGAACGCCGACGAGACGTCTGCGCATTCGTCGAGCACTTCCCACATGCGGGTCGCCGTCTCGTCGAGCCGGTAATAGTGCTCGGAGGAAAGGGTGAGCATCACCACGAGTCCATCTACCTTCTCCCACGCCACGTCCTCCGCGACGCTCACGCGGCCTGGCAGCTCAGGGGCACTTTCCGAACTTGACACCCGGTCAAGCATGATAATTGCCCCACGTGTCCTCAGTCACGCACCATATGATCCGGGCACGCCTCGGCGTGGAGGTTGCCATCACCTACGTGTCCGTCCTCCGGGCCCACCGTACGAGCGACGTTCGGGGAATCCTGCGCGACCTCCGAGACGTTCCCCTGGCCCGTGTCGGGGCGCCGCCGGCGATTCCACGAGCCACGTATTCGCAGCTCGCGCGCGCGACACAACGGGTGCTGGCCGTGATGCCGACCGATGCCCGGTGCCTGAATCAGTCGCTCGTTCTCAGTGCCTTGCTCGCACGACGCGGGATCGCCAGCCGGGTCGTGGTTGCGGTAGCGAGCCCGGCGAGATCGTTCACCGCGCATGCGTGGGTGGAGGTCGACGGCCGGGCGTTGCTACCGCCGAGCCGGGACGGCGAGTCACGGCTGGTGGAGCTCTAGGCGAGCGCCGCGAACGGCCCCGAACCTTCCTGATCTACACGCACGGGTTCAGCGGTGTGCGTATCGGGCGAGACCTGGTTGGGGGGTGTTCATACCGAAATCAGACGGGCGGTTGCGGCCGCTCGGGCTCGACGAGCAGCGGTATTCGCGGGTCGGCCGGCAGCGTCTCCCACATCTCGTCCGCTACAAGCTCAGGCTGCTCGTCTGCCGGGAGTCGTCGCTCGAAGATGGCGAATGTCTCGCCGAGGCCGGTGGCTGCTGGGGCGAGGATGCCGTGGAATGCGAGTTGGTGGGCGGCAAGCCCGACACGATGGCACGCCTCGTAGTCTCCAACCTCGCTCATCAGGCCCTCTTGCCCGAGTCCGACTTGAGCTCGAACGTCGGAATCGCGAAGGTCGAGTACACGGGTGATCTTCACCTCGCACGTCAACAGTCGCCGGGGACCGACGAGTTCGGGACGCATTCCCTCGATCGGCTCGACAAGATGCCGGTACGCCTCAACGGCGACCGAATCGGTAGGTCGGCCTAGATACAGGACCGGGTAGGCCCCCGGCGGACCCCAGCGGCCTCCGGCGGCGCTACCGGAAAGAGTGCGATACCGCGGGGAAGTGTGGCGCTGAAAGGTGCGTTCGACGGTGACAGTCCCGGCAGCGGCGACGGCGACCACGGTGCCGCGGTCCGCCACCTACATCGCCCCTGAGGCCAGCCGTTCGACGGCAGCCAGGATCGCTTCAAACTCGCCGGCCCGCAGCAGGTCAATCGGCTTCTGGCTACCGAGACTGCGGTTGCGGGCGTGGATCCAGATGTCGACGCCTTCTGGCTTGTAGACCTCGAGAAGCCGCTCGACGATGTAATGCAACTCGAGCAGGCGATCCTTCGCGTCGCCCTGCGGACGATGGGCGCCGGACGCCCAGTGCTGCACCTGGCGGGTCTTGACGCCCGTGATCTCGGCGAGCTCCGAGTTGGTTAGCACGCCTTCACGCAGGTCGTCGACGAGCCGCGCGTAGAGGCCTGATTCGGCCAGCGCCTGCGAGCGGGACACTTCACCACCCTCTCCTGGTTGACAAACGACATCAAGAACGACACCCATAACGACATCCATGATAACATGTCAGGCGACATCGATATGAAATCAACATGGCTGAGCTGCTAATCCGTCCAGGTCCCAATGATCACAAGGTCATGCAGGATCTGCTCGCGCCGGGAGGCGCGGCCGTCTTCCTTCCGCGTGCTCGACCGCTTATCGATCGACTAGTCCTCGATGCTCATGTCGCGAAGGCGCGCCCGGAGTTCGCCGAGGCAGCCAACTCGGCGGGCGTGTCAGTGCTTGTTGATCCTCTCACTCCGTTCTGGCAAGGCCAGCTTCGAGAGGAGGATCGGTGGGCTCGGCTTCCCTTTGGTCGCGCGCAGAAGCTAGACGCCCGAGATCTCAGCAATTCCTTCAACCGGGAGACGTTGGTCGCACAGGTCGTCGACTTCCAGATCGAGCGAGGGGCGACTGCAATCATCCCTCCCTACCCGTATGTGGGCTCGCCCGCGGATCCCTTCTTCGACGTGGCCCTCGATTTCCTGCGTTCCACGGCTCGCTACATGAGCAGTAACGGCCTCGCGCTGCCGCTCGTGCCCGTGCTCTGCGTTCAGCTCCTTGGTTTCGGGACAGATAGAGTGTGGAGCACGGGCATCGACCGATTTGCGAGCGCCGCTCTCGACCTAGGCCCTGAGGGGATCGCGCTATGCCTTTCTCCGGCAGGCGCGGGAAACGACTCGTACAACAAGGTTCTCCGCCTCTTTATGGCTGCCCGGCGCATTAGGCGAACTGGCGCCCGCGTGATTGCTTGGCGCCAGGGGATCTATGGCCCCGGTCTAGTGGCTGCTGGGCTGGACGGCTATGAGACGGGCATCGGGACACGCGAACTCTGCAACGTGGCGAGTTCGATCGCGAGTCGCAAGCCGCCGAAGCCAGGTCAGAAGCCCGGTGGAGGCGGAGTACCCGGGATCTACCTTGAGCCGCTACATCGCAGCGTCTCGTCACGCGTTGGCGAAACGCTTCTCGGTCACCGATCGATGAGGCCGAAGCTGATGTGCGACGACGACCGCTGCTGTCCGAACGGAGTGGCGAGCACCCTCGATCAGCGACGCCAGCACGCGATTCGAACTCGCGCTCGAGAGCTAGCGGCACTTGAAGGACAGCCGCACGAGTCTTGGCGGCTCCACCAGATCGCGAAGGATGCTCGCGCAGCATCGGACCTAGCAACACAAGCAAATGATGTCCTGCGCCAAGCGTCGATTCCCGAGAGGATCGGAACCACGGGCTACGAGTCGTTGGCGAGGGTCGCAGAGTTCATCCGCGAGTCCGCGTCGGATGAGGCAGCCGCCGGGTTAGCTTAGCTAGCACTTCCGTACTTTCGCCACGCGGCCAGCGCCCGCGGCACCCGCGCAATGGCAGCCGTGATGTGAGTAGCGTGCGCCATCGCCAGACCCCGTGCGCCGCGGCGCGCAAGTGCGGAGCGCCGGCGGAGGGTGTCGCTGTCGGGCCAGAGCTTGCCGTGGATGTAGCGCAGGCGCGCCCGGTTGTCGGTCATCGAGCTCAAAATCGCGAGTGCGAACACGTCGTCGGGTGCCTCGCGGCGTTGGAGTGCGCCGATTAACCGGTAATAGGTCGAGCCGCGCTGGGTGAGGCCGAGCTCATTGGCGAGTTGCGCCCCTCCGGGTACCCGGCGCAGCCGCTCGGCGAGCTCATGCTCGGCGTCCAGCTCGCGCGCGATTTGACCGGCGGCCCTCCACTGGTCCGCGGTAACACGCTCGAGGCCCCGAGCGAGATCCTCCCAGGCTTTTGACCCGGCCTCATCGCTCGGCCCCAGATGCAGGATAAGAAGCAGCGTTCGTACCACGGCGGACGGGATCTCGATGTCAGCTCCGCCGACACTGATGGTCGCGGTTCCCGTCGCTATGGCACGCCACGCGCGCTCACTCGGAACCGATTGCAAGCCATGGAAGCCGCGGTGAAGGTCGAGCCTGGCGCCGTCGCGGGCGCGGCGGAAGACGCGGGCGTGTTGCTCGTCGGCCTCGAGTCGAGGATGCTCCTTCTGCTGGAAGCCGAGCTCGGCCACGACCGCCCAGGCTCGCGTCGTATCAGCGGGCGAAACGATCAGGTCGCTGTCCACGTAGGTCCGCGCCCCCGGGTCATCGGAGTACAGCCACCGCACGATCGAGGGGCCCTTGAGCAGGATCGGCCGCACGCCGTGCGCACGGAGGGCGCGAACGACCTCCGCCGTCCAGCTATCCACACGCAAGCGCTGCGCTGCGGCCACCTCCGCAGGTGACGCCATGACCGCGCCCGATGGTGTGTCAGCTCTCATTGCGTTGCCGGTATTTTTACCCGGTGCTACGCCGCCTGCGAGGCTTGGGGAGCCGTCGAGGACTGACGGGCCGCCGCGTCATCTTCGCCTTCGGTGGAGGGGCGTGGAGCTGGCCTGGGATGGGGCAGGCCCTGTACGCAGCCGAACCGGTGTTTCGAGCTACGGTGGATGCGTGTGACGCGGTGGCGCGCGAGCTTGGCGTGCCGATCGCCGAGGCGTTTCGCGACGGGGTCGATGCGCCGGAAGATAGTCGCGACGCACGGCGCAGTGAGCTCCTTCGCCTGGGCGTGATCCAGCTCGCGCTGTGTGACCTGTGGGCCGCCGCGGGAATCGAGCCCGACGCGACGCTGTCGGTGAGCCTGGGGGAGGTTCCGGCTTGCTACCCGTCCGGCGTCTTGACCCGAGACGAGGTCGTCGCCCTCCTCTGCGTCGGCGGCCGCGTCTCAGCGCACCAGGTCGGCGAAGGGTTCCTCTTGACGCTCGATGCCGACGCGCCCACCGTCCTGAAGCTGTGCCGCGCGGCGCCGCGGCGTCTGGACTTCGTGGGAACCACGGGACCGGCGCGCTCGATCGCGTACACGACGGTCGAGGATGTGGAGCAGAACGGTGCCTTCCTCGCCGGCCGGGGGCTGGAGGCCGGGCGCGTCCCGACGGCGTGGGCGTTCCACACCAGGAGATGGGCACCGGAGCTTCGCAACGTGGAGGACGAACTCGCCCATCTGCGGCCCCAGAGGGCGCGGATCCCGGTGTTCTCGGCGATGGGAGGACGCGACATCGCGCCTGACGCCACCTTCGATCTGGCCCACTGGCACTGGCTGCAGACCCATCCGTTCTGGTATGCCGAGGCGACCGCGGACGCGCTCCGCCACGGGCCCGCTCTCATCATCAACATCGCCGCGCATCCGGTGTCCACGCCGTGGATCAGTCGCACCGCGAGCCACCTCGGCGTCGATCCCGTGATCGTCGATTCGATGCGAAAGGACCACGAGACCGAGGCGTGGCGCGAGGCTCGCGCCACGCTCGCCCGCGCCCGAGTGGGCGCTCGCGCTCGCGCCCGCCGTCAGACTGAGAACGGCGGCGCGCTTGCGCCAGGCCCGCGGGGGGTGGACGCCGCCGACCTCGACCTCGCCTCGCCCGAGGTCGTGCGGGACCCCTTCCCCTATCTCGAAGCCCTCCAACGCGACGGTCCCGTGCACCGGCTTCCGCGCCACGAGGCGTGGCTCGTGGTCGGAGACCGCGAGGTGCGCGAGGCTCTCGGGCATCCAGAGCAGTTCTCGAGCGTGGTCATGGCAGCGCTGGATCCGGGCGTGATCGGCGCTGATCCGCCCGCGCATACCGGTGCGCGGCTGGCCCTGTCGTCGCGGTTCGCTCCCGCGGTCCTCGCCGACCTCGGAGCGCTGTCCGCGGAGGCCGCCGACGCGTCGCTCGCGTCGCTCGCCGGCGTGGCCGAGCTCGACGTGGTCGGCGACTTCGCCGCGCCGCTGGGCGAGCGCATCGCTGGCCGCTTGCTCGGCCTCGATGAGGAGCGGGCCGCGCGCGTGCGCGCCAGCGTCGGCGACGCCGAGCGGGGGACGCCGGAGCTGGTTCCGCTCGTCGCGCGCGCGCTGGCGGAGGTGCTGCCCGATCCGTCCTCGCTCGACCGCCTGGTGTGGATCGCCGCCACGACGACGACCAAGCGGGTGATCACGGCGGCGGTGATGCTTCTCTTGGACGATCCGGCCCTGCGCTCGCGGATCACCGCCGACCCGACTCTGCTTCCCGCCCTGATCGAAGAGACGGGCAGGCTCCATCCGCCCGAGCTCCTGGTGCCGCGGCTCACCACCGTCGAGGTGACCCTCGGCGGCGCCCGCATCCCACGCGGCGCGTTCGTGCAGCTAAGCATCGGGGCGGCGAACCGCGACCCGGCGCGCTTCCCGGAGCCGGAGCGCGTGGACCTCGCGCGGCGCACCGCGCACCTCGCGTTCGGCGATGGCCCGCATCGGTGCGCGGGCAGGCGGCTGGCGCGCATCGAGGCCCGCGCCGCGCTCGCCGCCCTGCTCGAGCGCATGCCGGACTTTTACGCTCCGCAGCCCGCATGCACCCGGCGCTGGATACCGTCGGCGGGAACACACGGCGTCGAGCAGCTGGTGATCGCCCCGGGTGACATTACACCGGAATAGCGGCCTCTCCCAAGGTTTAGCTACGCCCTGGAGGAAGGTGTAGGTAAGTACCTGGGGCACCGGTACTAGTGTGCTGCCAGCTGTGTCGTGCGTCTCGGCTGCGACCGCGGACAGGCCGCGACGGATCGATGCGGCGGTCGGTCGAGAGAGGGCAGGCACGTCTAGCAGATGAGGGGCGCACGGATGGATGGAGGATCGCAGTCGGCCAAGAAGCGAACGGTCGCACCGTCGGATGGCCCCCCGGGTCCGCGTGCCCGGCCGGAACGCCGGTCGGCCACGCTCAGCCAAGACCCTTCGGCGCACGCTTTAGCTTCACTACAGCGACGCCTGCGGGATGAGGCCCAGAACGAGGAAGCGGTCGAATCGGATGCCCTGG
>DASZLV010000060.1:0-12343 GCA_035552215.1 Solirubrobacteraceae bacterium | reverse complement strand
GAAGCCGTCGAGCGGCGAGCCTGGGGCGACGCGCATGACCAACATCTCGCGTTTCACTGCTCGCTGCTGGAGGCGATTCGCCTACCTGCCTTGACGATCATCCTCAAGCCGATGCAGCAGATCATCCTGCTCTGCTCGGCTCCACCGTTGGTCTCGGAGCAGGATCTCGAGCGGGTGTGGACGCGATACGACGTCGAGCAGCACTGGCCCATTCTCGAAGCGCTGAAACGCCGCGATCCCGACGCCGTTCGCGACGCGACGCAGGCCCATTTTCGCCTCACCCTTCGCGTTGAACAGGACGCCTTCGAGAGCTACTGGTCGATGCCGTTTCGCGAGTCGCGGATGGGACGCGCCGTGCTCAAGGACCTGCTCGTCGCGCGGCCCGATCGCGCCAATGGGGAAGTCGACCTCGTGGTCGAGTGACCGCCCCGCATCCAGTTCCCGGTTTGTCCCGGAGGCTGTGAAGCCGTTGGCCCTATACCGTCAACTTCGGACCGCACACCGGTGTCCGCGGCTCCACGAGCGTCTCGAATCGCGCGGCTGCCGCCAGGCAGCGGTCGTCACTGAACCGGGGGCCCATGAACTGCAGGCCGAGCGGCATTCCCTCGTCGTCGAGACCCATCGGCACCGTCACCGCGGGGCCACCGGTTAGGTTGGCCGGATCGGCGAAACTTGAGGACTCGATCGAGCTCTGGGTGCTCGGAGCGGGGTCGGCAGACGGTGTCCCGACCGGTACTGTGGGGGTGACGAGCACGTCGTAATCGCAGAAGAACTCCTCCCAATGGCGCGCATATTGGCGCCGCTCACGTTGCGCTTGATATAGCTCGTGAGCCGAGATCGTCGCCGCCTCGCGGAAGCGCTCCCGCATCGATGGCTCGACAAGGTCGATTCGGGCGGGTGCCGGCCCCAGTTCGCCCAGCCATAGCTTCACCGCGATCGGAAGCGGGTCGGGGAGATATGGTGCCGCCTCCTCTAGGTTCCAACCGTCGCCTTCGAGCAATCCGATCGCGCGCCCAAAGACCTCGCGGACCGATTGATTGACCCGAGCGATTCCGAGGTCGAGCGACCAAGCCACTCGCCTGGGGTCGAAGCCCGCCTCGACGGCGGCGGGGTAGTCAAGTCCCAGATGCGGCAGGCACAGCGCGTCCCGCGGGTCGGGGCCGGCCAGCACGGACAATGCGAGCGCGAGGTCGCGAACGGTCCGGGCCATCGGGCCAACTACTCCAAGCGAAGACCAGAGTCCGTGCGCCGGCGCATACGGAATCAATCCGTACGTCGGCTTGAGCCCGGCGATCCCGCAGCGCGACGCGGGCTTTCGAATCGAGCCTCCGGCGTCGGAACCGATCGCCAGCGGGGCCATTCCCGCGGCCACCGCCGCGGCCGATCCGCCGCTCGACGCACCGGGCGAGCGATCAGGGTTCCATGGGTTGCGCGTGACACCGTAAAGCTCGCTGCGCGTACAGTCGTCACTCCACAGATACTCGGGATTGGCGGTCTTCGCGATCACGATCGCTCCCGCCCGCCGTAGTCGCTCGACGGCGACGGCGTCCTCCGCCGGGACGAAATCGGCGAGTGCGCGACTCCCCAGCGTCGACGGTGCGCCCGCGATCCAAATCTCATCTTTCACGACAACCGGGACGCCGTGCAACCGGCCGAGCTCGACTGACTTCGCAACCGTCCTCTCGGCGGCGAGGGCTGCTGCTCGCGCCTCATCGGCGAAAACCACCGTGCACGCATTCAGCGCACGATCGAGGTCCGCGATCCGTTGCAGCGACTCCTCGACGAGGTCGACCGGAGACCGACGGCCCGAGGCCACGTCAGCCGCGCTAGCAGTGGCATCGCGGACGCGTTTTATCGGATCCACCCCTTGGTGGGCACGATGACCATACAACTAGGGAATGACGAGCTCCGGCGTACGCCCGACCGTCACCAGCTCCAGCGCCTCGAACACAATTCCGAGCCGGTCGACCGTGTTGAAGTAAGCGAACCCCCCGGACCCATCCGCTCCCAGACCCGAAGCGGACTGCGTGACGTCAAAGCCGCTCGCCGCCATGTCGGCGACGGCGTCAGCGAGGCTCGGCACATGGACCGCGACGTGGTGCACCCCCTCACCATGGTCACTGAGCCAGTCAGAGTAGACATTCTCGCCCGATAGAGGCTGAACGTACTCTATCTGTGGGGCCTGACTGTTGATCCCGATACGAAAGGTGAACGAGCCGGGCTCACCTCGGTAGGTCATCGTGGTGAGCGTTTCAGGTGAATGCGTGATGCAGCGCCACGGACCGTTCTGCCAGATCTCCGAGCAGGCATTCAGGCTTGCCTCGAGATCGTAAACGACGATGCCGACCTGCCCGATCGGCTTGCCTATGATTGCGTTCATACTCCGGCGGACCTCATCTTCTCTGTCGACATAGATGCTTTAGGGCAGCGCGTGCGGCAGCGGTATCTCTAGGCGACGAGCGAGAGCACCAAGCTCCCCCCAGATGTGCCGATCGAGCGAGATGCCCTCTCTCTCCTGTCGCTCGGCCGCGGATGTCTCGAGCTCTCCTGGGAAGAGAATCTCCTGACCTCCCGGCCGACGGCGAGCGCTCTTGACGTAGGCGCGAAACGCCTCTACCTCTGCTTCGAAGTCGCCGCGGCGCGTGGCGTGCGCCACGTCGATCGCAATCAGGCAGAAGGCGTTTGAGAACTGCTCGGTCGGCGGCCCGTTGCACGCGCCTCCCCCACTAAGCAGTCCGGTCAGGATGTCGATCAAAACAAGCAAACCGTATCCCTTGTGGCCCGCGACCAAACCCCCGAGGGGCAACATAGTTCCACCCCGCTCGAGCGCACCGGGGTCGGTACTCGGCTTGCCGTCGGCGTCCATCACCCAACCTTCTGGAATTGGCCGGCAACGCTCTCCGGCGGCATCGATCTTGACCCTTGCTGCTGCACTGAGCGCCATGTCGGCGACCACGGGGGCGTCACGCGACGGGGCGCCGATGGAAATCGGGTCATTCGATAACCGGGCGTCCAATGCGCCGTAGGGTGCAATCGTCTGCATGCCCCCCTGGTAGTTGATCGTCAGCACCGAACCACATCCAGCGCGCGCGATTCGTGTGGTGAAATGCCCGAGCCGGCCCAGATGGCCGGCATTGCGTCCGAGGACACATGAGATCCCGTGCTCTTGGGCGCGGCGAATCGCCAGCTCCGACGCCAACGTCGCGCAGACTTGGCCGACGCCGTTGTGGCCATCGAGCCCCACCATGGCGCCGCGCTCCCACAGAACCTCCGTCTCGGCGGCTGGGTCCATGTCTCCCGAGGTCACCAATTCCTCGTACCACGGCAGCAGGGCTACACCATGCGAATAGCACCCGGCCAGGTCCGCTTCGACGAGCTGCTCCGCTACGACCGAGCTAGCGGTAAGGGGAAGTCCGATGCGGGCGAGCACGGTGCAGGCAAACGCCTCCAGATCTCGCCTGGAGACGAGCCCGCCATTCTCGCCTCTCGTCCCTGCGCTTGCCGGATTCAACGGGTCTCCACCTAGTGCGGGCGCACGATGCTAGCTCAGCCACAGAGAGCGGAAGCCTTGACCATAGTTATTCATCGGATACGGGGTCCGCTGGGCCCCGTGCAACCCGTTTACCTTCGTGCCGTAGCCGTCCGTGTGGTCGACGAAGCCCCAGATGATCGCGCCTCCGGCGTCGTGCTCTATCTGCTGCATTGCGTGGATGATCTCTGTCCGCTTGGTCGGGTCGAGCGTCGAGCGCGCTTCCTTGTAGAGCGACACGTAGCTCGCATGCTGCGCGTCCGGCCAACCCGTTTCGTTGTATGGGGAGGTCGGTAGCCCCCAGACCGCTACCTGCTGCAGATAGCCCTCGCCGCTGTAGTAGTCGACGGAGAACGGCCACTTGAGGTAACGAGGGCCGTAGAGCGTGCTTGAATCGATGACATTCACATTGACCTTCACCCCGGCCGCCTTCGCGTTTTCCGCGAACACGGTAGAGGCCTGGGTGAGGCCCTGGAGGACAGCGGCCGTCACCAGCGTGACCGTGAGGCCCTGATGTCCGGCCGCCTTGAGGAGTGACTGGGCCTGCTGGATGTCCTGCTGGCGCTGAGGCAGGGCTGCATCATAGGCCGGATCGAAGGGTGAGGGAACGTCATTACCAACACGGCCGTAGCCTCCGAGTGCCAGTGCGACCATCTGTGGGCGGTTGGCGAGCAGCCGCATTGCTTGTCGCACCCGCACGTCGTTGAAGGGCGCCGTCTTCACTTGCATGAGCAGCGGTCCAAAGGTCTGGCTCGGCGACACGAGCAGGTGGGCCGCGCCGCTTCCCGCTACTTGCTTGGCCTGAACGCTCGGAATCTGGGTGGCTGCGTCGACCTGCCCGCCGAGCAGAGCGTTCACGCGCGCGGTATCGGTGAGGTCGGTGATCACCAGCTCATCGAGGTATGTCGTGCGCCAGTAGTGCGGGAAGCGGACATGCACGCTCTGCTGGCCCGGGGTGTAGCTCTTGAGCATGTAAGCGCCGGTCCCTATCTGCTCCGCCACACTCGCCCCCCCGGCGCGGTGCGGGCTATAGCCGACGGGGACGATGCCAGTCCACGGGGAGGAAAGCGTCGGGAGGATTGTCACGTCCTTCTGCTTCAAGACCAGGCGCACCGTGCGCCTGTCGAGTTTCGTCATCCGGCTTGGATCGATCGACGCGAGCTGGGCAGCCGCGGCGAGGCCGACCTTGGGATTGGCCATGCGCTGTATCGAGTAGATGACATCGTCGGCACCGAGTGTCTTGCCGTTGTGGAACTCGATCCCGTCGCGTACCCGGATCGTCCAGACGTCGGGCGTCGTCGATGAGAACTCCTCGGCGAGACTGTTGAGAACGACATTGCCGCCCGCGTCTGTTCCAGCAAGGGGCTCGAACGTGGCCTGGTCCCGCGCCGCGTCGACGTCACTGAAGGATACCCCGGGGTCCATGTAATCCTTCGAACTGCCGCCGGCACCTCCGAAGCGGAGTGTCCCGCCGCGCCGGGGGGCAGACCCCTTTTGCGTCTGGGTCTGACTGCTGCCGCCGCAGCCGCTCACGAGAGCGACGGCACCGGCCGCCGCGGCGCGGCGCAGAAACTGATCACGTGTCAGCCGCCGCTCCTGTGTGTCAGGCAACTGTCCATCTGCCATCGCCGACCTCCTCCCTGCAAATCGATAAGAACGACCCTGAGCAGAGTCGAGGGAGCCGCCCATGAGCAGATGCCGATCGCCCGGCACCAGGGCCGATCGACGCCGGCTATTCAGTGAGCGCGACGTGCGGCCTCCACCCGCCGACGACGCTCATGCGATACCCGGTGGCAGCCTTGGTCGGCAACCGACCGTCTCCCGAAACTTGGATACGTCAGATGTATGGTGTATGATCTCGTATCATATCGGTCGCGTCCGGAGAGGTCAAGCCGTTGTCCTACGTCGGCGATGTGGTCTGGATGCGGAACTCGATCGGGCTCGGACGGCGCTTGGCTCGACGGAATTCCGACGGCATTACGCGGTCCTCACGTAGCAGGGCGGACCCCCGGGGGTGACGGCCGCGGCCCATCCACTCGTGCGCTCCGCGAGTCGGTGGGGCCGGCGCGCGCTCGGTTTCGGCCTCCCCGGATTTGTGGCTCGCCGTGTGCTGTGGGGATTGCTGACTCTCTTCCTCGTCTCGATCGTCGTCTTCGCGGCCACGGCGGTACTCCCCGGGGACGCCGCTCGCGCAATTCTTGGCCGCAACGCGACGCCAGCCGCGCTCGCGGCCCTCAGGAATCAGCTTCACCTCGGCGGGTCGGTCTTTCAGGAGTACTCGCAGTGGCTATCTCACTTCGCCCGCGGCGATCTCGGCGTGTCGCTCGCGTCGCGGGAGAACGTTTCCACCTTCCTCAGCCACCGAGTGGAGAACTCGGCCTTTCTCATGCTCTTGGCCGCGGCGATCGGATTCCCGCTCGCGATCGTGCTAGGAGCGATTAGCGCCCGCCGCCGCGACAGCGCGTTCGATCATGTGTCATCGATTGTCATGTTCGTGCTGGCCTGGCTCCCCGAGTTCGTGGTGGCCATCGTTCTCGTCGTCGTGCTGGGCACGACCGTCTTTACCGTGCTGCCACCCGTCTCGTTCTTCCCACCCGGGGACCCACCGTGGGATCACCTGAAGGAACTCGTCCTGCCGACGTTGACGCTGGTGATCGCCGTCGCTCCGTATACGGCCCGCATGCTGCGCGCGTCGCTCGTCGAGGTGCTCGAGAGCGACTACGTCGAGATGGCTCGGCTCAAGGGACTCTCAGAGCGGACCGTGGTATGGCGGCACGCGGTGCCAAACGCGCTCGCGCCGACGATCCAGGTCATCGCCCTGAACTTTGCCTACCTGATCGGCGGCATCGTGGTTGTCGAGTCCGTATTCAACTACGCCGGCATCGGCTCGGCGCTTGTGCAAGCCGTCCAGAACCGCGACGTGCCGGTCATTCAAGCGATCACGCTGCTCGTCGCCGCGGTGTACGTCGTTCTGAACATCGTCGCCGACGTCGCCGCGATCCTCGTAAGTCCCCGCGCGAGGACGTCGCTGCGATGAGCGTCGTGCTTCCGGGCACGCTGCCGGGGCGTCGGCGTCGACGGCCGCTGACGCTACTCACGCTGCGAGCGGGCGGCCAGGCGCGGGTTCGAATAGGGGTCGCTCTCGTTGTGTTCATGGTTGCGCTCGTCCTCCTTGGACCTCTCTTCGCCCCTCATTCTCCTTCGGCCTTCGTCGGCTTGCCGTTTGCGCCTCCCTCGGGTCACGTCCTCCTGGGAACGGACTTTCTTGGCCGGGACGTACTCAGCCGTGTCCTCTGGGGTGGACGCTCGATCCTCGAGCTGTCGCTGGCCGCAGCCGGACTGGGACTCGCACTCGGCACGGCGATCGGACTCATCGCCGCCTATTCGCAGGGCCTCCTGGACAGCCTGCTGATGCGTGGCATGGACGTCATCCTCGCGTTTCCCGCAATCGTCTTCGCGCTCCTCGCGGTCGCGACCGTGGGCCCCAAGCTCTGGCTCCTCGTCATCGCGGTCGGTCTGTCCCATACACCGCGCGTGGCACGTCTGGTCCGCGGCGCATCGCTTGACGTCGTCAACCGCGACTTCGTATATGCGGTCCAAGCGATGGGTGAGCCGACCCGCAAGATCCTGCTCGGGGAGATCCTTCCCAACATCGCCGGGCCGCTTCTCGTCGAGACGAGCCTGCGCATCACCTTCTCGATCAGCCTCGTCGCTGCCCTCAGCTTTCTCGGGTTCGGCCTGCAGCCCCCCGCTGCGGATTGGGGGCTCATGATCAATGAAAACCAAACCGGCCTCACGATTCAGCCCTGGGCAGTCGTCGCACCGATACTGTGTATCGCGCTCCTGACAATCGGGACGAGTCTCATCGCCGACGGATTGGCGCGCGCACTCGCGGGGATCGACAGAGCGGCTGAGTCGTGACCGTTGTCGAGGTCAGCGCATTGCGAGTTGAGGTCGCGGGTCAGCGAGCAGATATTGTCGACGACGTCGCGTTCTCCATCGATGCCGGTGACGTACTCGGGCTCGTGGGTGAGTCGGGCTCGGGCAAGACGACGGTGGGACTCGCGATGCTGGGCCACACTCGGCGTGGCACCAAGATCGCAGCTGGCCAGGTCCGCTTCGATGGCCACGACCTCCTGAAAATGTCTCCACAGCAACTACGGGCGCTGCGGGGCAAGTCCGTCTCCTACGTCCCACAGGACCCGTCCGCTGCGCTCAATCCGGCGCTACGTATCGGCAAACAGCTTCAGGAAACGCTGGTCGCGCACGGCTACGGCGACTCGAGAAGGGAGCGCGAGGCGCGCCTGGGCGAGATGTTGGAGGAGGTCGCGCTTACCGACGACCCGTCGTTCCTCAAGCGCTACCCCCATCAACTTTCGGGTGGGCAGCAGCAACGGATAGCCCTGGCCATGGCGTTCGCCTGCCGCCCTCGGCTCATCGTCCTTGACGAGCCGACCACGGGGCTCGACGTCACGACCCAGGCCCACATTCTCGAGACGGTGCGCGACCTGTGCGCAACACGTCGCGTGGCCGCCCTTTACATCAGCCACGACCTCGCCGTGGTGGCAAATCTAGCCAATCGCGTCGCGGTCATGTACGCGGGGCGGATCGTTGAGCTAGGTCCCGAGAATGCTCTTTTCAACGCACCTGCTCACCCGTACACGCGACGGCTGATCGAGGCGATTCCCGACATCTCAGGCCAGCACGCGGTAAAGGGCATCGCGGGCTCGGCGCCCGCGCCCGGCCATCGGCCAAGCGGTTGCTTTTTCGCGCCCCGGTGCTCGTTTGCGATTGACAAGTGCCAGCTTGAATTCCCTTCCCCCGCGAATGTCTCGATGGGTCACGCGGTTCGCTGCCACCGGCATGAGGACGTGCGGGCCGCCACCCTCCTCGAGCGATCGGCAGCGACCCCGTGGCGAGCCGTCGATTCGAAGCAGGCGCTGCTCGAGGTTCACAGCGTGGGGGCCGGTTACGTGAACGGGCCGGTGGTCTTCGACGTGAACCTGTCGATTCAGCCACAACAGTGCGTCGCGCTCGTCGGCGAGTCCGGTTCGGGTAAGACCACGCTCGCCCGCTGCGTGGCGGGAATACACCGGCATGCGACAGGACAGATGGCCCTAGCCGGCCGGCCTCTGCCCTTTGACGCGCGACGTCGGGACCCGGACACGCGACGCAGGATCCAGTACGTCTTCCAGAGCCCATATACGTCACTCAACCCCCGCAAGACAGTCGGGCGGCTCGTGGGCCAGCCCTTGCGACTGTTCTTCGAGCTCACCGCGCGGGAAGAGTACGAGCGCGTCGAACGTGCCCTCGACCGCGTCGCGCTGACTTCAGCAGTCGTCGACCGCTACCCACACGAGCTGAGCGGCGGCGAGCGGCAGCGCGTCGCGATCGCACGTGCGCTGGTAGCCGATCCGGCGCTGCTCATCTGCGACGAGATCACCTCTGCGCTTGACGTATCGGTCCAGGCAGCGATCGTCGATCTCATCGGAGAGCTCCAACGAGAGATGGAGCTGGGCCTCCTCTTCGTGACTCACAACCTCGCGCTCATCCGCACGATCGCCGAGACGGTCGCCGTTATGAGTAAGGGAAGGATCGTCGAGTACGGAACGGTCGAGGAGGTCTTTAGCTCGCCGCAGGCACCGTATACCCAGAGCCTCCTCGCCGACACTCCCAGCCTCGGCAGAACCCTCGCCGCGACCGATGACCTATCCGAGCACACGTAGCGGACTTGTCGGGTAAGCGGGGCGCACGTGAATTTAGGCGATAGGCCGTCCTCGCCCCTGTCGGCCGTTAGCCTTGAAGGGTATCCGGAGGAACTCAGCGTCCCGGCGGGAGCGTCGGCCCGCTTCATGCTCAGCGGTCCACCTCGGAGCGCGCGCGTCGAACTCCTGCGCCTGATTCACGGCGACCCGAACCCGGCGGGTCCGGGGATCAGGGCCGAGAGACCGGCATGGGCTCCTCGGGAGCAGCTCGTCCCGCTTCCGCGGCAAGTAACGGACTTCGGGTCCTATCTGGAGGTGCCCGACGCGCCGTCGCTGCGTCCGGCGGGATCGTTTACGCTCGCCGTTTGGTTCTGCCCCACCCTGCTTCACGGCGGCTGGCAGACCCTGGCGGTAAAGGGATACGCAGGCGACTTCGGATATGGCCTTTACTGTGGCGGGCACCGGCTGCTCGCCGCAGCGGTCTCTGTCGACGGGAGGCGGATCGAGTGGTGCGCCGGCGCCGGCTACGTAAGCCCGCGCGCGTGGCAACTAGTTGCCCTGACGTACGCCGCTGAGACCCGCCAGCTCACCGTATGGCAGTGGGTTGACGCCGCTGGCCGGGAGCATTCTCGACCCCTCGCTCAGGCCAACGACTCGGTCGTGTCGACGCGGACGCTGACGGGCGCCGCGGATCACGGGAGCGCCGCCCCGCTGGCGCTCCACGGGAGCGCCGCCCCGCTGCTGTTCGGCGCGAGCCAGGTCGTTCCGCGGTCACGGCACGCCGGGCACTTCAATGGCAAGCTCGCGCGTCCCCTGCTGGTCGGCGCCGCGGTCTCGGCTTCCGACCTCGGCCGTCTCGCCGCCGGCGAGGACCCTACGAACCTTGGTCCCGTGCTCGGGCACTGGGATCTGAGCAAGAGCGTAACCAATGCGGTCGTGCAAGACGTCTCGGTCCACGGCAACGATGGTGTCGCCGTCAATGCGCCTGGCCGCGCGGTCACCGGGCCTTCCTGGCGGGGCAATCCGGGGTTCCTCTTCAGCGAGAAGCCCGAGTGGTATGACGCCGTTCACCTCCATGACGACGACCTCGACGACGCGCGATGGGAGCCCGCCGTGGAGCTGGACATACCGCCTACGGCCCGGTCCGGCATTTACGCACTTCGCGTTCACTGCGACGAGGACGAGGCTCACGTCCCGATCGTCGTGCGCCCGGCGTCCGCGCTCGCTGACGTGGCAATCCTCGTTCCCACCCTGACTTGGCAGGCCTACGGATCCAACCAGTTCCCATGGAGCTTCGGCGAGGACGGCGTTCTCGATCGAGGGGTGAGCCTCTACAACGCACACAGCGACGGGTCCGAGGTCTATTACGTCACGCGGCGCAAACCGACGCGGGCTTGGAGCCCTTCCCAAGGCATTCGCCTCTGGGGTGCGCACCTCGTGACCGCCGCCTTGTACCTCGTCGATGGGCTCGAGCACAAGAACTTCGCCTTCGACGCGCTGACGGATGAGGACCTACATCGGGAGGGCCAGGACCTGCTCTCGGCATACAGGTGCCTGATCCTCGGCAGCCACCCCGAGTACTGGACCGGCGCCATGTTGGGAGCTTTGCGCGACTACACGCGGAGCGGTGGTCGCGTGCTCTACCTCGGCGGCAATGGACTTTATTGGGTGACCTCGATAGACGCGGAGCGTAGCTTCCTGATGGAGGTGCGCAAGTCCGGTGAAGGGTCCTACGACGAGCGGTGGATCAAGCCGGAGCCTGGCGAGTATCAGCACAGCACGACGCTCGAGACGGGCGGCATGTGGGCCCGCCGTGGCTTCCCGCCCCGATCGGTCGTGGGGGTCGAGCACGGGGCGAACGTGTTCGGGAGTTCGACCGAACGCTGGGGGTTTCGCCGGCTCGATGCGAGCAGGCACGACCGATTCTCGTTCGTGTTCGAAAACGTCGACGACGAGGTGATCGGCGACTTCGGGCTGAATCTCGGGAGCGCCGCTGGGTATGAGATGGACCGGGCTCAGGAGTGGTGCCCGTCCTCGGACGAAGAGCTCGTGGTGCTCGCTCGCGCGACGCATGCGAACTTCGTGTCCCCCAAACGACTGCCGGTTCAGCCCGCTGCCGATATGACGCTTCTATCGCTTCCGGGCGGCGGCGCGGTCTTCGCCGCGGGCTCCGTCACGTGGACGGGCAGCCTCTCCCACAATGGGTATGAGAACAACGTCTCGGCAGTGACCGAGAACGTCCTTCGTCGTTTCCGCGACTGCCCGCCCGGCACTCCGGTCGCCCCAAGCCGCCAGATCGAGCGCTAGGACCCAGGGGTCCCCGGCCGCGGCGCTGCCTTTTCGTACAGCGAGGCGCTTGTGACAACTGTGTCCTGGGTCTGATGACGGTTAAGACCTATGGGCAGATGTGTCCTCTCGCGCGTTCACTGGATCTTCTCGGTGATCGATGGACGCTCCTGGTGGTGCGTGAGCTGTTCCTCGGTCCGAAGCGATTCAAGGACCTGCTCGCGGTGCTGAGCTACGAGCTTCGGATCGGCGAGGAGATCTTCCACATCCGCGCCGACGACGGCCGGCTGATCGCACGATCAGGGCCCTCTCCGAGCGACCCGGCGATCGCGGTCGAGTGCGACATCGACACGTTCTTGGCCCTGGCGCTGCGTGAGACCACGCCCGCGCGCCGCTGCGTGAGGGCGCCGCCACGCTTACGTCGGGTTCCCGCGCCGCGTTCACGAGGGCGTTCGAGCTCCTCAATTACAAGCCCCCGATGCCCACCACCGCCTGGTACGCCGCCGCGCTCGGCTGCGGCGCCGAGCGGCCGGCGTAGACCCCCCCGACGGGGCCGGCCGTCGGGACGTCACTGGCAACAGCGTCGCCGAGATTGGCCGGCTCACGGGCGTCGCTGGGCCGACCCGGCGCTGGAACCCGCCCCCGGCACTGAGACCTCTGGCACAACCACCTCGGCTCCGCGATACTGTGCCGGAACGGGAATCAGAACGAAGGGGGTCGCGCTGTGTCTATTGCTCCGATTGTGGCCGGTACCGACGGCTCGGCCTCGGCAGAACTTGCGGTTGCCAAGGCCGGTGAAATTGCGGGCGCACTCGATGCGACC
>DASZLV010000059.1:0-45747 GCA_035552215.1 Solirubrobacteraceae bacterium | reverse complement strand
CGCCCGAACGAGGTCCCCAGACCGGGGACCGTGGAGCTATGTCATATCCGCGCCTGGTTCTCGATCTGGATCGCCCCCATCGCCGTCCACAGCTTCTTGATCAGGTAGTTCTCCTCGTTGTCGAGGGTCGCCCCGCCGAGGTGGGCGAAGGCCAGCGTGCGGTCGACGCGGCAGCCATTGTGGTCGACGTCCTGCCATCCCGCCTCGCGGGAGGCGATGACCCGCTCGGCGATCATGTCCATCGCCCGCTCGAGGTCGAGGTCGACGAACTCGGTCGCGCCCGGGGCCCGGTAGCGGACCTTGGTCAGGCGCCCGGGCTGCTGGACGAGCTGACGCGAGGCCGAGCCCTTGGGGCACAGCGTCCCCTGGTTGATCGGCGAGCGAGGGTTGCCCTCGATGTCGACGAGCTCGCCGCCGCGGGTGTAGACGACCTGCCCGCAGCCGACGGCACAGTAGGGACAGACCGACTCAGTCGCCTTGAGGCCCGCGATCCGCGCCCCCGCCCGCTTGGTCGCCGGAGATGCGGCGGCCGGCCCGAGCCCCCAGTCCATCGCCCGCCCGACGACCGGCAGCCGTCTCAGGCTCTCGAAGGTCGCAGGGCGCGAGCCGGGTCTGGCGTTCATCGGCCCATCCTTCCCGGAACTGTAAGCCGTCACACGCCAAGCGAAAGCCGCTTTTAGTGATCCGCGCACCGGGGAAGACGTCACAGCCTTGAGCGCGGACGATGAGATCGACAATGCCTTCGGGTCGCAAGCGCCGTTCTCGGTGGGGGTCGAGGAGGAGCTGTTCCTCGTCGATCCCGTCACCGGGCGTCAGACCAACGCCTCGGCGGCGGTGCTGGAGCGGCTCGGACCCGTCGACGGAGAGGTCGAGCGCGAGCTCCACGCCTGCCAGATCGAGCTCATCACCGACGTCTGCCGGAGCAGCGGCGAGGCGGTGGGCACCCTCGGCGGTCTGCGCCGCGCGGTGCTGGCCACGGGGGCTGGGATGCTCGGATCCGGTACCCACCCTGCGGCCGAAGAGGGCGAGGCGAAGATCACCGACAAGGAGCGCTACGAGCGTATCCACGAGCTCCTTGGCGACGCCGTGGCCACCCCGGTGGGCGCGATCCACATCCACGTGGGGATGCCGGACGCGGAGACCGCGATCAAGGCGTTCAACGGCATGCGCCGCCAGCTCCCGCTCCTGCTCGCGCTCGCCGCCAACTCACCGTTCCGCCACGGCCGCGATACCGGCCTGGCCTCCGCGCGCGAGGTGACGCTCCGGGCCTGGCCCCGTTCGGGCGTGCCCCGGGCGATGCGCGACTTCGAGGACTTCTGCACGGCCACAGCACTCCTCGTGCGCGCCGCCGATGTTCCCGACTACACGTGGTTCTGGTGGAAGCTGCGCCCACACCCGCGCCTGGGCACGGTCGAGATCCGGGCCCTCGACGTGCAGGCCTCGCTCGAGGACACGGCCGCGCTGGTGGCGCTCGTGCACTGCCTGGCCCGGCAGGCCGCCGAGGGCGACCCCGAGCCCGATCCCCCCGGCGAGGTCCTCGACGAGGCCGCTTTCCGGGCCGCGCGCTACGGCGTCCGCGCCCGGCTCCCGGACACCGAGGGCGGTCTGCGGCCGGTCGGGGAGCTGCTCGAGGACGCGCTCGCGCTTGCCCGCCCTCACGCTGAGGAGCTGCGCTGCCGCGACGAGCTCGAGCTCCTGCCCGGATTGTTCGAGCGCGGCGGCGGCGCCACGCGTCAGCGCGGCATCTACGACATCGCCGGCATGGACGCGCTACTGCGCCAGCTCACGAGCATCACCGGCGCGGGGGGCGAACCGACGGCTTTGCAAAGATAGGAGGCATGGCAACCATCCCTACACGTCCGCTCGGCGACTCGGGGCTCCAGGTCTCGGTCGTGGGCCTGGGCTGCAACAACTTCGGCCGTCGCCTCGACCTCGAGGGGACGCGCGCCGTCGTCGATACCGCTCTCTCCGAGGGCGTGAGTTTCTTGGACACCGCCGACATCTACGGCGGCAGCGGCGCCAGCGAGGAGCTCCTCGGCCAGGTTCTCGAGGGGCGCCGGGACGAGGTCGTCCTGGCCACCAAGTTCGGCATGGACATGGGCGACGGCAAGGGCCCGCGCGGCTCGCGCGAGTACATCCTTCAGGCCGTCGAGGCATCGCTGCGACGCCTACGCACCGAGGTCATCGACGTCTACTGGTACCACGAGCCCGATGGCACGACCCCGATCGCCGAGACCCTGGAAACCCTCGATGAGCTCGTCCGTGCGGGCACCGTGCGAGCGATCGGTGCCTCGAACTTCAGCGCCGAGCAGATCGAGGAGGCCGATTCCGTCGCGAGGGAGCGAGGTCTCGCGCCCTTCGTGGCGATCCAGAACGAGTACAGCCTCCTCGTCCGCGACGCCGAGCGCGACGTTCTTCCGGCCTGCGAGCACCTCGGCCTCGGGTTCGTCCCCTACTTCCCACTCGCCTCCGGTCTGCTCACCGGAAAGTATCGCCGCGGCGAGGAGGCTCCCGCGGGGACACGGCTCGCGGGCCGCGACGAGGTGGCCAGCGACGAGCAGTTCGAGCTCCTCGACGCGCTCGAGCGCTACGCCGCGCAACGGGGCGTGTCCCTGCTCGACGTGGCCATCGGCGGCCTGCTCGCGCGTCCGGTCGTGTCGTCGGTGATCGCGGGTGCGACCAAGCCCGAGCAGGTTCGCGCCAATGCGGCCGCCGCGCGCTGGACCCCGAGCGAGGACGACGTCGCCGCGCTCGACTCGCTGCTCAACGCCAGCGTGCGGTAACTATCCTGCCGGCGGCGTCGGCGGCTGAGCTCTCAGCTCTTCTTGACGGCCTCGAGCATCTCCTCGAGGCCCGCGCGGGCATCTGCGAAGAGCATCATCGTCTTCTCCTCGTCGTAGAAGAGCGGGTTGTCGATGCCGGCAAAGCCGGGGGCCAGCGAGCGCTTGACGAATACCACCCGGCGCGCCGCGCCCACATCGAGCACGGGCATGCCGGAGATCGGGGTGTCGCCCGCCTCCTTGGCCCGGGGGTTGACGACGTCGTTGGCCCCGACCACGAGGACGATGTCGGTGTCGGCGAAGTCGTCGTTGATGTCCTCTAGGTCGATGAGCTTGTCGTAGGGGACCTCGGCCTCGGCCATGAGCACGTTCATGTGCCCGGGCATGCGCCCCGCGACCGGGTGGATGGCGAACCGGACCTCCTTGCCTCGGGACTCGAGCGCCTCCATGAGGCCCGACAGCGCCTTCTGGGCCTGGGCCACCGCGAGCCCGTAGCCGGGGACGAAGATGATCGACTCGGCGTCGGCGGTGAGAATGCTCGCCACGTCCTCAGCGCTCGCGCTATGCACCGGCTTCTCCTCACCGTCGCCTTGCTGGGCGGCGACCTTGCCACCTCCGGCGAGCGCGCCGAAGAGGATCTTGGGTAGCGACCGGCCGAGCGAGGAGCTCATGAGCTGGGTGAGGATGGTGCCCGAGGCACCCACCAGCGAGCCCGCGATGATGAGGACGTAGTTGGAGAGGGCAAAGCCCGAG
The DNA here is from genome assembly GCA_035552215.1 of Solirubrobacteraceae bacterium. GTDB lineage: Bacteria > Actinomycetota > Thermoleophilia > Solirubrobacterales > Solirubrobacteraceae > Palsa-465. The sequence continues at coordinate 42,214 of DASZLV010000059.1, read as the reverse complement.
GCGGCCGCGGCGAGCCCGGTGAAGGCGTTGAGCAAGGAGATGACGATCGGCATGTCGGCGCCGCCGATCGGCATGACCAAGAGGATCCCCAGGAGCGCGGCGAGGCTCAGGACGATGGCCACGGCCGGGGTACCGGCGTAGCCCACGAAAACGATGATCCCGAGTGCCACCGCTCCCCCGAAGACCAGCACGTTCGCCAGTGCCTGCCCCGGGAAGCTGCTCAGCCGGGCGGGCCAGATGCCCTGGAGCTTGGCGAAGGCCACCACCGAGCCGGCGAAGGAAACCCCGCCGACGAGGACCGAGAACAAGACCGCCGAGGTGAACACGAAGAGCTGGGGTGCGTGCGTGAGATCGTGCACGCGGTGGAACTCGCTCAGGGCCACGAGCGCTGCCGCCCCGCCCCCGACGCCGTTGAAGGCGGCGACCATCTGCGGCATGTTGGTCATCGCCACGCGCTCGGCGCTGCTGTAACCGACCGCGGAGCCGGCGAAGATCCCGACGACGATCCACAGGTAGTTGGTGATCCCCGGGGTGAACAAGGTCGCCACCACCGCGAGAAGCATCCCGAGCGCCGAGGTGATGTTGCCGATCCGCGCGGTCTCCGGGTTGCGCATGCGCCGGATTCCGACGATGAAGAGCAGCGCCGCGACGATGTAGGCGGCGGTGATCGCGTAGCTCACCGCTCAGCGCCCCTTCTTGCCCCGCTCAGAGCGGCGGAACATGCCGAGCTGGCGGTTGGTGACGACGAAGCCGCCGACGACGTTGGCGGCCCCGAAGGCCACCGCGATGGTGCCGAGGACCTTGATCAGGGTATCGGCGCCGCTCAGGCCCACGGCGATCATGGCGCCGACGAGGACGACGCCATGAATGGCGTTGGTGGCCGACATGAGCGGCGTGTGGAGGAGACTTGGGACGCGGGAGATGAGCTCGAAGCCGATCGCCACCGCAAGGCCCAAAACGGCAAGATTGGCGAGGAGGGACTGGCCGCTCATGAGTCGCGCCGTTCTCCGCCGTGGGCGAGCACTGCGGCGCCGGTGATTTCGTCCTCGAAGTCGAGCTCGAGTTCGCCGTCCTCGTCGATGAGGTGCGAGAGGACGCTCATCATGTTGCGCGAGAGCAGGTGGGAGGCGTGGATGGGCATCGTGCTTGGGAGGTTGCGCGGTCCGTGGATCCTCACGTGCTCGTGCACCACCACCTCGCCGGGCTCGGAGAGCTCGCAGTTGCCTCCCGCCTCGACGGCGAGGTCAAAGAGGACGGCGCCGGGCTTCATCCGCTCGACCATCTCGGCGGTGACCAGGGTGGGCGCGCGCTTGCCAGGGACGAGCGCAGTGGTGAGAACGATGTCCATCTCCCGGAGCCGTTCGGTCATGAGCTCCTGATCGCGCTTCTGCTTCTCCTCGTCCTGCTCTGAGGCGTAGCCGCCCTGCTCCTTGGTGGGGGCTTCGCTGTCCTCCTCGGCGGCGTCGTGGCGTCGCTGGGCGGCTTCGATCGCGCGGCGGCGGCCGAAGTCCTCGGGGAGCCCGAGGAGGGCCTTGAGGAAGACCTCGCTGCGTCCGGGCCGTGGGAACTCGGGCTCGTCGCCGCCGGCGCCGCCCGAACCTTCGTTCTCCTCCTGGGCCTCGATGAAGGTGGCGCCGAGCGAGCGCACCTGATCGGCGACCTCGGGACGGATGTCGAAGGCCTCGACCTCAGCGCCGAGCCGCCGTGCGGTGGCGATGGCCTGCAGCCCAGCGACGCCGACGCCGAGGACCATGACCTTGGCCGCCTTCGTCGTCCCCGCCGCGGTGGTCATCATCGGCAGATAGCGGCCCGCGGCCTCCGCCGCCATGAGTACGGCCTGATACCCGGCCACCGAGCTCATCGATGAGATGGCGTCCATCGCCTGTGCCGCGCCGGTGCGCGGGATGGCGCTCATCGAGAACACCGCGACGGGCCGCTTGGCGAGCACATCGAGCACATCGCTCTCCGCGGAGGGGTCGAGGAAGCACACGAGCAGGCTGTCCTCGGGCAGCGCTTCGGCTTCGGACGCGCTCGGCGCCGCGACCTTGAGGACGATGTCGGCGCCATCTGTCGGCTTCTCGTCCGCCACCCGAGCTCCCGCCTGGGCATAGGCCTCGTCGGGGTAGAAGTCTCCGCCGGCGCCGGCCTCGACGACCACCTCATGGCCGTCGGAAACGAGCTTCTCGACTGAGTCGGGGACGAGCGCGACCCTACGCTCGCCTTCGGAGCGCTCCTTCGGGACTGCGATCTTCACGATCGAAAGAGCTACCCCGCAGGGGAGACCGGCAATCCTCGGCCTCCTGGTCAGCCGTTCAAGCGGCGAACTCGAGGCGCTCCTCGGCCGCCAGCTCGTCCGCCTCCGGTTGCGCCGCCGCCGCTGCTGGGCTGTCGCCGAGCAACCGGCGCGCCGCCACCAGGATCAGGCCGCCGATGATCACCGCGCCCGCACCCATGAACAGCGGGGCGCCAATGGAAACGTGCTCGGACAGCTTGCCGGCCAGGAAGGGCGCGATGGCACCCCCGACGAAGCGGATGAAGTTGGTCGCCGAAGCGCCGATCGCCGGCTGGGCGTGCGAGACGCGCATGAGAATCGTCGACATCAGCGCGTTGCCGACCCCGAGCACCATGCCGGAAAGGATGATCGCGACGATCATCGTCAGCTTGGAGTGGATGCCGAAGCCGATGACCAGGAGGTCGGCGGTGACGAGGGCCATGACGATGGCGAGCAACGCGACGGGAGACCAGCGCCGCAGGAGGCGCGGGGCGACGAAGACGGCCCCGAGCGCCAGGAGCACGCCCCAGCCGAAGAACACGAATCCGAGCTGGTGAACGCCGAGGTGCAACGGCAGCGGCGTATAGGCAAGGAGCGTGAAGAAGCCGAAGTTGTAGAGCAGCGCAATGATCGAGCCGACGAGAAGACCGCGGTGCCCGAGCGCGCGCAGCGGGTCGCTCAGCCTGATCCGCTGATCGCGCGCGGGCGCGGGGGCGTCGCGCACCTGCGTGAGGATCGCGACGAAGGCGATCGCCATGAGCACGGCGACGCCGAAGAACGGGCCCCGCCAGCTCACCCCGCCCAGCAGCCCACCGAGCAGCGGTCCGCTGGCGATGCCGATCCCCAGCGCCGACTCGAAGAGGATCACCGCCCGCGATGGGCCACCCACCGCGGTCGAGACGATGATCGACATCGACGTCGAGACGAAGAGGGCAATCCCGAGACCCCAACCGGCCCGGAATCCGACCACCTCGGCCACCGTGTTGGAGGCGCCCGCCAGGGCGCTGAACACCACCACCAGCAACAGGCCTCCCAGCAGCGTGCGCTTGGCCCCGATGCGTGTCGCGAAAAAACCGGCGAGAAGGTTGGAGACGCCGATTATCAGGAAGTAGCTGGTGAACAGGAGCTCGACCTGGCTGGTGGACGCGTGCAGCCCCTTGGCGATCACCGGCAGGATCGGGTCGACCAGACCGATTCCCATGAAGGCGACGATTCCTGCGCCGAGCACGGCCCATACCGCGCGTGGCTGACCGTAGATGAGCGTCTGGCTGTGGTCGCGTTTGTTCATTCGGGGTCTCCGTCGGTGAACAGGGGGTCTAGAAGCTTCAGCGCGGCGAGAAGGGTGCCCCGGTCCTCGGCGGAGAGCCGCTCGAGCCTTGAGCTCAGCCACAGGGACCGGGCCTCGGCCCGGTCTTGGAGCACCTGGGCGCCCGCCGGGGTGATGGTGATCCGGCACGCTCGCTTGTCTGCCGGGTCCGCCAGCCGCTCGACGAGACCACGCCGGCACAGACGCTGGACGATCAGCGACATCGACGGCTGCGCGATGTGCTCCCGCACGGCGAGGCTCGTCACCCGCTGAGCTCCATCCTGGCGGAGGCCGGCCAGAACCGACGCCGCGGTCCGGCTCAGGTCGCTGGGCGCCTCGCAGGTAAGCCTCCACCAGATGCCGGCAACGCGGCGCTCGAGCTCGGCGCCGAGATCGAGCTCGGTGGCAGGCGGCGACAGCGGCATCCCACAAATATAGCCGAGCTATGTTTTTCACTCGTGGCGACGAGGACCTATGGTCTCGGCGATGCCGCATCCGGCCCGGTCCCCGCAACTCCCACAGCTCCCGGCCGACCTTCCGACACTCGAGCTCGCCGCCCTCGCTCACGACGCCACCTACGCCGAGACCGCGTTGGTGGACGCGGAGCTTCCCGGTCAGCAGGCGAGGGGCGTGAGCCTCGACACCGTCCGCCTCGTCGGCGTCGACGTCTCGGGCTCGCGGCTCGAGCATCTGAGCCTCGCTGACGTGCGAATCTCCGGCTCCAATTTGGCGAACGTCCAGGCCCGCAACGCGTCCCTCGCCCGCGTGGCCATCTCCTCCAGTCGGCTCACGGGGATCGAGCTCAGCGAGGCGGGGGTGCAGGACCTCACCGTCGAGGGCTGCCGCGTCGACCTCGCCGCCTTCGGCTTCTCGCGCCTCGCGCGCGTCACCTTCGAGGACTGCCTGCTTACCCAGGCCTCATTCCTGGAAGCCATGCTCGAGTCCGTGCGCTTTCACGCCTGCGATCTCAGCGGCGCCGATTTCCGGGGTGCCACTCTGCGCTCGTGCGAGTTTCGTCGCTGTGATCTCACGGGTCTCGACGGGGTCCAGAGCCTGCGCGGGGCGGCGATGGAATGGCCCGACATCGTCGGCATGGCCGGGCTGTGGGCGGCCGCGCTCGGGATCGAGACCCTCGACGAGGAGTGACGTGCGCCCCCCCTGCGCCCTCAGCCTCCGAAGTCGAGCGGCCTGCCGTTGGCCACCGCCAGGACGGGGCAGTCAGCGCCCTCGGCGAGCTGCTCGGAGTGAGCGGTGATCGACACGCGTCCCTGGGGGGCGCCGGCGCGGGATGCCAGCACGAGCATGTCGGCGTGCGGGTCGAACGTCTCCACGAGATTGGCGCCGAGCCCGGCAGCCAGGGATTTCGCGGTCTCCTCGGCGGCGTCTCCCGCTTGGGAGAAGACGACGGAGACCTCGTCAATGTGAGGATCCTCGAGGCGAAACCCCGCCGGGGCGATGCCGACCGCCGCCGGACCTCCGTCGAGGAGCTGCTCCGCGGCCCGGCCCGGGGCGATGTGCCCGGCCGGCGTGCGATACGAGGAGCCGAAGACGACTATCTCGAAGCCCTCGCGCTCGATGAGCTCGACGAGCGCCGCCGCGGTGGAGGGATTGAAGAGCACGTAGGTCTGGACCTCGCCGTCGAACTGGGCGCCTCCGTGCTCGAGAAGCCTGATCGCCGCCTGGCTCTCGCGTTCCTCCGCAGCGGGGTCCTCAAGGTGCGAATGGCGCACGTAAGCCAGCGCGACCGAGGCGCCGGCGTCGGCCAACACCTTCCCCAACGCGATCGCGTCGTCGTCATCGGGCGTGCCATCGTACGAGACGACGATCCTGGGCGCCATTTGCCGGTCTCCTTCGCAGGTTCGATTCGAGATGTCCTAGGGATGGCACGCTATGTACCGGGCGGGGCCACGACCTTGTTCATGCGGCCAAATCCCGACCCGTGAGTTGGGCCACGCGGAGCAAGCACGGGGACACATGGGCCCAACGAGCCACCTGCGTACAGTTGCCGGGCCGTGATCGCCGATCCATCCCGTCACCTCGAGCCCACGCGGGAGCCGCCATGCCGATGAAGGTCGGAATCGTCGGCATGCCCAACGCGGGCAAGTCCTCGCTCTTCACCGCCCTGACCGGGGTCGCGGCCGAGGCAGCCAACTACCCGTTCACGACGATCGAGCCCAACGTCGCCGTCGTCCCCGTCGCCGACGACCGCCTCGATCAGGTGGCGGCCACCGTCCGCGCCTCGAAGATCGTTCCCGACACCATCGCCTTCCACGACATCGCCGGACTGGTAGCGGGCGCCCACCGAGGCGAGGGTCTGGGCAACAAGTTCCTGGCCAACATCCGCGAGACCGACGCCATCGTGCACGTGGTCAGAGCGCACGATGACCCGAACGTGGTCCACCCCGAGGGCCGCGTCGATCCCCTGGCCGACATCGAAACGATCGAGACCGAGCTCCTGTACGCCGACCTCGAGCAGGCCGAGCGCCGGCTCGAGCGCGTAGCCAAGACGGCCAAGACGGGCGAGCGCAAGGCAGTCGCCGAAGCCGCATGGCTGCGCGAGGTGATCGAAGCCCTCCAGGGGGGCCGGCCGGCGCGGACGGTGCCACCCCCGCCCGACGTCCCCGAGGCGGTCGCCCTGCTCTCGCCGCTGACCGCCAAGCCGGTGCTCTTCGTGGCCAACGTCGAGGAGGGGTCAGACGAGGTCCCACCCGCGATCGCCGAGCATGCCCGCGCCCAGGGCGCCGAGGTGGTCGCGGTCTCCGCCCGCCTCGAGGCCGAGCTCGGCGAGCTCGCCGAGGACGAGGCCGCGACCATGCGCGAGGAACTCGGCCTGGCCGAGTCGGGGCTCCGCCAGGTCGTGCGCGGAGCATTCTCGCTCCTGCACCTGAATGCCTTCTTCACGGCCGGCGAGGACAAGCCCGCGCAGTCATGGCACCTGCGCAGCGGCCTCTCGGTCTGGCACGCCGCCGGTCTCATCCACTCCGACATCCAGCGCGGATTCGTGCGCGCTGAGATCGTCTCGTGGCGCGAGCTCGTGGACGCCGGCGGCTACGCCGGGGCTCGGGATCGAGGGACGCTGCGCCTCGAGGGACGCGATTACCCGGTCGCCGACGGTGACGTGATCACCGTCAAGTTCACTCCGTAACCGATTAGTTGCTCGGGGGCTGCCCCGGTGCTAGTTTGCCCGCACCTTTCTGGGACCGCCGACTCTGCGGCGGTGATGTGACCTTCGGAAGGAGCGGGAGATGGCGTCGCGGTTAGTGCTGGCTGCCTCGGTTGCGATCGGGACGCGAGACGGCGTGCACGGCGGACAACCCGGCCGCCTGCACGGTTCCGCCCGCCAACGCCCCGGGGCACTTCTATCCCTACTGGAGCAGGGTCAACAGCGGCTTCTTCGGCTGCTACCTCGAGTTCGGGAACGTGAGCTCGGGGCCGGGGGTCGACAACCTCGGTGGCGATGCCCAGTACGGCGCCAACCAGCTCTCGACGCTCGGTTATCCCGAGTTCAAAGGTCCCGTGCTCAGCAACGCCTGCGGCCGCGACCATGGCCGGCTCGCGCGCGGGGCGAGGACGGGAACCTGATCACCGGGCAAAGGGCGGCGGGTCGGCGAACACCTGCTTGGTGACCGAGAAAGCAGGCTTGTCGACCCCGCCGTAGGTGATCAGCGCCTTATAGGTCAGGCCGCTCGACGGGTTCGCCGCCGCTGCTGTCAGTCCCCCCTTCCAACCCGGGCGCACCGCGAACTCGCGCAGCGTCCAGTAGATCGAGCCGTTCATGAAAGGTAGGGTGTCGAGGGCGCTGACCGTGTTGCGCACGTAGTCGGACTGGAACTGGTAGGTGCCCTTGACCTGGGAGGAGCCGTTGTAGAGCGCCTCGGCGCCGAACTCGCTGACCACCAGGGCCTGACGCGGGTAGCGCTGATGCTGGAGAGTGAGATACGGGGTGAGGTCGGCGAAGTTCGCGGTCGAGTGGCCAGGTGAGCCCGGGTACCAGCCGAAGTAGTCGTTGATGCCGAGCACGTCGAGCCTCGAGTAGATGGGCTGGGGCGGGTAGCCGGGATAGCAGTAGATGTCGAGGCCCACCGGGGCAGTGGGATCGAGCCTGCGGGCCAGCGGGATGGCCTGGCGCAGGTAGGAGAGGGTCCCCGGGGTCGTGCTCGGTGTCGGCGAGAGCTCGTTGGCGATCGAGTTGATGACCACCGAAGGGTGGTTGCGCGCGGCGAGGATCGTCTCCTCGAGCATCCGCAGCGCCCCCGCGCGGCCGGTCGAGCTGGCGAGCACGGAGTCGTAGTGGTAGACGGGCGGCTGGTTCCAGACGAGGATCCCGGCCTGATCGAGCTTGTCGAGCATCTCGCTCGAGAGCAGGTAATGCGCGCGCGTGATGTTGGCCCCGAGGGCCTTGAGCTGAGACACCGTGGCGTCGATGTCGGCGCTCGTCAGGGCGGCTCCGTGGCCCGAGGTGTCGTCGACGATCGAGGCTCCGTGGAGCCACAGCCGGCGTCCGTTCAGGTAGAGCACGCCTCGGCTGACATGCACGCTGCGCATGCCGACCTGCATGCGGTTGACCTGCTCCACCCGGTCCTCGGCGCGGGTGGCCACCGAGACGCCGTAGAGGTAGGGGTGGCCGGGGCCCCACAGGTCGAGGGGCCCGCGTACGGGGACGCGGAAGCTGACCCTGCGCGAATCGCCGGGCGCGATATCGCCCTCGCCGGCCACCGTCGCGGTTACCCGCCCGCCCGGAGAGGTCACCTTCACGGTCACGCTGGGCGAGAGCGAGGTCGGGGAGTGATTGGTCAGCGTCCCCACCACGAGCAGGCTGCCGCAGCTGAAGTGGCAGCCCAGCTGCGGCATGACGCCGAGATTCTGGAGCTCGATGCGGCCTACCGGCTCGAGCGTCACCGGGCGCATGATCCCGCCGTAGTTCCACCAGTCCTGGGCGATGTGACCGGGGACCAGGCGATTGTCGACCCTGACCATGAGCTCGTTGGCGGACCCGGGCCGCAGCGAGGAGGCAGGGAAGCGGAAGGGCACGTAGGCGTCGGTGTTGTGGCCCAGGTAACGGCCGTTGAGCCACACGTCGGTGACCCGTCGCGCCTCCTGGAAGGAGAGGTCCCACCCGCGATCGCTCGCCGCCGGGGGCCCCCGGAAGGCGATGCGGTACCACCCCACGCTCCCCATGTCCGCCGCGGCGGAGATCGTCGGGTTGAAGGTGTTGGGGATGGTGACGGGCGCCCAGCTGAAGGTGGTGGCGCCGCCGTGGGCCCAATTGTCTGCGAGCCCGATGTTGCGCGGGTCGGCGAGGAACTGCCACCCCTGGGAGAGGGAGACGGGCCGCGGCGGGTTCACCTCCACGGGTCCCTTGGTGGTGATCAGATAGCTCGGACCGGGCGCGTACTCGAGTCCCTGGACCAGCGTCTTGATGAACACCGCGGCGAAGCAGATGATCGCGACGACGAGCTCGGCCTTGAGCAGTCGCCGCCTGCGCGACGCCAGCGGGTCAGTCGACGTCACCGCTCCCCAACCGCTCCGCTAGCTTCCGCATTCCATGTCGACGAGCCGCCTCCGCGCCACCCACCAGGTCCGTGGCGCGATCGGCCGGACGATCCACCTCGATGGATCTCAACGTAGCAATATCGCGAAATTTGCGGAGGTCTGCGCCGTTATCCCGTAGCGCCGCGGCGATTCGGGGCCGCTCGTGGTCCGCGCCCTCGATCGCCGCCTCGAGCGACCCGTGCCGCAGGAGCAGATCTGCCGCCGTCTTGGCCCCGATCCCAGGCGCGCCCGGCAGTCCGTCGGAGGGATCTCCGCGCAGGGCGATGAAGTCGGGGACGAGCGACGGCGGGATGCCGTAGCGATGCTCGACCTCGGCGGGATCGACCTCCTGAACCCCCGAGCCGCCCATCTTCAGATAGAGCACGGTGACCGAGTCCGAGGCTGACTGGTACATGTCGCGGTCGCCCGTGAGGATCAAGGTCTTTCCCCCGGCCCGGTCCTCGGCACGAGCCAGCGAATGCATCACGTCGTCGGCCTCGAGCGTGTCCACCGACTCGGATCTCCAGCCGAACGCTGCGAACAGCTCGGGCGCCGCCTCGAACTGCCACGCGAGGGCGTCGGGTACCGGCGGGCGCTCGGCGTGATAGGCGGGGTAGGCCTCCACGCGGTACGCGGCCGCCTCGGCGCCGAAACACACGACGACGGCCCGCGGCGAGCGGTCTTCCACGACGCGGAGCAGCAGGTTGGTCGCCCCCAGCAGCGCGTTGACCGGATGCCCGTCCACGCCGGTGATCGACTTGGGGAGCGCGAAGAACGAGCGGTAGAGGATGAAGGGGCCGTCGACGGCGAGCAGCGGACCGGACATCTGCCTCGCAGGTTATGTGGAATTCGCCGGAGGCGAATTCCATTGGCGCATTTGGCAGAGCCAAACGTGGAGGGCGCGTCGGTGGCGCGCCGGGCGCGCGTGGGGCTCGCGAGACGCTCAGAGGGTCACGGGGGGCCCGTCGAGACCGTCGTAGAGGATCCGGTAGACCCCGTGGCGCGGGGCGGGAACCGCGAACGTGCCGCCGCTCGCGAGCTTGGCGTGGCGGATCGTCCGCCACGCCCCGCCCCGGCGCTCCTGCACGGCGATGGGGGCGCCGCTGTGGCCGGGGAACACGCTCCCCGCCAGCTCCGGGATCGGAGCGACGTGAGCGAGGAGCGCGCGCACCAGGTTCACCGGCATCGCCAGCTCGGCAACCCGGGCCTTGGCCGAGCGCACGTGGCGGAGAAACGGGCGGGCGACGGTGGTGATGGTCGTGAACTCGGCCCACGTCGACTTCAGCCCCAGTAATTGCTCGAGCTCGGCCCCGGTCACGTCTCGAGGGCCCTGACTCCCGAGCACCTGGGCGGTGGTGACTCGCGGCGTGACCCCGTGGCCGAGGGCCGCGATGCCGACGAAGGCGCCGCCGAGCACGGAGCGAAGCTCTGACGCGGCGCGCGCGCCCTGCATCCGCACCATCCAGCGATAGTTGGGATTGCCTCCGGCGCCGTCGTAGGGGTCGGGGACGCCGCGGAGCCATGGATCGGCCGCCGACCCCGCGAACACGTTCTCGTCGTTCTCGGTGTGCCCCCCCGAGCTGCTGAAGAAGTAGGTCACGGCCGGCCGGCCGCGGTAGGTCACGACCTGCCCGCGGGTGGCGGCGACCGCGGCGTCCGAGCGCGGCGTCTCGGCGCTGACGCCCCTGTAAGCCTGGGAGCGCGTGTCCGCGTACTGGTCGAAGCCCGAGCCGCCGGCGTCGGTGGTGATCGCATAGGTGCGAGCCGCCACCGCTTGCGCCTCGAGCGCCGCCGGCGGCCACCCCGAGGGGATCTCCGCGGCGACGACGCCCCGCACGTAGTCATCGAGCGCGACCGCGTCGATCGTCTGCACGCGACCCGAGCCCACGGGCCGGAACTCCAAGGCACCGCGATAGGGCCCGAGTCCCGGCACCGTGAGGGGCCCCGGCCCGGTCGCGGTGAGCGGCGCGGCGAAGCTCCCCACGAGCTTGCCGCCCCGCTGGACGAGGCGGACGCGGGCGCCCGGGAGCGGATGCACGTCATAAGTGAGGGCAGGGTCGAGCTTCTTGGCGCCGGCCCGGGTCGCCCCGCTGAATGCCGCGGGGCCCGTGGCCAGGAGCACGGTGACGGTCTGGTGGGGATCGACCGCGCCCAGCGAGGTTCCCGTGTAGTAGTGCGCGAGGATCGCGCGGTAGCCGCGCCCGTGGAGGGCGTAGCCGTAGGCCCCGTACTGGCTCATCCCCACCCCGTGTCCATAACCGGCGCCACGAATGAAAAGCTCGCTGGCGCCGAGAGCCGGGGAGGCGAGCGCGAGCACCACGAGCGCGGCGAGGAGGCCCGCGCTAAGGTGTCGCGCGCCGGGCATTCGGGTACAGGCCGGGCGACGTTTCAAAGTCCTATTGGGGAGGAATGTATGCACGTCGGTGACCTATCCCAGGCGCGGTTGCCACGACGCAGGCTACCGGCCCGGGCCGCGTGCATCGCCGTCACGCTGGCGTGTTCGGGTCTCGCTGCCGCGCACGCCTCGGCCGCCACCCTCGCCGTCGGCCAGGCATGCGTGGTCAACCCCAACCCCTCCGTGGGCTCCCCGATGACGGTCACCGGCGCCGGCTTCACCCCGGGCGGCCCGGTGAGCATCGCCAGCAACCACGGCGGCGCCTTCAGCACCGCCACCGCCGACGCGGCCGGCGGCTTCGCCATCACCATGGGCGGCCCCATCCTTGCCACCATCAATCCCGCGGCGGCGGCATTCGTGCTCACCGCCACCGACGAAACCTCCGGGGGGACTGCCACGACATCCTTCGCGGCGGCCAACCTGGCCGTCCGCACCAACCCGGCCCAGGGCAAGCCCAACAAGAGGGTGACCTGGTCGTTCTCGGGGTTCATCGGCGGCGCAGACATCTACGCGCACTACCTGCACGGCAAGAAGGTCACGGCGACGGTCAAGTTCGGCCGCGCCCAGGGTCCCTGCGGCGTGCTCAAGAAGCGCGCCGTGTTCTATCCCGGCAAGGCCAAGTACGACCTCTACAAGGTCCAGTTTGACGACTCGCGCAAGTACCTGGCCACGGCGCTGCCTCGCCTCGTCGCGACGCTGCGCACCCACATCCACCTGTGACCCGGTTGGGGGGGGACCGCTTCAGCGGCCCCTCTCCCTACAGGTTGCCTTGGGCCATCTTGCGCAGGTCCATCGCCGTGTTGTATGTCTCCTCGTCGACGCCCATCTCGTAGGCCACCTCGCGGAGCGTCCGGCCCGAGCTTCCGGCCTCCTTGACGATCTCCGCACCCTTGTCGTAGCCGATGTGGGGATTGAGGGCGGTGGCTGCGGCCAGCGTGTTCTCGGCCGAGCGGTGGGTGCCCCCGAGGTTCGCCTCGATCCCACGGATGCACTTCTCGGCGAAGATGCGGCTGGCGGCGGTGAGCAGGCGCAGGGAATCGAGCAGGTTGCGTGCCATCAGGGGGACCCGTACGTTGAGCTCGAAGTTTCCCTGGCTGCCGGCGATGGTGATCGCCGTGTCGTTGCCGATGACCTGCGCACTGACCTGGAGGACGACCTCGGGAATGACCGGGTTGACCTTGCCGGGCATGATCGAGGAGCCCTTCTGGAGCTCGGGAAGGAGGATCTCCCCGATCCCCGCCCGCGGACCCGAGCCCATCATCGCGAGGTCATTGGCGATCTTGGTGAGTGACACGGCGAGGACCTTGAGCGCGCCCGAGAGCTCAACCAGGGCATCCCGGTTGCCCTGCGCCTCGAAGGGATCCTCGGGTGCTCTGATCTCGAGCCCGCTGACGTCGATCAGGCGCGCTCGCACGCGCCCGGCGAACTCCCGGTGGGTGTTGAGCCCGGTGCCGGTGGCGGTGCCGCCCAGCGGGATCTGCGCGACCTGGGGCAGGGCGTTGGCTATCCGCCGTCCCCCGAGGCGGATCTGCGCCGCGTAGCCCGAGAACTCCTGGCCCAGGGTCACGGGAACGGCGTCCATGAGATGCGTGCGCCCGGACTTGACGATGTCCTGGAACTCGATCGCCTTCTCGCTCAGCGCCGCCTCCAGGTCCTCGAGCGCCGGGATCAGGTCATTCGTCGCCTGGTCGAGCGCGGCCAGGTGAACGGCCGAGGGGAATACGTCGTTGGAGGACTGGCCCATGTTCACGTGGTCGTTGGGGTGCGCACCGTCGCCCGCCAGGTTGGCGATCACCTCGTTGGCGTTCATGTTCGTCGAGGTGCCCGAGCCGGTCTGGAAGACATCGATCGGGAACTGGTCGTCGAACTCCCCGCCGGCGATGCGGTCCCCCGCCGCGGCGATCCGCTCGGCGACCTCGGGATCGAGCAGGCCGAGCTCGGCGTTGACCCGCGCGGCCGCCGCCTTGATCCGGGCCAGCCAGTGGACCACTCCCGCCGGCACCGGCTCCCCGGAGACGGGAAAGTTGGCCACCGCCTTCGTCGTCTCGCCTCCCCAGAGCTGGTCTTTCTCCTGCACGCCCATCGCAGTGTCCTTTCGTAAAACGGATTCAGCTTTCGACTCGGTCGAACGCTACTCGCTCACCCACAGAAGGCGATGAGCTCGCGGGCAACGGCGACGGGATCGTCGTAGGCAATCAGGAAGCCTGCGCCCGACAGCGTCCGCAGCTGACCGTCCCTGAGCAGATCGAGCGCCTCGCGGGCGCCGTCGAGCGGGTGCGCGGCGTCGTCCTCGGCCCACAGGAGCAGGACCGGGCATTCGATCCGGGCGTACCCGTCGAGGAGATCGCGCTGCGCGTCGACGGGCCAGCGGCGGGCGAACTTCGCCCACGAGCGCGCCAGGTTCCCGTTGCCCCCGACGTCGGCGAGCGCGTGGCGGATGAGGTCCCGTGAGGCCGGGCTCCGCTGCGCCGACAGGCGCTCGCCGACCGAGGGCCGGAAGACAACCTTGGCGCCGTGGGCGAGGATCCGGTCAAGGCCGGGGAGGGCGGCGGCCCGGCACGCGGCCCGCCACACGGCACGTTTGATCGCGAACTCGTCGCGGCGGTGCAGGCGGTTCGGCATCAGCACCATCCGCGCCGGGTCGAGCTGTCCCGTGGTCACCGCGCGCAGCAGGAGCTCGGCGCCGATGTCGTGGCCCGCCACCAGGGGCCGGGGGCCCACCACCTCCTGACAGAAGCCGGCGATCACCTCCGCCAGCCATTCGGGTGTATAGGGATGCCGCGGGCGATCCTCGGAGTCGCCGTGCAGCGGCAGGTCGGGGAGAACGACCCGGAAACGGCCCGACAGAGGGGCGACGATCGGCTCCCACTCCCGGTGTGAGAGACCCAGCGAATGCAGGAGCACGAGGCCGGGCCCGGTACCGGTTTCGCGATAGGCGACACGGGCGCCGTCGGGATGGTGATAGAGCCTGAGCCTCATGGGACCGGCGATCGCGGTCTGCGCACCGGCTCATGGTCGCATCCCCTCGGGCTCACGTGCGTTTATGGACAAAGGTTGTGCAAAAGGTGCACGAGCTTCACGAACCCTGCTAAACCAACGAGATTGAGGCTATGAACGAAGTCACCCCCAGCCCCCTTGGGCTCTCTACCTCGCAGGCAGCGCGCGCCCTCGGCGTCTCACTCGGGACGATCCGGCGCTGGTCAGACCTGGGCTACCTGGATTCCTACCGGACTCCCGGCGGTCAGCGGCGCTTCAGCCGTGAGCAGATCGAGCAGTTCGTGAGCTCGCTGCAGCAGGGCCCAGAACGACGCGACGCGCGCGCGGCCGTCTAACCGCGCTAGCCCCGGACCGCGTCTTTGATCTGGCGCTCGATGTCGAGTTCGGCATCGAAGCTCGCATCGTCGGCGTGGCGGTAGTCGACGCCCTCGCCCGCGAGCAGGTCGGCGAACGCTTCCACGTAGCGCGAATCGAGCTGCGTGCCCGCCACGCGCCTGAGCTCCCTGAGCGCCTCGAACGAGCTCACGCGCGTGCGGTAGGTGTCCTGGGCCGTGAGGGTGTCGTACACCTCGGCGACGGCGATGATCTTCGCCAGCTCGGGGATCTCATCCATGGTCAGCGCGCGCGGGTATCCCCGGCCGTCGACCCGCTCGTGGTGCGAGAGGACGATGTCGGCGACCGGTCCGTACACCCCGAGGTCCCTGAGCATGTCCGCGCCCAGGGCCGGGTGGCGCTGAATCGCCTCCCAGTCCTCTTCGCTCAGCGTGCGTCCCCGCTCCGACACCCGGTCCGAGAGCGCGAAGCGCCCGATGTCGTGCAGGAGCCCGGCCGTGTGGGCAAGTTCGCAGTCCCGTTCGCCCAGCCCCGTGGCCCGGGCGAGGTCGCGGGCGAAGCGGGCGACGGCAGCGGAATGGCGCGCGGCGCGCTGATCACGGGCATCGAGGGCGCGGATAAGGCCGGCGAGCACGCCCCATGAAAGGTCCCGGTACTGCTCGGCGCGGTGCTCGGCCGTGGTCACCAGGTGCGCCATGTAGGAGAACGCGAACACGGCGACGAGGGCGAAGACGATGCCGCCGATGCCGACCTTGAGGTAGACGCTGGCGCCGGCCACGGCGAGGGCGGCGTTCAGGGCGAGGCTGGGGAGGAACTGGAGGTAGGCGCGCACGCTCCAGCCGCGCTCCCCCCTGAACAGCTGAAGGATCGGTGCCACGATCACGTAGTTGAGAGCGAGGATCACGGCGCCGCCCCCGGCGACAGCCAGGTAGAACCGCAGCGAGTTGCTGGGCGGCCACGCGAGGGCCCGGATCAGGAAGGCGCCGGCGAGCGCCGGCGCGCCCCCGCCTACCAGGTTCAGGAGCACGATCCGTGGCGGGGTCGGCGACCTCGAGACGATCACGAGCTCACCGAGGATCGCCGCGGCGAACGCCGACGCAGGCCCCAGGAGGGCGGCCGCGAGGACCACGACGATGAACGACGAGGAGATCGCTCGGTTCCCGGAGCGGGAGAAGGTCAGGCCAGCGCCGAGCGCCGCCGCCGCGAGCACGGCGGTGAGGGATCCGAAGCGATCGCGATCCAGGTCCACGGCCACCACGACGCAACAGGCGACGAGGCCTGCAAATAAGAGCACGACGACCACGCGCCGCACTGCTTGCGGACGCCGCCCATCCGCGGCCTGAAGGCCCGCCATGCCAGCAGCGTAGCGCCAAACCGGGCCTCAGTCTATTTTCCGGCCGACTAGTTGCCGCGGATCAACATGGCGCGCTCCCTGCTTGACTCTTGGGGGATTTGAGTCAGTTGCCTCTTCCGTGCCCACGCTCCTTGCGCGAAAGCGGTACCGTGGCAACTAATGCACAACTTTATCGTCTCAACGTCCGCAGTGCCACTTATACGCTCGCGAAACTGCGTGAAAATGCCGAACTTTCCCGTACGTGCGCTATCTGAAGACCAGTGAAGCTGCGGCGTTGTTGAACGTCAGCCCGAATACTCTGCGGGCTTGGGAACGCCGTTTCGGCTTCCCAAAACCGCAGCGCTCGCCGGGCCGGCATCGCCTGTTCACTCATGGAGAGGTGGCATCGCTGCGCGATGCCCTGCAGGAGGGATTGTCCATTTCCTCTGCAGTATCTCGCGCCCGTGAAGGTTTGGCTACCGACACCAACTCGCTGATCGGCGCACTTGTCTCCTATGAGTCCGAGCGGGCCGACGCAGCGATGGAGTCCGCGCTCGCATTGCGCTCGCTCGAGCGCTCGGTGGAGGAAGTCCTCCTGCCCTCGCTCGAAGAGATCGTCCGCCGCCACACCATCGATTCGGCGGCCTGGGCCTTCGCGGCCCACTGGGCCGCCGATTGGCTGCGCCGGGCCAGGCGACTGGCACCGCCGCCGGTACGGCCGGTTTCGATCGTCCTCGGCGATGCGTCGCGCGATGAGCTCGATCCCGATGCCCCGTTCATCCGTTCGCTGGAGTTGTTCAGCGTGCGGGCCGGAGCGAACGTCCTGAGCCTGTCGGTGCGTGGAGTGGCAGGGATAGGTGATGCCGTCGCCGTCCATCGTCCCAACCTCGTGGTAATCGCGGGAGGGCACATGGGCGACGACGCTGTAGCAAGGTGGGCATATGCGGTCCGACTCGCAGCAGGTGCGATGCCGGTCGCGGTCTACCGACGTGGTCCCCAGCGCGTACGGATGCGCACTACGGGGACCAGCGTGCTGCCCGGCGGGGCGAGCGAGGCGCAGAGGCGCCTGCTCGAGCTCGTCGAGACAGATCAGGGCGGACGGGCCACGCGGGTCACGATGGAATCCCCTTACGGGATCCAAACTGGCCGACGTACCGCCAGCATGTAGACACTGATCCAGAAGGGGGAAAGTTGAGTAATTCACGAATGCCGGGTAACGGTGCGTTGGCACTCGTGCCTCGTGTCGAGGACGACCAGAGGCCGACGATCTGGTTCTGTGGCCACTGCGGCACGCGGCCACAGGGCACGGATCCGCCGGCAGCCAACGCTCGCGTGTGCGCGAGCTGCGGGATGGGACTGCTGCTCGAGAGCCCCGCCCACGCCGCCCCGGACGCCGGCGGCGCCTTTCTCGTGCTCGACCGCTCGCTTTCGGTGTGCGCGGTCTCGCGAGGGGCCGAGAAGCTCCTGGCCACGAGCGAGACCGATGCCGTGCATCGTCACGTCACCGAGCTCCTGGTGCCCGCGGACACCGAGTCCCAGAGCGGCTCCAACCTGGCGGCCGCGGTCAGCGCCGCCACGCGCGGGACCGACGACCAGCGGAGCGTGTTCGTCCGTCCCGCCAACCTGTTCGGCGTGCGCGTGCGGGCTGTGATCGTCCCTTGCGGGCCGCCCCAGGCCGCTCTGCTCGCCTTCGAGAACCCGGGCTAGCGTGCCGGCGGGCGCCGCCCGCCGCACCGGCCAAAGCTCCTGCAACGTGGAGAGGGGCCGTCCTCTCCCACCAGGCTTGCCGCCGCATTTGCCTCCTACGACGAGAATCGCGCCGATCGCATGCTCGAGGAGAGCCTCGCGTTGCGCTCGGTCGAGCGCACGGTGGAGGAGGTCCTCCTCCCCAGTGTCGCCTCACTCCTGGTCGAGTCCGAGCCCCTAGCGCCGGCGCAGAGTTCGCCTGGCGCCACGCCACGGGCTGGCTCTCGGCCCTCAAACGCCTCGCCCCGCCGGCCTCACGCCCGCAGTCGGTGCTCGTGTTCGACGCCACCGTGCCCTGTGACTTCGACGCGCTCCATGCTCAGGCGCTCGAGCTGCTCCTGCGGCGCGCAGGCATGCGCACCCTCGCGCTCAGTCCCGCCCTCGACCCGTCCCGCCTCGGCCGCGCGCTACGCGCGCTCGACCCCACCGCGGTGGTGCTCACCGGCCGGCGCACCTCGCTGGAGACGATCGGCAAGCTCGTCTACGCGGTCCGCGGCGTCGCCCAGACGGCGCTCATCTGCGACTACCGCGGCGCCGTACCCGACACCGGAGCGAGCACCGTGTGCCGACTCGGCAATGAGGTGATCGCAGCGCGCGATCAGCTCGTCGAGCGCCTGCAAGCGCCGGCACAGCCGGCTCCGCTGCACTCGCGCGCCGCGCGCTCGGCGTAGACGCCCAGGCCCGCCGGTGCGGGCGACCTACAATTCCGCGCCCATGCCCACGTTGCACCGACCCGTCGATCCGCGCGCATCGTTTCCCGCGCTCGAAGAGAGCGTCCTCGAGCGCTGGCGTGAGCGCGACATCTTCGCCGAGTCCCTGCGCCGGCGCGAGGGCTCGCCCCGATGGCAGTTCTACGAGGGCCCGCCCACCGCCAGCGGCCCGCCCGGCTCCCACCACGTGCTCGCGCGCGCCTTCAAGGACATCTTCCCGCGCTACAAGACGATGCGCGGGTTCTACGTGGAGCGCAAGGGCGGCTGGGACTGCCACGGCCTGCCCGTCGAGATCGCCGTCGAGAAGGAGCTCGGCATGACCTCCAAGGAGGACATCGAGCGCTACGGGATCGCCGAGTTCAACGAGCGCTGCCGCGCCTCGGTCCTCGCCTACGTCGCTGACTGGAACCGTCTCACCGAGCGGATCGGCTTCTGGATCGACCTTGATAACGCCTACCGCACCCTCGACCCGTCCTACATCGAATCGGTGTGGTGGGCGCTGAAGTCCCTCCACGAGCGCGAGCTCCTCTATGAGGGGCACAAGGTCGTCCCCTACTGCGTGCGCTGCGGCACCGCGCTCTCGAGCCACGAGCTCGGCCAGCCCGACGTCTACCGCGACGTCATCGACCCCTCGGTTTATGTCCGCCTCCCCGTCACCGTCGGCAAGGGCGCGGTGCACCCCGGTGACGAGCTCCTGGTGTGGACGACGACGCCATGGACCCTCGTCTCCAACGCCGCCGTCGCCGTCGACCCCGACCTAACCTACGTGCGCACGCGGGTGGGGGATGACCCCACCCACCCCGCACAGGTGCTCGCCGAGGCGCTCGTCGAGCGCGTCCTCGGCGCCGAGGGCGTGCGCATTCTCGACCGCTTCCCGGGACAGGCCCTCGAAGGCGTGGCCTACGACCCGCCCTTCCCGTTCATCCCCGCCAGCGCCTACGGCGAGCGCGGACATACCGTCCTGCTCGCCGACTTCGTCACCGCCCACGACGGGACCGGGCTCGTGCACACCGCCATCGCCTTCGGCGAGGACGACTTCCGCCTCGGCGAGCAGTACGGCCTGAACGTCGTCAATCCCGTCAGGCTCGACGGCACCTACGACGAGCGCATCGGCCCCTATGCGGGCCGGTGGGTCAAGGACGCCGACTCCGATCTCATCGAGGATCTGCGCGCCCGCGGCCGCCTCCTACGGGCCGAGGACCACGAGCACTCCTACCCCCACTGCTGGCGCTGCGGAACGCCGCTCCTCTACTACGCCAAGCCGGCCTGGTACATCGCCACGAGCCGGCTCAAGGACCGGATGCTGGCGGCCAACGAGACCGTCGGCTGGCATCCCGAGAACGTCAAGCACGGCCGTTTCGGCCACTGGCTCGAGGGCAACGTGGACTGGGCGCTCTCCCGCGAGCGCTACTGGGGGACGCCGCTGCCGGTGTGGCGCTGCGTGAACGGTCACGAGCACGTGATCGGCTCGCTGGCGGAGATCGAGGAGCGCTCGGGCGAGGCGCTCGCAGATCCCCACCGCCCGTTCGTCGACGAGGTCCGCTTCCCGTGCCCGCAGTGCGAGGAGACGATGGAGCGCGTACCCGAGGTCATCGACGTGTGGTTCGACTCGGGGGCGATGCCCTACGCCCAGTACCACTCCCCCCATGCCGGCACCCAGGAGTTCGACGAGCACTTCCCCGCGGACTTCGTGTGCGAGGCGCTCGACCAGACGCGGGGGTGGTTCTACTCGCTGCTGTCGGAATCGACGCTGCTCTTCGACCGCGCGCCTTACCGCAACGTGGTCTGCCTCGGACTGATCCTCGACGAGAACGGGCAGAAGATGTCCAAGTCGCGCGGCAACGTGGTCGACCCTTGGGAGGTCATCGAGCGTTTCGGGGCCGACGCCTTCCGGTGGTACTTCTTCACCTCCAAGCAGCCATGGGACGGCTATCGCTTCTCGGTGGAGGCGGTCGGCGACGGGGTCCGGCAGTTCCTCCTGCAGCTGTGGAACACCTACGGGTTCTACGTCCTCTACGCCAACGCGTCTTCGGGGAACGGCGCCGGCTCGAGTTCGGGGTCAGAGCGCTCAGACCTCGATCGCTGGGTGCTCTCGCGCCTGGCCGCCACCGTCGAAGTCGTGCGCGACGCGCTCGACGCCTTCGACGCGACCACGGGCGGCCGCGCCATCGCCGCCTTCGTCGACGAGCTCTCGAACTGGTACGTGCGCCGCTCGCGGCGCCGCTTCTGGGATGGCGACGAGGCGGCCTTCGCGACGCTCCGCGAGTGCCTGGTCGCGGTCTCGGGGCTGCTCGCGCCCTTCTGCCCGTTCATCGCCGATGAGATCTACGACAACCTCGACGGCACCGAGGAGAGCGTCCACCTGGTCGACTTCCCCGAACCGGGCGGGCGCGATCTCCCGCTCGAGTTCGACATGGGCGTAGCGCGAGAGACGGTCCGCCTCGGGCTGGCCGCGCGCGGCCAGGCGAAGCTGAAGATCCGCCAACCGCTGCGGGCCGCCGTCGTGGTCGCGATTGGGCGCGAGCGTGTGGCCATCGAGCGGCTCGACGACCTCGTCCGCGACGAGCTCAACGTGCGCGAGCTTCGCTTCGTCTCCGAGGCCGACGAGCTCGGCAAGGTCGAGATCAAGCCGAACTACCGCAGCCTCGGACCCCGCTTCGGGGCCCACATGCCGACGGTGGCGGCCGCCGTCGCCGCACTCGATCCCGCCCAGGCCGGCGCCTCGCTCCGCGAGGGGCGCAGCGTGGTGATCAACATCGGCGGCCAGGACCACGAGCTCGACGGCGAGGATCTCCTCGTGGTCATGCAGCCGCTCGAGGGCTACAAGGTCGAGCGCGAGGGCTCGCACGCCGTGGCCCTCGAGGTCACCCTTGACGACGACCTGCGCGACGAGGGCTGGGCTCGCGAGGTCGTCCATGCTGTGCAGGCGGCACGGCGCGACACCGGGCTCGAGGTCTCAGACCGGATCACGCTGACCCTGGACGGAAATCCCGAGCTCCTCGACGCCGCCCGCCGCTACCAGGCCTACCTGGCCGGCGAGACGCTCGCCGTCGAGATTCTCTTCGCGGCGCTCGACGACATCGAGCCCGTGCACGTCGCCGGACGCGAGTTGCGCGTCCGCGTCGAGCGGCGCTAAGCGAGCGCCGGCTCGAGCTGCTCTTCGAGCTTCTTCTTCGGGTAGGCGCCGATGACCTTGGCGGCCGGCGCCCCGAAGCGGAAGAGGATGAGGGTGGGAATCGACATCACGTCGTAGTCGATCGCCGTCTTCTGGTTCTCGTCGATGTTGAGCTTTACGACCTTCAGCTCACCAACGCGCTCCTTGGCGATCTCCTCCACCACCGGGCCGACCCGCCGGCACGGTCCACACCACGGCGCCCAGAAGTCCACCAGCACGGGGATATCAGAATCGATTACCTCGGCCTGAAAGTTGCTATCGGTGACTTCGACAACCGTGCCAGCCATATTCTCTCCTCGCGGTTTCTGTAGTACTTCAAAAAGTATAGCGCTGGCGGGGGGGTCCGTGGGCGCGGCGCTCGTGGCGCGGCGCGCGTGGGAGCGAGTGGCGCGCGGGGGCGCGGCGCTCGTGGCGCGGCGCGCGTGGGAGCGAGTGGCGCGCGGGGGCGGGTGGGCGCCCCGCGGCGGCAGCAGGCGGGTGGGGTGGCGGGCTCGCGCGGGGTGCCGGGTCCTTTCGCAATGCTGCCGGTCGCGGGGACCCACCCGCCCCTTGGCCCCCCGGCCCGCGGCCCGGGCCCCGCGGGCCCCCGCGCCCGCCGGCGCGCCGGCTTTGTCGTCCCACCGGTCCGGCTTGCCCGCCTGGCTTCGAAGCTGGGCGCGGGACGTGGACGACGTTCGCTACCGCATAGGTAGTCAATGTCGCCCACGTCCCACCAGCCCCCAGCTTCCAACCCGCGGGGCGGGCAGCGGAGCCGACCGGCCCAGCCCGCGCGATGACCCCGGCGGCGGCCGGCGGGGCGTGGCGAAGGCGGGCGGGAGGGTGCGCACCTGGCACCATTGCTAAAGAACCCACCACCACGCCCGAGCCCACCACCAAGGCCAGCCTGATCCAGCCCACCCACCCGGCGTACCCACCCGCCCGCCCCACCACATGCCCGACCCCACCAACACCGAAATCGCAGCAGCCCTAGACGAGCTCGGCGACCTGTACGAACTCGACGGCGCCATCGTTCACCGGGTCGTCGCCTACCGCACCGCCGCCAAGGCGATCCGCGACGCACCGGTCTCGGTCACGGCGCTGGCCCGGCAGGGCCGCGCCACAGAGCTCGCAGGGGTGGGGCGGACGATTCAGGAGAAGGTGATGGCGCTGGCGGACACGGGTGAGATTCCCGCTGCCGTGAGGCTTCGAGCGAAGTTTCCGCCGGGGCTGATCGAGATCACGCATCTGCCCGGCCTTGGCCCCAAGCGGGCCCGGCGCCTGTTTGAGGAGCTGGGGATCGACTCGCTCGAGGCACTCAAGGCTGCCGCCGATGAGCACCGGATCCGCGACCTGAAGGGCTTCGGACCCAAAGCCGAGGAGGCGCTGCTCGAGAAGGCCAGGACCGCGGGTGCCGGGAGCCCGCGCGAGCGCGTGGTCCTGAACCGGGCGCTGACCATCGGCGAACAGCTCGTGGCCGCGCTCCGCGAGCATCCCGCCGCCGACCGCGTGGAGCTCGCGGGGTCGGCCCGGCGCATGACCGACAGCGTCAAGGATCTCGACGTCATCGCCACCGCCCATGACCCCGCCGCGCTCGCCCAGGCCGTCGTCGAGCACGAGCTCATCGAGTCGGCGGGGACGGCGGGCGAGGCGGGCGTGCGGGCCCGCACCCACACCGGTGTCCAGATCGACCTGCGCATCGTCGCCCCGGACCAATTCGGCAATCTCCTCCAGCACTTCACGGGGTCAAAGGAACACAACATGGCCCTGCGCGAGGCCGCCGTGCGCAGGGGCTTGCACGTCTCCGAGTACGGAGTCCTCGACGACGGCACCGGGGAGACGCGCCGGTGCGCGAGCGAGGCCGACGTGTACGCCCTGCTCGGGCTCGAGTACATCGAGCCGGAGCTGCGCGAGAACCGTGGCGAGCTCGAGGCAGCGGCGGCAGGGACGCTCCCGGACCTGATCGAGATCTCGGACATCAGAGGCGACCTGCACTGCCACACGACGGCGTCGGACGGAACCGCGTCGATCGAAGAGATGGCCCTGGCGGCGCGCGAGCGCGGGTACGAATACCTGGCCATCACCGATCATTCCGCCAGCTTCGGCTTCGGGAACCACGTCTCGCCGGATGGGTTGCGCGAGCACATCGAGCGGATCCGTGCCGTCCATGTCGACGGCATCGAGCTGCTCGCCGGGAGCGAGGTGAACATCCTCCCCGACGGCTCGCTCGACTACGACGACGAGCTCCTCGCCGAGCTCGACTGGGTGGTCGCCAGCGTCCATTCGTCCTTCCAGATGGAGGCGTCGGCGATGACCGAGCGGCTCGTTCATGCCATCGAGCACCCGCTCCTCGACGCCATCGGGCACCTCACCGGGCGCAAGATCGAGCGCCGCCCGCCCTACGCGTTCGATATCGAGCGCGTGCTCGAGGCGGCCGCGCGCACGGGCACCATGCTCGAGATCAATTCCGCTCCGGACCGGCGTGACCTCAACGACGTCAACGCCCGCGCCGCGGCCGAGGCGGGCATCCCCATCGTCATCAATACCGACTCCCACCGGACCGGGGGATTCGAGGTTCTCCGCTACGGCGTCGCCACCGCCCGGCGCGCGTGGATCACCGCAGCCGACGTCGGCAACACCCGGTCCTGGACCGAGCTCGCCTCGATGCGCAAGCGCGCGGCCGGCGCTCAGGTGCGCCGCGAGGCCTGAGGCTGCCGGCGCCGTGCGGGCGGCGTTCCCGGCGGCGCCGGGCGCCCGGCGGGCGTGCCGCCCGTCCCGGCGCGCGGTCCGCTCTGCCACGGCCAGCCGCCCCCCCGCTGGATCCGCACGAACCACGCCAGCCCGGCAAGACACAGGAGCCCGGCGACGTAGAAGTTCAGGCGCAGCCCGAAGTACCGGGTCGAGGGGTCGATGCGCAGGGTCTCCTCGAAGATGCGGAAGGCGGAGTAACCGGCGACGTAGAGCGCGAAGAGGCCGGGGTGGCGGATCTTGCCGCGCCTTCCGAGCCAGATGAGCAGCCCGGCGAGAGCAAGGTCGAAGATGAACTCGTAGAGGAAGGTCGGGTTGAAGGTCGTGTAGTGCTCGTACCCCGCGGGCCGGTGAGCGGGCGAGATCTCGAGTCCCCAGGGAAGCGTGGTGGGTTTCCCGAAGAGCTCCTGGTTGAAATAGTTCCCGATCCGGCCGATCGCCTGGGCCGCGAGGATCCCGGGCGCGCCGGCGTCCATGAACCGGGGAATGTCGGCGCCGCGGCGGTGCAGCACCCAGACCCCGGCGAGGGCTCCGAAGAGGATTCCGCCCCAGATCCCGAGACCGCCCTGCCAGATCGCGAACGGCCCCCACCACGTCTTGGGCATGAGGTTGAAGCTCGTGATGTCGAAGTACAGGCGGCCCCCGATCAACCCGGCCGGGAACCCCCACATCGCCACCTCGTAGACGAGCTCACGCGACCCGCCCTGCGCCTCCCACAGCCGGCGGCAGATGTAGATCGCCGCGGCCACGCCCACCACGTAGGCCAGGCCGTAGGCGTGGAGGAAGAGCGGCCCGATCCGGATCCCGTTCTCGGCCGGGCTGGGGATGGAGGCGAGCACGTTCATCGTTGCGTCAGTCGCGGCAGCACATCCATGCCGATCGTGCGATCGACCGCAGCACGACGAAAGGGTTCGAGCAGCTCGGCCGCCTTGCCATGGTACCCGGACACCGGATCGTCGAGGGCGGCCCTGATCGCCCCCGCCAGGTCCTCGGTCACGAGCCGCGGGTCGAGCGCGCGGGCGAGACCGAGGGCCGGATACGGGCCCGGCGAGGGCGTGCTCACGAGCATGCAGCCGTCGGTGAGCGCCTCCAGCGCCGCGATCCCGTAGTCCTCGCGCTGGGGAGCGGCCACGAACACCCGCGCCCGGCGCACGAGCGCCCGGTACTCGTCGGGCGCGAGCCGGCCGGCGACCTCAACGCCGTCCCGGGCCCCGAGCGTGTCGGTTCCGGCGACGACCAGGGTCTCCCCCGCGCGGCGTGTCCGTTCCCACGCCGCCAGGATCAAGTCGAGGCGGCGCTTGACGGGATCGCCCGCGTAGGCGATCACGTCGATGTCGCGCTCGGGCCCGGCGAGGAGCGGGCCCGAGGGCTCGACGGGCACGGGCACGACCACGGGACCGGCGTAG
Source organism: Solirubrobacteraceae bacterium (assembly GCA_035552215.1). Taxonomy (GTDB): domain Bacteria; phylum Actinomycetota; class Thermoleophilia; order Solirubrobacterales; family Solirubrobacteraceae; genus Palsa-465. The sequence goes on along the minus strand of DASZLV010000059.1, from coordinate 16,285 downwards.
CGGTCGCGCAGGGGCGCCATCGCCCCGATGCTCCAGGGCATGACCAGCGACGCCTGCGCCAACCGGCGGCGCTCGACCGAGCGTTGCCAGACGCCGTGGCGGCCGGGGCGATTCTCGCGGGCGGTGGAGTCGAGCCAGATCGCTCCCGGCGCCGGCCACAGGAGCGCCGCGGTGACGGAGCAGTAGATGATGGCGCGCGGCTCGTGCGTGGCGATGGCCGTGGCCGCCGCTCGGCGCAGGGCGAGCGCCTCGACGAGGTCGGTGAGGGCGAACGTCCGCACCTTGGGCAGCGGTCCAGGGATGACCAGGACGACGTCGGCGCCCGCCCGCGCCAGCCCTTCCGAAAGCTCGCGCGCCGCGGTCCGCCAGCCGCTCGTGGTGCCGATCGAGACCACGAGCACATCGGCGCGGCCGCCGCGCACGGCTAGGCGCGCGGCTGGGCGCTACGAGGGCGCCGCATCGAGCCGTTGAGCTCGTACAGGTTGGAGCGGAACCCGGGGGTGCGCACGAGGCGGATCGGCTTCAGAGGGGACGTAGGCTCCACGTAGAAGCGCACGCCGTCGCGTTCCTCGATCGCCGTCACCGCCGAAGCCTGGCGTCTCCAGGCCAGCGCCCAGATGATCGCAAATCCAGTCGCCACCGCGGCGATCTGGGGCGCGAAGAGCGCGCACGCGCCCGCGCCCAGCGTCGAGAGAAGGAGCGGCCAGAGCCGGTTGAGCAGGGTCAGGCCAGGGTTGAGCTCGGGCAGCGTGGGCTGCGTGCGCGCGCTCGCGAGCAGGGTGGCGATCGGGGAGGACGTCCCCGAGTGGCGGCCGATCCAGCCGCCGATCACCGCCGCGATGAGCCACCAGCCGATGGCGACGGGAAGGAGCAGGCTGCCGAACGCCTCCTGTCCGCTGGCCACGGAGACCGCGGCGAGCGCGCTGGCCGCCCCGGCGCTGAGGAGCACAGTCGTCCTGAGAAGATCGGTGAAGCGCACGGCGGCTAGTCGGCGATCAACATCGTCAGTAGCTCACGGACGCCATCCGTGCCCTCGACGGTGACGTCCGCCTCCTCGACGATCTCCGACGGGCCGTCGTCGGAGAGCACGCCGACCCTGATCACGTGGTCGATCTGGCCCTCCTGTGCCATACGATGCAGCGCCCGGAAGGCGTCGACGTCGGTGGCGTCGTCGCCCACGTAGAGCACAGCGCTCAGCTTGGCGCCGTCGATGAACGAGGTCACCCCCGCTCCCTTGTCGATGCGCACGGGCGGACGGACCTCGAGCACCTTGCGTCCCCAATGGGTCCGCAGGCCGGCCTCCTCGGCGCGCTTGGCGATGGCGTCGACCACGGCGCGCGCGGCGTCCTCGTCGGGCGCCCCGCGCCAGTGAAAGGCAACGATCGGGCCCTTGTCCTCGATCCGCACTCGCCGGCGGCGGAGGTCGGGCGTGTCGGTCTCGTGGGCGAACTCCTGGATTCGTCGCGCCCAGTCCTCGACCTTGGGGTCGAGCACCGGCACCGTCCAGCCCGCGCGCAGGAGCTCGGCTCCGTGGGAACCGATGTAGGAGATCGTCCCGATCGAGACCATGGCCCGGGCCTCCGAGGCGCGGCGGCCGCTGACACAGGCGACCATGCCATAGCGTCGCGCGAGCGCGATGAGCAGGTGCCGGGTCCCTTCGGGCACGTTGGCGTCGTCGGCGTGCTGGACGATCGGGGCCAGGGTGCCGTCGATGTCGAGCAGAATCGCCGCACTGGCGGGGTCGGCGCGGAGGGGTGCAAGTGCCTGAGGCTGGAGCGCAGACGGCACGGCCCTAGTATGCCTGCTCGTGGCCTCGGGCAGGGGGCCGGATCCCGGCGCGAGGGGGCCGTTTTCGCGCCCGTTTCCGGCGCTCGCGGTCGCCCGGTGATCCCTACCGCGCCCAAACGCACGCCCACCGGCTAGGATCCCGGGCAGGTTCCGGGGCGCCGGCTCGTCCACGAGGGTTACGGAGGTGAAGGGACGCGATGACACGCCGACGCGTGGCACTACCGATAGCAGTGCTGGTAGCAGCGCTCTTCGCGCTCGCCGTCCTCGGCGTGGGCGGCGCCGCCGGAGCGCGGAGCGCCGTCCGGGCTCACCAGGCCGCCGTGTGTCCCTCCGGGCTCGGCGGCTCCCGTGACCCCGCCAACCCGCTGGCGCTGGCGGCGGCGCCGGGGAGCAACCCGCTGTCCGGAGCCGAGCCGCGGTTCTTCGTCCAGACCCCGGCGCGCGGCGAAGCCGCCGGTGCCATCGCCAGCCTCCTCGGTGTCACTCCGCCCGACACGCAGTCGTGGCCGGACTTCGCGGCGAGCCTGTCCTCGGGCTCGCTGGCGCCGAGGCTGAACAGCGATCCCGCGCTCGCCAGCAAGGTCGCTCTGCTCTCGAAGATCGCCGCTGAGCCCGAGACCTCCCGCTTCAGTACCTACACCGCGGGCGGGGGCCCGGGGGCGATCTCAACCCAGTTGGGCAAGTTCCTGTGCCGGGTGCACGCGGTGGCCCCGCAGGCCATCCCGCTCCTCTCGACGTACTTCCTCGACCACGCCGGGCACTGCGCGACCGAGACCGCGAGCCAGGTCGCCACCTTCAAGCGCCGGGTCTCCGAGTTCGCTCAAGGGGTCGCCAACTACCCGACGGTGATCTTCGCCGAAGAGGATGCCGTCGACACCTCCGGATGCCTGACCAAGCGGGGGCTGGCCATCCGCGAGGAGCAGCTCGCCTACGAGGTCGACGCCCTTGCGACCATCCCGCATGCCGTCGTCTACCTCGACGGCGGGACCAGGGACGCCAACAGCGCGCAGTTCGCCGCCAAGATCCTGAACGCCGCCCACGTGTCCAAGATCCGCGGCTTCTTCCTCAACGCCACCCACCGCAACTGGGCGAGCAAGGAGATCACCTTCGGGAACAGGATCTCCAACCTCACGCACGGCTCCCACTTCATCGTCAACACCGCCAACAACGGGCACGGCCCGGCGCTCAATCCCCATCCGTCGAGGCAGGGGGTCGAGAACCTGTGCAACCCGCCCTCGAGCGGACTCGGACCGCAGCCGACGACGGACACGGGCTTTCCCCTCGTCGATGCCTTCGAGTGGACGGCGGTGCCGGGCAAGAGCAGCGGCTTATGCCATCCGGGCGATCCCTCCGGCGGCGTGTTCAGCATCAAGCTCGCACTGGCTTTGGCCCAAAAGGCGAACGGGCAGCTCGGGCCTGGCTATCCCAGCCGTCCCTACTAGTAGCGTGCTCCGGTCATGACCGCTGGCCCGCCGTCGCTGCGGCGCGCACTCGCGTGCGCGCTCTTCAGCCTCCTTGTCCTTGCCGCCCTCACCTCGGCGGCGCCCGCCGCCGCGCCCATGCACACCAACCCGCTCGCCATCCGACCCGCCCCACCGGCGAGTGACCCTCTGGTCGGAGCCCGCTATTTCGTTTATCTCGAGTCTTGCGTTATCTGCAGTCGGTCGCTGATCCGGCTGCGGATGCTTCATCTGTTGTCTGGCGACTTCTGATAATCGCCACTGCGGAACTGGCTTGGGGCAGACGGTTCAGGAGAGGCGGTCGATGAGCTGGCGGGGTGTGAGGATCTCGACGTCGAGCTCCCCCGGGTCGATCGCGAGCAGGTCGTCGTCGCCGGTAACGAGCATGTTCGCCTGGTGGGCGGTTGCGAGCGCGACGAGGTAGTCATCGTCGGGGTCGCGGCAGACGGCCGGATGCGGGCCAGCTGGGTCGCTCAGCAGGGTGGTCTGGCTGGCGAGGTCCGAAACGGAGCGCTTCGTCGGCGGTGAGGAGGCGGGGTCGGGCGAGGACCTTGGCGATCTCGCGCAGCAGAGCCGGTGAGGTGATGAGCTCGAGCCTGCCGTCGAGCGCGGCGTCAAGGATCAGGACGGACGGCGCGTTTGGGGAGCGGGCCAGCGCCGCTGAGATGAGGACATTGGCGTCGGCGACGACGCTGAGCATCAGGCGGCGTCGCGCTCGGCGCGGGCCGCTTTGAGTTCTTCCCGCGCGAGCGCGAGGGCTTGGTCTTCGTCGAGACCTGAGCGCTCGCGGATCTGTGCCAGCAGAGAGCGCAGGTCGTAGGCACGGATCGCGCGATCGGCGATCTCGCCCTCGCTGAGGTGCGCTTGGGCGGCATGCTCGCGCAGGATCGCGGCGACGTCTGCGTCAAGGTCGATGCTCACCTGTTGCCGGCTGCCCATATGGTCAGAGGCTATCGCCCGGACCGATGTAGTCAACGGCGCCAGCGGCGGTAGGCGGCGATCCATTCGACGCCGTCCGGCGGCGGGTCGAGGAGCGGTAGGTCGAGCATCGGGATGGTCTGCTTGTGGGCGTCGCGGCGGCAGATCGCGACGATCTCGTTCCCGACGGTCAGGTCGATCTTCGTGACGGTGACGGTGATCCGGAGCATCTCGGTGTCGAACGGGAGCGCGAGGTGCTCCTCGAGCATCGTGAACAGGCCGGTGATCTGCTCTTCGTCGTTGTAGGCGTCGACGGTCGCCTCTTCGATCATTGCGTCGAGCAGCTTGGTGTTGGGTTTCGGTCGCGGCGAGCTCATCACGCCGCGAACAGGCTTGGGGCGCGCTCGTCGGCGGGCGGCCGCCATTTCCGCACTTGTGCGTTCGGGTCCGCGGCCGCGAGGCGCCGCGCTGGTTCAGCACCGTCCAGTTCGCAGAGATGCTCGAGCGCGGCGATTCGCACGCTTCCGTGCGCCGCACGGAGGCCGCGATCGACCACTGTTCGCTTTGCCGGGTCATCGAGCCCGCAGGCGGCGTCGAGCAGGCCGTGGATCGCGGCGTGACGGTGGCGTGGCTCGAGCCTCTCGGCGGTGCTGAGCAGCTCGGTCAGTCGCGCGCGATCGCTTTGGAGCGCTTGGCGTGCGGCCCAGCGGCGTAGTGGCGGTTCGGGCCGGACGTGGTGCTGTGCGGGGGTGTCCTCGGTGACGGCGTAGGTGTGGCCGGTCCCGTCGTGCAGGTCGATCTCGAGCCATTGCGGGGAGGCCCACGCCAGTGGGTAGGAAATCACGTGGTCCTCAGCGAGGAACGCGTCGGCGAGCTCGTCGAGCTCGGCGTTCTCGAGCAGCCCGCTGTCGTGGATGGCGGCGATCAGCTTCGCGGTGACCCGGTCCCACCGCCGGCAGGTGCAGACCAGCAGCACGGCGAGCGAGAACGGCAGCTCGCCGGTGCCGTGCACGCGGGTAAGCAGCTCGACCGCGTCGGCGTGCCGGGTGCTGCGTCCCCAGCCGCCGGGATTGCCGAGCAGCAGCCGGGACAGCTCATCGGCGTTGTCGATTGCGGCGAGCTCGTCGACCGCGTCGGCACCGATCCTGTGCATCGACGCGGAGCGTAGGCGCCTGCGCGGACATCCAGGCACGGGACCATCGGGCCTGGAGGGTAGATCGCGCTTCGCGATGCCGGACACGGTGACGATCGATCGCGCGCTCGACGCGTTCCTGCGCGATCAGCGCGCACGCCTGTCGGATCGGACGTATCGCAACTATGAGGACGTGATCCGGCTGCTGCGCGACAGCTTGAACTCCTATGCGTATTCGTCGCTCGATACCAGGGATGCGAAGCGGTGGCAGAAGGCGTTCGACCTCGGGGATGAGGAGGCGTTCTGCCATCTGTTCGGGCCGGATGAGATCCCGCCGCATCTCGGCGAGTTCCTCGGCTATTTCATGGTCCGCAAGGTGAGCCGCCGGCCAGGAGCTGCTCAAGGCGGCGGGGACGGTTACCGGCAAGCTCGCACGCTGGCTCGAGCAGCAGGCGTATATCGAGTCTGACGCGGCGGAGGTCGCCGTGGACGCTCGCGGGACAGCGCGCGCGAGCTTCCCGCGGTCGCGTCTCACCGACCTGCTCGTCGAGGTCGCGATGAGCTCGCCGGACATCGACGTTGACGATGTCAGCGAGGAGGACTGGGTCGAGGACCAGCTGATGATCGACCAGGTCGAGCCGGGGAAGATCTGGTTCGAGGGCGGGATCGGCCCGATCCAGGTCCCAAGCGCGCGAGCGAACTCGCTCGGCCGGGCTGGATGGTGTCATCGTCGCCGCGCGCCGCAATGCTCGGTGGCATTTGCTCGAGGTCGGCTCCGTCTACCCGTAGCCGGCCGACTGGACGCTGCATGAAGCCTGAGCATGACGAGCGGTTTCGCCGGATCGCGGATGAGCTGTGGCGGGCGGAGATCCGCGCGAAGGCGCGTGTGGACAAGATCCGGGTGATGACGATCCGCTCCAGGGACCGCGCGATCGCCGCTGTGCGGCGAACGGTCCCGAAGGATCAGGAGTTCGCGGTGCTCTCCGCGGCGATGCAGCGCCGCGAGGTGCTGCGGGGTGCTGCCCAGCGGGCACGGCGGCTGGGGCACGAGATCGTTCGCTGGGTCGCGCACGACCAGGAGAGCATCGCGATGTGCCCGCGCTGCCAGGCCCGGATCTATGTCCGGCTCGACATCGACCCTCCGGTCGTGGATGGCGAGGCGCTCGAGGAGCCGTGCCCCAGCTGACCGGGCTCACAGGCTCTCCAGGAACGCGAGCAGCTTGTCGGAGGACTTGTAGCGGCCGGGCGGCGTGTCGATCGGGGCGATCTTGTCGATCGCTTCCTGTTTGATCGTGGTGTTGGAATGCAGGTAGACCTCGGTCGATTTCGTGCTTTCGTGTTGGATATGCGGGGGATATGGCGGTGTTGCCAAGGATCCCGTGGACCGCGTCGAGCACGAGTTAGCGCGTGGGGTTCCGACTACGCGGTGGGCGCGTAGCGGAGGTCGCCCGGAGGGCGGCCGGAGCGGAGCGCCTACCGCGTGCGCGCCGTCCGGAGGGGCCCCGATCGTTGTGGTCCTTTCCCGGGTGGAAGGAGCTGTGCGATGACGTTCGTGCCGTGTTTGGTCCGGTCGATGGACGGGTCGGAGTTGGTGTCGATCACGCTGGGGCATCCGCCGCGCGATGCTCGCTCGCCGGCCGGACTTGGAGATACCCGACAAGCGCCTCGCCGACGTCGACCGGCACCGGCATCGTGTCCTCACGATGCCCCTTGCCGTGCGCCAACAACTTGCCCGCACGCCAATCAACATCGTCAAGTCCCATCGCGGCGACCTCCCCGGCCCGCAGGCCGAGCCTTGAAAGCAGCAACAGCACAGCGAAATCGCGGCGCCCGATCACGAGCTCCACGTCGCACGACGCCAACAACGCCGTGATCACCTCAGGCGCGACGGCCTTCGGCAGCGACCGGCCGCGGAGATCCGCGACCGGTGGGACCGCCCACTCCAGCGGCCCCTCGATCACCCCGACGACATGCAAATACCGCAACAGCTGACGCAACCGGGCCGCGAGATCCCTCGCCGCGGACACCGACCGGCGCGGACACTCGCGCACGAAGAAGCCGCTCACGTCCGCCGCGGTGAGCCGCTCGAACTCCAAGCCGCCGACCTGTGCGACCCGGTCCTCGAGGAACACCCGCGCGCCGCGCTCATAGCCCTTGATCGTGCCCGCCATCAGGCCGCGCTTGCTCGCCAAATACGCCCGGAAAGCCGCGAGCAGCTCCTCCACCGGGCCCGCCGCCGCGAACTCGATCACGGAGACCAGGCCGATCTCCCGCAGATACGCGACCGGGACGCGCAAGCTCAATCTGGACACGAACGAGCGATGCCCTGCAGCTCGCTGCGCCGCTGCAAAGCGCTCACGGGTCAGCGGATCGGAGAGATCGCCGACTGGCAGCCCCTCCCGCTCGAGCCATGCGCTCAGCTCACCCAGTTGCCAGCGACGCATCTGAACCAGCCCGGCCGGGTGACCGCGCGTCGTCAGCCACCGCTCGTACCCCTCCACATACGGCACCAGCGGCCCCGACACCTTCGGAACCCACAGATGCCACCTCATCGCTCTCATCGAGACCTCCCGGTCCGTTCAACAACAAACGGACCGAAGCCTCGACGAGACGGGGAATTTTGCGCAGTCGAACCTCACGTAGAGCCCGCAGCGACAGCGCTTCCCGCCGTCAGGCGCCGTCTCCTTCGGATAACGCCCGGCTGGAGATAAATCCGGTTATGGGCAACCGCCAATAACCGCATTGATCACAACGACGACGCCCAGCGCCAGGTGCGCCTGTTGCGCCGGGCGGGCAACACGGCCGAGGCGAACCTCATCGCCAAGCTCGCGCTCGAGCCCCAGACCGTGCACTTCGGGGTCTACAGCCGCAACATCCGCGCCAGCGTCCGGCTTTATTTCAAGCACGTGCGCCGCGGCACGGTGGCCATCCTCTCAACCTACGACATCCCCCACCTGGGCTGCATGCACACGAGCGACACCCCGGCGCAGGCCGCCGCGGTGCGCACCTGGATGCGCTCCTTCGCCCACGGCATCGGGAGCCGGCGCGCCGTGGTCTTCCTCGAGGAGGACGCCCTCATCACCATCGGCTGCCTGAGCCGGAGCGGACTGAACGTCCGCATGTCCGAGCTCGCCTACGCGCCGCGCACGCTCGGCGCCCTTCCCCACACCGTCACCTACCTCGACGCCGGCTCCGCCGACGGCGACCCCGCGCCGCACCGGATGGCCTCGCTCCTGCGCCGCGCCGGCGTGCGCTTCATCCGCGGCTTCTTCCTCAACTCGAGCCACTACGACTGGACCAACAACGAGCTGCGCTACGGAGACAAGGTCGCGAAGGCCCTCCACCGGCACTTCGTCGTCTCCACCTCGGTCAACGGGCGCGGCCCGCTGCGGCCCCACAACCGAGGCAAGAACGGCAACGAGATCCTCTGCAATCCAGCGGGCCGCGGCCTCGGGCCCCGCCCCACCGCGGCCACCGGCGACCGCTTCGCGGATGCCTTCATGTGGATCGGCATCCCCGGGCGCTCCAACGGGCAGTGCCATCCCGGTGACCCACCCAATGCAACATGGTTCCCGGCCTATGCCCTGGCGCTGGCGCAGAACGCCAATGAGCAGCTCGGCCCCCGCTCTCCGAGCCGGCCCTACTGAGCGCCGAGGCCGTGGTCGATCGCGCTCTTGACGCCCGCCTCGAGGGCGTTGACGCGGTAGAGCGCGAGCGCCTCGACTGACTGAAAGCGCCGCCCCGGCGCGCTTTCGGGACCGTGGTGGGAGAGCACGCAATGCAGAAGCGCCAGCCGGCGTTCCTCGTCGAGCGCCCCCGAGCTCTCGGAGAGCATGCGCTGGCCGATCGCCAGGTGACCGAGCAGCCGCCCCTCCTCGCTCAGCCCGAACTCGGCGCCGTAGGTGAACTCGCGCGTCTTACCGAGGTCGTGGACGAGGGCGGCGGTGAGGAGCAGGTCGGCGCTCAGCCGCGAGTGGAGCTGGCAGAGCTCGTGGGCCAGCGTCGCCACCCCCACCGTATGCTCGAGCAGGCCGCCGAGGTAGGCGTGATGACCCGCCCGCGAGCACGGGGCCCGGCGCCACGCCTCGCGCAGAGCGGCGTCGGCCAGGAGTCCGTCCAGGAAGGCGCGAAAGCGCGTGTCGCGCACCTCCCCCGCGAGGTGCTCGAGGAAGCCGTCGAGCTCGTCGAGATCACGGTAGGCGCGGGGGAGAAAGCTCGCCGGGTCCGCGCCGGGGGTGTCCGCCTCCGCGCGCGCCACACTCGCGAGCTCGAGCACGAGCTCGTCGCGAAAGCGCTCCACGCGCCCGGTGACACGCACCAGGTCTCCGCGCTCGAAACCGCCGGCGAGCGCGTCGGCATCGCGGAAGGCCCGAGCCGGGAGGGTGCCGGTGCGGTCGCGGAGCTCGAGGGCGAGGTAGGGAGAGCCGCTGCGGGTGAGCAGCCGATCCTTGCGGGTGCAGGCGAAAACGGCGCGAACCTCCTGTCCCGGGCGCAGCGCGCTGACACTGGTGGCCTCGGAGTTCACGATCCCCATCATGTACGGTGGACCGGATGCAGCCGTTGCAATGGGAACATCGCCCGGACGGCCTCCGCGCTCCCGCTTTGGTCTGCGCCTTCACGGGCTGGAACGACGCCGCCGATGCTGCCTCGACGGCTCTGACCTTCGTCGGCAAGGCCCTCGATGCGCGGCGCTTCGCGACCATCGACCCCGAGGAGTTCTACGACTTCCAGGCGACACGACCGAGGATCAAGCTCGTCGAGGGACGCACGCGGGAGATCGTGTGGCCGGCGGTCGAGCTCTACGAGGCCCGCGTGCCCCGCGCGCCCCGCGATCTCGTCCTCCTCGCGGGCGCCGAGCCCTCGTTCCGGTGGCGCACCTTCAGCAAGCTCGTGGTTGATCTCGCCGAGGTGCTGGGAACGCAGCTCGTGGTCACCCTCGGCGCGCTCCTGGCCGACGTGCCGCACACTCGGGCGGTCTCGATCACGGGACTGGCCTCCGATCCGGCACTCGTCGCCCGGCTCGGGCTCGAGGCCTCCTCCTACGAGGGGCCGACGGGCATCACCGGCGTCCTCCACACCGCCTGCCAGCAGGCCGGCATCCCGTCGGCCAGCCTGTGGGCGGCGGTGCCCCACTATGTGGCCGCCGCCCCCAATCCGAAGGCGGCCCTCGCCCTCGTCCGCCGGCTCGAAGGCCTCGTCGGGGTGGCCGTGGACGGCTCCGAGCTCGAAACGGCATCGGCCGACTACGAGCGCCAGGTCAACATCGCCGTCCAGGGCGATCCCGACGTGCAGGCCTTCGTCGAGCAGCTCGAGCAGGCCGCGGGCTCGGCTCCTGACGGCGAGCCGGGAGGTCTCCCCTCTGGCGACACCATCGCCAAGGACCTCCAGCGCTTCCTGCGCCAGCGCGGCTCAGAAGGCGAGCCACCGGCGGCCAGCCGCGGCGGCGGCGAGTAGGCGCCCGAGCGCTCGCTACCGCTCCGCCGCCGGGCACACGAGCCGGTAATCGCACATCGAGCACGCCGCGAATGACGGTGTGGGCTCGAAGCCCTGGGAGAGGATCCCGTCGGCCACCTCGTTAGTGACCTCGAGGATCCACTCGCGGTCGCCGTCGCCGTGAGAGAGCGCGACTTTCTTGTCGTCAAGCAGGTAGTAGTAGGCCTGCCGTGAGGCATCGAGGCGCCACGCTTCGCTCGCGCCGACGGCATACAGCGAAAGCTGCACATCCTCGGCGAGCTGAGCCTCGCTCTTGGGCCGGCCCGTCTTGTAGTCGATGAGCTCGTACTCGCCGCCCGGGAGCCGGTCCACGCGGTCGACGCGCCCGCGCAGCAGGTGCGGGCCGACCTTGAAGGCGAAGGATTTCTCGAACCACAGGGGCTCTGACTCCTCGGACTGAAAGCGCGTGTGGTAGCGCACGAGCGCGGTGGCCGCCTTACCGCGGAGCTGGCGCTCCTCCTCGGAGTCGCCGAACCCGCCGCGGCGCCAGCCGGCGTCGAGGAGACCGAGGAGCTCGGACTCCGAGCCCGCGCTCTGGCCGGCGTGGAAGCGCTCGAGGACCTGGTGGACGAGGATCCCGAAGCGCTGGTGGATGGTCGGCTCCTGGGGGATTCTGAACACGCGGGCGAACTTGTATTTGAGCGGACAGGTGCGGTAGGTGTCGATGTCGGAAGCCGAGAGGACCAGCCCGTCCCCCCGCTTGGGCAGGAAGGGCTCGAGCGAGGGCTCCTCGCGCGCCACGGTGGCCTGGGCGCGGCGGCGATCGTCACGCTCGGCGTCGAGGAGATACTCGTCGAGCGGCGAGGAGGTGAAGATCTCGCGTTGCTCGGAGGTCACGGCCTGGAGGATGCGGGCGTTGACGTCGCGGATCGCCTCGGCCACCCCCTGGCCCTCCGGGCGCGCGAGCAGCGCCGAGAGCTTGAGGAGCTCGAGGTAGCGCACCACCGCATGGGAGATGTCGATGTCGGTGTCGAAGCGCAGCTCGCTGAGTCGCCCGCCGGTCCTGGCCATTCCCTCGAGGAGCTCGTCCCGAAGCATGCGGTAGGTGGAATGGAGCGTCTCGGCGGGGCCGAAGAGCTCCTCCTCGCGGCTCTCCCACTCGCCGCCGAGCCCCACGCGCGCGTCCTCGAGGACCGGTGAGGGGGCGAGCTCCGCGCCCCGGTCGCTCGCCCTCGGGTGCGCGAGGACGAGGCGCGAGGTCGTGCGCGTCATCGCCACGTAGAGGAGCTGGCGCAGCTCGCGGTCGCGACCCTCGGGCGTGTCCGCCGGCAGTCCCTCCCTGAGCAGGGCATCGGGTATTGGTTCCGGCGCCCCCGCGGCCACCCCTGCGTGGAGGCCGAGCACGTAGACGTGATCGGCCTCGACCGTGGCCGCCGCCTGCAGCGTCATCACCTGCACGTCGCGCGGCGTTGCCACGTCCGGCTCCTCCTCCTCGGGCAGGGCGGCGTCGGCGACCGCGGCGATTGAGCGGGCGAACTCGCGCGGGGTGGCCTGGGGAGCACGGCGCACGTAGGCGGAGGCCAGCTCGCCGAAGCGCGCGAGGGCGCGCAGCCGCTGCACCACATCGGCCTGGGCGGCGAAGAGCTGCTGGCGGCGCAGGCCCAGGCGCTCGATGAGCCGGTGCACGTAGAGATCCGGGCGCGTGGTGTCGAGCGCCGCCATGGCCGAGCGATAGAGCTTGAGGAACACGCGAATGCGCTCGCGCGCTTCGGGGGGGACCTGCGGGGATTCGGTGGCGGCGGCAAGGGCCGCCACCATGTCGAGCTTGCGCCGGCGGGCGATGTTCGTGCACCGTGCGATGTCGACCGAACGCAGCTCGATCGGCGGTCGCGCCAGCGCGCGCACCACCGCCGGGGCGTCGACGGGGTCGGCGAGGAGCCTGAGCCACGCCAGCAGGTCGCGCACCTCGGCGCGGTGGAAGAAGGCTGCCTCGCCCACCAGGCGATGGGGCACCGCCCGCTCCTCGAGGGCCACGGCGACGGCCTGCCCGTCGTGGGCGATCGACGGCACGAGCACGACGATCCGGCCCGCCGGCACCCCCTCGCGGGCGATCAGCCGCTCGACGTCGGCGGCCACCGATTGCGCCTGGGCTCGTTCGTTGGCGCAGCGCCAGAACACCACCTCTCCCCCGCCGTCGCCCTCGGGAGCCTCGACGTCGGGAAAGGCCGCGAAAGCGGCGTGCAGCACCCGCTCGGGGCAGCGCACGCTGCGCCCGAGCGTGACCACGCGGGCGCCCGCGCTCAGCGCATCGAGACGCGAAGCGCCCGCGCCGCGGAACCGGCGCACGGCGGCGTGCCGGTCACCGGCGGCGGTCAGCCCCGGCCCGGCCACCGCGGCGATCAGGCTCGCCGGAGCCAGGTCGAGCTCGTGGGCGTCGTCCACGAGCACGTGCTCAAAGCGAGCGCTGACCTCGGGGCGCTCGCGTGCGAGGCGCAGCGCCTCGAGGATCAGGTCGCCGCCATCGCGCGCGCCGGCCTCGCCGAGCATGCGCTCGTGGGCGCGGTAGACCTCGGCGAACTCGCGCTCGAGCGCCGCCCCCTCGTCGTCGCCCAGGCCGGCGGCCCACGTCGCGTAGTCCTCGACGCCGATGAGCTCCGCCTTGAGGCGGTCGATCCGGCGCACGAAGCCGCCGAGGAGCGCGCTCGGGCTCCCGCCGAAGTCGTGGCGGCGGAGCGGCAGATCTTCGATCCGCTCCAAAAGCATGGCCAGGCGGTCGGCGGCCCCGACCACGGCGGCGAACGGATCGAAGCCGGCGTCGTGCAGGAGCCGGGCGGCGAGATCCCTGGGGGTTCCCACGATGAGCTCCTCGTAGGGCTGCTCGAGCCGGTCGACGAGCCGCGCGCGGATAGCGTCGGCGGCCGCCGAGGACGGCGCGAGGACGAGGATCCGCTCGGGTGCCAATCCCTGCTCCACGAACCGGGCGAAGCGGGCTTCGAGCACGCGCGTCTTCCCGCTTCCCGCCGGCCCGCACACCACCAGCGGCCCCTCCTCATGCGTCACCGCTTGCGCCTGGGCGGGGAGTAGTCCCTCCAGCGGTCCCGTGCGCTGCGCGCTCACTCTGACAGCATAGGCGCGTGATGACCGGTTCTCGCACCGCGCTCGACGCCGACTGGCTTGGCGCGTGCCGGCGCGCCGTGGCCGGACTCGGGCGCATGCTCGCGGAGTCTCCGAGCACGGCCGAGCGGGCCCGCGAGACCGGGACTCGCGGCAGCGGCGGCGACCGCACCCTGGTCATCGACGCGTCGGCCGAGGACGTCGTGTTCGCCGAGCTCGACGCTCTGAGCTCGGCCGGGTACCGCTTCCACGCCATCTCCGAGGAGCGCGGCGAGGTCGACTACGGCGGCACCGAAGTGCGCGTGATCATCGACCCGATCGACGGCTCGCTCAATGCCAAGCGGGGGATCCCTCATCACGCGCTGTCGATCGCCGTCGCCGACGGGGACACCATGGCCGACGTGGCCTTCGCCTTCGTCTACGACTTCGGGCCCTCCGAGGAATGGCGGGCCAGCCGGGGCAAGGGGGCGTGGTGCAACGACGTGCCCCTCGACCGCGAGGCCGGCGAGCGGCGCGGCGGCGACGGCAGGCTCGAGGTGATCGGAATCGAGTCGGCCGATCCGCGCTGGGTGGCCGCCTCGATCGACGGGCTGGTGGGAAAGTCCTACCGGCTGCGGGCGCTGGGGACGATCGCCTCGTCGCTCTGTCAGGTGGCGGGCGCCCGTTTCGACGCCATGCTCACCCTGCGCAACGGCCGCGGCGTCGACGCCGCCGCGGGGCAGCTCATCGTCCGTGAAGGGGGTGGCTACGTCAGCTTTCCCCGCTTCGAGGGGCTCGGGGCGCCGCTCGACGCCACCGCGAGCACGCCGGTGATCGCCGCGCGCTCGCCCGAGACCCTGCGCGAGCTCGAGGGCGTGCCGACGTGATCGACTGGATCCTCGCCGAGCGCCTTGCCCGCTACCTGGCCGGGACCGGCGATGCCCGGCCGCCGAGCACCGACCTCACCTCGCTGGCGGCCGAGAGCGAGCGACGGGTGGTGGCGTACACGGGCCTGACGCCCTCCGGTTCCTTGCCCGCGCCCGAGGGGATCTCCCGCCGCGACTGGGTGTCGAGCAATATCAGCTCGATGCGGGCGCTTCTCGACCCCGTGCTCGAACGCGCAGGCGCTGGGCTCGGCCCCCTGCGACCAGCCGTCCAGATCGCCGTCGGCGTCGTGCTCACCACCGAAGTGGCCGTGGTCGTGGGGTACCTGGCCCAGCGCGTGCTCGGTCAGTACGAGCTCGTGCTCCTCGACGAGGCGGCCGACGCGCGGCCCCCGCGCCTGCTCTTCGTGCTCCCCAACCTCGGCGAGGCGGTCCGCGCCTTCGGGGCCGAGGAAGGCGAATTCGTCACCTGGGTGACGCTTCACGAGGTCACCCACGCCGTCCAGTTCTCGGGGGTGCCCTGGCTCCAGAGCCACCTGGCGGGGCTCGTGCGCGAGCTCCTCGACGGCGCCGAGGTGCGCCTGGACTCCTCGCGCAGGCTCCGCTGGCCCACGCGCGCGGGAATGATCCGGGTCGGCGACGCGCTGCGCCGCGGCGATTTCATGTCGCTGGTGGTGAGCCCCACCGAGCGCTCGGTGCTCGACCGCGTGCAGGCGGTGATGGCGGTGATCGAGGGGCACGCCGAGCACGTCATGGACGCCGTCGCGCCGGACCTGCTCCCGTCGCTGCCGCGCCTGCGCGATTCGCTCAATCGCCGCCGGCGCTCGCAGTCGACGCTCTCGCGAATCGTCGCCCGCATGCTCGGGCTCGAGCTCAAGCTACGCCAGTACGAGCAGGGCAAGATCTTCTGCGACGTGATCGTCGAGGCGGACGGGACCGAGGCGCTCCACTACGTGTTCAGCTCTCCCGGGGCGCTGCCGACGCTCACCGAACTGCGCGACCCGCCGCTGTGGCTGGCGCGCACGAGCGCCGATCGCCACCCATCCCTGTAACAGCCGTCCGCGGCTGGGGTACAAACACATGTTCGGTGATTTTCCTCACCCGAACAGAGGCTTAGAAGTAATATCCTTTTGTCCCCCGTCAGGGAGCGGAACCGAAGAATGGCTACCACCAGCAGCAACTCCGGGCCCAGCGCGAGCACTACGCGCAAGCCCAGCACGACCACTCGGAAGCGGCCCGCCGCCTCCGCCACGACCGCGACTCAGCCCTCCACGCCCGTGGAGCAGGCACAGCAGATCGCCGAGCGGGCGGTTCTCGTCCCCGTGGGCGCAGGGCTCATCGCCCGCGATACCTTGGTCTCGTCCGTCCGCGGCCTAACGACGAAGATCAGCACCCGTGAGAGCGTCGAGCGCGAGCTGAAGCGCTACGAGCGTCGCGGTGCTACCGCTCGCAATCGTTTCGAGCGCCAGGTTCGCAAGACTCGCACCCGTTTCGAGCGTGACCTGCGCCAGCGGCGCAAGCTCGTTGAGCGGACGGTCAAGCAGAACCGCCGGAAGCTCGAGCGCGAAGTGCGCTCG
>DASZLV010000058.1:0-1607 GCA_035552215.1 Solirubrobacteraceae bacterium | reverse complement strand
CAGCGCCAAGGACGCCTTCGCCCCTCCGGGGACGCGCATGGGGCACGTCCACCTCCAGGTCTCCAACCTCGACGAGGCCGAGGCCTTCTATTCCGGGGTGCTCGGCTTCGACATCATGGTCAAGGGCTATGCGGGCGCGCTCTTCGTCTCCGCCGGCGGCTACCACCATCACATCGGCCTCAACACCTGGAACAGCCTCGGAGCCGGCGCGCCGCCGCCCGGCGCGATCGGGCTGCGCTCGTTCGAGGTCGTGCTGCCCGACGCCGATGAGCTCGAGCGGGTGCTCGCGCGCGTGAGCGAGGCGGGGATCGGTGCCGAGCGCTCGGACGGCGATGCGGTCGTGCGCGACCCATCGGGTAACGCCGTGCATCTGCGGACGCGCTGAGCCGGCCTAGCGCCGCGTGAAAACGTCCGGGCCGAAGGGCTGAAGGCCGGGCGAGGAGGCGAATCCCAGGTGGCCGAGGCCATCGTTTCCTCCGCTCGTGATCCCCAGCAGATCCTCGTAGTTGCGCAGTGCCGAGTAGTGGTTGTAGAAGCCGGTGGTGTCGACGTTCCCGGGTTCGATGTAGCGGCGGTTGAGGAGGACGGCGCCGACGAGCCCGCCGCCGGGCGCCGGGCTGGGGATCGGGAGGCCGAGCTGGTGGAAGTCCACGAAGCCGTTGTGGCGGGTGGCGTACTGGTCGCTCGGGGTCGCCACGTTGGTGTTGTCGACCCCGCCCAGCTGCGGATGGGCGCAGTCGAGGCCGCCGAGCGGGTCGGGGGCGCCGGTCTCGCGCCCCGTGGTCTGATTGCCCATGTCCTGGGCGTAGGCGCGCCATGCGGCCAGGTGCGTGCGCGGGTTCGGCGGGTGCAAGGCGTCGAGCTGATTGGCGATCGTCTGCACCGACGCCGGATACACGCACCCGTGGCCGTCTACCTGCCCGGGATAGAGCTGCTGGTTGGGATCCAGCGTGCCGGGGAGGAGATCGCTGTAGGAGCCCACGAGCGTGGTCGCGCTCGTCGTCGGGCTCAGGCAGTCGGCGCCGGTCTCCTCGGTGGGCGCCTGCCCTGAGATCTGGGCGATGTAATTGTCGAGGCTGACGTGCCCGGTCGCGTAGTAGTTCTTGAGGAACTCGCCCTGCGGCAGCAGCGTGTCGTTCAGATACGTCGCCGGCGAGGTCGGGCCGAAGGTGCTCGCCTCGGACTCGTTCTCGAGCTCGACGACGAAGATGTGCTTGATCGCCCCCGGCGGGAGCGCGGCGCGCACCGGGTGCTCGCCGTGGTGGTCGTGGGCGAGGGCCGGGGCGGCGGCGACGGCCGCGGCGACGACGGCGAGGAGCGCAGCTGCGGCTGGGCGAAGGCGGCGTTGCATGGGCGGGCACGGTATGCCGAGCCGCTCTCGGACTCGTGACCATGGTGTGAGAGCGATGTGACGATCTCGGTGCGCGCGGCGGCCGCGCGGCGGTCGGCCGCGGGCCGGCGGCGCCGCTAGGCTACGGAGCCCCGGCGACGTGGCGGAGTGGCTACGCAGCGGCCTGCAAAGCCGTCTACACCGGTTCGATTCCGGTCGTCGCCTCTAGAGGAACCGAGGGGCTCGGCGCATCATGGGAGACCCAGCCCGAGCTGGA
>DASZLV010000057.1:0-2008 GCA_035552215.1 Solirubrobacteraceae bacterium | reverse complement strand
AGATGCTCCTTGATGGGGGGCCTGGGGTGAAAGCGCGTGTCGTTGTAGGGGCGAAAGGTCCGAGGGTCGCCGAGGTGCCGCAGTTTCTCGGCGAGGGCGACGGCGGGGTCTCGGAGCAGCGCGTCGTAGCGGGCGCGGTGGGCTCGGAACCAGTCGCGATCGTTGTTGTCTTCGAGCTCGCGGAGGAACTCGAGCGCCTCGGGCGGCCACATCGGCTAGTCGGCCGCCGGGAGGTCTCGGAGGAGAGCGTCGGCGATCCGGCTCGACGCCGTGCCGAAGAGGCCGTCGGGCACGGCGTCCTGGTCGAGCAGGCGGCGTATGGCCAGGCCGAGGCCGAGGGCGTCAAAGACGGCGCCGAGTTCGTCGGCGAGATCGTCGGGCATGGTGACGCCCATCTGCGCGGCGGCCTCGTGCATCATCGAGGTGAAGAGGTCGCGGATCGTTCGCGAGCGGACGGCGAGTTCGTCGCGGAGCCGGTCGTTGCGTACCGCGTAGGCCCACAGCTCGATCCAGAGCAGGAAGGGCTCGGGCTCGGCGGTGACGCCGGCGATCCATGCGTCGGCGATCGAGCGCGCCTGGTCGTGGATGTTGTCTGACTCGCGGAAGCGCTCGGCGAAGAGACGCGCCCAGTCGCTGACGTTCTGCTCGATGGCAGCGAGCAGGAGGTCCTCCTTGCGCTCGAAGTTCGAGTACAGGGCGCCGACCGAGAACCCGGCGTTCTCGGCGATCTCATCGACCGAGGCGGCGTGGAACCCCCGCCGCGCGAAGACGTCGGCCGCTGAGCGGACGAGCGCTGCTCGGGTCTCGGCGCGCTTCTCGTCGCGCGTCAATCGGGGCTGGGGCACGGCACGGGAGGGTACAGGGAAGCGCTTGCTATTCAGATAGCGACCGTTATGCTGTTGCGCACGCAACGCCCATAGCGAAGGAGGCGACGATGGAATCGGTCGAGACACGACCCGAGCACGGCCACGACCACGACCACGCCAACCGTGCCGCCGTGGCGCGCCTGATGGGGGCGATGCGCGAGCGGGACTATGCGACGATCGCCGATGTCCTTGCTCCCGATGCCGTGATCCGTTCGCCGATCACCGACAGCTTTCAGTTCCGTGGGCGCGAGGACGCTCTCGCCGTGCTCACGATCGTCGCGGAGGCGATGGAGGGGATCGAGCACCACGAGCTGGTCGGGGCGGGCGAAGTCTGGAGCCAGCGTTTCACGGTCCGCGTTCGCGGCCGAAGCCTCGAGGGCATGGACCTACTGCGCTTCGACGGAGAGGGCCGCGTCCGGGACCTCACCGTATTCATTCGCCCCCTGCCCGGCCTCGCCGTCTTCGCGGCCGCACTGGCTCCCGGGGTGGGACGTCGAGCGGGACGCCTTGCCACGATCGTCCTGAGGCTGCTCATTGAACCGCTGACAGCGATGACCCGCCATGGCGACCGGCTCGTCGGGTGGCTGCTGCGGGAGACATGGGGGTCCGGCAGCTCCGCCTGAGCGGGAGCCTCTGCCGCAGGGGGCCGCCGACTCCCGTAGCCGCTCACGCGCCGGACGCCGGCCTGCCGTGCAGGTCCAGCTCCCCACCGAGGCTCTGCAGACGCCCGGCTGCGTCGAGGAGGGTGCCCGTGTCGCCCTGAGCGATCTGAACCCCTGCCGCGCCGGCGCCGATCATGAAACCAGTATCCGAGCCGTGGCCGAGGCAGGGAAGGCGCCCGCGCGGTGAAATCGACCACCCCGGCGCCAGGCCGTCGAACGGGAACGGAGAGGGCGGGATTCGAACCCGCGAAGGAGTGTGAACCCCTTACTCGCTTAGCAGGCGAGTGCCTTCAGCCACTCGGCCACCTCTCCCAGAGGGTGCGGGGGCAGTGTAAACGCTTGACCTGAGCGTTCCCCACCACCGCGTACGATTGCGGGCTGGGAGCGGTGGCAGAGTCCGGTTGAATGCAGCTGCCTTGAAAGCAGCCGGCCGTTCACGCGGCCCGGGGGTTCGAATCCCTCCCGCTCCGCTCTATGACT
>DASZLV010000056.1:0-55304 GCA_035552215.1 Solirubrobacteraceae bacterium | reverse complement strand
TGCAGCTCTTTCAGTAGTCGGGGAGACAGGATTTGAACCTGCGACCGCCCGGCCCCCAGCCGGGTGCGCTACCAGACTGCGCCACTCCCCGTGGTCGGCTCGATCATAGCCGCGCCCGGCGAGCGCCGTCGCGGGAGTCGGGCGGCGCCGAGAGCGACAGAGCGGGCGACGGGAATCGAACCCGCCCTCGGAGCTTGGAAGGCTCCTGTGCAACCACAACACTTCGCCCGCAGGACTGGCCTCGCATGGTACCCCCGGGGGCTCAGGCGGGCGCTCGCCTCGCCTCGATGGGGACGTTGCCCTCGCGCTTGAGGCCCTCGGGAGGCCACGGACCCGTGCCGTTGTCGAGCGCCCCATCGAGGGTGACGACCGAGCCCGAGAACGCGCGGCCGAGCGGCGAGGCGAGGAGCGCCACCGTCCAGCCGTACTCGTGCATCTCCCCCAGCCTCTGCAGCGGCACCGTCGCCGCTGCGCGGCGCCACAGCTCGGCCGGGTACTTGCGCAGCGATTCGGTGGCGAAGCGCCCGATGGCCAGGGCCACCACCGAGACCCCGTCCTTGGCCCACTCCTGGGCGAGCTCCTGCGTGAGCGCCTCGACCGCCGCTCGCGCCGCGCCCGTATGGGCCATGGCCGGCATGCCGTGATGCGGTGAGACGGTCACGTTGGCGATCGTCCCTGAGCGGGCCGGGCGCATCGCGAGCTCATAGGCCGCCTCGCACATCGCCAGGGTGCCGCTCACGTTGAGGCGCTGCACCGCGAGCCAGCCCTTGGGGACGATCGACTCGGCGGGGACGAAGTACTGGCCGCCGGCGTTATTGAGGAGGAAGTCGAGGCGTCCGTGCCGCTCGAGGACGGTACGCACGATCGCCCCCGCCTCATCGAGCTCGCGGATGTCCCCGGTGACCCAGGACGCTCGCGCTCCGATCTCCGCCGTCGCCGCTTCGAGCACTTCCTGGCGGCGGCCGGCGATGACGACGTCGGCGCCGCACCGCGCGAGCTCGAGTGCCGCTGCCTTGCCGAGATTGGTGCCACCGCCGGTGACGAGCGCAACGCGGCCGGCGAGGGCGCCGGCGGCGAAGACCTCCGACGGCGGGAGCGGGGGCACTACTCGCCGAGCACCTTGATGACCAGGCGCTTGGGCCGGCCGCCGTCGAACTCGCAGTAGAAGATCGCCTGCCAGGGACCGAGATCGAGTCTGCCCTCGGTCACCGGCACGATCACCTGATGGTGGACGAGGAGGTTCTTGAAGTGGGCGTCGCCGTTGTCCTCGCCGCCCCGGTGATGGCGATAGTCGCCGGGATCGGGCAACAGCTCGCGCGCGACCTCGTTGGCCGGCTCCTTCCAGCTCGGCGGCGCGAGCTTATCCAGCCATTCGAGCGCGTCGGCGTGGATGCCCGGCTCGTCGTCGTTGATCCACACCCCAGCAGTGATGTGCATGGCCGAGACGAGCGCCATCCCCTCCTCGATGCCCGCGTCGCGTACGGCGGCGGCGACGTCCTCGGTGATCCGCACGAACTCGCGGCGCTGGTCGGTGCGGAAGGTGCGGTAGACGGTGTGGGACTTCATGGGGGGAATCGTACTTTTGTGGTGTCCAGCGTGACGTGTTCGACGGGATGGGTGAGCCGACCGTAGGCTAGGATCTTGCTCCGGTACCCCTGGGGCAGTAGCTCAGCATGGTGGTAGCGCCGGTCTCCAAAACCGGAGGTCCCAGGTTCGAGTCCTGGCTGCCCCGCTTCACCGGTCGCGGCAGGCGTTCCGTCCGACATCGAACGTATGTTCGGGTGGATGCCGCGGCCGCGTTCAGTCGAGGATGTCCGAACGGTGTTTGCCCTCAAGACCACGGGGCTCACCGACCGGGAGATCAACGCGGTTACCCGCGTGCCGATCAACACGATCCGAACGTGGCGCAATCACGGGGTCTCCCAGGCTGCGGAGCGGGTCCTCAAACCTCGTCCCAGATGCTCAATTTGCGACGGGGAGCCGCATGATTTCGCCCAGCTGCCCAGGGGCATGTACGCGTACCTCCTCGGCATCTATCTGGGTGACGGATGGCTAAGCCAAGTACGTAATTCGTGGTCGTTACGCGTCGCTCTCGACGAGGTTTACCCTCGCATCATCGAGAATTGCTGCAACGCAATCGAGTCCCTTCGCGGCGGGAAGCGCCCGACACCGAGACAGCATTCCGGAGGCTCCAGATGCGTTGTAGTGACCTCAACATGGCGCCAGTGGCCATGCCTCTTCCCGCAGCATGGCCCAGGACGCAAGCACCATCGAATGATCGAGTTGGTCGACTGGCAGCGCGAGATCGTCGACGAGGAGCCGGGCCCGTTCCTACGGGGCCTGATTCATACCGACGGCTGGCGGGGAGTCAACCGCGTCGAGGTCAAGGGCAAGGAATATGCATATCCCCGGTACCAGTTCTCTAACCGGTCCGACGACATTCGGAAGCTGTTCACCGATGCCTGCGACCGGCTCGGCGTCGAATGGCGACCCTGGACTCGCTGGCACATCTCGGTGGCACGAAAAGACTCGGTGAGGCTGCTCGATTCCTTCATCGGGCCGAAGTCCTGACGTCAGCACGCTAGCCCTACCCCATCGCCACGCCCGCCGCGCGCTCCGGCGGCGCCTGGGCCGCGACCGCGGTCTGCTCGCCACGCCGCCGGGGGCGCCAGACGCGGAAGTACTGGGCGGCGAGGTAGGAGCCGACGACGATCAAGCAGGCGAGGAACTGGGCGGCGATGGTCTCCCAGTTGCCGAAGAGGGAGAACCAGGTGCCCATCCATCCGGGGAAGGAGATGCCGGGGAGGTTGGTGGTGCCGATCCAGCCCGCGAGCTGCATCTCCTGGACCTCCTCGCCGACGGAAACGAGGAGGACGAGGAGGAGCATTGCGCCGGTGATGATGAGCAGGCGCCTGTAGGGGAGCTTCTGGTGCAGGGTGAAGGTGAGCACGCCGACGGCGGCGGTGAACATGGCGCCGAGCACGATGCCCTCGACCACGACGCTCGATCCGTAGAGCTCGCGGAGATTCTGGAGGAAGATGACAATCTCGACGGATTCGCGGTAGACGGAGGTGAAGCCGAGGAGGACGAGGCCGAGCATCATCGCCCGCGTGCTCCCGTCGCGGCCGCCGGAGAGCAGTCCTTTCCGGCGCTTGTGGTGGTGGGAGATCCAGCCCGTCCAGTAGATCTTGTGGAAGAACCAGTTCATGACGAGCAGGAGGACGAGGAGCGAGGGAAGGCCGGTCGCCGCCTGGATGTCGAGCTCGCTGCCGTGAACGCGGCCGATGAGCCAGACGACGAAGAACCAGGTGCCGATGCCGGCGAGGATGGCCAGTCCGCCCCCGGCCGCCACGGGCCGCCGGTAGACGCGGTCCCCACCCAGGAAGCTCGCGGTCACGGCGGCGAGCACGAGGATGGTCTCGAGGCCTTCTCTGAACACAAGGATGGCGCTGTTGAGGACCACCGTCGTCGGGCTCAGGCGATGGCCGGGCGGGAGCGTCGTGGGGTTGGTCGTCCCCCCCTGGGAATGCCAGCCGAGCACCACGACGGAGACGCCGACGGCCAGCGCCGCGGCGGTCCAGAGGTACATGCTCACGCTCCGGGCCGGTCGCGCGGAAGTCCGGCGGGGTTCGGCTGCGGCAGCCACACCGGGAACGTACCACAGTTAGGGCACCCTAATTAGGGTGCCCTAATAGACGTTGTCCGGGGTGCGCGAGGCCGCCTGACCGTCAGCCGCCGAGCGCCTCGCGCCCGTGTGGAGCCGTGAGGTCGGCGTCCGGGAGCACGGCCACCAACCCGCTCGGGTTCACCCCGGCGTGCGTTCGGTAGTAGTGGTTGCGGATCTCATCGAGGCGCACGGTGTCGGCGATCCCCGGCTGCTGGTAGAGGTCGCGCGTGTAGGGCCACAGGTTCGGGTACTCGACGAGCCGGCGCAGCGTGCACTTGAAGTGGACGGCGTAGACGGGGTCGAAGCGCACGAGGGTGGTGAAGAGCCGCCAGTCGGTTTCGACGGGAGCGTCCCCGAACAGGAAGCGCTGGTTGGCGAGGCGGGCGTCGAGTTCGTCGAGGGTGTCGAAGAGTCGGTACACCACCGACTCGTACACCTCCTGGTCCCGGGTGAACCCGGCCTGATAGACGGCGTCGTTCACGCGCTGGTAGATCCGCTTGTTGAGCTCGTCGATCTCGTGCCGATGCCGCTCGGGGTAGAGGTCGTGCTCGTCGCCGGCGAGGTCGCCGAACCCGGTGCTGAACATGCGTAGAACGTCAGCGGACTCGTTGTTGACGATCCTGCCGGTCTCGGTATCCCAGAGCACGGGCACGCTGAAGCGGCCCTCGTAGCCAGGCTCGGTGATCTCGTAGGCCTCGCCGAGGAAGCGAAAGCCGTTGACCGGGTCGACGTACTCGCCGCCGGTGAACTCCCACCCGCGTTCGTCGCGCAAAGGATCGACGACGGACATTCCGATCACGTCCTCGAGTCCCTTGAGCCGCCGCCCGATCACCGTCCGGTGCGCCCACGGGCAGGCCCAGGAGACATACAGGTGATAGCGACCGGGGGCCGCCGGATACGGCGTCGAGCGGTCGTCGGAGACCCAGTCGCGGAACCGGCTCGTCGGTCGTTCGAAGCGCGCCGCGGACATGGCGCCGGGGGCGAGTCCGGTGTCGAGCTTGGGGGTGGACATGTTCCTGTGGTGGCGCGGCGGGAGGCCGTCGAGTGCGGGCGGAGGGACTTGAACCCCCAAGGGCGTTAGCCCACCGGCACCTAAAGCCGGCGCGTCTACCGATTTCGCCACGCCCGCGAAACTGCTGCGCGTAGCCAAGGGAGATTGTATGTTGCGCATCGTGGCGCGCGTACGGAACCTGCGTCCCGGTTACACGATCTCCTATCCCAACCGAGACAAACTGGCCTCCAAGGCGACGAAGGCGATCGTCGTCCTGCTCCTGCTCGTTTCCGTCGTCTTGATGGCGCTCGTAACCGTCGGCGGCTGGTCGGAGCTCGAGGGCGAGCAGCCGCTGAACTTCTTTTTCATCGTCGCCTACCTGGTCTTTGCCTACTACATCGCGCGCTGGAAGCGTGGACTCCTGCCCATGGCGGCGGCACTCGGCATCGTGCTCCTTATCCTCGCGGTGATCACCAGCACCGGGGCCAGTGGAACCTCGTGGTTCGACCGCAGCCACGCCGGCTTCGCGCCACCCCAGTCGCTCTTCGGCGGAACCGGCCTCACGCCCGACACGCTCGGAGTGACGACCGTGCTCCTGATCCCCGTCGAGGCGCTGCTCATCGTCTTCGCGCTGCTGGGCTTCTCACAGGGCTGGAACGTCGAAGTCGAGGGCGCCGCCGGCGAGTCCCACCAGTCCGGCGCTTCGCCCTCGTCTCCCGCGCCTGCCCCTGCGTAGCCCGCCTATACGGCGGGTGGGATTCGAACCCACACGTCCCGAAGGACAATGCGTTTTGAGCGCATCATGTCTACCGTTCCATCACCGCCGCGCGGGGGCGAAGTCTAGGCCAGCTCCCTAGCGCGCGCGCACGAACTCGACCAGCTCGTCCATGAGCCCGGCCCGGGTCACCACCACGCCCGACGGCTCCTGCGGCGTCTCTGGGAGGAGCCGGACGTCGAGGCCGGCCCGCTTAGCGATGAGGGAACCGGCGGCGAGATCCCACGGCTGCAGGCCGCGCTCGTAATAGGCGTCGAAGCGTCCGCACGCGGTCCAGCACAGGTCGAGGGCGGCCGCGCCCATGCGGCGGATGTCGCGCACGCAAGGCAGCAGGCGCGTGACGACCTCGGCCTGGCGGGCCCTGACCGCGGCGTCGTAGGAGAAGCCGGTGGCCACGAGGGCGTTGGCGAGATCTCCATCGGCTCGGGCGCTGATTGGCTCGCCGTCGAGGGTAGGCCCTCCCGAGCGCGTCGCCGCGAAGCATTCCTCGCGCATCGGGTCGAGCACCACCCCCACAAGTCCACCGTCCGCGTCCTCGCAGGCCACGCTCACCCCCCACGCCGGGATCCCGAAGAGGAAGTTGATCGTGCCGTCGAGAGGATCGACGACCCACCGCAGCGCGCCGCCGGCGGTGGCGCCGCCCTCCTCGGCGAGGATCGCGTCCCCGGGCCGGCGGGATCTGAGGACGTCGCGAATCGCCGCCTCGGCCGCCAGATCAGCGTCGGAGACCAGGTCGGTCGGCCCGCTCTTCGCGCGCACGCCGTGCTGCGCCTGGCCGAACCGGGCTCGGAGCTCGGCTCCTGCACCTCGCGCGGCCTCCAGCGCCACGGCGAGGAGCTCGTCCTCGTCGGCGTCGGTCATCGCCGGGGTCAGGTTAACGGTTCGGGGCTGGGCGCCGGCCTACCGGCGTGGCGCCCGCGATCGGCGCGGCGGCCAAGCTCATACCGGCGTGATCGGATTTCGCTTGGCGGGCCAGTCGCGTCGCTTGCCGGCGGCGAGGGCGAAACGGCGCACAAGCTCTGAGCGCAGATCCTCAGGCTCGACCACGGCGTCGATCACGAGCTCAGCGGCGAGATGAAGGATGTCGATGTCCTCGGCGTATTCCCGTCTCAGCGCTTCCGCGCGCGCGGCGCGCTGGTCGGGGTCCTCGATGGCCTGAAGCTGGTTGTAGTAGACGGCGTTGATCGCGGCCTGGGGGCCCATCACGGCGATCGACGCGGTCGGCAGCGCGATGCACGCGTCGGGGTCGAAGGCCGGACCAGCCATCGCGTAGAGGCCGGCTCCGTAGGCCTTGCGGACGATGACCGAGAGCTTGGGGACGGTGGCCTCGGAGACGGCGCTGATCATCTTCGCCCCGTGGCGGATGATCCCCTGGCGCTCGACCTGGGTGCCGATCATGAACCCGGGCACGTCGGCGAGGAAGAGCAGCGGGATGGAGAACGCATTGCACGTCCAGATGAAGCGGGCGGCCTTGTCCGAGGAATCCACGAAGAGCACGCCGCCCTTGACCTTGGGCTGATTGGCGACGATGCCGATGGGCCGGCCGGCGAGGCGCGCGAAGCCGACGATGATCTCCTTGGCCCAGCGCTCGTGGAGCTCGAACAGCGAGCCCGCATCGACCAGGCTGTCGAGGAGCTCGCGCATGTCGAAGGGCTTGTTCTCGTCGGCAGGCACGATGTCGCGGATCGGCCGCTCGGAGGCGGGGGCTACGTCGGCGGCCGGGGGCGGGCTCTGCTCCCAGTTGGTCGGGAGGTACGACAGGTAGCGCTTGGCGCCCTCGATGCCCTCCTCGTCGGTGGCGACGAGGATGTGCCCCACTCCGCTGCGCGAGGTGTGCATGCGGGCGCCCCCCATCTCCTCGAGCGAGACCTTCTCGCCGATCACCATCTCTGCCATGCGCGGCGATCCGAGGTACATCGAGGCGTTCCCGTCGCGCATGATCACGACGTCGCAGAAGGCCGGGATGTAGGCGCCGCCGGCCGCGCTCGGGCCGAAGAGGACGCAGAGCTGAGGGACGACACCCGACAGGCGAACTTGATTGAAGAAGATCCTGCCTGCGTGCGCCCGGCCCGGGAACATCTGGACCTGCTCGGTGATCCGGGCCCCCGCCGAGTCGACGAGGTAGACGATCGGGACCATCAGGGACAGGGCGCGCTCCTGGATCCGGAGGATCTTGGTAACCGTCTTGGGCGCCCACGATCCCGCCTTGACGGTGGGGTCGTTGGCCATCACCGCGACGGGCCGCCCGGCTACCGTCCCGAGGCCGGTGACAACGCCCTCGGCGCCGAGGCCGTCACCCTGAGAGCCGGCGAGGAGTCCGTCCTCGGTGAACGAGCCGGGGTCGAGCAGGAGCGCGACCCGGTCGCGGACCGGGAGCTTCCCCTGTTCGGCGGCCTTGGCGCGGTGGCGCTCGGGGCCGCCCGCCCTCGCGCGGGCGACCGCGTCGTCGAGCTCACTCATGGTCGTCACAGTACTTTCGAGAGGAAGGCCTTGGTGCGATCGTGCTGGGGATGCGCGAGCACCTGCGATGGCTTCCCGGACTCGACGACCACGCCGTCGTCCATAAACACCACGGTGTCCGCCACCTCGCGCGCGAAGCCCATCTCGTGGGTGACGACGATCATCGTCATCCCCTCGCGCGCGAGCTGGCGCATCGCGCCGAGGACGTCGCCCACGAGCTCGGGGTCGAGCGCGGAGGTTGGCTCGTCGAAGAGCATGAGCTTCGGACGCATGGCGAGGGCGCGGGCGATGGCCACCCGCTGCTGCTGCCCGCCCGAGAGCTGGGCCGGGTAAGCGTCCGCCCGGTCGGCGAGCTCCATCTGCGCCAGGAGCTCGCGGCCCCGCTCGCGGGCCTGCACGCGATCGAGCTTGAGTACCCGGACCGGCGCCTCGATCACATTCTCCAGCGCGCTCATGTGCGGGAACAGGTTGAACTGCTGGAAGACCATCCCGATCTGTGCGCGCTGGCGCGAGATCTCGGACTCGCGGAGCTCGTGAAGCTTGCCCCCGGACTCGCGGTAGCCCACGAGCTCACCGGCGACCGTGAGGCGACCCGAGTTGACGCGCTCGAGGTGGTTGATGCAGCGCAGAAACGTCGACTTGCCCGAGCCCGAGGGACCGAGCAGGCACATGACCTGACCCGGCTGGACCTCGAGGGTGATGCCCTTGAGGACCTCGTGGCGACCGAAGCGCTTGTGGACGGCCTCGGCTTTGACCATGGGCTCGCTCATGTCATTGGGTGTGGCGGAACTCGAGCCAGCGGGCTCGCGCCGAGACTTGCCGCGCACCGCTGAAGCCGCGCCCGAACCGTCGCTCGATGAAGTACTGCCCCACGTAGAGGACGCTCGTCATCACGAGATACCAGACGCTGGCAACGATCAGGAGCGGGATCGTCTTGTAGTTGACGGCGTAGATCAGCTGCACCGTGTAGAACAGCTCGGTGTAGGCGATGGTGCTGACGAGCGAGGTGGCCTTGAGCATCGAGATCACTTCGTTGCCCGTCGGCGGAACGATCACGCGCATCGCCTGGGGCAGGACGATCCGACGCATGGTCATCAGGCGGGTCATGCCCAGCGAGGCCGCCGCCTCGTGCTGTCCGTGGTCGACCGAGATGATCCCGGCACGAACGATCTCCGCCATGTACGCGGCTTCGTTGAGTCCCAAGGCGAGGATGCTGACGACGAACGGCTTCAGAGCCGAGTTGGCGTTGATATGAAAGAACGCCGGGCCGAACGGGATGCCGATGGCGATCCGCGGATAGAGCGAGCTTGCGAAGTACCAAAAGAAGATCTGCACGAGCAGCGGCGTGCCGCGGAAGAACCAGATGTAGAGCCAGCTCGTCCCGGACACCAGCCGGTTCGGCGACAGGCGCATGACCGCGAGGCCGACGCCGCCTACGATTCCGATGGCCATCGCCACCACCGTCAGCTCGATGGTGAGGCGAACGCCCCTCAGGATCCGAGGGTCGAATAGGAAGTCACCAACGACACCCCATTGAAATCTCGCGTTGTTCGCGACCGAGTTGACGATCGCAAGGGCGATGAGGAGCACCAGCGCGGTGGCGATCCACCGACCCGGCCGGCGGACAGGGACGGCCTCGATGTCGTCAGGCCGTCCCTGTGACTCGGCGGCGGTGGCCTCGATCGAGGGCACCCGCGGCTACCTCAGCTTGTCGCGCCGTTGATTTTGGGATCGGTGATCGCCCCCGCCTGCACGCCCCACTTGGTGAGGATCTTCGTATAGGTGCCGTCGGCCATCAGGGCCTTGAGCGCCGCCAGGACAGGCTTGGTCATCCCGTTGCCCTTGGGAAAGGCGAAACCGTAGGGCGCAGTGCCGTAGGGCTGGCCGACGAGCTTGAGCATCCCCCCGGACTGCTTGACCGCGTAGTCGGCGACGGGAGAGTCGGCCATACCGACCTGGGCATGGCCGCTCTGAACGGCGAGGTTGGTGCCATTCTGATCGGGGAAGACGAGCACGGCCACCGCAGGCTTGCCGGCGGTTTTGCACTTGGCGCTCTGGGCCGTGGCGTCCGTCTGTTCGGTCGTGCCCTTCTCCACGGCGACGGTGCGCCCGCACAGGTCCGCCAGCGAGCTGACCGACGTTCCGCCCTGCGCCTTGGTGTAGAACGAAGTTCCGGCCGAGAAGTACGTGACGAAGTCGACGGACTGCTGCCGCGCCTTGGTATCGGTGAACGACGATGCTCCCATGTCGTACTTGTGCGCCTGCAGGCCGGGGATGATGGTGTCGAAGGTCTGGTTGACGACGCCGGCCTTGAGGCCCATCACGGCGGCGAGGGCATCGACGAGCTCGACGTCCATCCCTTTCACGGTGTGGCCATCGGGGGCGATGAACTCGTTCGGCGCGTAGGTGGCATCCGACGCCACGGTCAACGTCCCCTTCTTTGCGATCGACGCCGGGACCTGGGCGGCGATCGAGGCGATCTTCGTCACGCCCGGGGTCGTCGCGGCGGTGGTCGCCGCCTTCTTCGTCGTCGTACTCGTGCTCGAGCCACAGCCTGCGATGGACATCGCGGCGAGCGTGCAAGCTGCCATGCCGAGCCTGGCGCTGAGACGCATCAGTTTCCTCCTAGTCAAGATTCGGGAATCGGTTCCCTCTCGGCCGGGCAGCATAAGTGAAGCCCGGCGACGGTCGAACGCCGGGGGGAGTGGCTAATGAGGGCCTAACCTCGCTACGCCGACCACTGGACCGGCCCCGCCGTGAGCACGTGGCTCCCGAGCGGGCGCCCGAGGACGCCCTGGGCTTGGTGCGAGGCCTCGATCAGGACTGAGAGCTCGATGCCGGTCTCGATGCCCATCTCATGGAGCATGGAGACGAGATCTTCGGTGGCGATGTTGCCCGTCGCTCCGGGCGGGATCGGGCAGCCACCGAGCTCTCCGAAGCTCGACTCGAAGCTCGTGACGCCGGCCTCGAGCGCGGCGAGGGCGTTGGCGAGACCCTGACCGCGAGTGTTGTGGAAGTGCGCGGTGAGCTCGACATCCGGCAGGGCGTCTCGCGCCGCGAGGAAGAACTCGCGCACCTGGAGGGGGTTGGCCATCCCCGTGGTGTCCCCGAAGCCGACCTCCTCGGCGCCCGCGTCAGCGAGCCGGCGGGCGATCTCGAGGACGCGCCCGGGCGGGACGCGCCCTTCGTACGGGCACCCGAACGAGGTCGAGATCACCCCCTCGCAGCGCAGGCCCTCCGAGCGCGCGCGGGCGAAGGTGCGCGCCAGGCCGGCGATGGACTCCTCGACCGAACGTCCCACGTTCTTGGTGTTGTGGGTCTCCGAGGCCGAGAGGAAGCCGTTGATCTCCTGGAAGCGGGCGCGGTGCTCGAGCGCGCGCTCGAGGCCGCGCTCGTTGGGGATGAGCACGCTGGCGGACACGCCTTCCGGAAGCCGGACCGCCTCGAGCACCTCGGCCGCATCGGCAAGCTGGGGGATGACATCGGGGCGCACCAAGCTCGTGAGCTCGATGCGCCGCAGACCGGCGTGCGCGAGCGCTTCGATGAGGGCCACCTTGTCGGCGGTGGGGATGACCTCGGGCTCGTTCTGGAAGCCGTCGCGCGGGCCTACCTCACGGATCTTGACCTTAGGTGGGAGGTCGCTCATGGGGCGATTGTAGGTCGGGGTCGAGCGCCCGATCAGGGACGGCGGGCGTCGATCACACGACGCTCGTGCGTGCCCACCCCGATCGTCCGGCCGTCCTCGTGGACGACCTCGACGGAGAAGCGGAGCTTGCGTCCGTCGATGACCTCGATGAGGCGGGCATGGGCGGTGCAGCGCGACCCCTCGGCGGCGCCCGCGACATGGCGCACGCACACCTCGAAGCCGACCGTCGCCCGGCCCTCGGGCAGCAGCGGGTGCACGAGCATCGCTGCCGTGCGCTCCATCATCGCGATCATCGCTGGCGTCGAGAGGACCGAGAACCCGATCGTCCCGCCGACGTCGGTGACGAGCTGACGCTCGACCGAGAATTCATTGCGCGCCTCGAGGCCGGGGGCGAGTTTCTCGGGGTCCATGCCGCGCCGAACCCTAGCGGCGGGCCCGCCGCGCGGACCCAGCGCCACTCCGTGTTGCGTTTTCCCTGACTGTCCGGAGTTTCGTAGCACGGCTCGGCCGCGCCCGCGCGCCCGGCGGCCCCGCCGGCGCCCGCGCCCCAGCGCCCCGCGCCCGCCCCGCGCCCGCCCCGCGCCCCAGCGCCTCGCGCCCGCGCCAGCGCCCGGCGCCCGCGACCCGCCCATGCGTAGACTCACGGGCCGTGCCGGCGCCCGTCTGCATCATCGGAGGCACAGGTGCGCTCGGCTTCGGCCTCGCCCTCCGGCTCGGCCGGGCCGGTACTCCCATCGTCATCGGCTCGCGCGACGCGGGCCGTGCCGTCGAGGCGGCCGAACGCGCCGGGCAACGCGTGCCCGAGGGCTCGTTCATCGGACTCGAGAACTCAGAAGCGGCGCGGGGCGAGGCTGAGATCGTCATCCTCGCCGTTCCCTTCCGCAGCCAGTCGGAGACGCTCACCAACCTCAAGGGGGCGCTGCGTGAGGGCCAACTCGTGCTCGACTCGACGGTGCCCCTGGCTGCGGCGGTGAGCGGGAAGGCCACCAGGTCGCTCGGGGTGTGGCAGGGCTCGGCGGCCCAGCAGGCGCAGGAGATGGTGCCGAGCGGAGTCCGCGTCGTCTCGGCGCTGCACACGATCAGCGCCTCGCACCTGACCGATCTGGAGCACCGGCTCGACGAGGACGTGCTCGTATGCGGCGACAAGCGCGAGGACAAGGAGCGCATCGCCGAGCTCGTGGAGCGGATCCCCGGACTCCGCGCGGTCGACTGCGGGCGCCTGGAGATGGCGCGGATCGTCGAGCAGCTCACCCCGCTACTCATCTCCATCAATATCCGCCACAAGACCCAGGCGGGCATCAAGATCACCGGGCTCGGCGGCGCCGAGCGCTCGCCGTGAGCGGGCCAGTTGTCGTCCTGGCCGGGGGGACGGGCGGCGCCAAGCTCGCGCGCGGAATGCTCGACGTCGCCGGCGATGATCTCGTGGTCATCGCCAACACCGCCGACGACATCGAGATCTATGGGGCCTACGTCTCCCCCGACCCCGATCTCGTGACCTTCTGGCTCGCGGACCGCATCGACGAGCGCGGCTGGGGGCTCGACGGCGACACCTTCGCGGTGATGGACGGGCTGCGCGAGATCGGGGTCGAGGTGTGGTTCAACCTCGGCGACCGGGACCTGGCGATCGGCCTCGAGCGCGCGCGCTGCCTCGGCGCCGGTGAGCGTCTGACCGCGGCCCACGCGGCGATCGTCGGCGCCCTCGGCGTTCGCGCGCGGGTCCTGCCCATGAGCGACCGGCCGGTGCGCACGTGGGTACGCGCCCAGGGTCGCGTGTGGCCGTTCCAGGAGTTCATGATTCGCGGCGGTGGCCGCGGGCCGGTCGAGGACGTCGACTTCCGCGGTGCCCGCAACGCGGCGCCGAGCGAGGAGGTGTTCGCGGCGATCGCCGACGCCCAGGCGATCATCATCGGACCCTCGAACCCGATCGTCTCGATCGGACCGATCCTCGCCCTCCCCGGGTTGCGCGACGCCCTCGCCGCCAGCCCTGCACCGGTGGTCGCGGTCAGTCCGCTCGTGCAGGGCGAGGTCCTCAAGGGCCCGACCCAGGAGTTCCTGGCCGCGGCCCACCTGCCGCTCGATGCCGAGGGGATCGCCCTGGCCTACGACGGAGTGATCGACGGCCTCGTGGCCGACGAGCGCACGGACCGGGTCCCCCTGCTCGAGACCGACGTGCTCATGGCCGACAGCGCGGGCCGGCGCCGTGTCGCCGAGGAGACCCTCCGCTTCGCCCAGGCACTGAGCTAGCGTTCACCACCGATGCCCACCCTCGCCGTCCTTCCCATCAAGAACTTCACCGAGGCCAAGCAGCGCCTCGAGACCGTCCTCACCCCGGGGCCGCGGCGAGCGCTCGCGGAGGCCATGTTCTCCGACGTCCTCACGGCGCTGCGGCGCTCGAGCGCCGTCGAAGACATCCTCGTGGTCACACGCGACCACGGCGCGCAGCAGATCGCCGGAGGCCACGGCGCGCTCGTACTCGATGACGAGGAGCCGGGGCAGAGCGCGGCGGCCGTGCTCGGCGTGCGCTATGCCATCGACCACGAGTACGAGCGCGTGTTCCTCGTCCCCGGCGATTGCCCGATGCTCGACCCGCGCGAGATCGACGCGCTGATCGCCCACCCCCACGAGGCGCCGTCGGCGCTCATCGTGGCCGACCGGCACGGGACGGGCACCAATGGACTGCTCCTCTCCCCTCCCGACTCGCTCGTCCCCGCCTTCGGGCCCGAGAGCCGCGAGCGGCACTTTGCCAACGCCGAGATGGTGGGGACGGCTCCCGAGCTGGTGAGCATGGCCTCACTCGAGCTGGACATCGACACCCCGGACGACCTGGAGGTGCTGCAGGCGATGCTCGGGCGGGCGCACGGAGGCGCGGCCCACACGCGAGGCATGCTCAGCCAGATGCTCCGCAGCCGAGCCTGACGGCGCCCGA
The DNA here is from genome assembly GCA_035552215.1 of Solirubrobacteraceae bacterium. Lineage (GTDB taxonomy): Bacteria > Actinomycetota > Thermoleophilia > Solirubrobacterales > Solirubrobacteraceae > Palsa-465. The sequence goes on along the minus strand of DASZLV010000056.1, from coordinate 40,839 downwards.
TGCTGACCGCGGCCGCGCTCGAGGGTCTACCGGAGATCGAAGCGGGCGCCGACCTCGCAGCGCTCATCGTTACCGCCGCCCACGGCGAGCTCGCGCTCGTCCCCGGAGACGTCCTCGTCATCGCCCACAAGGCTCTCTCCAAGGCCGAGGGTCGGGTCCGCGCCCTCGCCGACGTCTCCCCGGGCGAGCGTGCCCTCGCTCTTGCTCGCGAGCACGGCAAGGACCCTCGCCACGTGCAGGTCATCCTCGACGAGTCACGCGAGGTCCTGCGTTCCGCGCGCGGGGTGCTCATCTGCGTCACCCATCACGGCTTCGTGTGCGCCAACGCCGGCGTCGACGCCTCGAACGCGGCCGTGCCCGACACGGTGATCATGCTTCCCCGCGATCCGGACGCCTCGGCGCGCGAGCTCCGCGCGCGGCTTCACGAGCTCACCGGCGTGCCCCCGGGCATCGTCGTCAGCGACTCTTTCGGTCGCGCCTGGCGCCAGGGCCAGTGCGACGTCGCCATCGGGTGCGCCGGTATCTCCCCCCTCGACGATTGGCGCAGGCGCACCGACCGCGCCGGGCGCGAGCTCCACGCCACCGTGCTCGCGGCCGCCGACGAGCTCGCCGGTGCCGCCGACCTGGCGCGGACCAAGGACGGTGGGCAGCCGGTCGTTGTCGTGCGGGGGGCCGCCCGCCACGTCACCGAGGACGACGGACCCGGCGCCGTGGCGCTCGTGCGTCCGGCCGCCGAAGATCTGTTCAGGTGACGGACGCGGGCTCGACCGGAGCCCCGAGCGCGTGGAAGCCACCGTCGACGTGGAGGATCTCGGCGGTGATGGCTCGCGCGTAGTCGGACATGAGGAAGCAGATGGCGCTGGCCACCGGCGCCGGGTCCTCGACGTCCCAGTCGAGCGGAGCCTGCGCGCGCCACAGGTCGGCGAGCTGCTCGAAACCGGGGATGCCGCGCGCGGCCACCGTGCCCAGGGGGCCGGCCGCCACAAGGTTCACGCGGATGCCGCTCGGCCCGAGATCGCGCGCGAGATACCTCGACACCGACTCGAGCGCGGCCTTGGCCACCCCCATCCAGTCGTAGACCGGCCAGGCGACGGTGGCGTCGAAGTCGAGACCGACGAGGCTCGAGCCCCGAGGCATGAGCGGGGCCAGGCTCGCAGCCAGGGACTTGAAGGAGAAGGCGCTGGTGGTGAAGGCCTGCGCCGCGCTCTCGGGCGGCGTGGTCATGAACCGTCCCCCGAGCGCGTCCTCGGGCGCGAAGGCAATGGCATGGAGCGCGCCGTCGACGCGTCCCCAGCGCGAACCCAGTTCCTCGACCAGGGCCTCGAAATCCGCCGGGTTGTTGACGTCGAGCTCGAGCACGTCGGCAGGCTCCGGGAGCTTGGCGGCCGCGCGCTCGGTCATCCGCCGCACCCGGCCGAAGCTCGTCAAGAGCACCTCGGCACCCTCGCGCTGCGCCTGCTCGGCGACGTGGAAGGCGATCGAGTCCTTGGTGATGACGCCGGTTATGAGCAGACGCTTGCCCGCCAGGATCACTGGCGCGACCCCGACAGCGTGCGCAGCGACCATGCCAGGCGGGCGCGCGTCTCGCCCGGCTCGACGATCTCGTCGACGTGCCCGGCGGCAGCGGCGGCGGAGGCGCGGAGATGCTCGCCCGCGTACACGTCGGTCAGGCGCGCGAGCTCGGCGTCGACGTCGTCGGCCGCCGCCAGCTCGCGCCGGTGGACGATGCCCACGGCAGCGCGCGCGGTCATGATCCCGAGCTCCGCGTTCGGCCACGCGAGGACGAGGTCGGCACCGAGGCCGCGCGAGTTCATGGCGATGAAGGCGCCCCCGTAGGCCTTGCGCAACACGACGGTGAGCTTGGGTACCGTCGCCGAACCGAAGGCCCGCAGCAGCGAGGCGCCGTAACGGATCACCCCGGCCCGCTCCTGGCGGGTACCGGGCATGAACCCTGGCGTGTCGACGGCGACGATGAGCGGGAGCCCGAAGGAGTCGCAGAAGCCGATGAAACGCGCCGCCTTCTCCGCCGCCACCGCGTCGATCACGCCGCCGAGATAGCGCGGCTGATTGGCGACCACGCCGACCGGGCGACCGTCGATCCTGGCCAGCGCGGTGACCATGTTGCGCGCCCAGCGCGGGCACAGCTCGGTCAGCGACCCGGCGTCGACGATCCCGGCCAGGGCGTCACGCACGTCATATACGCGCCGCGGCTCGACGGGCACCGCCGCGCCGGGATCCGGCGATTCCGGGTCCTTGGGGACCGCGCGCGGCGGGGCCTCGCCCGCCGCCGAGGGCAGGTAGCGCAGGAGCGAGCGCACGCGCTCGGCGGCCGCCGCCGCGTCGCGTTCGACCAGGTGGCACACGCCGTTGCGCTCGTGCACGCGGCGCCCGCCGAGCCCAGCGGCGTCGACGGACTCTCCGAGCGCCTCGCGCACGACCCCAGGACCGGTGAGGAACATCGAGGCCTCCTCGGTCATGAGGATGATGTCGGTGAGGGCCGGCGAGTAGGCGCCGCCACCCGCCGAGTTGCCCGAGACCACCGTGATCTGCGGCACGACGCCGCCGAGCCTGATCGTCTCGCGGAACACCCTCCCGTAGCCGCCGAGCGCCGCCGAGCCCTCCTGCATCCGAGCGCCGCCGGACTCCACGAAGGCGATCACCGGGACGCGGCCCCTGCGGGCGGTCTCGAGCACCCGCACCACGGTGTCGGCATGCAGTTCTCCGAGCGAGCCGCCCAGGTAACTCACGTCCTGGGCGTAGCAGGCGATCGGACGGCCGTCGACGGTGCCGGTGGCGCCGACCACTCCATCGCCGGGCCGGGCCCGTGCCCCCACCCGGGTCGAGGTCACGCCGGAACGGATTATCTGCAGGCTTCCAGCGTCGCACAGGGCCTCGAGGCGCTCGCGCGCGCTCAGGCTTTCCTGCGTGGGGCGAGTTACGGTGACGCTCATCGTCTTATTCCCCTCCTCCCAGGACCAGCGTTACGTTGTGCCCGCCGAAGGCGAACGAGTTCGAGATCGCCACCGGCGGGTGGCCGTTGGACATGATCAGCGGACGCGCCTCGCTGGGCACGTAGTCGAGATCGAGCTCGGGGTCGGGGACCTCCAAACCCAGCGTGGGCGGAATCACGCGGGCGCGGAGGGCCGCGAGGGTGGCCACCGCCTCGACGGCGCCGGCCGCCCCGAGCAGGTGACCGATCGCCGACTTCGTCGAGGAGATCGGGATCTGCTTGGCCCGCTCCTCGCCCAGGGCGATCTTCAGCGCCCTGGTCTCGGCCGCGTCGTTGAGCGGCGTGGAGGTGCCGTGGGCGTTGATGTAGTCGATGTCGGCGGGAGTCTTGCCGGCGTCCTTGAGCGCGAGCCCGATGGCGCTCGCGGCCGGGCCTCCGGTGGGGTCGGGCGCGGTGAGGTGGTGGGCGTCGGAGGTCGCGGCGTAGCCGAGCACTTCCCCGAGGATCGTCGCGCCCCGCTCGCGCGCGGCCTTGGCCTCCTCGAGCACGAGCACGCCCGCGCCCTCGCCCATGACGAAGCCGTCGCGGCGCAGGTCGAACGGCCGCGAGATTCCCTCCTGGGAGAGCGCTGAGAGCGCGTTGAAGCAGGCGAAGCCGAACTCCGTGAGCGTGGCTTCCGAGCCACCGACGACGACGGCATCGGCGTCGTCGTACTGGATCATCCGCAGGGCCGAGCCGATCGCGTGAGCGCCGCTCGCGCACGCCGACACGACGCCGAAGGTCTGCCCGCGGATGCCGTACTTCATCGCCACCGCGGCGACGCTGGCGTTGGGCATGTAGGACGGCACGCCGAGCGGCGAGACCGACCGCGCGCCCTTGTCGCGCATGACGTCGTGGTTGCTCTCGACCGTGTGGATGCCGCCGATCCCGGTGGCGAGCACGCACCCGACACGCAGCGCGTCATAGCCCCCCTGGTCGCCGTTCCATCCCGCCTGCTCGAGCGCCTCGCCGCTCGCCACCATGGCGAACTGAGAGAAGCGATCGGTGCGGCGGATCTCCTTGGTCGAGAGGAACTCCCTGGGGTCGAAGGCAGCGCACGCGCCGCGCCCGTCCTCGATCCCGCACTTGCCGGCCGCCCAGCGTTCATGGAGCTCGCCGGCGCCGACGCCCAGCGGCGTGACCGCACCGAGACCGGTCACCACTACCTGTCGTCTCATCGGAGCACCACCCTTGGACACAGAGGGCGTCATAGCCACTTATTCCGCGCGGCTGACGATCAAATCGATCGCCTGGCCCACCGTCTTGAGCTCCTTCATGTCCTCGCCCTTGAGGATCACGCCATAGTCGTCCTCGACGACCTGAGCGAGCTCAACGAGGTCGAGGGAGTCGATGTCGAGCTCCTCGAAGGTGGCGTCGCGGGTGATAGTGCTGGCGTCGGGGCCGAAGCTCGCGAGCGTCTCGACGACGCGGCTTTCGACCTGCTCGGTGGTTACGGACATGGTTCGCTCCTGTTTCGTTGGCGTTACAAGTCGATTTAGGCCGCGAGTCCGCCGTCGACCGAGAGGACCGCGCCATTGACGTAGGCGGCGGCGTCGGAGGCCAGGAAGGTGACGCAGGCGGCAACCTCTGCCGGCGTGCCGGCGCGACGGGCGGGGACATTGCTGAGCAGGTCGCTGTCGACGCCGGCGGTCATGTCGGTGTCGATCCAGCCGGGGGCAACGGCGTTGGCGGTGATGCCGCGCCGGGCCACTTCGACCGTCACCGTCTTGGTCATGGCGATCAGGCCCGCCTTGGCGGCGGCGTAGTTGGCCTGTCCGGGGTTGGCCCGGAGCCCGACGACCGAGGAGATGTTGACGATCCGCCCGAAGCGGGCGCGCATCATCGGCTTGAGCGCGCGACGGGTGAGACGGAAGGCACCGGTCAGGTTGGTGTCGAGGACCCGCTGCCATGCCTCGTCGTCGAGCATCGAGATGAGGTCGTCGGCGGCGATGCCCGCGTTGTTGACCAGGGCCAGGACGGGCACTCCGAAATGCTCCTCGGCGCCGGCGAAGAGCGCGTCGGGGGCTCCGGGAGCGGCCACGTCCCCGGCCATGGCGACAGCGCGGCCGCCCGCCTCTTCGACGCCCGCCACCACCGCGGCGGCACCCTCGCCGTCGCTGCGGTAGTTGACGGCGACCGGCCAGCCGTCCCCGGCCAGCGCCTTGGCGATGGCGGCGCCGATCCCGCGCGAGGCCCCGGTCACGAGCGCGCAACCTTCCGGTCTAGCCATTGCGCGCCGCGCTCCATTCGATCACTCCGCCGCCCCATGTGAAGCCGGCGCCGAACGCGCTCACGAGCACTCGGGTCCCAGGGCTGAGGCGCCCATCCTCCTCGGCCGCGAGGAGGCCGACGGGGATCGTCGCCGCGGACGCGTTGCCGAGGCGCTCGATGCAGTCGACGACGCGCTCAGGAGCGAGACCCAGGCGTTCGCCCAGCGCACGGGTGATGCGGGCGTTGGCCTGGTGGTAGACGAACAGATCGATCTCGTCCAGGGTCAGGCCCGCCCGCGCCACGGCGTCATGCGTGACCTCAGTCATGCGCATGATCGCGTTGCGGTAGACCTCGGGTCCGTCCATGCGCAAGACCCGATCCTCGTGGGTCGCGTGGATGGTGTCGGCATGCGAGCCGTCGCACCGAAGCACGACCGGGCCGATCCGCCCTCCCGAGCTCGAACTCGAGGCGCCAAGTACGACGGCCCCGGCGGCGTCGGCGAAGAGCGGCGCGGTGCGCTTGTCCTCGTAGTCGGTGATCCTGGTGATGAAGTCGGCTCCTACGAGGAGTACGAGATCGGCTCTCCCGGACTCGATCTGTGCGGCGCCGAGCCCGAGCCCCGACAGCCACCCGGTGCATGCCGCGCCGACGTCGACGGCGCCGGCACGAACGGCGCCGATGGCCTCGGCCACGAGCGGCGCCGTATTCGGCGTGAGCTCATCCGGGGTCATCGTCGCCACGAGGACGAGGTCAAGGTCGGCGGCCTCCACTCCAGCACGCGCGAGGGCCCGCTCCCCGGCGCGGGCGGCGAAATCCGAGAGGCGCTCGTGAGGCGCAGCCCGGCGGCGCTCGCGGATCCCCGTTCGCGACATGATCCACTCTTCGCTCACGTCGAGCTGCTCGGCGAGCTCAGCGGTGGTCAGCACCCCTTCCGGGAGGGCGGCGCTCACCGAGAGGATGGCCGCGTCGCGGGGGGCTACCGTGAGCGGGGCCTGCAGGGGGGCGGCGGTGGCGATCAGGGTGGGCTCAGGCATTGACGAGCTCCACGTCGCGAACGGTCCGCTTGACCAGCCCGGTGAGCACCTTGCCGGGGCCGACCTCGACGAAGCGGCGGGCACCGCGCTCGTGCATGGCGAGGACGCTCTCGCGCCAGCGGACCGGATTGGTCAGAGCCTCGGCGAGGCGGCGGCGCACGTCGTCGAAGGGCTTGGCGGTGACCGCCGAGATGACGGTGACGGCGAGCGCCGGGCCGGGGGTGAGCTCGGCACGGGCGAGCGCCGCTTGGAACTCGGGAACCGCCCCGGCCATCATCGGCGAGTGGAACGCTCCCGTGACCGGCAGCTCGATGGGCCGCAGCCCGAGCTCACGAGCCGCTTCACTCGCTCCCTCGAAGGCGTCGCGAGAGCCGGAGAGCACGACCTGCTGGGGCGAATTGTCGTTGGCCACCGCGAGCCCGTGGGAGGTGGCGATCTCCTCGGCGTGATCGGCGGCACCGGCACCGAGGATGGCGATCATGCCGCCGTCGCCGGCCTCCTCGCCCGAGGCCTGCATGAGCCGGCCGCGCAGCGCCACGAGCTCGAGGCCGGAGCGCTCGCTCATCACTCCGGCGGCCACCAGCGCCGCGAGCTCGCCCAGGGAATGGCCGGCCATGTAGTCCGCCTCGGGACGGCCGAGCACCTCCCAGCCGGCAAGGCTGGCGCAGAAGATGGCGGGCTGGGCGAAGCGCGTGCCATCCTCCACGCGCGAGAACGGGTCCTCGCCGACGCACTCGATCGCGAGCGCGAGCAGATCGGGGCGGATGCGCTCGACATCATCCCGCATGTCTGGCGTCTGGCTGCCCTGACCGGGGAAGAGAATTGCGGTGGTCGTCATGCGTCAATTCACCCTACGCACGGGCTTCGCCACGGATACGGCGTCGCCTGCCCCTACCCCCCGTTCGGGGGGAACAGGGGGGATACGTGGGCGATCGGAGACCGGACAGCTCACCTCCGCCTCGTCCCGCGGGAGATGGGGGAGGCCGGTACCTTGTTGGCCGCGACGGCGGGGCGACACCAGACGCTGTAGCCTGCGAGACGCGGGGCTCGGGGCCGGATTCCGCTGTGCTTATACATCTCACTGGGGAGGCTGTCTTGTCGTTCGCCCGTGCATATCGTGTTCGGACCAGGGCCGCGCTGCTGCTCACCGCCTTGGCGATGACGGCAGCAGCGCTGCTGGGAACCGGTTCAGTCGCCCGGGCGGCGACGATCTGGACCCCGCTGAGCAGCGGCACGACCGACACGATCAGCGCGATCGTCTACCAGTCCCCGACCCGCTTCTGGTACGCGACGACCAACGGAAAGATCGAGTACTTCAATGGAAGTAGCTTCGTCGCCGGGACAGGCCCATTGGCGGGGACGAACTTCACCGACCTGGCCTTCCAGCCGGGAGCCACGGGCGGCCCGGGCACCGCCGGGGTATACGGGTACGCGGTCGTGAACGACGGCCGAATCTTCCAGACGTCCAACGGCGGCATCGTCTGGACGCCGGTCCCGCCCCCGCTCACGCCCTCGGACTGCAGCGTAGGTGCCACGTCCGCCGCCGAACACGAGCTGAACGCCGTCGTGTGGGCCGACAGCACCACCGCCTACCTGTTGGGAGATAACGGCACGGTGCTCAAGGCGACCAACGCCAACACCGCCACTCCGAGCTTCACGGAAATCAACAAGGTGGACACCGGGACATGCGCCACCCAGGGCACGACCACCCCGGAGACGATGACCGACGCCGCCTTCCTCCCCGCCAATCCGCTCACCGGGTTCCTGATCTCGCAGGACTTCGGAGCGCTCTACTCGACCTCGAATGGCTTCGGGACCGGCGGCATACACCGGTCAGACATGATCAACAACTACACGGGCGATCCGCGGATCGCCCAGGACGCCGCCAACCCGAACCGGATCTGGGCGGTCGACCACTCCCCGGGCGGCGGCGGCTGCGGCACGCTGTGCTTCGCGCTCTCGACCGACGGGGGCCAGACGTTCGGTCATCCGACCTACCCGCAGTACGCCAACTCGTCCACGAGCCCGACGCTCGGCCTCTACGACGTCACCTCTCAGGGTGGCGTCGAGATCGCCGCCGGCTCCGCCGGAGAGATCTTCAGCTCCGTCGACGGCACGAACTTCTACAACCAGCCTGCCGCGGGGGCCCTGGCCACCGAGAACTGGCTCGCCGCGGACGCCTACGACGCGGCGCACGCCGCCGTGGGCGGTGTCGGCGGCGCCCTTGTCGTCACCGCGGCGGCGAACACCATTCCCGACATCATCCCCCCGACGGGATCGATCGTCGGGCCGACTACGGTGACCTCGGGGACGGCCGTCACCTACGCGGCTGCCGTGGCCGACAACGCCGGTGGCTCGGGCATCAGCCCGAGCGGCTACACGTGGACGGTGCCCGGGTTCCCGGCACAGCACGGCAGCTCGGCGGCGTACACGTTCCCCAAGGGGACGGGCTCGGCCACGATCACGGTGTCGTTCACCGACAACGCGGGCAATCAGGCCACGGCGACGCTGGACGTCACGGTCAAGGATGCCGGGCCACCGGTGTCTATCGGCGCCGCCGGCACGAGCAACGGGACCACGGTCACCATCACCGTGAGCTGCGCCGCGACGCCCTGCACCGTCACCGTCACCATCACGGGCACCTCGACGTCGCACACACGGAGAGCGCTCAGCGCGCGCACGAAGAAGGCCAAGGCCGTCACGATCGCCACCGGCACCTTCACGATCAAGAAGACGGGTAAGGCCAAGCTCGCCGTCAAGCTCACCAAGGCGGGCAAGCGCCTGCTCAAGAAGAACCACGGTCACCTGAAGGCGAAGACGGTCGTCTCCACCAAGCTCGGCGGCCACGTGCAGAAGGTGTCGAAGACCATCCACATCACGACCAAGAAGAAGTAGGACGAACGGTGACGACGGTTACCGCCGATCTGATCGGCGGTTCCCCGTTCGTCCTGGGGAGATGGTCGTGACCGGCCGCGTTTTGACCGGTAGCAGCCATCTCCCCGCGCCCGGGGGTGCATTACCCCAGCAGCCCGATCCTCTGTGCTCTCTGCACCGCCTCGGCGCGGTTGCGGGCGCGCAGCTTCTTGTACAGCGTGCTCGTGTGCTCCTTGATCGTGTGGGGCGAGAGGAAGAGCGCCTCGGCGATCTCCCGATTCGTCGAACCGGCGGCGATGAGGTCGAGCACCTCCTGCTCGCGTTCGGTAAGCAGCGAGGAAGGCTGCTCGGCGCGGGGCGGGAACATGGTCATCCCCAGCCCGACCATGCGCACGGCCATGGCGACGTCGTGAGCGTCCCAGTCCTTGGACACGAACCCCGAGGCGCCGGCGGCGCGGGCGGCGTAGGGCGAGATCTTCCCGGCGCCCGAGATCAGCAGCACCCGCGTCTTCGAGGATGCCTCGAGGATCGACTCGCACACGTCGGCCCCCGACTCGCCGGCGAGGAAGAGATCGACGAGGGCGACGTCGGGGTGGTGGCGCCGGGCGAGCTCCACGGCCTCGGCGCCGGTCCGCGCCGCCAGGCAGCGATCCACCCACGGCTGCTTGCCGAGGAGGACCCGGAAGCCCCAATGGACGACGTCGTGGTCGTCGACCACCAGCACCTGGAGACGACGCTCGTCGGGGAGGGCGGGAACCTCGGTCATGGCGCCGGCTCCACCGGCACCACCAGCCGCATCCGCCATACCTCGTCCCCGGCGGGCCCGAACTCGACCATGCCACCGACCTGGAGCGCCTCGAACCCAGCCAGCCGCAACCCCATGCCGCCCGCGCCGGGCGCGCGCCCGGCGGCCTTGCGCAGCCCGTCGTTGCGGACCTCGAGCGTGAAGGTGTCCTCATCGCGCGCCAGGGTCACATCGATGCTCGATGCGAGCGCGTGCTTGTGGACGTTGCGCAGCGCCTCCGCGAGCACCGACTGCGCCAACGGCTCGAGATCCGGGGGCACCACGAGCCCGGTAGGCCAGGAGACCCGCACCGGCGGCCCCGGTGCCCCAACCAGGCGCTCGAGCTCGGTCGCCAGCGTCGTCCCCGTCTCCCGCGGCAGCGGCGCCAGCGGGCGCTCGAGGGCACGCCGGAGGTCGGCGAGGGCCTCGACCATCTCGACCCGGCACCGCTCCTGCTCCTCGGTGGACAGGAGCTCGCCCGCGCTCAGGGCCAGCGAGACCCCGAACAGGCGCTGCATCACCCGCTCGTGCACCTCGCGCGCGAGATCGAGCCGCTCACCCAGGCGCCGGGCGCGCTCCTGCTGGCGGGTCGCGTTGCGGGCGGTGGCGACGAGCGCCGCCATCTTCCCGAGGGTCCACAGCAGGTGGCGCTCCCCGTCGGCGATCTCAAAGCGCCCACCGCCGCGATCAGCACAGATCACCCCGTAGGCGCGCCCGGCCGCGCTCAGCGGCGTGCACACAAGCGTGGTGATCCCGAGCATGCGCGCGTACTCCGGGGGCACCGCCTCCTCGATCCGCTCGGAGACGACAACGACGTTGTCCTCGAGCAGCGCCTGCTGGGCGATGGGGGTGTCGACCAAGGTCGGCCTGAGGGCGGCGAGCTGGGAGAACGAGGTCCCATGCGCGCCGACGGCGCGAACGCGCCGGCGGCCGAGGTCGGCGAGGAAGATCGCCGCGCGGCGCATGGTGGTGAGGCGGCAGATCGCCTCGCAGATGCGATCGTAGAACTCGGTCGCCGTGGTCTCGGTCTCGACCTGGGCGAGGAGATCGACGAACACCTCGATCGGTTCGACGCCGGCGAAGAGAGCACGGGGTCGCGCATCACTCGCGGGCGTCGGGGCTTCCGGGGTCGCGGCCATGGCCGCTAGACGCGGGCCGGCAGCTCGTAGCGCTGCCGGATCTCGTACAGCGTCGTGCGCTCCGCCGCGGGCCGTCCGGCGCGGTGGGCGGCGGCGATGAGATCGTCGGGTTCGAGCTTGACGCCGTGGTAGGAACCCGCGAGGCGGCTGATGCTCTCCTCCATCAGCGTCCCGCCCAGGTCGTTGACCCCCCACTGCAGCGCCTCGGTGGCGGCGTCGAGGCCCATCTTGACCCAGCTGGCCTGGAGGCTGGTGATGGTGTGGCCGAGCGCGAGCCTGAATGCCGCCGTGTGCTTGAGGTTCTCCTCGCGGGAGATCTCCTCGACGCCGTGGGTGCGGCCGAGGAGGGTGTGGAAGGGGATGAACGAGAGCGGCACGAACTCGGTGAAGCCGTCCGTTCGCTCCTGCAGTGATCGCACCACGCGCATGTGCTCGGCGAGCTCCCACGGCTCCTCGATGTGACCGAACATGACGGTGACGGTGGAGCGTATGCCCTCGGCGTGACAGGCCTCGATGACCTCGACCCAGCGCGCGACGGGAAGTTTGTTGGGGGAGATCCGCTCGCGCACGCCGTCGTGGAGGACCTCCGCGGCGGTTCCCGGGGTCGAGCCGAGACCGGCGGCGCGCAGGCGCTCGAACACGGCCCGCGGCGCCAGGCCGCTGACGTCCGACATGTGCGAGACCTCCATCGGCGAGTAGGCATGGAGGTGGATGTGGGGCGCCACCGCATGGGCCAAGCGCAGCCAGTGCTCGTAGTCCTCGAGTCCCCAGTCGGGGTGGATTCCGGACTGGATGCAGATCTCGGTGGCGCCGAACTCGACGGCCTCCTGCACCCGGCGCACGAACTCGTGCTCGGAGTGCTCGTAGGCGTCCGGGGAGCGGCGGCCCTGGCCGAAGCCGCAAAACGCACAGCCGACGACGCAGATGTTCGAGACGTTGATGTTGCGGTTGACCACGAAGGTCACGGTCTCCCCGGCGAGCTCGGTGCGCAGCTCGTCGGCGGCGGCGCGCATCTCCTCGATCACCTCGGGCCGGCGCTCGGAGAACAGCGCCGTGAGCTCCTCGGGCGTGAGCGTCGCGCCCGCGCGACCGCGCTCGATGGCCCGCGGGGCAGCGTCGTCGGGCACGCTGACCTCGCGCCGGCGCCCAGAGCCACGGCGAGGGATGAACGACCAGTACTTGGTCTTGATCACGTCGAGGACGCCCTGGGCGAGGAACTCGGGATCGATGTACTCGGGGTACACGCACAGGCGCTCGGTGAGCGCGAAGCCCTCGGCCTGGAGGAGCTTGCGCACCTGGTGGGGGCTCGGGAACGGGTGCTCAGGTGAGATGTGGTCACCGTTGGCGCTGAGACCGCCGAGGTCGGTGGCGCCCGCGCGCACGAGCTCGACCCACCAGTCAGAGAGATTTGGCGGCACCTGGATCCCCACGCCTGGGAGCAGCCGCCGCGCCTCGGCGATCAGCCGCTTCATGTCCTCGATCGTCACCTCGCAGGCCCACGGGGGCGCGTCCCGGTGGGGACCGTCCGCCACTCCGGTGCGCCAGTAGTCCTCGGCGGCCGCGGTGGCGATCTCAGCGGGTTCGCGCCCGTAGTAGCTTTGGTGGGGGACGAAGTTCTGGAGGATGAGCTCCTGGATGTGGCCGTGCTCGGAGTGCACTTCGGCGAGCGCTTGCAGTGAAGCCATGCGCTCCTCCTCGGTCTCGCCGATGCCCACGAGGATCCCGCTCGTGAAGGGGATCCGGAGCTCTCCGGCGGCGCGGATGGTGGCGAGCCGGTGCGAGGGGTGCTTGGTCGGCGATCCCGCGTGCACGGTCTCCATGAGCCGTTCGGAGATCGATTCTAGCATCAGTCCCTGAGAGGCGGTGACCTCGCGCAGACGCGCCAGGTCCTCGCCCCCGAGCACGCCGAGGTTGGTGTGGGGCAGGATTCCCAGCTCGAGCGCGCGCTCGCACGCCCACGCCACGTAAGCGGTGAAGTCTGCGTGGCCGAATTCGCTCAGGCGAGCGGCGACGGCGGGATTGTGCTCGGGTTTCTCGCCGGTGAGGACGAGGAGCTCCTTGACGCTGCGTCGTGCCGCCTGCGCGAGCATCGCCTCCACCTCCTCGGGAGTGTGGAGATGCGGCTGGTGGGTCGCAAAGGCGCAGTACTTGCAGTAGCACCGGCATGTGCGCGACAGGGAAAGCGTGATGTTCCGGCTGAACGTGACCCGTCGGCGCATACGCCCGGGGAATTCTACGCGGGGCCGTTCACGGGCTTTTCTGAGGACCACATATGCTGCCCGCCATGCGGCTCCGCTCAGTCACCGCGCTGGCCGCCGCGACGCTCGCACTTGCGGGCTGCGGGACGACAGCTCCGCCGGCCTCGCACACCCCGCGGGAGGTCACGCTGAGCCTCGACTTCAACCCGAATGCCATCCACGCCGGCATCTATGCGGCCCTCGCGAACTCCTACGACATCAAAGCGGGCGTGCGGCTGCACGTCATCGCGCCACCCGCCACCACGGCGCCGATCAAGCTCCTGCAGACAGGGCGCGTCAACTTCGCCGTCCTCGACGTCCACGATCTCGCCATCGCTCGCGAGCGCGGGGAGGACATCGTCGGGATCATGGCCATCGTCGAGCGACCCCTGGCCGCGGTGATCGCCGGCCGCGGTATCGCCAGCCCCCGTCAGCTCGCGGGGCGGACGGTGGGCGTCACCGGCGCCCCGAGCGACTACGCCGTGCTCGACTCGATCGTCTCCGGCGCCGGGGGCGACCGGCACAAGCTCCATAGCATCAACATCGGCTTCAACGCCGTCCCCGACCTGCTCGACGGGCGCGTGGCGGCGGCCACCGCGTTCTGGAACGACGAGGGCGTCGCGGTCACCCGTGCCCGCCCGGGCTTCCATATTTTCCGGGTCGACGACTACGGCGCGCCCTCCTATCCGGAGCTCGTCCTGTGCGCCACCGGACCGACGCTGCGCGCCGACCCGACGCTCGCCGCCAACCTGGTCAGGGCGCTCGTCCGCGGGTACCGGTTCACCCTGGCACGTCCCCAGGCCGCGGCCGCCGACCTCGAGCGCCTGGCTCCGGGCGTGGCCCCGAAGCTCGTCGCCGAGGAGCTGCCGGGCGAGCTTCCCTTGTTCAAGAGCGCCGGTGGCCGGGTCGGCGAACTCGACCCTCAGGCGCTCCGCGCCTGGGCGGCGTGGGAGAGCCGCTTCGGGATCGTCAAGCGGAAACCCGATCTGGCGCGGATGTTCAACGGGCGATTCGTCGCGAGCGCGGGGGGCTAATGTCGTGAGTCGGAAATTCGGATGCAGGATGCGGGATGGCTGGGCGTGGCTGGGTGGTGGCGGTGACCCGAGTCGTACTGGTGGTACGGCGGGGTCACCGCCGCCGCCCAGGCAGCCGGATGACTCGGGCGCGGCCCCGGTCGGCGAGGCCGGAGGCCGAGCGGGCCGCAGGCCCGAGCAGACGCGCGCAGACTGCGTGCGAATTTGTGAATCACGGCACTAGTCGTCACTGGGACCGGAGCTTGCGCTGCTCTTCGCGCACCGACTCTGGTCGCCCCCACATCTGCGTGACCTCGGCGCGACCGGTACGGACCTCGCGGAGCACGAGCTCGCCCTCGATTTTCGCCTCGTCGAGGAGCCCGAGACCTGCGTGCACCGCGGGCGCCGCGGCAGCGTGGCCGAAGCGGTGGGCAACAAGGATGCGCCAGTGCCAGTCGTGCTTGGAGTAGGGCTGGGCGTTGCAGGTGACGAGAAAGACTGCCGCCTCGACGTACCTGCGCTCGTCGGCGATCCGGAGATCGAGCTCGAGGTCGGTCCAGTCGTCGGGCACCGAGGCGACGATCTCGTTGAACGCGTCGGCGAGCGGCATGGGCGGGAGCCTAGTGCAACGTCCCGAAAGTCCTAGTGCACGATCTGGGAGATGAACGTGTAGATGACCATGGCGCTGACCACCACCACGAACACGCGCAGCGCCCACAGGGCGACGCTGGTCCGGCGGCTCAGCGCCATCCGGGGGACCGGGCGGGCCGTGTCGGTGACGAGCTGATCGCGCTCGAGGAATTCGACCAGTTCCTGTTCCTCGGCGGCGGTCATGAGACCAGGTGGACGGCGCGCAGGAAGGAGTCGACCCCGTAGGCGGCACCGCATACGGAGATGAAGACGACGATGGCCACGGCGATCCGGTTGGTGGCGGCGCCGTTCGCCCACTGTCCCATGAGCTCGCGATCGTTGGCGAGCATGATCAGGAACACGAGCGCCACCGGCAGCAGCACGGTGGCGAGCACATTGGCGTTCAGGGCGATCGAGAGCAGCGGGGCGCCGGGGATGAGGATGATCGCGGCGGCGACGACGGCCGCGCCGATGTTGGCCGCGTAAAACACGGCGGCTTTGCGCGTCGTGTTGTTGAAGCTGTGGGCGACGCCGATGCACTCGCCGACGGCGTATCCGGTGCTCGCCGAGATGGTGAGGATGGCGACCGCGCCGGCCTCGATGAGCCCGAGCGCGAATACCGTCCCGACTGCGTTTCCGGACACGAGCTTGAGGGCCCCCGGCAAGCTGGCCCCGGCCAGAGGATGCGAAGGATCGAATCCCGCTCCCCCGTGTGCGAACAGTGCCGCGCCCGCGATGAGCGCGCCGCATCCGAACAGCGCGGCGAGGACGGCGCCCGCGACCGTGTCGTAGCGGCCGTGGCGCAGGTCGCCGGGAGTGAGCCCCTTGTCCGCCGAGGCGCTCTGCTGGAAGAAGATCATCCATGGGGTCACGGTCGCTCCGATCGTCGAGGCGACGAGGAGGAGCAAGGTGTTGAAGCTCCCTCCGGGGAACGGAGAGGCGGTGATGAAGGCGTGGCCGACGGAGCCCAGGCGGGGGTGGCTCATGACCGCGGCGACGAGAAACAGCCCATTGAACACGGCCATGCCGAGGACGATCCGCTCCCAGCGCCAATAGCGTCCTCCGCTCAGGGTGAAGACAACGAGGGCGACCCCGAGCACGGCCGCCACTCCGGCGCCGATGTGGAAGAAGGACAGGCCGATGCGGATGGCCACGAACTCGGCGATCAGGGTCACGAGGTTGGTGAAGATCAGGTCGCCCGCGCTGAACCAGCCCCACAGGGGCCCGAAGCGCTCGAGCACGAGCTGGCCGTAGCCGCGGTGGGTGACGGCGCCCACGCGCATGCACATCTCCTGGCACACCACCGACATTGCGAAGGTGAGGAGGATGAAGGGCAGGAAGAATCCGAGCCCGTACGTCGCGCCCGTCGTCGCGTAGGAGATCATGCTCGGCCCGTCGTTCTCCCCGAGCATGGCGAGGATGCCCGGACCGACGAGCAGCCATAGGAGCGTCCAGCGCCGCCCGCGCCGCCGAGCATCGTGAACGCGGAAGCGATCCTGCGAGCGAGCCGCGTCCTCCGGCGTCAGCGCCGGGCGCGGGAGCGCAACCACGCCGTCGCCAGGGGTGTCTTCGACCACGGCGGGTACAGGGAGCGGAGTTACAGCGCCACCTCCACCCGCATGGCCTGGGCGAGGGCGCCGCCGAGGACATGGACGCTGTCTCCGAAGCGGACGAAAAGGGGCCCGTCGAAGGGCTGCTTCTCGACGACCTCCAAGGTGTCCCCGACCGCTACCCCGCGCTCACTGAGGTAGCGCAGCATCTCCGGGTCGGAATCCGAAACGCGCGTGAAGGTGCCGGTGGTGCCGGGCGTGAGCGCGCTCAGGCTCTCGGTCTCCCGCTCCTCGATGGTCAGATCGCGCGTGGGGATGGGATCGCCGTGAGGGTCGCGAGTGGGATTCCCCAGCTTGGCGGCGATGAGCTCCTCGAGCTCCTCGGAGAGGTGGTGCTCGAGCACTTCGGCTTCTGCGTGCACGCGGTCCCAGGGCACGCCCAGGCTCTCGGCCAGGTAGAGCTCGAGGAGCCGGTGATGGCGAATCACCTCGAGGGCGACTCGGCGCCCGGCCTCGGTGAGTGTCACGCCGCGGTAGGGGACGTGCTCGACGAGGCCGAGCTCGCCCATGCGCTTGACCATCCCCGACGCCGAAGCCGGCGTCACGCCGAGGCGGTCGGCGAGGGCATTGGTCGTCACCGCGCCGTCCTCGCGTTGCTCGAGGGCGTAGATCGCCTTCGCGTAGTCCTGCACCGCGGGTGACCGCACGAGTATCTGCTGGGAAGCCATGAGTCAAATTATGGCACACCTAAACCTAAATTTCGCCACGTCGACGAGGTTTGCCGTCGGCTAATCTCAACCCCCATGTCGATCACCACGAACTCGCTCAGGGCCGAGTACGGCGCGATCACCGAAGCGTGCGGGCTCCTTGACCGCTCCGAGCGCGGGAAGCTCGCGCTCACCGGCGCCGGCGCCGCGGAATTCCTCCAGGGCCAGGTCACCAACGATGTCGAGGGCCTCGAGCCCGGAGCGGGCTGCTACGCCGCCTTCCTCACCCCGAAGGGAAAGATGCTCGGGGACCTGCGCATCCTCGACGCGGGCAACGAGCTCCTTCTCGACACCGAACGGGTGGCGCTCCAGGAGCTCTTCAACATGATCCGCCGCTTCCGCGTCGGCTACGACGTCGAGGTCCACAAACGCACCCTCGAGCGCGGGCTGCTCTCGCTCATCGGCCCCGATGCGGCAGCCGTGGGCCGGGCGCGCGAGCTGCCCGAAGAGGAGCACGCCCACCAGGCGGGCGAGCTCGCGGGCGTGCAGGTCCGGTGGATCCGCACCGACGTCGGCGTCGATGTCCTCGTCGAGGAACCCGCTGCGATCGGCGATGTCACCGTGGCGCTGTGCGATGCCGGCGCCGTCCTCGTCTCCGAGCCCACCGTCGAAATCCTCCGCGTCGAGCGCGGCCGGCCCCGCTACGGGCTCGACCTCGACGACAGCGTGATCCCCCAGGAAGCGGGCCTCAACGCCCGCGCCGTCTCGTTCACCAAGGGCTGCTACGTGGGCCAGGAGACGGTCGCCCGCCTCCACTACCGGGGCAAGCCCAACCGCACCCTGCGCGGGCTCTCGCTGTCCGTCCCCGCCCACCCTGGCGATGAGCTCACCCTCGGGGAGCGGACGGTGGGACGGCTCGGCACCGTCGCCGTCTCCCCCCGCTTTGGCCCCATCGCCATCGCCCTGATCCGCCGCGAGGCGGAGAACGGCGCGGTGGTCACGGTCGGCGAGGAGCGGGCGGACGCGACGGTGGTGGAACTGCCTTTCCGGTAGCACACGGGATGCGTTCTAAGCCGCTATATGCGGCTCAACTCGCATCACGTCCGTCACGAACCGCTCCAGCTCCCCGCGATCCGGGGTCGAATCGAGGACCAACGCGGGCGTGTCGGGGTGTGAGGCGAGCCAGTTCGTGACGATCCGCACCTCGTCGACCTCGCCGGGCGGCACGTGCGTCCCCACCCCCCGCGTGCCTCCGAGGCGCGAGAGAGCCGTGGCGGTCCGCTCGGAGAGCTCGTCGAGGTCTGGCATCCCGCCCCAGTCCGCCACCCGCCCGCCCACGAGCCAGAACGCGTCGAAGCGCCGCTCGGTGGGATGTGAGGCGAGGAGGAGCCGCGGCTGGGCGTGGGTGGCCTGGAGCACCCCTCCGAGCCGGCTGAGCACGGTCTCGAGGCGGCCCAGGCGCCGGCGCAGCCAGGCCGCGCGCTCATAGCGCCGCTCAGCGGCCGCCGCGCGCATCTGGGCCTTGACGTGCTCGAGCAGACGCCGGCCCCCGCCCGAGTCGCCGAGGAAGAGCCCGAGGGCGGCGTCGAGGCGGCTGCGATAGAGGTTGGGATCGAGGTCGCCCAGGCACGGTGACAGGCAGCGGCCCATCTGCCCGTAGGCCGAGGGATGCTCTCGGCGGGGCAGGCGGCGTCCGCAGTGGCGCAGTCCGAACAGCGAGTCGAGCTGCTCGGCGAGCTCGAGCGCGAGCCGGCGACCCCGGAGCGGGCCGATGGTCACCGCGTGGCCGGCGGCGGGCTCGCGGGCGACCTCGAGGATCGGGAAGGGGATGTCGAGGCGGCAGCGGAGGTACACGAGCCGGTCGTCGGTGCGCGTGAGGCGGACGTTACCGGGCGGTCCGAGCTCCTTGATCAGGCGGTTCTCGAGCACGAGCGCGCCGAGCTCGGACTGCGTAGCGCGATAGTCGACGATGGCCGCGTGCGCGGTCCAGTCGGCGTCGCCCGCCGCCGGCGCGAAATGGGCGCGAGCGCGGGTGCGGATCGAGACCGACTTGCCCACGTAGAGAGTGGCGCCATGGGCGTCGCGGAACAGGTACACGCCGGGGTCGCGGGGGAGCTTGGCGAAGTCGACCGCGGGCGGGCGGGCGGGCGCCGGCGCCAGGCTGCGCGGTCGCGCGGCCCGAGGCGCACGCTTGGGCGCGAGCAGGGCGACGGCGTCGGCCACCGTGGCCGCGTTCGCGCAGAGACGGGGGAACAGGGCGCAGAGCACGCGGGCGCAGGTCTCGGCGTCGGGCAGCGCGCGGTGGGCCATCTCGACCTCGATGCCCAGCGCGTCGGCCAGCGCCGTGAGCCGCCGCACCCGCTGGAGGGGGAGGAGCGCCCGGGCGAGCGAGGCGGTGCAGAGAACCGGCGGGTTCGGCCACTCGAGGTCGCAGCGCTCGAAGGCCTGGCGCAGCACGCGCCGGTCAAACGAGGCGTTATGGGCGACGAGCACACGGCCCGTGAGCCGGGTCTCGAGCTCGCGGAGCACCGGCTCGGTCGGCGGCGCCCCGTCGAGCATGGCCTGACTGATTCCCGTGAAGCGCTGGATCCCGCGCCGCAGCGGCGCCATCGTTTGCACGAGCGATGACCACCGGTCGTGGAGCTCCCCGCCCCCGACGAGGACGGCGCCCACCTCGGTGAGCTCGCATGCGTCGCCGCCGAGCCCGTTGGTCTCGGTATCGACGACCAAAAGCTCCACCGTCGCCAGCGGGTGCGCGAGCAGGTCCATCCCCGCGGTGATACGCCCTGGACCGGACGGAGTGCAAGGTCGCTTGCAGCCGGTGGCCACACGAGCTGAAGTGCGACCGCCGCTCCGGGTACGATCAGACCAGTCAAGACACTGGAAGGAGGCGTGACATGACCACGATCGCCGTCGACGCGGAGAAGCTGCGTCAGCTCGACGAGGACACGCGCCAGGCATGGACCACCTACAGCGAGGATCTACGCGACGTGAGCGGCGCGGAGTACGAGCTGGTGGAGAGCGCGGGCTGGGATCAGCTCCAGCTCGAGCTTCGTCGCTTGGAGCAGCGACGCCGTGCGCTTGAGCGAAGTGCCCGGCACTGAGCCCTTGCAGGGCGAGTCGACGGGACCACGCGGCGGTTTGGCGTCGGCTAGGGTTCCCATCAATCGAGGCTGAAGGGCTTGGCGAGTGGGCTCGTGTCAGGCCGTCTGTGAGAGGAGAGCCTGGATGACGATGCGGCAGATCACGACGATCGGCATTGTGGCCGCGACTGCCCTCCTCGTGCCGGCGTGCGGCGGCAGCACGGACACCTTTGCCAACAAGGCACGACCGCCCGAGCCGATCACCATCACCGGCCAGGTCAACAACTCGCGCGTCCTCATCTCCCCCGGGACCTTCGGCGCCGGACCGATCAACCTCGTGGTGACCAACGCGGCGAGCCAATCGGTGTCTTTGGCCGTCCGGGATGCGAGGGGCCGCCCGGTGGCGAACCTGCAGTCGATCAACCCGCAGACCCCGGGCGTGGTCAAGCTCGACCTCGCGCCGGGCGACTACGCGGTGATCGCCAGCCAGGCCGGCATCAAGCCCGCCGAGCTCCACGTCGGAAGCGAGCGCCCGAGCCCCCGGAACGGACTTCTCCAGCCTTGACCGTGGAGATCGTCCGGCCGTTCCCCCGCAACGGACTTCTCCAGCCGTAACCTCGCAGTCACGTACGATCCCTTTTTTCGAACCCCGAGCAGGAAGAGGTAGTACGTGGCTGTCGATTTGAGCCGTGTCGCAGAGGTCGAGACCGAGCCCGGTGAGCTCCCGCCGACGATGGCGGCGTGGGTCATCCGCGAGGAGCGCTCCGGCGAGCCCATCGACGCCTTCCAGCTCGAGCAGATCGAGGTCCCCGAGCCGGCGGCCTTCGAGGTCATCGTGCGCGTCATGGCCGCGGGCGTGAACTTCAACAACGTGTGGGCGGCGCTCGGCGAGCCGGTGTCGGTGTTCCGCTACCACCCGAATGAGGACCATCACATCGGCGGCTCCGACGCTTCGGGCATCGTGTGGAAGGTCGGCGAGGGCGTGACCCGGTGGAAGCCCGGTGACGAGGTCGTCGTCCACTGCAATCAGGCCTCCTACGAGGATCCCGAGGTCCACGGTCTCGATCCTCTCGCCGCCCCCTCCCAGCAGATCTGGGGCTATGAGACGAGCTGGGGCTCGTTCGCGCAGTTCTGCAAGGTGCAGGCGCAGCAGCTGCTGCCCAAGCCCGAGCACCTGGCATGGGAGGAGGCGGCGTCGTACGGCCTCACCTACTTCACCGCCTACCGGATGCTCATCGACCGCTGCCAGCTCCAGGCCGGCCATCGCGTCCTCGTCTGGGGTGCCGCGGGCGGCCTCGGTGTGTTCGCCACGCAGCTCTGCCGCCTGACCGGAGCCGATTCCGTGGGCGTGGTCTCCAGCGATGCCAAGGGGCAGCTGATCAAGGATCTCGGCGCGACCGGTTACATCCATCGCGGCGAATTCGACGGGATGATGCGGCGGGGCAACGAAAGTCCGGAGGAGGAGAAGGCCCGCTTCAAGGAATCGCGGCGCTTCGGCAAGGCGGTCGAGCAGATCCTCGGCGGAGCGCCCGACATCGTCTTCGAGCATGTCGGCAAGGCGACGTTCCCCACCTCGGTCCTGACCGTGAAGCCCTTCGGCAAGGTGGTGATCTGCGGCGCCACCTCTGGCTATCAGCTCGACTTCGACGTAAGGTATCTGTGGATGCGCCAGAAGGAGATTCTCGGCTCGCACTTCGCCAACGCCTGGGAAGCCAACAAGGCCAACGAGCTCATCGAGCAGTCTAAGATCCGGCCCGTGCTCTGGCAGACGATGGGATTCGAGGGGGTCGCCGAGGCCCACCAGCTCCTGCGCGACAACAAGCATCTCGGCAAGATCGCCATCCTCGTCGGCGCCACCGCGGAGGGTCAGGGCCGCACCGCCGAGGGACCCGGCGCCATCCGGGCCGAGGTGGGGGCCTGATCATGGCGTCGAGCATTGTCTACATCCCCTGGTACGCCACCGTCCTGCGCCAGGAGTCGCTCGCCGAGGCGGTGAGCGAGATCGCCCCGGTCGCCCTCCGCTACGGCGCCACCAAGTACGCGGTCCATCGCTCGCGCGATGACCGCTACAAGATCACCCAGATGGCGTGGTTCGAATCCAAGGCCGACTGGTACCGGTTCTGGGAAGGACCGGAGATGATCGAGTTCCGCGCCTACCAGTCGGGCAAGTACCAGATTCCCATCGTCTACGTGTGGCACGACGAGCTCACCGTCGGTGAGATCGTGATGGACGAGGCCGACGAGGCCGCCACCACGGCGTAGGCGCCGCACCTGGGTGGCCGATCACCGCAAGCATCATGCCTTCACCGATCAGCTCGGCGACCCCCACTCTCCCCACCTCAGCGGTCCCGGCTTGTGGGGCGCGGTCAAGGGGCTGTGGCACGCGCACATCGGGTGGCTCTTCGAGACGGTGGGAACGGCCGACCGCGAGCGTTTCGCGGGCGACCTGCTCAAGGACCCCAGCCTGCGTGCCGTCGACAAGCTCTTCTGGGTCTGGGTCATCCTCAGCATGGCCATCCCCTTCGCCCTCGGCTGGATCATCGGCGGCGGCATCGGCACCGCGCTCACCGCGCTGCTGTGGGGCGGCCTCGTGCGGGTCTTCCTCCTTCACCACGTGACCTGGTCGATCAAATGGGCGAGGCCTGGCACCATAACCACCACGCCTTCCCCACCTCCGCCTTCCATGGCCTGCGCTTCTGGGAGCGCATGACCGACCCGACCGGACTGGTCATCTCGCTGCTCGAGAAGCTCGGCGTGGTGTGGAACGTGGTCCGGGTGACCCCGGAGCGTCAGGAGGCCAAGCGCGCGGGCGCATTTGCCTCTGCCCAAAGCGTCAATGGAATGGGCATGGAGGCCCATTCCACGATTTCACGCTGATTCGAGCGGCGCCATCGTGAGCCCGGCGCCGTCAAGCTGCTGCCAGTAGCTCTCAGCGTCCTCGCGGGCGCCGCTGTAGACGATGGCGCGGCCGGATTTGTGGATCTGGTCGGCGAAGCGGTAGCCGTCGGCGAGCGAGACCCCAGGCACGATGCGCGCGAGCGACTCCGCGACGTGATCGAAGGTGTTGTGGTTGTCGTTGAGAACGATGACCCGCCAATGGCCGCCGAGACCACTACCGGGGCCGCCCACGCGGGGCAGTTCCACCGTCTGCGGCATCGGGTCAGGATACCGCCGGTCCGACCGCCTCCGAACGCTTTCGCCAGTACCGGGCGAGCCCGGCGAAGAGCTGGTCGCGGGGAGCCGCCTGCGCGTAGGCGGCCGCCGTGTCGGGGTCGCCGGAGGCGCCAACGTCGCGCGCCAGGCGCTCCATGAAGGCCTCGCGGTCCCCCGAGCGGCTAAGCTCGGCCTGCTCGTCGAGCCGGCGATGCATCTCCTCGAGATGGGCGGCGGCGTCCTCGGCCACGCCGAAGTGGGTCATGGCCAGGCGCTCGGGGGCCGCCGCGGCGATCCGGTCGATCGAGGCGTGCCAGGCCTCGATGTCGATATCGGGTGGCGGGGTCGGGGGCAGGACAAAGGACGAGGGCGGAATCCGGACGCCGCCGACGTCGCCGACAAATGCGGTGCCCTCGTGCAGGTAGGAAACATGATGGGAGGCGTGGCCGGGGGTGTAGGCGACCTCGAAGCCGCCGGTAATGCTCTCGCCCCCGGAGATCACGCGAAGGTTCGCTTCCGGGACGGCGAGGAACTCACCCCACAGGCGGTCCATGTCGTCGCCGTAGAGGCGTGTCGCGCTCTCCAGGAGGCGACCGGGGTCGGCCATGTGCCGCGCCCCGCGTTCGTGCACGTAGACCTCGAGGTCGGGCCAGCGCTCGACCAGCGAGCCGCTCGCGCCCGCGTGGTCGAGATGGATGTGCGTGAGGAGCAGGGCCCGCGGGCGCTGGTCGCCGAGCGCGGAGAGCAGCGTGTCGAGGCACGAGGTCGGGCCCGGGTCGATGAGCACGTCCCCGACCTGCCAGCAGCCGATCACGCGGTCATGACCGAGATGCATGAGGTCGATCAGTCGCAAGCTCATAAAGCTAGCCCACCACCGGTCGCGGACCGATGTGAGTGCCGGCCCGGCGTGCTCAGGCGTGGTCGGGGTCGAAAGGAGCGGGCTCGCCCTCCCAGGGCTCGATCGGGGGCATGTCCGCCGTCGGCTGGTCGGTGATCGAGGGGACGCTGTGCTCCGTGGTCGCCTCATCCTCGAGGAGAGGATCGAGCGCCTCGGCTCCGTCGAAGGGATGGCCGGGCGCGGGGGCCTCGAGCGGATCGACATCGGCGACGGTCACGACCTCCTCGGGGGGCGGAGGGTCGGCCGGGAAGCGCTCGAGGGCGGACTCGGCGAGCTCCATGAGGCGGGCGGCAAGCTCCTGGGCGTCGGTGACGATGCTGTGGCGCTCGACCCAGATGCGCTCGGTCTCGGCGTCGAGATCCTTGACCTGCCGTTCGGCCGCGACGGTCAGGTCGCGAGCCTCGCGCCGCGCCACCTCGAGGCGCTCCTCGGCCTCCGCGCGCGAGCGCGCGGTGATCTCGTCGGCGGTGTCGTGGGCGCGCTGAAGGACTCCGGAGATCTCCTCGCCCACTCGCTCCAGAGCGCGGCGCACGGCGGCCTCGGGCGAGCGCGTGGCCTGGAGCTCCGCCACGAGCTGGGCGGTCCGCTCGACATAGGCGTCGACGGCGAAGCGGTCGTATCCGCGCAGCGCGATCGGGAAGTCGACGGCGACGACGGAGAGGGGATCGTCGGGCAGCTGGCCGAGCGGATCGGCGATGGTGGTGAGCAGCTCGTGCTCGGTGGCGGCGGCGTGCTGATCGGGCATGGGAGAAGCCTTCCCCTCCGTTTCTCGCTTTGAACATCGAATCCTCCTGGGGCAGGCTCCCATTCATACAATGCAGCGCATGGCCGAAACGCCCTCACCGCGCTTGCCCGAGCGCGATCGCCCGTGGCTCATGCGCACCTACGCCGGGCATTCGGATGCGCGGCGCTCCAACGAGCTCTACCGCGGCAACCTCGCCAAGGGCCAGACCGGCCTCTCGGTGGCCTTCGATCTACCCACCCAGACGGGCTATGACCCCGATCAGGAGCTCGCGCGCGGCGAGGTCGGCAAGGTCGGGGTGTCGATCGCCAGCCTCGGCGACATGCGCACGCTGTTCGAGGGGATCCCACTCGATCAGATGAACACCTCGATGACCATCAATGCCACCGCCGCGTGGCTGCTCGCGCTCTACATCGTTGCCGCCGAGGAGCAGGGCGTGGCCGAGGACACCCTCCAGGGGACGACGCAGAACGACATCCTCAAGGAGTACCTGAGCCGCGGCACCTACGCCTTCCCCCCCGGCCCGAGCATGCGCCTGGTCGCGGACACCATCGCCTACACGGTCGAGCACGTACCCAGGTGGAACCCGATCAACATCTGCTCCTACCACCTCCAGGAGGCAGGCGCCACTCCCGTGCAGGAGATCGCCTACGCGATGGGCAACGCCATCGCCGTCCTCGATGCCGTCTCGCGCCGGGTCGAGCAGGACCGCATGGGAGCGGTGTTCGGGCGGATCTCCTTCTTCGTCAATGCCGGCGTCCGCTTCATCGAGGAGCACGCGAAGCTGCGGGCCATGGCCATCCTGTGGGACGAGATCGGTCTCGAACGCTACGGGGTCGAGGACGAACGTCACCGCCGCTTCCGCTACGGCGTCCAGGTCAACTCGCTCGGCCTCACCGAGGCCCAGCCCGAGAACAACGCCTACCGGATCGCGCTCGAGGCGCTCGCCGTCACCCTCGGTCGCAGCGTGCGCGCGCGGGCGATCCAGCTCCCGGCGTGGAACGAGGCCCTCGGTCTCCCGCGCCCTTGGGACCAGCAGTGGTCGCTGCGCCTGCAGCAGGTGCTGGCCTACGAGACCGACCTGCTCGACTACCCGGATATCTTCGAGGGCTCGAAGGTCATGGACGGGCTGGTGGCCGAGCTCCTCGAAGGGGCGCGCGAGGAGATGAAGCGCGTGCAGGAGCTGGGCGGCGCGGTCGAGGCCGTCGACTACATGAAGGCCGCGCTCGTCGAGGCCCACCGTGAGCGGATCACCCGGATCGAGTCGGGCGAGCTCGTCGCCGTCGGCGTCAACCGCTACACCGAGACCGAGCCCTCGCCGCTGACCGCCGATGCCGACGGCGGGATCCTTGTCGTCGACCCCGCGGTCGAGGCCGAGCGCCGCGCCGCCGTCGAGGAGTGGCGAGCGACACGCGATCAGGCCGCCGTCGACGCCGCGCTCGCCGAGCTCGCGCGCGTGGCGGGAGACGATTCGGAGAACATCATGCCCGCGACGATCGCCGCCGCCCGCGCCGGCGCCACCACCGGCGAGTGGTCGCAGACGCTGCGCTCGGAGTTCGGGAGCTACCGGGCTCCCACCGGCGTGGGCGAGGCGGCCTCGGTACCCAGCGCCGATCTCGCCGGGCTCCGCGACGAGGTCGAACGGGTGAGCGAGGCGCTCGGCCGGCGCCTGAAGATCCTCGTCGGCAAGCCCGGTCTCGATGGCCATTCCAACGGCGCCGAGCAGATCGCCGTGCGCGCCCGCGACGTCGGCATGGACGTGGTCTACCAGGGGATCCGGCTCACCCCCAGTGAAATTGCCACCTCGGCGGCCCAGGAGGGCGTGCATGTCGTCGGGCTGTCGATCCTCTCGGGCTCGCACGCCGAGCTCATCCCCTCGGTGCTCGCAGCGCTGGGCG
Organism: Solirubrobacteraceae bacterium; assembly: GCA_035552215.1. Taxonomy (GTDB): domain Bacteria; phylum Actinomycetota; class Thermoleophilia; order Solirubrobacterales; family Solirubrobacteraceae; genus Palsa-465. The sequence goes on along the minus strand of DASZLV010000056.1, from coordinate 13,897 downwards.
AGGCGGGGGTCGGCGACGTCCCGGTGATCGTCGGCGGAATCATCCCCGAGGCCGACGCCGCGCGCCTGCGCGAAGCGGGCGTGGCCGCGGTGTACACGCCCAAGGACTTCGACCTGGGCCGGATCATGCACGAGATCGTCGAGCTCGTGGCCGAGCGCGAGCGCGTCGAAGCCGGCGTCCGCGCTTGACCAGCGGCGAGGGTCGGTAATGCCCGAGGGCGCCGACCTGGGCCAGCGCCTGCGGGCAGGCGACCTCAGCGCTGCCCCATCGGTCCTCAACCTGCTCGAGAACCGCTCTCCCGCTGCGCGCGCGGAGGGGCGCCAGCTCCTCGCCGCCGTGTCACCTTCGGCGCTCGGCGGCGAGCCGCGAGGGCACGTGGTGGGGATCACGGGGCCGCCGGGGGTGGGGAAGTCCTCGCTCCTCTCGCGGCTGGTGGCCCAGTGGCGGGCGCAGGATCGCTCGGTGGCGGTGCTCGCGGTCGATCCGTCGTCGCGGCGATCGGGCGGCTCGCTCCTCGGCGACCGCGCGCGCATCGAGGTCGAACCTGCCGACCGCGGCGTCTACATCCGCTCGACCGCCGTCGGAGAGCGCCTCGGCGGACTCGCGCCCGCGACCCGGGCCGCCGCCAGCGCCCTCGCCGCCGCCTTCGACGTGGTGGTGATCGAGACTGTCGGGGTCGGACAGTCCGAGACCGAGGTCGCCGATGTGGCGGACACCGTTGCCGTCGTCGTGCAGCCCGGCTCCGGGGACGTGCTTCAGTTCCTGAAGTCGGGGATCATGGAGATACCCGATGTGCTTGTGGTCACCAAGGCCGACCTGGGCCGCCCCGCCATGCGCGCCCTCGCCGATATCCGGTCGGCGCTGCGCTCACTGGGCGCGGGCGAGACTCCCGTCATCACCGTCTCCTCCGTTTCCCCGCCGACCGGCATCGACACCCTCCTCGACGCCCTCGACGCCCATCGCGAGAGCATCGACCTCCCCGCCCGCCGGCTCCGCGCCCGCCGGCTTCACGCCCTCGCCGACTTCGCCGCCGAGCATGGCGACCGGGGCATGCGCGCCCTCGGCGGCCGCCGCGCAGCCGAGCGCTGGCTCGAGGAACAGGACCCCGGCCTGGACGCCGCCGCGCTCGAGCACGCGCTGGCCGCGCGGGCCGCGACGATCTCCTAGCTCATGTCCGGCCGGGCGCGCATCGTCCTCCCCACCGAGCCCCTCGGAGAGGGTGCGACAGTCCTGCGACCCTGGCGGGAATCCGACGTCGCCACCCTCGTCGCCCTGTGCCGCGACGAGGAGATCACGCGCTGGACACGGATACCCACCGTCTACGGCATCACCGCCGCGCGGGCGTGGATCGCCGAGAGCCGAGCCCTGGTCCGTGACGGGATCTCCGCCCCCTTCGCCATCGTCGGCGCGGCCGACGGTGAGCTCCTCGGCTCGATCTCGCTGATGCGCTTCACCTGGGAGCACGCCCGCGGCGAGGTCGGCTATCTCCTCGGCCGCCATGCCCGCGGGCAGGGGCACGCGACCCGCGCCCTGCATCTCATCTGCTCCTGGGGCTTCGCCACCCTCGGCCTCGAGCGCATCGACCTCTACGCCGCCACCGGCAACGCCGCCTCCCAACGGGTCGCCGAGCGAGCGGGATTCACACGCGAGGCCGTCCTGCGCGCCTTCCACATGCAGCTGGGGATGGCGCTGGACATGGTGGCGTTCGGGCTCCTGCCGGAGGAGCTGGCGTGAACTCGGCTGCGCCGAACCTCACGCCTTCTTCTTCCCCGACCCCGGCAACAGCGGCGATCCGAGTCCCGACACCCGCCAGCCGTTCGAGGTCTCCACGAGCTCGACGGCGCTGAGGGCCCCGAGTTGGCCCTTGGCGCCGCTGAGCGTCAGCGCCTCGGCCTTGCCGCCGTTGATGACCACGCGCCCGACGGCGAGGCTCGGGTTGTGAACCGAGCCCAAGAAGATGTCCATCGCCTTCACGCAGGGCAATCCCACGGCGGCGAAGTGCTCGAGGAGGGTGGGAGCGAGGACCTGATCGCACAAGGTCCTGGCGTCCCTGCTGGCGACGGAGTGGGCGAACTGCTGGACCTTGGCCTTGACCTGGTCGCTCGTGCTCGTGCCGCAGCCGGCGAGCGCGCACGCCGCGACCGCCATCGCTCCCGCTATCCGGCTCCTCCCGCCGACCGACATGTCGTGAAGAGTACTCTTAGGAGGTGTCTTGTAGATCCATACCAGGGGTAGGTTCGTATACAAGCTATGACTCATCCAGGAGCCTGACGGGCAGCATCAAGGTATGACTCGAGAACCACTAAAGGACGGGCACGGCCGATCCATAGGCGACGTGCGCATATCCGTCACCGATCGCTGCAACTTCCGTTGCCAGTACTGCATGCCCGCCGAGGGCCTGCCGTGGCTTGAGCGCGACGAAATTCTCACCTTTGAGGAGATCACGCGTGTCGTCGCCCTCCTCGCCTCGATGGGGGTCCATGACGTGCGTCTGACAGGAGGCGAGCCGCTCGTGCGCCGGGGCTTCCCCAAGCTCGCGCGGATGCTCTCCGTGCTCGAAGACGTGCATGACCTGTCGATCACCACCAACGGCTTCCTCCTCGAGCGCGACGCCGAGGCCCTCGTGGCCGCGGGCATCAACCGCTTCAACGTGTCGATCGACTCCCTGCAGCAGGACCGCTTCTTCGAGCTCACGCGCCGGGACGCGCTCCCCAAGGTTCTGCGCGGCCTCGAGCGGCTCGGCTCCTTCCCGGAGGCGCACCCGATCAAGGTCAACGCCGTCGCCATCCGGGGCTTCACCGAGGACGAGGTCCTCCCCTTCGCCGAGATGGCGCGCCAGACCCCTTACGAGATCCGGTTCATCGAGTTCATGCCCCTCGACGCCGATGAGGAATGGACGCCCGAGCAGGTGCTCACCGGCGAGGAGATCCGCGCCGCGATCGAGGAGGTCTATCCCCTAGAGGCCGAGCCCCGGGAGCCGAGCGCGACGGCGCGCGTGTACCGCTTCGCCGACGGTCACGGGAAGATCGGGTTCATCAACCCCGTCTCCGAGCCCTTCTGCGGCGACTGCAACCGGATCCGCCTGACCGCCGAAGGCAAGCTCAGGACCTGCTTGTTCTCGATCAACGAGACCGACCTGCGAGAGCCGCTACGCGCCGGCGCCGATGACGGCGAGCTCGAGGAGATCATCCGCGACGCCGTCTGGCGCAAGGAACTCAAGCATCATGTGGGTGAGGCAGGGTTCGTGCGGCCGGCGCGCTCGATGTCCGCGATCGGAGGCTGACCCGCCCGGGGACGAGAACTCCGGCGAGCAGGCACGCGACGAGGAAGGCGGTCGCCATCACGAAGGTGTCGCTAAAGCCGGTCACGGTGGGCAGGCCATGGGCGATGTTGTGGGCAATGAAGGTGGCCGAGAGCTGACCGCCCACGGCCCCGCCGAGCGTGCGCATGACTGTGTTCATGCCGCTCGCCACGCCGGTCTGGTGCGCGGGAACGGCTTGCACGATGAGGTTCCCCAGGGCCGCGAACGCGAGCCCCATGCCGATGCCCAGGAGCGCCGCGGCGATGAGGAGGTCGTACGGGTGCCCGTGAGCGAGGGCGAGAAGCAGGAACGCCCCCGTCGTGAATCCCGTTCCGAGCAGAAGCGCGGCCTTCGAGCCCCAGCGCCGCGAGATCGTGCCCGCGGCGGTGCCGAGGACGATCATCCCCAGCGTGGCCGGAAGCAGGTACAACCCTGACACGAGGGTGGAGGCGCCGAACCCGAAGCCCGTGCTCTTGGGGAGCTGGGCGAACTGGGGGAAGACGATGAAGGACGAATACATGCCGGCCCCGAGGAGGAAGGCCGCCACGTTCGTCGTCCACACCCCACGGATGCGCATCATGGCCATGTCGATGAGGGGCTCGCGGCTGCGGACGTCGACCACGACCCAGGCCGCGCAGATGAGGGCGCCGACGGCGATTAGGCCGACGGTCTTGACCGAGCCCCAGCCCCAGGTGATCGTCTCGCTCACGGCGATGAGGATGAGCGAAATGCCCAGACTCATGAGCGCGGCGGCGAGCCAGTTGACCCGCCCGGGCACCCGGACCGGGGACTCGGGGACGAAGCGCCACGTGCACACGGCCGCGACGACGATCACGATGAGCGGGAACCAGTAGAGCCAGTGATAGCTGAGGTGAGCGATGATCACCCCGGCGAGCACGATCCCCACCCCGCCCCCCACGCCGAGGATGGAGGAGAGGATGCCGATGCTCCCCGCCACCTTGTCCCGGGGGAACTCGTCGCGCACGATCCCGAAGGCGAGCGGGAAGATGCCGCCGCCGGCTCCCTGAATGACGCGCGCGGCGATCATCACGGGCAGCGAGGTGGCGAGGGCTCCGAGGAGCGTGCCTGCGGACAGGACGACGAGGGTCCACATGAGCACGCGCTCCTTACCGTACATGTCCCCCAGGCGTCCGAGGATCGAGGTTCCCACCGAGGCGGAGAGCAGGTAGCCGGTCAGGAGCCAGGTGACGCCGTTCTCGTTGGTGTGCAGCGCGTGCTGGATGGACGGGAGGGCGGGTACGACAGTCGAGCTCAACGCCGCGTACGCGGCCCCGGCGAGGGCGAGGACGGCGAGGATGGCGTTTGGATGAATGCGCTGGGCGGGGGCTTCGGTCATTAATCAGCAGCCGGCGTGACGACGGCGGCGCCACCGCCGGGAGCTGGAGGCCGTCCGTCCAAACAAGGTCCGTCGGTTACTATAGCGGAATGAGCATTCCGCCTGTGGACACGGAGCCGCTGTGGGCCCTCCTTGACCCCGCGAGCAAGCGCACCAGACTCCTCAAAGCGGCGGGTGAGGTCTTCGCCCGGGATGGCCTCGACACGCCGATGCCGGTCGTCGCCGCCGCCGCCGGGGCCGGGATCGGCAGCGTGTACCGCCAGTTCCCCTCCAAGCACGAGCTCATCGCCGAGCTCGTCGTCGATCGCCTCGATCAGATCGCCGCGGGCGCACGCGAGGCGGGAGAGCGCACAGGCGACCGCTGGCCGGCGCTCACCGAGATCCTGTGGCGCCTGCTCGAGCACCAGTCGTGCGACGACTTCTTCGGCGAGGCGATGCAGACGGTGTCCGGCCATCCGGCGGTCATCGCCGCCCTCGACCGCGCGCACGGCGCCCTCGACCAGCTCCTCGTCGACACGCGCGCCGAGGGGCGCCTGCGCAGCGATGCAACCACGCTCGACCTGCGCCTGCTCTTCGCGGCTACGCGGGCGGCCCGCCGGGTCGAGCCGGACGCGTGGCGCCGTATGCTCGAGCTCATGATCGACGCGCTCGACACCCGGCGTGCCGCCCCCGCGCAGAGCGGTCCCGGCGCGCGTTAATACGCGCGCAAGACCGCCCCCGCATCATCCGCGCACATGCTCGTGCTCATGCTCTTCGCGCTGGTGGCCGGGGCGGGCACGGCGATCACGCCCTGCGTTCTCCCGGTCCTCCCCGCCCTGCTCTCGGCCAGCGCGCTGGGCGGACGGCGGCGCCCCTTCGGGATCGTCCTCGGCCTCGCCCTCACCTTCACCGTCGCCATCGTCGCCCTGGCCCAAGTCGCCAAGGGCGTGGGGCTGGCCGCGGGCGCGACCCGCACCCTGGCCGTCGTCGTCCTCATCGCCTTCGGGCTCGTGATGCTCATCCCCCGGGTCGCCGAGCGCGTGCAGGCGCCCCTCTCGCGCCTGGCCCGCTTCGGCCCTCATACCCGTGGCACAGGGTTCTGGTCCGGTCTCTTCGTCGGGGGAGCGCTTGGTTTCGTTTGCGCCCCGTGCGCGGGGCCGATCCTCGGGGCGGTCATCTCGGTCAGCGCCTCGGGCAACACCTCCGCTCGCGTCGTCGCGGTGGCCGTCGCCTACGTCGTGGGGCTGAGCGCCGTCCTCACCCTCTATTCCGTCGGCGGCCGGCGGGCGATGGACCTCGTGCGCCGCAAGGCCCGGGGTCACCTCGTCGAGCGCACCCTGGGCGTCGTCCTCCTCCTCACCGGCGTGGTCATGGCCACCAACCTCGACGTGCGCTTCGAGGACACGCTCGCCGCCTCGAAGAGCCTGCCCTCCTTCCTCACCGACCCGACTCGCTCGCTCGAGAGCTCGGGCGCGGTGCAGAACCGCCTCGCGTCGCTGCGTCCGGAGTCGCGCTTCGCCATCCGCCAGCGGGAGGCGGCCGCCACGGCCGCGCCCAGCGGCGGGGCCGCGGCGGCCGCCGTGGCGCTCCCCGGCGTGCGGACGCCGTCGCTGCCGGACCTCGGGCAGGCCCCGAACTTCACCGGCACGCAGGACTGGTTCAACACGTCCTCGAGCCGGGCCCTGAGCATGCCGGGCCTCCGCGGCCACGTCGTGCTCGTCGACTTCTGGACCTATACCTGCATCAACTGCATCCGCACCGTCCCCTTCCTCAAGGCGCTCTACGCCGCCTATCACCCCTACGGGCTCGAGATCGTTGGGGTCGAGACCCCGGAGTTCACCTTCGAGCAGGAGGCGAGCAATGTCCAGCAGGCCATCGCGGCGAACGGGATCCGCTACCCGGTCGTTCAGGACAACAACTACGGCACCTGGAACGCCTACCAGAACGAGTACTGGCCGGCTGAGTATCTCATCGACGCCAGCGGCGAGGTCAGGCACGAGCAGCCGGGGGAGGGCGACTACAAGCAGAGCGAGGCCGCGGTGCGCGAACTCCTGTTCCAGTCTGGGGCCACCCACCTGCCGCCGCCGATCACGGTCAAGGTCCCGACCGCCACCCAGGGGGTGGGCAGCTCCGAGACATATCTCGGGGCCGAGCGAGCGGCGCCGAAGAACTTCCTGCCCGCGCTCAAAGCGGGCGTGCACCTGTATCCGGGCGATGGCAGCCTCAAGCTCGGCCAGGCCTCACTCAAGGGCATCTGGAGGCTGACCTCGCAATACGCGACGCCCGTGAGCGCCCCGGGCGAGATCTCGCTCAACTTCCAGGCGGCCAAGGTCTACCTCGTGCTCACCTCGGTCGGGAACGTCGCCCGTCGCGTGCAGGTGCGCCTGAACGGCCGCCCCATCACCCCGGCCGCCGCCGGCTCCGACGTGCACGCGGGCGAGCTCACCGTCCGCGGCCAGCGCCTCTACAGCCTCGTCTCCATGACCACCGACGAGCAGCGCCTGCTCACGGTGGAGCTGCCCCCGGGGGTGGAGGCCTACGACTTCACGTTCGGGTAGGCGAGGATCGCCTCCGCCCGCCGGAGGTCCGCCCGGGTGTTGACGTTGGCGAAGGCGCGCGCGTCCTCGATCGCGATCAGTTGCGGCGCGAGCGCCGCGACTTCATCACGGAGGGGGCGTCCCGCCGTGGCCGCGGTAGCGTCGAGCGCCGTCGCCGCGGCGGGAAGGTAGAGGGCGAGGAGGGGCTGGAGGCGGCCGCCGCAGGTCGGGACGACCGCCGGCGCCCCGGCCGGATCGGTGGTGAGGATCCGGGTCACGAGAGCGGGGGGCACGAACGGCATGTCCGCCGCGCACACGAGCACCGCTCGCCCGGCGGCGGCGCCGAGGGCATGGACGATGCCCGCCAGCGGATGGCACGGTTCCGGGGGCTCGACCCACACGGGGACGGGGCCGAGGCCGGGCGGGAGTTCGGTGTCCTCCTTGGCCACGATCACCACCTCGCTCAGCGCCGAGCGGAGCGCATCGAGCGGGTAGCGGATGAGGGGCCGGCCTCCGAGCTCCACGCCCGCCTTGGCGCCCCCTATCCGCCGGCCGCGGCCGCCGGCGAGGATCACTCCGATCGGGCCCTGGGAGCTGTACACGCGGGGGGAGCATAGAATCATGGTCATGGAGGGCTCCACTGAAGTCCGGAGCTGGCTGCGCTGCTACCGCTGCTGGTCGCAAAATCTCGAAGTGCAGGTGCACTACGAGGGGATCCACCGGATCGACCCCGAGACCGGGGAACGTGGCGAGGTGGTGGACGAGATGCAGGAGGCAGTGGTCCAGTGCCTGGACTGCATGCACGACCAGCCGCACCTGGGCTTTCACAACGGCCGCGTCGAGCCCATCGAGGATCGCTGGGAGCGGATGATCGCCGGAACGCCCTGGGTCGCCTCGTGCACCGTCACCGTCGACGCCGACGAGGTCGAGACGTGCTCGGGCCCCGAGGCGGGCGACGCCCTCTCCTACGCCGCCTTCGGCGACCACGGCACGCGCGAGTTCTTCACCCACGTCCGCTTCCACAAGCACGACGAGGACCAGATAGTCGTCCACCTGCTCGTCGAGCTCTACGCGCGCTCGGCGGAGGAGGCGACGGCCGTGCTCGAAGGTTCGGCTCGCGGAGCGCTGGCCATCACATCCCTGGCCGAGGAGTCGCGTCCGCCGGCCTCGACGGGCGGGGATCAGCACTAGCTTTTGCTTGGGCGGGCGACGGGCGTGTCGGTTCTGGGCCCGGAACGGCCCTTGCCACGTGCGCGGCGGTCTGGGTGCTCACGCAGTGGGCGCCGAACACTCCCCCAGCGGCCCCCGCGCGTGGTGATCCCCGGGCCGGGCTCCGGCGGTCCGCCCTCCTCGTCCTCTCCGCGCGCACGCGCCACAGCTCGCTAGCTATGAGGGCCAGGGCGACTGGCACTGTGGCCGGCAATTCGTTGACCGCGAAGAAGAGGAGGTCGAAGGCGGCGGCGAAGAGCAGGGTCAGGAGGGCCGCTTGGAGCTGTCTTCCCCGGTCGCTCGCGAGCACGGCGCCGAGCACGGCCGCGATGAAGAGGTCTCCGTAGCCCATCTGCACGGTGCCGAAGAGCTCGGACTGGAGCTGGGGCAGGCCGGCGGCGGGGTGGGCGGCGGTGAGGACGTTGTTGGGCTTCTGGAGGAGGTCGGTGGCGACCAGATAGCTGTCGCCAATGGCCATGAGGACGATTCCGACCTTGAGCCAGCTCGGTGGCGTGAGGGCGGCGAGGAGGATGCCGAGAGTGACGGCGCTCAGAGCCGAGAGGGCGACCGCGGCGGCCTCTCCCACGAGGGAGGTGCGCCAGATCCAGGCCGCCGCGAACAGGGGAATCACGGCCAGGGCCGCGACCGGCCTTGCTCCTCGGACCGCCCATCCGAGGGCGAGGGCGGCGAGGATGGGCACGGCCACGAGGGCCAGGTAGGTCAGGTCCGTCGCCGTCTGAGCAGCGGCGCCGATGGCCGCGATGACGACGACGATCGAGCCCAGGGGAAGGAGGGCCCAGCCGCGGCCTCCGAGACGGCGCAGCCAGTCGAGACCGGGAGGATCGGCGCGGGGGGCGGCGACCACCGCCGCCTGGACGGCGAGCATGGCGGCGTCGGAGGGGACGAAGGGCAGGGCCACCGTAGTGAGATTACGGACGCGCGCCCCGCGCCTTTACCGGCGACTGGTGTGAGCGGCGCTAGCCGAGCCGCTCCTCGAGCGCCGCCAGCTGCGCGCGGAGCTCGGACGGAAGCCGCTCCCCGAAGCGCGCGAAGTGCTCGTGGACCTGCGGGAGCTGCTGCTTCCACTCCTCGGGGTTGACGGCGAGGAGCTCGGCCATGGCCTCCTCGGAGACGTCGAGTCCGTCGATGTCGATCCCGCCCTCGGCGCCCGCCCTGGGAACGAGGCCGATCGGCGTTTCCTCGGCCTCCACCGTGCCCTCGCAGCGGCGGAAGACCCAGGCCAGGACGCGGGAGTTCTCCCCGTATCCGGGCCACAGGAACTTGCCCTCGGCGTCCTTGCGGAACCAATTGACGTAGAAGATCTTCGGCACCTGTGCGCCCTCGCGTCGCCCGATCTCGAGCCAGTGCCCGAAGTAGTCGGCCATGTGGTAGCCGCAGAAGGGGAGCATGGCCATGGGATCGAAGCGCAGCTTCCCGACCGCCCCGGCCTGAGCGGCCGTGGTCTCCGAGGACATGATGGAACCGAGAAAGACCCCGTGCTCCCAGTCGCGGGCCTCGTGCACGAGGGGGACGACGGAGGAGCGGCGTCCCCCGAAGAGCATGGCGTCGATCGGCACCCCGCTCGGGTCCTCCCACTCGGGAGCGATCGACGGACACTGGGAGGCGGGCGTGGTGAAGCGCGCGTTGGGATGGGCCGAGGGCCTCTGCGAGTCCGGCGACCAGTCGTTGCCGTGCCAGTCGATGGCGTGCGACGGCGGCTCGGGGGTCATTCCCTCCCACCACACGTCGCCATCATCGGTCTTGGCGCAGTTGGTGAACACCGAGTTGGCGACCAGGGTCCGGATGGCGTTGGGGTTGGTGCGCTCGCCCGTGCCCGGAGCGACGCCGAAGAATCCGGCCTCGGGATTGACGGCGTAGAGCCGCCCGTCGGCGCCGAACTTCATCCACGCGATGTCGTCCCCGATCGTCTCCACCTTCCAGCCCTCGATGGTGGGAATGAGCATGGCCAGGTTGGTCTTGCCGCATGCGCTCGGGAACGCCGCCGCGATGTACTTGACCTCGCCCTCGGGCGAAGTGAGCTTGAGGATGAGCATGTGCTCGGCCATCCAGCCCTCGTCGCGCGCCATCACCGAGGCGATGCGCAGGGCGAAGCACTTCTTGCCCAGCAGGGCGTTGCCGCCGTAGCCCGAGCCGAAGGACCAGATCTCCCGCGTCTCGGGGAAGTGCACGATGTACTTGTTCTCGGCATTGCAGGGCCAGGGGACGTCGGCCGTCCCCGCGTCCAGGGGCATGCCCACCGAGTGCAGGCAGGGGACGAACTCGCCGTCCGCCCCGAGCGCGTCGAGCGCCGGCTGCCCCATGCGCGTCATGATCCGCATCGACGCCACCACATAGGCGGAATCGGTGAGCTGCACCCCGATGTGGGAGATGGGCGAGCCGATCGGGCCCATCGAGTAGGGGACCACGTACATGGTGCGGCCGCGCATCGAGCCCTCGAACAGGCCCCTGAGCGTCTCGCGCATCTCGTTCGGCTCGCGCCAGTTATTGGTCGGGCCCGCGTCCGACTCGCGTTCGGAACAGATGAAGGTCCGGTCCTCGACGCGCGCGACATCAGCCGGGTCCGAGCGGGCGAGGAACGAGTTCGGGCGCTTCTCGTGCGCGAGGCGCTCGAAGGTTCCGGCGTCGAGCAAGGTCTGGGCGACCTGCTCGTACTCGTCCTCGGACCCGTCGCACCAGTGGACGGCGTCGGGCTCGGTCAGCTCCGCCATCTCCGCCACCCAAGCCTGCAGACGCACATTTTCGGTCCTCGCTTCATGCTGCGCTTCGGTGTACGCCATGGGCTCTCCTGCACTCCTTTTAGGACTCGGTGGCTGGCCGTAGCCTACCTTGTGAAGATCCGCGGCGGGGGCGCACGTCGAGGTTATTCGACGCTGCCCTCGGCTCTCTCTATACCCTCCGCGAGCTGGCGGCGGGGCACGAGCACGAGCCGCTTGAACTCGGCCACGAGCACGCCGTCCTGGTTGAGCACGCGTGTCTGCACGCGCACGGTACCGCGGTCGGGCTTGGAGCGGGACTCGCGCACCTCGAGGACCTCGGATTCGCAGAACAGGGTGTCCCCGTGAAAGACGGGCGCCGGGTGCTTGAGCTCCTCGGTGGCGAGGTTAGCGATCGCCTTGCCGCTCACGTCCGAGACGCTCATACCCAGCGCCAGCGAGTACACGAGCGGTCCGACCACGACATTGCGGCCCTGCTGGGACTGCCTGGCGTAGACGTCGTTGATGTGCAGGGGGTGATGGTTCATGGTGAGCAGGCAGAACAGGTGGTCATCGCCCTCGGTCACGGTCTTCGCGGGCCAGTGCTTGTAGACCGCGCCCACCTCGAACTCCTCGAGGTAGCGGCCGTACGGATGCGCTCCGCTCGCCTCGCGTGCTGCTTGATCGGTGTCGACGTGCGTCATGTGCTCTCCCTGGGCTGTTCGCGAAGGACGGGAAGAATGACAGCCGGGGATGGCGCAGCGCACGCCGAGGACCATGGCGCTGCGCGCGGCGCTTATGAGCCGGGAGGCTTGTCGAGCACGAGGCCTACAGCCGATCGACCCCGAGCCGGACCACGAGGCGCTGGGCTTCGCTCATCTGGCCGGAGAACGGCTCCTCGTCGAGCTCGCGGTAGAAGGTGCAATGGACCGATAGAGCTTGCGTGTGGCGTCATCGCCCGGCTCGGGCGGCGGCCCTCGTCAGAGCGCCTATCCGAACGCGAGGTGGGGCCGGGGGTGCCGGTGCGGGCGCGCCCGATGGGCGCTCGTGGCGGCGTGGACGCGCAGGAGGGCGACGATGTCCGAGGTCGCGACGAAGGGGTCAGCGATGACCGAGCCGTCCGCGAGGGAGAGGGCCGCCCGCAGCTCACCATCGACCTCGGCCAGGAGGCGCGGCGCTGGCGGCGGACTCTCGGCGCTGTCGAGGGCTGCAAGCCGCGTGAGAGCGCGGTCGTCCTCGGCGTATGCGGGGCGGATGGTGATCGAGGCGGTAAGCGTGCTCATGGTCGCTCGTTTCGTGTGGGGCCATGAACTCTGGCTCCGGAGGCCCATAAATGCAAATAGGGGTTTGCTGGGACTGGTATAACTTGACGTCATGATCGACGTGCGCCGACTCCGGGTCCTGTGTGAGGTCGCGCGCCACGGCTCGTTCTCGGGGGCCGCGGCCGCGCTTGGATACACACAGCCTGCCGTTTCGCGCCAGATCGCGACCCTGGAGGCCGAGGTGGGCGCCATGTTGGTGCTGCGCGTGCCCAAGGGTGCCGTTCTCACCGACGCCGGACGACTCCTCGTCGAGCGCGGCGAGGCCATCCTCGCCCGGCTTGACGATGCCGAGGCCGAGCTGCACGCCCTGGCCGGGCTCGAGGGCGGTCGGCTACGCCTGGCCTCGTTCGCCTCCGCGGCGGTCTCCGTCGTCCCGCGCGCCATCACCCGCTTTCGCGAGTGCCATCCGGCCGTCGAGCTCAGCATCGCCATGCTCGATCCGGCCTACTCACTGCCCCAGCTCATCTCCGGCGAGCTCGACATGGCGCTCTCCCACGACTCCGAGGTGGGCGCCGACAGCGCGGTCGAGGTCGTCCACCTGTTCGACGACCCCATGTACGTCGCCATGCCCAGCGGGCATCCGCTCGCCGACGCGCCGGCCCTCGATCTCGCGAGCTTCTCCTCCGAGCCCTGGATGCTCGCGACCACCAACACCTGCCCGGACTCCCGGCTCTTCCTTCGCGCCTGCCATGCGGCCGGCTTCGAGCCCCAGATCGCCTTCCAGCACGACGACTACCCGGCCATGCTCGGGTTCGTCGCCGCCGGGGTCGGCGTCGCGCTCATCCCGGACATGGTCACGCGCGCGATCCGGGACGACGTCGTCGTCCGCGCGCTCGACCGCCCGCCCCCTCCCCGGCCCATCGCCGCGGTCCTCCCCGCCGGCTACCGCTCGCCGGCGGCGGCGGCGATGCTCGGCATCCTCAGGGAGGTCAGCGACGCCTGGGTGGCGGAGCGCCCGGCCCTGGCCGCCGTCTGAGAACGAGCACGTCGGCTCCGCGCGGGTACGATTCGCCGGCCACCCACACCAGGAGACATTCCTTGCGCAACCCCCGCGATTTCGGAAAACCCCTCGCCCTCGGCGCTCCGGCGCCGCTGCTCGAGATCCCCGTCACGCCGTCGCGGATGATCCATTTCTTCGATCCGAGCAATGAGAAGATGGTGGCCAAGGTGCCCGACCTGGCGGCCAAGGCGGACATCGTCCTCGGCAACCTCGAAGACGGCGTCTCGGTCGAGAACAAGGAGGCCGCCCGCGCAGGCCTCGTCCACGTTGCGCGCGAGATGGATCTCGGTGAGACGGCGCTGTGGACCCGGGTCAACAGCCTGGAATCGCCGTGGGCCCTCGGTGACCTCACCACGCTGGTGACGGAGATCGGCAGCCACCTTCAGGTGGTCATGGTGCCCAAGGTCGAGGGCGCGTGGGACATCCACTACGTCGACCGGCTCCTGGCCCAGCTCGAGGCCAAGGCCGGGCTCGAGCG
>DASZLV010000055.1:0-4176 GCA_035552215.1 Solirubrobacteraceae bacterium | reverse complement strand
GGGTTACATGGTGCCGTGGGGGTGGACGGGCTTCTCCGGTAACCGAGTGTGGGATTGGCTCGAGCTCATCCTGCTCCCGCTCGTCATCGCCCTCGCGCCCATCTTTCCCGAAGTGCGTGCATCGTGGACCCGTCGTCGTTCGCTGCTGACGCTCACAGGTGCCGCGCTGTTCGGGGCGGTCGTCCTCGGCGGCTACCTGGGGGGATGGAGGTGGACGGGTTTCCACGGCAACACGGCATGGGACTGGCTCCATCTCCTCCTCCTCCCCTTGCTCCTGCCCACCGTGGTGGTGCCCGCGCTGATGCCGCTGGCGACGGCCGGCGTGGTTTACGTGAAGGAGGAGGCTCCGAGCGAGTCGGCGCCCGAGCCCGAGCCCGAGCCGACGGGCGATCCCGCGCCCGCGCCCGCGGGCGATCCCGCTACTGGTTGAAGGCGATGGTCGGCGAGATGGCGGCCTTGCACACGTAGATCGTGCCCGCCGTTCCCTCACTCCGCTGCCTCACGCGGGCGAAGAAGTGCCCGAGCGAGACGCCTGCGAAACCCGCCACCGTGATCTTCCAGTGACCGGAGGCGTTAGTCGTCGCCGCGCCCAGGAGCAGCGACCCCGTGCGGCGATACAGCTTCACCCGGCGGGCGCGCTCACACGCGGCGTTAGCCGCGGTCACCCGGCCGGTGAAGATGAGGTCCGTGCTCTTGATCGTCACGTGAGAGGGGATCCTCACCGTCCGCGTCGCCAGCGCCGTCGTTCCGGCCACGGCCGCGAGGATGAGCGCGCCGATTGCCACCGCTGTGAGTGTCCGCCTGCGCATCGGAGCCGATCCTAGCGAGGGGCCCGGTGAGGGTCCAGTACGATCGTCAGCCCATGCCCAAGGACAAGGCGCCCCCTCCGGACTCGAGTCCGGTGGGGAAGATCGAGTGGCCGGCGGTGGACGAGCGCGTGGTACCGCTCAAGCTGGCGTAAGGGGCAGCGCGCCGTCGACCAGCCGCCGAGCACCGAGCGAGTGGGGGAGAGCGACGCGCACCGGGGTCTCGGGATTGGGGGTGCCGTTCTGGTAACCCGGCGCGGGGGTGACGAAGATGGTGAGGACAACCTCGTCGTCGTCGACGTAGATCTCCGGGGGAAGGACGCGGCCGGCGGCGGTACGCCCGCTCGCGAACGCCTGCTCGGTGATGAGCAGGCGCACCATCGTGTCCTCGGGTGCCGGCGAGTGCGTGGGGTCGGGCCTCCAGGAGGAAGCGCGGATCCCGTCCTGCGAAACCCGCAGCGGCCTCGCCGCGCTTGAGCCGAGGAAGGTCCACGTCCGGCGACGGCCGGACCGTCGTAGAGCGGCGGTGAGCATGCGCGGCGGCAGGCCAAGCGCGAACAGGACCTCGTCGTCGCTGCGGGCGAGCTCCCGCCAGCCAGCGAGGCTTGCCGGAGGCGGTGGGGGTCCCGCCGCCCGCTTCAAGCGGACGCGAGCGCCGCGCTTCGGAGCTCGGGAGATCAGGTGGGAGAGGAGCGCCGCGGCGGCGGGCTCGTCCTCGTCGAGTCCGCTCGGCTCCCCGGCCAGGGCGGAGGGTGGAAACGGGAGTCCGCCGCCGTCGCTGATGAGCTCGGGGTGACGGGGCCCGGGGATCGGCTCGAGCAGCGCCGCGCGCTGCCAGTCGCGTTCGCTCGGAAGCTTCGCCACCCCCGCCAGGCTACCGGCGACGGAGCCCGGGTAGGTTTGCCTGATGGTGCGTGACCGCAGGAGGATCGCCGAGGCCACCGCCGCGGCCGCCATGTTCAGCGGTGCCCCGTCGACCCTGCATGCCCTGCTCTCGCAGGGCAGCGTGCGCGCGGCCGCCGTTTACGTGCGCGACGCGATACGCGCGATCGGCACCCTGGCGCCGCCGGGCCGGCCCGGGCTCGTGCGCGGCGGGGCGATCCACCTGATCATCTCGGCGCTGTGCGCGGAGGTGCTGGCCCGGACCCTGCCCGCCCGTCGGTCGGCCGCCTGGGGCGCCGCGGCGGGGCTTGCCATCGGGCTCGTCAACGTCGGCATCATCGGCCGTCGCTTCCCCGCCATCAGGGCCCTGCCGCTGGCTCCTCAGCTCGCCGACCATGTCGCCTTCGGGACCGTGTTCGCGCTCGTGGCGGACCGGAGGCGCTCCGCGGCCCGGTCATAGAACGCGAAGAGCGGCGGCCCAGGAGAGGGCCGCCGCTCTTGATTCGCGATCGCCTGGAAGCAGGCCTGCGGCAGGCCCGGCGACCACGAAAGCCGTGTTCCGGGTGTTAGCCGAGTTCGACCTTGGACCACACCGCTCCCGCGCTCGAGATCGAGAGCTCGGCCTCTTGGACGACGGCGTTCATCGCCAGTGCCGAGGTGGTGCACTGCTGGCCATCGCCTTGGTCGTCACCCTGATCGCCGCTGCCGTCACCGTTGTCACCGCTACCGCTGGTGCCGTCACCGCCGCCGTGTTCGTCGCTCTGCATCTGGGCGGGCGCGGAGGCCTGGCACTCAATCTCGGTGTCGGCGGTGACCATCCCGCTCACCAGCGTGCCGTCGGTGAGCTTGATCGTCAGCAATCCGTTGGTGAACGAGGCCACCGTCCCCGCGGACGGAGAGGTCGTGGTGCCAGGGGTGGTGCTCGTGCTTCCGAAACGCTCATGGCGAACCCGCGCGTGGGAGTGATGCCGATGATGGGTGCTGTGGTGATGTCGGGCGAACGCCAACGTCGGCACTGCGGCGGCGATAACGCCGGCCGCGAGCATCGTGAACAGAATCCTTCTCATCGAGTACCTCCCTGATGTCGAGGGCCGCCGGTGGCGACCGCCTTGTCGTGTTGCATCAGAGAAGAGACGGCGTTTCGGAAAAGGTCACGCCGTCGGGGGTCGGGGGTCAGTCGCCGGTCGGGACGCTGGTGGTGCTCGGGCCGCTGGTGGCACTCGAGCCGCTGGTGGCGGTCGAGCCGCTGCTTGACCCTGAGGACCCGCTCGACGAGCCACCGTCCGATCCCGACCCGCTGATGGACACCTGGGTCCCCGTCGTGGAGCCGGCGTCGCCGGAGCTACCGCCCCCGGAGCCGCCGTCGCTCGGGGTCGAGCCGCCACCGCCACCGTCGCTCCCCGAACCGCCCGTGGAGGGGCTGCCGCTCGGACCGGGGCCACCCCCGTCGGTGCTGGCCACCTGCGAGTCGCCGCCACCCGAGCCCGAGGATGAGCCGCTGGCACCATCGCCGCCATGAGTCCCGTCCGGGCCCGAGCCCGAGCCTCCACCCTCGCTCCTAGTGGGGCCGGGGCCATTCCGGGAGCCGTCGCCCCCGCTCCCGCCCGGCGAGGAGCCGCCGCGTGATCGCTCGCCGCCTCGCGCGTCCCGGTGGTGAGCAGCCGTGCGCCCGGCCGACCCCGACCCGCCTCCCGAAGGCTGGGAAGCGGTCCTCGGATGCACGGTGGCAGTGACGAAGGAGGCGTCGCGAGCGGCCGCGGCGCGGGAGGCACCTTGATGGCGCCCCGCGTGGGTCGTGACATGGGCAGAGGCAGCGGCCACGCCGCGACGATGGTGATGGGAGGGCGGTGCGGCGACGACGGCGGTGGCTACGGCCGCCGAGGCTACGAGCGCTCCGAGCTTGACCACGGCGCCGCCCGCCGAGGCTGTGCCGGCGCCGATCGCAAGATCCGTCGCACCATCGGTGTTGGCGGCGCTGTGGACGGCGCCGAGAAACTGGGCGAGCGGATACGGGGTGAGGGCGGTGACCGCGGTTCGCAGCGTCGCTCGGGCACGGTGCACGAGCTGGCGCACCGCGCCCTCGCTCAGACCCATCGAACTGGCGACCTCCGCGCGGCTGCGCCCCGCGAGCGACATCTCGACGATGGCCTGGCGTTGCCGGGTGGGCAGGCGCCCGAGCTCCGCCAGCAGATCGGAGACGAGCAGCCGGCTCTCGACCGACTCCTCGAGCGATGCGCCCGCCAACAGCGCCGCGTCGAGCGCGTCCGCGGGACGCTCCCGCGAGAGGGAGCGAATGGCCGCGTGGCGGAGAATCTGATGAAGCCAGCCGCGCAGGTGCGCGACCTCCGCGCCCGACTGCAGCGCAGCGAAGGCACTCAGGAAGGTCTGCTGGACGAGGTCCTCGGCGCGGCCGCCAGAATCCAGCCGGCGCGCCTGGGCGACGAGCTCGCGGCGATAGCGCTCGACAATCGTGACGAATGCTCGCTCG
>DASZLV010000054.1:0-50064 GCA_035552215.1 Solirubrobacteraceae bacterium | reverse complement strand
GAGATATCCGGGCCGCTCCACGCTCGGCGCCACCCTGATGATCACGCAGTCGTTCCTCTACAACGCGATCTTCTTCACCTACGCGACCGTGCTCAGCACGTTCTTCGGGGTGGAGAACACCGCGCTCTACTACATCCCGTTCGCGATCGGGAACTTCCTCGGCCCACTCCTGCTCGGACCGCTGTTCGACACCATCGGGCGAAAACCACTCATCTCCGGGACGTACATCCTCTCGGGTGCCCTGCTGGTGATCTCGGCGTTCCTGTTCAAGGCCGGTGCCCTGACGGCGACGACGCAGACCATCGCCTGGTGTGTGATCTTCTTCTTCGCGTCGGCGGGCGCCTCGGCCGCCTACCTGACGGTGTCGGAGATCTTCCCGATGGAAACCCGCGCCCTGTGCATCTCGGTGTTCTATGCCGTGGGAACCGGGCTCGGTGGGATCATCGGGCCGCTGCTCTTCTCCCGTCTGGTCGCGACCGGCAAGTTCTCGCAGGCCGCCCTGGGACTGATCCTCGGCGCATCGATGATGATCATCGGCGGACTCGTCGAGCTCGTCTACGGGGTCAAGGCGGAGGGAAGGGCCCTCGAGGACATAGCCCAGCCGCTCACCGCTGAGGACAGCGCCGAGGGTACGCCCCGCCGGGCGGTGGCGGCCACCGCCTGAGCGCTCGCGGAGCCGCCTCGATGGCGGTAGGCTCATCCGCTCGGCACATCACCCCAGGAGGAGGACAGGGCATGCACGGTTTCACGTCCCCGCGAGCGGCGACAAGGAGGGCGCGGGCCTTGGCAATCGCCCTGTCCTGCGCCTTCGCCCTGTGCCTGGTCGCCTCGCCGAGCGCGCTCGCGGCGTGCTCCACCGGTCGGGTGACCTTTGTCCTCACCGGGTCAGAGCAGTGCTACACAGTGCCCGCGGGCGTCAGCACCCTTCACGTCGTCGCCACCGGCGCGGGCGGGGGCGGGAGTCTCGGGGGCGCCGGTGGGGCGGCGGCACAGACGACGTCCAACGTGACGGTGACCGCGGGTGAGACCCTCTATGTCGAAATCGCCGTCGGCGGTGGGACGGGCGGTACCCAGGCCGGTGGCGGCGGCGGGGCTTCCGACGTCCAGACGTGCTCCTCCACGGTGGGGACTTGCCTGCCTACGGGCGCGGGAGGAGATCCGCGCCTGGTCGTCGCGGGCGGGGGCGGGGGCGGCGGCGGGGGCGGGGGCGGGGGCGGCGGCGGTAGCGTGGTGCCGGCCACGGGAGTCACGTGCTCAGTGGGCGCCGGCGGTCAGAACGCGGGCACGACCAACTTCGGCGGCGGAGCCGCCGGCGGCACCTGCACCCTGCCCGGACCCCTCGGGGGCAGCGCCGGCACCAACGGCGGGACGCAGGGCGGCTCCGGCGCAGCGGGCGCGGGGGGATCCTCCACGGGCGGCAACTTCGGCGGCGGCGGAGGCGGTGGCGGCTACATCGGCGGCGGCGCGGGAGGAAGCAGCGGCCTGCCCGGGAGCGGTGGCGGTGGTGGTGCCGGCTCGAGCTTCGGGCCGGCCGGCACTGTCGTGGCCACCGCGACCGCCGCGCCCTCGGTCACCATGGGCCCAACCCCGCCCACCCTCGCGGTGGGCGCGCCGGGCAGCCTGGCCTTTCCCGGCACCCAGCCGCTCGAGACGGTGAGCGCGCCCCAGACGCTCAATCTCACGAATATCGGCAGCGTGACGCTCCCGATCTCGGGCCTGGCCGTCGCGGGCGCCGACCCGGGGGATTTCTTCGTCGGCTCCGACGGATGTCTGGGCCCGCTCGCCCCTGGGGCAAGCTGCTCGCTGACGGTGAACTTCGCCCCCCAGGCGACCGGGTCCCGCTCGGGGACGCTGCAGGTCGCCAGCAACGACCCGAACAGCCCCGCGAGCGTGAGCCTCATGGGCACGGGAGGTCAGCTCCCCCAGGGTCCCCCCGGAGCCAATGGCACCAACGGCGCTCGGGGACCTCAGGGACCCGCCGGCGAGGTCGAGCTCGTCCTCTGCCGCACGGTGACCAAGACGGTCAAGAAGAAGGTGAGAGGCAAGAACAGGAAGGTCAAGGTCACCAAGCGGGTGTGCACGACCAAGCTCGTCTCGGGCCCGGTCAAGTTCACCACGAGCGCTGTGAGCTATCGCGCGACTCTCTCACGGGGGCGGGAGACGTACGCGACGGGCACCGCTGCCGCCTCGGGGCCCGGACTCTGGAGGCTCGCTCTCAGCGACCGCCGGACCGTGCCCGCCGGGCGCTACACGCTCACGCTCATCCGGGGCCGGGCCACGCGCAGACTCACCATCACCATCATCTGACCACCTGCGTTCCCAGCCAGATCACCAGGAACACCACGGCCACCCCGACGAGCAGGCCGACCAGGAGCCGGCCCGGCGCCACGACCCGCCGGTCCACCGGTTCGGAGGAAATGATCTCCGCCTGCAGGAGCACCTCGCGCGCCACCATCTCGCCGGACTGCGGCACGAGCACGTCTCGCGGTCCGCCGGCCAGGAAGTCCGGGACGTCGAATCCGGCGCTGCGGCGCAGGAGGCTGGGAACACCCTCCTCGAGCAGGAGGCCCTGGATGAACTCGCCCTCGGCCTGATTGCGCGCGCCCACCACATAGACGAGCTCGCCCTCCGCGAACTGCGGCTTGATCTTCCGGGCGCGCTCCTGTCGCGGGGTGAGTGGATCGCTCACCGCTGCCTCGGCGCCGTGGACCAGGGGCGTGCCACAGGTCGGGCAGAATCGCTCCTCGGGCGCGTATTTCCCGGCGCAGGTCGGACACTCGAGCGTGTCCGACGGCCGAGCGCGCATCACTCCACGACCAGCTCTACCTCCGCGACCTGACCATCCCGGATCATGAACGAGCGCACGTCGGGCTCCGAGGCCTTCAGGCCGACGATGATGTACTCCGCGTCGGGATAGAAGGCCAGGTTGATGTCGGTCTGCGAGGGCGAGGGCTCGCTGCGCGGGTGGGAGTGATAGATCGCTCCGAGGTCGAGGTCCGCGTCATCGATGGCCATCTGGATCCGGTAGAGGTCCGAACTGTCGATCTCATAGGCGTAGGGCGGGCTCGCGGCCGCGTTCACGGCCGGGTACACCTTCACGGCCTCGCCGTCGCGCGAAGCGATCATGCCGCAGCACTCGGCGGGCGCCTCAGCTCGCGCCTGATCGAGGATCTCATCGTAAAGAGCTTGCGAGAGCTTCATCGGAGAGGCGAGGCTACCAGCCGCCTCTCGCCGTATCGTTTACCGGGTGCCGCGCGCGATCACCCACTGCCCCAAGTGTGGCCAGACGGTCACCCCGTTCGCGGCGGGTTGCGCCGTATGCGGCACCGATCTCGAGGCCGCCCGTGCAGCGCGAAGCGCCCAGCGCCGCATCGAGCTGCCCCGCGCCCGCTGGTACGGGGGCGTCTCGACCGGGAGCGTCGTGTGGCTCCACATCGCGGTCGCCGTCCTGGCGGCGCTCGCGATCGCGCCGGTGGGTCTGATCCTCGCTCTCTACTGGGCCTCCCGTTATCACCGAGATGGAAACACGGTGATGACGGTGGCGATGCTCGCAGTGGCCGTGTTCGCGGCGGCGGCACTGCTCGCGCCCGTGTGGTTCTGGAGCCACCTGCTGCACGTGTAAGCCCTGCTCCGCGCTCGGGAGGCGAGGTGACCCGCCGCGGTCAGGTCATCCCGGCGACGAACCCGGTCGGCACCGCACGCTTCACGTTCCCGGGGCTCAGGACCTCGCGCAAGATGGTGGCGTGCTGCGCTTCGTTGGCCATTATCTCCGCGGTGATCGAGAGCGGCTTGGCCGCGCTCAGGCGGGCGATCGCGTAGCGGTAGTGACGGGCGATGAGCGTTTCCAGGTCGATGAGGAAGCGCAGGTGCTGGCGCTCGTTGCGCAGCTCGGCCGGGCTGCGCCTGACCCGCAGCTGGCGCAACTCGGCCTCGAACGCCGCCGTGCCCGTGGGAGCGGCCGGCACGGTAGCGCCGAGAGCGGCCACGTTCACCGACAGCGCGTGCACGTGCGCCCGCTCATGGCCGAGGAACAGCGCGACCGTCTGCTGCACGCTCGGGGTGAGGAGCCCGGTGCTAAGCGCATGTTCGTAGGCCAGGACGAGCACCCGCTCCACGCGCAGCAGGGACGCGAGCGCGGCCTCGTCACCCACGGTGGCGGCGAGCGCGTCCGGGGGATCGAGGAGCGTAGGAGCCGCGGCGGCCAGGGCCACCCCGGCCGTGGCCGCGGCCCCCCCACGGAGGAGTCCCCGCCTCGTCATGTCGCGAGCGGTCATCGGCGATCGCTCACTCGCTCGCGGTCACGAAGGCGCTCGGGACCGGGCGCCGCCCCTGCAGCAGCTTGAGGACCGAGAGGTGCTGGCCCTGATTGGCGAGGATGCCCGCGGCGACGGCCCGCAGCCAGCCTGGCTCGAGCTTGGGGATGGCGCCAAGGTAGGCGTCAATGAGCGTTGACTCGGTCGTGCTCAGGATGTCGAGGACCTGGGCGGCACCCCGCGGATTGGTGAGCGGATAACTGGACCGCGCTGGATTGGGCTCTCCCCCCGCGCCCCTGATCGTGCTCTCGAGCTTTGACACGTGCGCGAGCTCGTGACCCAGGAACTGGGCCGCGGCGCCACGAGTGTGTCCGCTCAGGAGCGGTATTCCCGCGATGTACGCGAAGACCGCGGCGTGCTCGAGATCGAGCACAGCATTGAGGACCGAGATATCGGTGCGGCGGACCGCGGCCGGGTCCGATCCGGCCACGAGCTTGTTCTTCGCCGGGGATGACCCGCCGCACGCCGACAGGAGCACACTCGAGCCACCCGCGAGGCCGGCGCCGGCGATCCGCAGGAAGGCGCGGCGCGATGCGTCATCGGGGATGAGCTCGTCGAAGGCCATAGTCGAGGCAACGCTGCTCCACGCGCCACGGTGGGCGCGCGGCACCTGCCCACGCTACCGCCTGGCGCGCTGCGGACCTACCACCAGACGGTGGAGTCGAGATTCTCGATCTCGTCCACGGGCCGGGTGTAGATACCCGACGACAGGTATTTCCAGCCGTCGTCGGCGACGACGAAGACCACGTTGCCCTCGTCGAGCTCGCCGGCGATCCGTACTGCGACGCGCGCAATGGCTCCCGTGGACACTCCGGCGAAAATGCCCTCCTCGTCGAGGAGCTTGCGCGTCCACACGATCGCGTCACGATTGGTCACGAAGATCTTCCGGTCCAGCAACGAGATGTCGATGATCGGAGGGATGAAGCCGTCGTCGAGCGATCGCAGCCCCTGCACCGGCTCGCCCTGCATGGGCTCGGCGGCAACGATCTTGACCTGGTCGCCGAACTCCTCCTTGAGCCGCCGCCCGTTGCCCATGAGCGTCCCGCCCGTGCCCAGTCCGGCTACGAAGGCCGCGACGTGGTCGAGCTCGGCGAGGATCTCCGGCGCCGTCCCGTTGTAGTGGGCGAGCGGATTGGCTTCGTTGCCGTACTGGTAGGGCATGTAGTAGGAGGCCTGCTTCTCCGCCATGTCGAGCGCGAGCTCGACGGCGCCATTGGACCCCTTGGAGCCCTCCGAGTAGACGATCTCCGCCCCGTACATCTTCAGCAGCTGAGTGCGTTCGGGCGTGACGTTGTCGGGCATCACGACCTTGAGCGGGTAGCCCTTGTGCGAGCAGATCATCGCCAGCGAGATCCCGGTGTTACCCGAGGTGGGCTCGAGGATCGTCTGTCCCGGTCTGATCGCGCCTTTGGCCTCGGCGTCCTCGATCAGCGAACGGGCTACACGATCCTTGACCGAACCGGTCGGATTGCGCGATTCGAGCTTGGCCCACAGCCGTACGCCCGGCTTCGGACTCAGGCGTTTGAGCTCGACGAGCGGCGTATTGCCGATCGACTGAATAAGATCGCCGTAGCGCCCACCGCACGGCCGATTCTGAAGCAGCTCTGCGCCCATACTTCAGGAAGTATAGCCGTGGTCCATAGAGGACGAACCGCGGACGTCGGGGATCGGACACATGTTCTAGACCCTCGTTCGTCGCCGGCGCGCGGGCGGATCATTCGGGGCGAGGACGCTCCCGGACGCTCCGCGCGTAGCCGAGCCCAGCTGCCGATGATCGCGGCGCCGGTGAACAGCGCCTCCAGGCCCCACACGACGGTCACCGTTGGTTTTACAAACGGTACGAACCGTCGTACCGGTACGTCAGGAAGCCATCGCGTGGCAACCGAGGAATTGGCTGATGTCCTAGGCGAGTTCGCCAGGACGATGGTGACGAGCTTTTCCATCGAGCGGATCCTCGAGCACTTGGTGGCACGCATCGTTGACATCATGCCGGTGACCGCGGCCGGGGTGACATTGATCTTCGAGGGGCTCAATCCCCGCTATGTGGCCGCCTCTAACGGCGCGGCATTGTGTTTCGAGCAACTGCAGACCGAGCTCGGCGAAGGACCCTGTCTCGCGGCTTATGAAACCGGGAAGGCGATCCTGGTCCCGGATGTGACCACCGAGCAGCGCTTCCCCACCTTCATATCTCGCGCGCGCGACGCCGGTCTCGGAGCCGTCTTCACCTTTCCGTTGCGTCACGACGCGCTCCAGCTCGGAGCCCTCGACCTCTACCGAGACACACCCGGAACCCTGTCCGCGGACTCGATGAGCGCCGCCCAAACCCTCGCCGATGTGGCAACTGCGTACCTCATCAACGCCCAGGCGCGTGCCGACCTCGAGGACTCCCACAACCAGTCGCGCGATGCCGCCCTCCACGATCCCCTGACCGGGCTCGCCAATCGCGTTCTCATGCTCGAGCGCCTCGAACATGCCTTCCTGCGCTGCCGCCGCTCGGGTAAGACCTCTGCGGTGTTCTTCGTCGATCTCGATGAGTTCAAGGGAATCAACGACCGCTACGGGCACCGGGTGGGCGACGAACTGCTGGTGGCGGTGGCCGAGCGCCTGACCGACGTGCTCCGGCCCGGTGACAGCCTCGCGCGCCTGTCGGGCGACGAGTTCGTGATCCTCTGCGAGGACCTCGACGATCCTTCACAGGCCGATGCCATCTGGGTGCGCATCGGCGAGGAGATCGCACGACCGTTCGTCCTCTCCCCCGCCTCCATCGGCATCTCCGCAAGTGTCGGCGTCGCCTTTACCGAACACGGGCGACGACGCCGCCGAGGATCTCCTCGACAGCGCCGACCTCGCCATGTACCGAACCAAGCGGCGCAAGCACGGCGCCCACGGTCGCGACCTGCGCGACCTCCACCTCGAGCACCAGGTGGGTCTGTCACGGAGCCTGCACGGAGCGGTCGAGCGCGGAGAGTTTCAGCTCGAATACCAGCCCATCGTCGACACCCTGGATGGTCGCCTCACCGGCGTCGAGGCACTCCTGCGCTGGCGCCACCCCACCCGCGGGACGGTACCGCCGATGGTCTTCATCCCCTTCGCGGAGCAGTCGGGGCAGATCGTCGAGGTGGGCCGTTGGGTCCTTGAACAGGCATGGCGGGACCAGCACAGGTGGAGGCGCCAACACGGCGAGAACGTCACCATGTCGGTCAACGTCTCCGCGCACCAGTTCATGTCCGCGGGCTTCGTCGGCACCGTGGCATCGCTCCTCGAGGCGACGCTCGCCGACCCCGGATCGCTCACCCTGGAGATGACCGAGAGCTTCCTCGTCCGCGACCGCGACCGTGCCCTCATCGTCCTCAACGACCTCAAAGACCTCGGGGTCAGCCTCGCCCTCGACGACTTCGGCACCGGCTACTCCTCCCTCAGCTACCTGATGACGCTCCCCATCGACACCATCAAGATCGACCGCGCCTTCATCGCCAACCTCGGAGTCGACCCCTCCAGCCATACCATCGTCACCGCCATCATCGAGCTCGCCCACGGCCTGGGCATGACCGTCGTCTCCGAGGGCGTCGAGACCGCCGAGCAGCGCCACGAGCTCATCGACCTCGGCTGCGACGCCTGCCAGGGCTTCTACTTCGCAAGGCCCACGCCCGCGGCCAGCCTCGAGGCGCTACTCGAGCGATGGACGGGTGGGGAGACTGCGGGGCTGCCGGTGCTGCCGGTGGTGGGGGCCAGCCAGAACAGCTAACGCATCCCGCCGGCCATGGCCGGCAGGATCACGAGCGTGTCGGCTTCGCCCACCGACGTGTCCAAGCCGTCGAGGACGCGGACGTCCTCGTCGTTGAGGTACACGTTGACATAGCGATTGAGCCCGCCGTCAGCGGCGAAGAGCTGCGACTGGGTATCCGGATGAGCCTCGGCCAGGGACTTGAGGATCTCACCGACCGAGGATCCCTCGGCGGTCAGTTCCTTCTCGCCGCCGACCGAAGCGCGCAGCACGGGTGGGATTCGAACCGTGGCCATGTGTCGGGAACCCTAGTGGGCGCCGGCGCAGAACGCTTCGTAGTCGGGGAAGACCCCCATCTCATCGTCGCCGATCTCCTCGGGCGCGCGGGAGCAGATGGGGCAATCCGGGTCGCGGCGGATCTTGACCTCGGTCATCTTGGCGGCGAGTGCGTCGTAGAGCAGAAGCCGTCCGATGAGCGGATCGCCGACGTCGAGGATGAGCTTGATGACCTCGGTCGCCTGGAGGAGCCCCATCGTGCCGGGAAGGACACCGAGTACGCCGTTGGCGCCGCACGAGGGCGCCATCTCAGCGGGCGGCGGGCTTGGGAACAGGCAGCGGTAGCACGGGCCGTCGTAGGGCTTGAACACCGAGAGCTGGCCCTCGAAGCCGAGGATCGCCGCCGATACGACGGGGACCCGCAGGCGCACCGAGGCGTCGTTGAGGAGGTACCGCGTCGGGAAGTTGTCGAGGCCGTCGACCACTACGTCATAGCCGGGCAGGATGTCCATGATGTTCTCAGCGTCGAGACGCACCGGGTACTTGACGACGTTGACGTCCGGGTTGAGCGCCTTGATCGTCTCCTCCGCGGAGTCGACCTTCAACACTCCGACCCGGTCGGTGGTGTGGATGACCTGGCGCTGGAGGTTGGAGACGTCGACGGTGTCGTTGTCGACGATCCCGATCGTGCCCACTCCGGCGGCCGCCAGGTACAGCGCCGTGGGGGAACCGAGGCCACCGGCGCCGAGGAGGAGGACCTTGGCGTCGAGCAGCTTCTGCTGACCCTCGATGCCCACCTCGTCGAGGAGGAGGTGGCGCGAGTAGCGGTCGCGCTGCTCGGCCGTCAAGGTGCGCGGAACCTCGACCTCGTAGCCGCGGTCCTTCCACAGAGTGAAGCCGCCGGTCATCGACTCGACGTTCTCGTAGCCGAGGTCGTCCGTGAGCGACCGGGCCGCCCATGCGGAGCGATTACCCGAGGCGCAGTAGAGGATCACATGCTGCGAGCGGTCGCGCACCGCACCCTCGATCCGCGACTCGAGGTTCGAGCGCGGTACGTGCCTGGCACCAGGGATGTGGCCGGCCGCGAATTCATCGGTCTCGCGAACGTCGACCAGCACCGCCCCGTTGGTGATCTGCTCGCGCACGACGCCCGGATCGACCTCGTCGATCCGGCTTTTGATCTCTCGAAGGACCTCTGCACCGGACGGACTCATTTTCTAAACCCCTCAATTTCTCTCTGGATTCAAAGCTTCACGAAGTATAGCGCCTCAAATCGGTCCCCATCGGCATGTCCAAAGCCCAGTACTGGGCGCGCGTACATATAGATCACACGGCCGTGCCGGAGTCCACTAGGCTCGCACGTTATGGGGAAGAGCGCGAAACCGGCGCCGGCATGAGCACGGGAGCGGTGAGCCCGCAGCATCCTGCGGTTCCGGTACGGCACCGGCTCGACATCGACAAGCTGAGCGGCCCGCAGCTCGCGAGCTTCAGGGCCGCCATGAGCAAGGCCATGGGGATCTCTGACGATCGCGGCTATGGCTACCAGGCCGGCATTCACGGCCTTCCCCTGCCGATGTCATGCGACATCGCCCACGGCCGCCCGATCTTCCTCCCCTGGCACCGCGCCTATCTGTACTCCTTCGAGCTGCGCCTGCGCGATCAGCAGCCCGACGTGACCTTGTCGTGGTGGGATTGGACAACCGATCCCAAGATCCCCCAGGCGTACAGCGAGGCTGTTGTCGGCGGCCAGCCGAACCCCTTGTTCTCCGGCACCGTCGATCCCCTCGCGGTGCAGCAAGGTGCCCAAGCCGGCGACCAGCGGGCCGCCGTCACGCAGCGTGCCCCGGGCGCTCCGGGCGCCCCGCCCCTCCCCACCGCCAAGGAGGTGAAGGACGTCCTCGCCCTCCCGGCCTTCCTCGACTTCACCGACCAGCTCGAACAGCTCCACAACAACGTCCACGTCTGGGTTGGTGGACACATGAGCGACATCCCCTTCGCTGCCTTCGATCCCATCTTCTGGGCCCACCACACGATGATCGATCGCGTCTGGCGCATGTGGCAGCTGCAACATCCCTCGGCGAGCTTCCCGCAGCGCCTCCTCGGCCAGGCTCTGCCGCCTTTCGGGCTCACCGTCCGCGACACCCTCGATGCAAACACGCTGGGCTACGACTACGCGGTCGCCGGCGCATCGGCATCGGGGACGGGCCCACAAAGGGCGACCGGCCACCCATGAGCGTGTTCGTCTCCGAGCCGCTTGCGAACCCGGGCGCCGCGGGCGCCGCCGAGTTCACCCGCGCCGACCTCATCTTCTATGGCGTCGACCATTCCGGCCCCAGCTTCGAGGCACGGATCTTCCTCAATACGCCCGATGCCGGCCTCAGCACGCCCCGCGACCCCGAGGCCGGGTACGCCGGGTCCTTCACGATCTTCGGCCACGCGGGCTGCGCGGGCGACGCCGGCCACTGCGACGTGCCCACCGAGCCCGCTGATCCATTTGACTCAAGGCCCCCGCATCCGCTGACGCGGCAGACCAAGACGGTGATCATCACCGAGGCCCTGCGCCGCGTCACCGTGCCCGAAGTGACGATCACCATCGTTCCAGTGCGGCCGGGCAGGCTGGACGCCGAGCTCGTGGACTCGCTCGACTTCGGCGAGTTTCGGCTGCTGACCTACCGATAGGGGCGGTTAAAGGAGCGGGGCGCCCCTACCGCAGGAGCGCCCCGAAACCAGGCCCAATCGCTGTCATTGCTTGCCCTGCCCGTGCTGTGCGGGAAGTCTTTCTGTAAGGGCTTGCACCAGGGGTATCGGCCGGGCGCGATTCAGCCGATATCAGGTCAAGACCCCATTCTCAGGAATATGAAGCCTCGCTCACTCCTCGTCCAAGTCCTGGCGGTAAACCTCCTGCTCGTCGCGGGTACCGTCCTCGTCGCCACCCTTGCCGTCGATCTCCACTTCGCCGAGCTCGCTCGGGGGCGCGAAGCGGTCGTCCTCGGGCTCGCGATCGTGGCCACGCTGCTGGGAAACTGGCTCCTGCTGCGGCGGCGCTTCGCCCCGCTCGAACGAATGATCTCGGCCATGGAGGCCGTCGATCTCGCGGCCCCGCACGAGGACACCATCGAGACGGTGGTCGATAGCGCCGAAGTTGAGCGCCTGAGCGTCGCCTTCCGGCGCATGATCGCCCGCCTGGAGACCGAACGCAGGGAGGCCGGAAGGGCGGCGATCCGAGCCCAGGAGCGCGAGCGACGCCGAATTGCCCAGGACCTCCATGACGAGGTCAATCAGGCCCTGACCGCGGTTTCCCTACGCCTCCAGGCCTCGATCGAGCACGCCCCGCCCGAGCTCCGCGCCGAACTCACGGAGACCAAGCGCCTGTCGGCACAGGCGATGGAGGAGCTCCTCGCTCTCGCCCGCCAGCTCCGTCCCGCCGTGCTCGACGATCACGGTCTCCTCCCCGCCCTCCAGAGCCAGATTCGCGACTTCTCCGACCAGACCGGCATCCGCACGGGATTCCACGCGCGCGGGGCCGTGCCCAAGCTCACCCCTGAGCAGCAGCTCGTGATCTACCGCGTCACCCAGGAGAGCCTTTCCAACATCGCCCAGCACGCCCACGCGTCCCAGGTCGACGTCGAGCTCTCCTTCATCGGTCGAACCATCCTCCGGGTCAGCGACGACGGCCGCGGCTTCGCCTCCTCACGCGACGGCGGCCTCGGCCTCTCGGGGATGCGCGAACGGGCTCTGCTCGCCGGCGGCCAGCTGTCGATCTGGTCCGGTGACAGCAGGGGAACCCGAGTGGAGCTGACGATCGGATCATGAGCACCCGAATCCTTGTGGCCGACGACCATGGCATCGTCAGGGCCGGCATCAAGCTTCTCCTCGAGAACCAGGCCGACCTCAGCGTCGTCGCCGAGGCCGCCGACGGAATCGAGGCGATCGAGCAGGCCCTCGCCACGCGTCCCGACCTGTGCATCCTCGACGTCGGAATGCCGCGCATGACCGGACTCCAGGCGGCCCGCGGCATCCGCTCTCACCTCCCCCACGCCCGCGTGTTGATGCTCTCCATGCACGACGACGAGCGCTACCTGTTCGAGGCCTTGAAAGCCGGCGCCTCGGGATACGTCCTCAAGCGAGAAGCCGATCAGGACCTCGTCGGCGCTGTCCGCGCCGTCGGCCGCGGCGAAGCCTTCCTCACCAACGCCGCCGAGCGCTCGCTCATCCGCGAATGGATGTCCGACGACACCACCGGCCCGGCGGTGCCCCTCACCCCCCGCGAGGAAGAGGTGGTCAAGCTCATCGCCGAGGCCCACACCAACGCCCAGATCGCCGAGATGCTCCACCTGTCAGCGAAGACCGTGGAGTCCCACCGAGCGAACGTGCTCAGGAAGCTGGGGATGCGGGACCGGGTTGAGCTTGTGCGGTATGCGATTAGGCGGGGGCTGGTGGAGCCGTAGGGTAGGCACCCGACCCTGAGCACATCGGCTGGGAACAGCAACACCGCTGCAATCTGCAGGCTAGCCCCGACGCCACCCGCGTCGCGCCAAACGCTTGCGGCTCCACCACCCTCAGCACCACGATTGGCCTACTCTCAGCAGGAATGGACCTCGCCACCGGCTGGATCACCTTCGACGCTCCCGCCGGAGAAACAGCCGCGTACATCGCGCGCCCTCAGGCGGCCGCCGCCCCCTTGCCCGGCATCGTCGTCCTGCAGGAGATCTGGGGCGTCGATGCCCACATCGCCGATCTCGTGGAGCGCTTCGCCACTGCGGGGTATTTCGCCCTGGCGCCGGACCTGTACTCCGTCGGCGGCGGGCGGCCGGCGGCCCTCACCGCCGAGCGCGTGACCGCGGCGCAGGCTTTTCTGAACTCAGTCCCGCAGTCTGAGTGGATGGCGGTCGTCCGTGACGAGGAGCGGCGCCAGGAAGCCCTCCTCCAGCTCCCCGGTGACGAACCTCAAAACGTCGGCGAGACCCTGGGCGAGCTCTTTGGCGGCGCCCGCGATCCAGAACGCAGCCTCGCCATCGCTCGCCCCGCGGCCGACTTCCTCCGCTCGCATCCGGCGTGCTCGGGACGGCGGATCGGATCGGTCGGCTACTGCATGGGTGGTGGCCTGTCCGCGCAGCTCGCGTGCACCGATCCTGAGCTCAGTGCGGCGGTGATCTACTACGGCGCCTCACCCAGGGCCGAGCAGGTCGCTTCGATCCGCTGCCCCGTGCGCGGCTTCTACGGAGAGAACGATCCGCACATCGTCGCCGGTCTGCCTGACTTCGAAGCCGCGCTCGCAGCGGCCGGCGCTGACCACGAGCTCCGGACCTACCCGAACACCGGACATGCATTCTTCAACGACCGCCGACCGAGCTATCAGCCCGAATCCGCGCGCGACGCCTGGGGCCGTACGCTCGCCTTCCTGGCCGAGACGCTCTCGCCCCTCACGGCGTGATCTGCCCGATCGAGTTGTTCCCGAGGTTGGTGAACCACAGGTTCCCGTCGGAGCCGGCGGCGATCCCCTCGGGCTCGTTGATGCCGGTGCCCGTGTAGTTGGTGATCGTCCCGGCGGTGGTGATCCGTCCAATGGAATTGTTGCCTCCGTTGGCGAACCAGAGCGCGCCGTCGGGGCCGGAGACGATTCCGTCCGGACTGTTGATGGTCGAGTTGGCGTAGCCGCTGACGGCGTGGCTGGTGGGATCGATCCGCCCGATCGAATTGCCGGTGACGTTGGTGAACCAGAGAGCGCCGTCTGGTCCCACGGTGATCTGGAAGGGATTCTGGATTCCGGTGCCGGTGTAGTGGGAGATGGTTCCGCTCGTGGTGATCCGGCCGATCGAGCTGTTGCCGTAGTTGGTGAACCAGAGCGCCCCGTCGGGTCCCGCGATGATCGCCTCAGGAGAGCTGACGGTGGAGTCGGCGTAGTTGGTGACGGCGTGGCTGGTCGCGCCGATCCGCCCGATCGAGCTGTTGCCGTAGTTGGTGAACCAGATGCCGCCGTCGGGTCCTGCCGCGATGCCGATCGGCTGGTTGATGCCACCGCCGGTGTAGTTGGTGACGGCGTGGCTGGTGGGGTCGATCCGTCCGATCGAACTGCTCCCGAAGTTGGTGAACCAGAGGGCGCCGTCGGGTCCGACGGCGATGTACTCAGGCGAGCCGATGCCGGTCCCCGTGTAGTTGGTGACGGTGCCGTCGGTGGCGATGCGGCCGATCGACTCACCGGAGGTGCTCGCGATCCACAGCGCTCCGTCCGGGCCGGCGACGATGCCGGTTGGGAAGACGATGCCATTTCCCGTGTAGTTCGCGACGGTCCCGGTCGCGAGCTTCGCCTGCACCGTGATGTCAGGACTGGCGCCGGCGCACGCGTTCTGGCTGGTCGCCGCGTTCTGCATCGTCACCGCAACACTCCCGCCGACGGACCCGCCGCCGGGAAGATCCACGGGTAGTCCTGACGGGGCGGTGTTCGCCGTTGCGAACCAGGACGCCAAGCAGCCGGCGACGGGACTGCCGCTATGGGTCACGTCGCCCGCGTCAGCGGTGATCGCGCCGCTGTAGGACGCCACGAGCGCGGAAGTGGCACTTAGCTGCTGATGACCCGGGCTGGCGTTGGTGATCGTATAAGTCAGGTTCTCGGTCCCCGCCCCCGGATAGAGGGGGCCGCCGCTCGGGCCGGCCACGCTCACCGTCCACGGGGAAGCGCCACCGACGCTGACCGAGGCTGTCCCTGAACCAGAGCTCGTGAAATAGGCAAATGCGCCAGCGGCGAGCACCACCGACGTCACCACACCGAGCGATACCGCGACGCGCTTGCGCCGCAAGAGACGAAACATGGACAGCTCCTCGTATGGACGCACCCCGCAAGCGGGCGCTCGCAGTACCCCGAAACTCGATCCCCACATAGAGGGTGATCGATCGTTCCTCGGAGGCTACCTCGGTGCCACCACCGCTGTCTATGGCCCGACCGGGCCCTATTTGGAGGGCCAGATCTGGCCATGGATCGCCACCGCGGCGGGGCGCGAGCCCCGGCGACGGTTCGATGCGCTGGTGGATGGGTAGGGTCACTGGTGGAGGCAGGACCGACCGAGCGAAAGCGGGATTCGGTGCCATTTGAGAGCAAGGACGCCGCGTGCCTTCATCGGAGCGGACATGCGGGCCAGATCGGGCCATCGCGGCCTCGGTCCGACGATCGCCCGGCCTTACCGGAGGACACAGAGATGGTTATTGAGCGCAGGTCCGGAGGTGATCGCCGGCGCACCATTACCGTCGTCGTCGTCGACGACGTACCCCTGATTCGCTCCTCGCTCGCGTATGCCCTGGCGGATGCCGGTATAGCTGTCGTGGGCGAGGCCGTCGACGCAGAGGAGGCGATCCAGATGGTGCTCGACGTGCGCCCGGACGTTGTCCTCACGGCCATCAACCTTCCCGGGATGTCCGGTGTCGAGCTGATCGAACGGCTCGCGCTCTTCGCGCCCGCGTCGAAGGTACTGGTCCTCACCCAGAGCGAGCAAAACCGCGTTGTCGAGGCGATCGTCGCAGGCGCCAGCGGCTACATCCTTAAGACGGCGACGCCGGACGCGATCATCACCGCCGTCAGAGCCACCGCCAACGGCGAAAACGTGCTCTCCCCGCAGATCGCCGGGAAGCTCCTCGACCACATCCGCGACCGAAACGTCCCGGTGACCGCGACCGTGAACCCGGCCGCAAGCGCGATTCGGGCCGCGCTCACGGCGCGCGAGCTTGAGATCTTCACGCGGCTGGCGAGCGGCGAGAGCAATCAGCAGATCGGGTTGCAGCTTTCACTCAGCACCAACACCGTTTCCAACCACATCAAGAGCATCCTCGACAAGCTCCAGCTCGAGAACCGCGTCCAGGCCGCAGTGCAGGCGGTCCGCGCCGGCATCGCCTGAACGCCCGCGGCAAAGCGGTTGATGTATCAAAGGTCACAGATTCTGTGCATCGAGGCGTGCGAGACTAGATGCTCGGAGCCAGTACCTAGAGGAAGGTCGGCAGGATGCCAACCAAACGCAGCGCAGATTCTGACTGTACGGGCACGATCACCGTCGCGCTGGTCGATCCCGAGCCGCTCATCCGCATAGCGCTCGCCCGAGCCCTCGAGGCCACCGGGCTCGAGCTCGTCGGTGAGGCGGCCACGGGAGAAGATGCCGTCGAGCTCGTGGTCGATCTCCACCCGGACGTGGTCCTCACCGCCATGAACCTCCCAGGTATCTCGGGCGTCGAGACGATCGAGCAGATCCGCCGATTTGCCCCCACCACGCGCGTCCTCGTCCTCGCTCGCTCCGAGCACAATCACGTGGTCGAAGCGATCATTGCCGGCGCGAACGGATACGTGCTGAAGACCGCGTCGATCGAGGACATCATCGGCGCCGTGATCGCGACGGCATCGGGGGAATGCGTGCTCTCTCCCGAGATCGCCGGGAAGCTCGTCGATCAGGTCCGCGGAGGGGACGCACCCGTGCCGGTGATCGGTGCCGCCCCCGCCAGCGCGATTCGTTCCGTCCTCACCGCCCGCGAGCTTGAGATTTTCGCGATGCTGGCGAGTGGTGAGAGTAATCCGCAGATTGGCCGGACGCTCTCCCTCAGCGCCCATACCGTGGCGAACCACATCAAGAGCATCCTCGCCAAGCTCGATCTGGATAACCGCGTCCAAGCGGCCGTCCAGGCCGTGCGCGTCGGTATCGCCTAGCGCCGCGACCGGCGTTTCAGCTGATCTGCACCGGGGTCCCGAGGGGCAGCGTGCGCGCCATCCAGTTGGCGAGGCTATCGCGCATGTGCACGCAGCCGTTGCTCCAGTTCTGGCCGATGCTCGCAGGCTCGTTGGTCCCGTGGAGGGCGACCTGGGCGTCGCCCGTTCCGAACGTCTTGAGGACAGTCGAGTGGGCCGAGAGCCCGAAGGCGTAGGTCCCGTACGGCCCCGTCGCCGGGACCATCTTCAGCGCCTGGACGATGTAGAACAGCCCGCGCGGGGTCGGCGTCGCCGGCTTTCCGATCCCCACGGTGGCGTGCATCACCACTCGGCCGCCGCGGAAGGTCGTGAGCTCGTGCTTGGCGGTGTCGACGACCACGCGGTAGGAATCGAGGGTGAGCCCCACGCTCGCGGACCGTACCCAGCCCGTGGACTGGTTCGGACGGGTGGGAAGGTAGACCTCGAGCCACCCGGGGATCGCCCGCTTGATCAGGAAGACCCGGGTTATCCCGTACTGGTCGTGCGGGGAGAACTGTCGCTCGGCACGGCGCTGGCGGGGGGCGCGGTAGACCGAGACTGGGTGAGTGAGGGCCCACGCGACGGCGCTCGTTCCGCGAGGCAGACGGCGGTTGAGGTCGGCCGCGAGCGCGGCCGAGGCGAACGAGGCGAGCGCACTCGTCGCCTTCGCGGTGGAAAGCGAAGCGGAGATCGGCACGAGTCCCGACGACGCATAGCGGAACCCCGCCTCGGTGTGAACTGCCCTGGCGCCGCCGCACCCGACCGCGAGGAGGGAAATGAGCATCGCAGCCAGCGGGGCAAACCGTCGCCAACAGAGCATCGCCCGCAGATGATGACAACATCGAGGGGATGCGAGCCCCAGTGGACCATATTCAGGCGCCTGGATTTTCCCGGAGATTGCCGTGGATGAACGACGCTGCAGTACCGAGGGATGAGAAGCACGTCGGTCGTGCCGTCCTCGTCGAGTTCTGGGACTTCTGCCGCGTGAACTCGCTCCGCACCCTGCCCTACCTGCGCGCGTGGCACGAGCGCTACGCCTCCGAAGGTCTACGGGTGATCGGCGTCCACTCGGCAGGGTTCCCGCCCTCCGAGGACCCCGAGGCGGTACGCGCGGCGGTCGAGCGTCTGGAGGTCCCCTACCCCGTCGTGGTCGATCTCGAGCACGAGATCTGGCGCGACTACGAGAATCTCGGCTGGCCGGCCCGCTACCTGTGGAACGAGCAGGCTTGCCTATTCGAATACCACTACGGCGAGGGGGCCTACACGGACACCGAGCTGGCGATCCAGGAGCTGCTGGGACTCGAGCGCGAGCCGGTGGGGCCGCTTCGCCCCGAGGATGCCCCGGACGCGGTCGTGGAGCCGCAAAGCGAGGATGTCCCCGGTCCCTACTCCGGGCCCTACGACGCCGGTGGGGTGTGGGCGGTGCTCGACGGCCACGGAACGGTGACCGCGAACGGGCGCGAGCTCGAGGTCACGCACCCGGGCTGCTACCCGCTGATCGAGCATCCTCGGCACACCGCGGGCGTGCTC
Organism: Solirubrobacteraceae bacterium; assembly: GCA_035552215.1. Taxonomy (GTDB): domain Bacteria; phylum Actinomycetota; class Thermoleophilia; order Solirubrobacterales; family Solirubrobacteraceae; genus Palsa-465. Next base: position 31,520 of record DASZLV010000054.1, on the reverse strand, counting down.
GAGCTGGCGGTGGGCCCTGGCGTGGACTGCTACGCCGTGTGCTTCACGCCCGGCGTGGCGTAGCTCTCAACGTCCAGGAAGCGGCGCGACGAGCGGGGTGAGCGAAACGCGCCGGCGAGCGAGGTTCGTGCGCACGTGCGCACGCACGTAGTGGCCGGGGCTCGTCGACGCTGCAGGCGGGTCGACCACCGTGACGTTGTTCGACCCCTCGTTGGCGATGAAGGCGTTGCTGCCGTCGATACCCACGCCGTCGGGCGTCGTGCCCACAGCGATCACGGTGCCGGTCCCGAGCGATGCGCCCGAGAGCGACGGGTAGGCGACCGCGTCGTCGTTGGCCGAGTCGGTCACGACGAGGTCGGTGCCGGCGGCGTTGACGGCCACGCCGTAGGGGGCGGGCGAACTGCTTCCCGTGGTCGGCAGCGTCGTTGCCGTGAAACTCCCCAAGGTGGGCGTTCCCGTGCCGGTCACGCTCCCGACCTCGACCTGGCCGGTGCCGGGGCAGGCCACGAAGACGGTGGCGGTCGCGCCTGACGCCGGGCCGATGGCCACGCTGGCGGGCTCGCACCCGGAGACCAGCGAAACGGGAGTGCTCGCCGCGAGCGCAGTGCCGTTCCAGCTCACGACGCTGACCGTGTTGTTGGCGGCGTCGGCCACGACCACCGAGGGAGCCGTCGTTGTCGTGGGGATCGCCGCCACTCCGCTGGGCACGGGCGTCACGCCGCTCACCGGTTTGGTGACGGCGACGCTCGCGTCGACTGACCCGCACAAGGGGGACCCGGCCGTCGTCGTGCACGCGTTGACCACGCCGGAGCCCGCGCACGCCACGAAGAGCATGGCGTTGCCGCTCGCGGGGGTGAATACGGCGTCGCCCGATGTGTAGCTACACGGGGTCAAGATGTCGGTGTGGCCCGCGGACGCGCCGGTCTGCTGGCTCACCGTGGCCGTCGTCCCCGACGCTTCCGTGCTGCAGATCCCTGCCTGGGTGCCGACGCAGAAGTTGCTCGCGTACAGCTGATTCGACCCGTCGAGCGCGAGGTCGTCAGGGAAGTTCAGGCTCGGGAGCGCCGAGGAGCCGACGCTGGTGGCCGGCGTCGCGAAGTACGCATTGGTCGTGTTACTGATCTTCGCGACCCCATTGCTCTGGCTCTCGGCGATGTAGGCGACGTGGTTCGTCCGGTCGACCACGACACCGGTGGGCAGCGTGCCGCCGCTGGGCAGGGCGACGGTTCCGATCGCCTTGGGGGCACACAGGGCCGAGGTGAGCGCGGCGCCGTTGATGCTCCCGAGTCCCGACGCCATGTCGTAACCAGTTGCCGCCGGATATAGGTCAGAGGCAGGAGCTGGCGTTTGGTAATTGAGCGGGTTGTTGTTCCCGGCGATGATGTCGTGGAAGTTCGCTGCGTAAGCGCTGCCCGCGAGCGCGTAGAGGTCGGGATTGGCGAACCCGATCGGTGAGCTCTTGCACCCGCTCGACGCATTCACGAGCGCCGCGTAGGCGGCCCAGAGCGGGGCGGCGGCGCTCGTACCGCCAAACTGGTACCAGGTCGCGCCCGGGGAAACTGGGTTGCTCCAGTAGATGATGTAGCCGGTGGCGGGGGCCCCATCGGCCACGACGTCTGGGACCTGACGACAGTAACTGCCGGCCGCGGCGCCGCAGGGCGTTCCCGAGGAGTTGGAGTTGATAACGCCAACCGAGGCCTTCGCCCCCGATTGGTATGCGGGCATCGGCCAGAGCGAGGAGACCCCGCCTCCGGAGTCCTGGTTCTGGCCCTGGTTCGAGGCGCTGTAGTCGTTCCATACCGATTCCACTGGCGACGGAGTCGCGGTCGGCATCCTCGTGGCACCGACGCCGGTCACGAAAGGCAGGCTGGCGGGATCGTCGACGGCATACGAGCCCGACCCGCCGCAATCCTTCGACCCGTGGTCACCGGAGGCGGCGAAGATCGACTGGCCCTGCGTCGCGGCCTGTTGGAACAGGGTGTTTTCCGGGGTAGCGTTGGGCAACGTTTGGCTCGCCTCGCACAGGCCCCACGACGTCGAGATCACCTTCGCCACGTTGTCGTTGACCATCGCCGCGTAGGTGTTGTACTGGTCGGCGGTGCCGTTCGTGCCCTCGTAGACGAGGACGTTGGCCTTGGGGGCGAGGCCGATGACGTTCTCGATGTCGAGCGCGGCCTCCCCGGATCCCGGACCTGACGCGGGCTGGGTGCAAATGCTGCACTTCGTGACCGTCACCGTCGAGGTGATCCCGGGATAGCAGTTGACAAAGTTCGTTATGTCGCTCGACGAGAACTGCTCGAGCTCGTAGATCGCGACGGTCTGCCCGGACCCCTCGTCACCCGGATATAGGCTCCCGAAGCCATACGCCGCCGCGATCCGGTCCATCGTGTACGGGCCACCGGCGGCCGTGTCATGACCGCTGATGGCGGAGCATGGCGCCGGACCGCTGCCCACGGCTGCGCCGGGCTGAGCCAGCGCGCTGCGGGCGCGGGCCTCGGGCGGGATAGCAACCGGCCTCGGCAGCCCCATCGGTTGCGCGAGCACCAGGTTGTCCAACCCGATCACACCCTGGACGATCCCCGCCACGGCGCCCGGCACCAATGGCGCCGCGGTGTTCTTGAAGGCCCGGCGTCCGCCTCGCAGTTGCACGGTCTGGAAACCCGTCGAGAACGCCTTGGCGAGCTGGGCGGCGGTCCCGCTCACGGGAATCGAGAGGTTGTTGGGCGTGACCGGGCCCGGGTGCAGACCGCCGGCGCGCAGCGCGGACTTCACGGCCTGGACCTGGGAGGCCGTAGCGCCGAAGCGAGTGCGGAACTGCTCGACGGACAGGTAGCGGTGGTAGACGCTCGACCCGGGGGTGGCGACGTCGGTGGCATAGGCCGCGAGGGCGGCGGGGTCCTGAGGGTTCAGGGTCACGGTCGCCTGGATGCGCGTCGAGCTCGCGAGCGAGCCCACCACCTTCGATCCGGCCGGCGCCCTTGGCGCCGAACCGATCCGCATCGCCGACCGCGTCGAGGCGCCGGCGAGCGCCGCTCGCAGAGCCAAGCCTCCGATCCCGGTCAGCGCGCAGATGCTTGCCACCAGGGCGATCGTCCGTGATACGCGCCACATGAGCTGTGGGCAGTCTAGGGCCTCAGCGGCATACTTAATCGGGGATGTCAGATCCAATACTCAGATTTAAGCTCCGGCCCGATACGGTCGAATGGCGGCCGATCGAGGGTGAGGTCGTGGCGGTCGATCTCCGAAGCTCGGTGTACTTCGCCGTCAACCCCGCCGGCGCCATCATCTGGCCCGAACTGGCAACCGGCGCGACCAGGGACGCGCTCGTCGAGCGACTCACCCAGAGCTGCGCGATCGAGACCGGACAGGCCGGCAAAGAGATCGACGAGTTCCTCGCCTCCCTCGCCGAGCTCGATCTCCTCGAGCCCTAAACGGGCTCGGGCTCGGGCTCGGGCTCGAGGTCGGCGCGGCCGCGGTACCCGAGCAGTCGCCGCAGTTCGGGTGCGCCGGCGTCCTCGAAGGCGACGCAGGTGCCCGGCCAGTACGGGCTCTCGTTCGGCACCTCGCCCACGAACTGACGGTCGTAGACCCAGCAGCCGGCATTGATCATCCGGCCGCCCGACGCCGTCGCCCACTCGCTGTCGTCGTCGCCCGGGAGCGGGCCGGCACGGTGTGTGTGTCCGAAGATCACGTACGGAGCGCTCACCCCGAGCGCGGCGATCACCTGCGCGGTCGCCCGGAGCCCGGCCCGAGACAGGGCCGGCATCGACACATCGCTCTGCAGGGGCCCGAGTCCGGCACGGTTGAGACCCGCGACGACCGCCGGAAACGCCCGCACCACGGCGCGGCGGCGCAGCGAGGCCCCGCCGTTGCGCCCTGCCAGGGCTCGCCAGGCGCGCGAGGACGCCCGTTGCGAGCCGGCGACGTTCTCGCCCGCGGACTGCGCGACCGCGTGGATCCACGCGTAGATGGGCGCCAGCGTCGCCTCGTAGTCCTCAGCCCGTGCCGGGCCGGCGGTGGGCTCGCCGACGAGCCGGGCCATGGCGCCGGCTCCCAGGCGCTCGAACATGGGAATCGTCGTGTGCCGCGCCGAGTAGTGGCCGTGCATGGCATACACGTCATCGCGGAGCCAGACGCCGGGATAGGCGGCGCGCACCGAGGCCGGCCCGAGCCAGCGCGCGACGGTGGCGAGGGGCTCGCCGGCACGCCAGTCGACGACCGACTCGAGCCCCAGGGGCGCCGGCGCGTCGCGCCGCGCCCGGCGCTCGAGCCAGGGATCGAGGAGGTGGTGGTCGTGGTTACCGGGAACGATGACCACCTCGCCGTCGGGTCCCAGCGCCGCGCCGACCTCGCCGAGGAGCTCCCTTCCGGTGGCCAGCGACTGGCGCACAGGACCGTGCCGCAGCTCGAGCACGTCACCGAGGAGGACGACGCGGTTGACGCCCGCGAGCGCCGCCAGGAGGGGCGCGCGGAGCTCCGGTCGTCGCAGCACATCGGTGCGCTGCTGGGTGCCGAGGTGAAGATCCGAGATGACGAGGGTGCGCAGAGGCCCTCAGAGGGCGAGCTAAGAAGCCGCCGCGATCGCCTGGCGGATCGTCTTGGGAAGCATGAAGCGCACATCCTCGCGAACGACCTCGAGCTCCTGGACGTCCTCGGTTCCGCGCTCGCGGAAGAACTCGACCAGTCGCTGCACGAGCTCGTCGGGCGCGCTGGCGCCGGAGGTGATCCCCAGCGTCCGGGCTCCATCGAGCCATTCCTCGCGCACCTGGAGCTCGTTGTCGATCAGGTAGGAGTCGGCGCCGTACTCACGGGCCACCTCGACTAGCCGGTTCGAGTTCGAAGAGTTCCGGGAGCCGATCACGAGCACGAGGTCGCACTCGCGCGCGAGTTGCTTGACCGCGGCCTGACGGTTGGTGGTGGCGTAACAGATGTCGTCGGTACGCGGTCCGATGATGGCGGGAAAGCGCTCGCGCAGACGGTTGATCACCGTGCGCGTCTCGTCCACCGACAGCGTGGTCTGCGAGATGTAGGCGATCTTGCTCGCGTCCTCGACCTCGAGCGTGTCGACGTCGTTCTCGCTCTCGATGAGCACGATGTTGTCGGGCACCTCCCCCATCGTCCCTTCGACCTCCTCGTGCCCGGCGTGACCAATGAGGACGATGGTGTACCCCTCGGCGGCGAACTTCTTGGCCTCGACGTGGACCTTGGTCACCAGCGGACAGGTCGCGTCGATGGTGGCAAGGCCGCGCTCGAGCGCGTTCGCGTGCACGGAGGGGGCGACGCCGTGGGCGGAGAAGACGACCGTCGAGCCCTCGGGGATCTCGGTCTCGGACTCCACGAACACCGCGCCACGGTCTCGAAGTTGCTCGACGACGTGCTTGTTATGGACGATCTCCTTACGCACGTACACGGGCGCGCCATAGAGCTCGAGCGCGCGCTCCACCGTCTGCACCGCCCGGTCGACGCCCGCGCAATAGCCGCGCGGCGAGGCCAGGAGGATCTTCTCGGGGGTCGGCGCCATCACCGACAGTGTAGGCGTCGAATGTCGAGCGCCCGTTAGGCGCGGTGGGTGGTGCCCTTAGGCGCGGACGGGCCGCGCCCGCCGCCTCCGCACCACGTCGGACCCCAGAAAGGCCAGCAGGGTGCCCCCGCTCAGGACCGAGAGCAGCGCGTAATCACCGAATCCCCGATACCGGAACACGACTCTGCTCGTCCCCGCGGGAACGGGCACCGCGACGAGAGCGGGAGCCACCATCTCGGTCCTGTGCGCGCGTCCATCGACGCTCGCCGTCCACCCGGGATCGAACGACGCGCTGAGCACGACGACCCCTGGCCGGCGCATCCTCACCGTGGCCGTGGCGACGCCCCGGGCGAGATCGTCCGTGGCCGAGACCACGTGCCCGGCCGCCACCGGCGAGGCCGGCGCCGGCAGCCGCTGGCCCGGGCCGCCCGCGTGACCGAAGGCAACCCGGAGGTAGGCGCCGCGCCGAGGCAATGCGGAGCGGAGCAGCGCGATGCTCCGCACCCCGACGTTGCTGCGATCGGCAACGAGGGTGCCCACGATCCTCCCCGCGCGAACGTAGCCCGCCCCGGCGATCCGCCACAGCGCGTAGCGGTCCGCCCGCAGCACCCGCCGCGCGGGCACGGGAGGCACCCATCCGGCGGGAAGGATGAGGTAGCGGACGCCGAAGAGCGGGTAGTCGCCGGCGTTGAAGGCGTCGAAGTAGTACTCGGGATCGGTCATCAGCGACGCCGTGCGCAGCGTGTAGCCGACCTCGTCGACATCCCTGCTCTCGAGGTACTTGAAGAGGGGAACCGCACCCACCTGGAGATCCACTCCCCAATTCGTCGGCGCGCCCGCATAGACGCGGCCACCACCTTCGCGGTGGATCGCGGCGATGAGCCGGTCGGCCTCGCGGCCCTGGAGGGACTCGGCGCGCCGCTGGTAATCGACGGCGGCGGCGTTCTCGTCGTCATAGGCGCCGAGCTGGAGCCACGCGGGCGCGAGCACGAGCGCCGCCACCCCGAGAGCGACCGCGGCGCGGACCGGGGCGCGCCGGAGCGGCCGGGCGAGCGCACGCGGCGCCGCGAGCCCCCACGCCGCGCGCAGGCACGCCCCCGCCCCGGTTCCCGCGAGGAGCACGGCGGCCAGCTGGATGCCCATCATGAAGCGGCGGAAGAACAGGTCGCCGTGCCCGGGCACGACGTCGACGAGCGGCCCGAGGCCGGCCCGGCCCAGCGACAGGAGGATGCATCCGGCAAGGACGATCACGAGCGCGCGACCGGTCGCGTCCGTCCGCCACCGGCGCAGGGCGCGCAGGAGGCCGACGGCCGCGAACACGCTCACCACCGGGAGGCGGCCGTGGTCGAGGAGCTGCCCGGAGCCGAGCCATCCGAGCACGCGCACGCCGTACCCGTTGACCAGCGGCGTCCCCTGGAGGATCTCGTTGGTTGCCGCCCAGTTTCGCTGCGCCAGCAGCGGCACGATCACCCACGCGCACGCGAGCAGCGTCCCGGCGAGCACGATGGCGGCCCGCCGCAGCGCTACGAGAATCGGGCGCCCCGCGACGAGCGGCCATAGGAACAGAGCCAGCAGCGCCAGATAGCCGGTCTCGAAGTGGAGCGCGACGGTGAGCGACGTGAGCGCGATCGCGGGCAGGAAGTAGCGCCCGTCGCGGATCGCACGCCAGCTCAATCCCCACGCCAGGGGCAGCGTCCACGACGCCCACAGCTGCGTCCACACGCCGTACCCGATCCACAGGTAGGCCTTCTGCTCGTAGCCGACGCCGGGGACGCTGGCCAGGAATGGCGACATCGCCGCGGACGCGGCGGCGGCCCATCGGTCGATCCCGAGCAAGCGAGCGGCGAGATACACGGCGATTGGCCACAGCGAGAGGAGCAGGTACAGCGTCCAGCGAAAGGCGACGTCGGGACCCACCGCCAGGCCCACCAGCCCCGCGAGCATGGCCGGGAGGCTCTGGTAATGGAGGAACTGGGGCGAGCCGAGCCCGAGGTAGGGCCACCAGCCCGTCAGCGGCAGGTGTCCGTCCCGGAACTGGAGGGTCGCGAAGCGGACCATCTGCTCGTGCACCGAGCTGTCGTTGAGGTAGGTGACCGCGCGGGTCTCGGCCCTGAGGTTGTAGAGGCTCCACACCACCGCTGCGGCCACGAGCAGCCAGGGCCCCGGTGACCGCCTATGCCCGTCAGCCACCCGGCCCGGTGCTACCGGTGCCGTAGACCACCCCGGTCTGGCCCGTGGCCCCGCCCTTTCCTGTGCTCCCGACCCCGGCGCTCCCGGTGCCCTTGACCACTCCGGTGCTCCCGCTCCCGCTCACCACCCCGGTGCTCCCGCTCCCGGTGACAACCCCGGTGCTGCCGGTGCCGTAGACCACTCCGCTGGAGCCGGTGACCGGCTTCGGCTTCGGCTTCGGCTTCGGCTTGAGAGGTGCCGTGACCACGCCACCGATGCCGGTGACGCCCGTCTGCCCGCTGGTGGCGGCGCTGCCAGTGGCTCCGGTGCTCCCAGGGTTGTGTTTCGGATTCCCGGTGTTGGCGGTCATCGCCGGCGGGTTTGAGCACGCATTGGCGCACAGCCAGTCCGCGACCCCGCCGGGATCGCTGATGACCCGGGAGCCCTGGACGATGATCGTCACCCACCACTGCCCGTAGTCGTTGGTGAACTCGACCTGACAGGACCGGCGCCCGTGGCTGTCCGGGGCCCCGCACTGGACCTGCTCGACGGAGATGGCATGGAAGAACGCTTCGATGCTCCTGGTCAGAGGCGACCCGGCGGCGCTCGTTCCCGCGCTCACGCTCGCGCTTCCACAACCGCCAACGGCCACCGCCGCCGCCACGGCGACTCCCGACCACAGCCAGTGCGCGATGAATCCCCTCATCAGCCCGCGGTGACTCTAGTCCTTCCCCGCGACGCTCGTGCGCGCCAGTCGAATTTCCGCGTCGCCGACCTCAGTCGTTCGCCGTAGCCGCCTCGAGCAGCGAGGCGAAGCGGGCGCGCGCCTGCTCGCGGCGCGTGGGGATGTGCTCGCTGGGAATCCCGTCGGCGGGGGCCTCGTAGCCGCGGAGCACCTGGCGGGCCACGGAGGCTCGATGGACCTCGTCGGGCCCGTCGTAGAAGCGGGCCGCGCGCGCGTAGCGGTACATCGCCTCGAGCGGGAGATCGGTGGAGTAGCCGAGCGCGCCGTGAGCCTGGAGGGCACGATCGACCACGTCGTGGAGGACCTGTGCGCCGTAGAACTTGATCAGCGCGATCTCCTTGCGCGCCGCGAGCACGCCCTCGGCGTCCATCTTCCACGCCGCGTGCAGGGTCATGAGCCGAGCCGCCTGCATCTGGGCGGCGGAATCGGCGATCCAGTTCTGGATCGTCTCCTTCTCCGCGAGCAGCGATCCGTGCGCGTAGCGGTAGAGCGAGCGCTCGCAGAGCATGTCGAAGGCGCGCTGGGCGACGCCGAGCCAGCGCATGCAGTGGTGGATCCGGCCCGGGTAGAGGCGCTGCTGGGCGATCAGGAACCCCGCGCCCTGGGCTCCGAGCAGGGCCTGGGCGGGAACCCGGACATCCTCGTAGCGGATCTCGGCATGGTTCCCGTAGCGCCCGAAGCTCTCCCAGGGATGCTCCATGGTGGCGACGTCGCGGACGATCCTCACCCCGGGGGTATCGGCGTCGACGATGAACATCGATGCCCGCTGATGGCGACGCGCCTCGGGATCGGTGACCGCCATGACGATGAGGAAGTCGGCGATTGACCCGTTGGTGGAGAACCATTTGTGTCCGTTGATCACCCACTCATCTCCCTGCCGGACGGCGGTGGTCTGCAGCAGGGTGGGATCCGAGCCCGCCGTCCCGGGCTCGGTCATGCTGAAGGCCGACTTCAGGTCGCCGGCGAGCAGCGGGTGCAGGTACCGGTCCTTCTGCTCGGGCGTGCCCGCGAGCGCGAGGATCTCCGAGTTACCCGAGTCCGGCGCCGCGTTGCCGAAGACCAGGGGAGCCACCGGGCTGGTGCCGAGGATCTCGTGCATGAGCCCGAGCTTGACCTGGCCGAAGCCCTGCCCGCCGAGCTCGGGGTCGAGGTGCGCCGCCCACAGTCCCGCCTCCTTGACCTGGTCCTGCAGCGGCGCGACCGCGCGCACCAGGCCGTCCCAGCCGAGCTCCTCGAGGAGCGTCTCGAGTGGCCAGATCTCCGAGTGGACGAAGCGACGCATCCACTCGAGCTGCTCCTCGAAAGCGGGCTCGGTGGAGAAGTCCCAGGCCATCGCCGCAAGCGTACAGCCCGTAACCCCGACCGGCCGCAGACCCGGCTAACCTTGGTCTCACGCGCGGCGCGTTCACCTGCAGCATCGGGGAGGCGGGCATGGCCCAGGAGCACTTAGACCGACTCACATCCATCGATGCTTCCTTCCTTCATCAGGAGGGACCTGAGTCGCACATGCACATCGGCGCCGTGCTCCTGTTCGAGGGGCCGCCGCCACAGTTCGCCGACCTCCTCGACCACATTCGCGGCCGTCTGCACCTGGTGCCCCGGTACCGGCAAAAGCTCGCGACGCCGCCGCTCGACGCCGGGCGACCACTGTGGATCGACGATCCCAACTTCAATCTCGAGTACCACGTTCGCCACGCCGCCCTGCCCTCACCCGGCACCGAGGCCCAACTGCTCCAGCTCGCGGCGCGCATCGCCTCTCAGCAGCTCGACCGCGACAAGCCACTGTGGGAGTGCTGGCTCGTCGAGGGCATGGCCGACGAGCGCTTCGCGCTGATCATGAAGACCCATCACTCGCTCGTCGACGGGATCTCGGGAGTCGATCTCGCCACCGTGCTCTTCGACCTCAGCCCCGACGGGCCGGCGCCCAGCGACGTGGAGCTCGAGCCGTGGCGCCCGGCCCCCGAGCCCTCGCCGGCCGAGCTCGTAGTCGCGGGCGTGCGCGGCTTCGTGGCCACCACCGCGGAGATCGCGACACGGGCGATCGCCGCCGCGGGCCAGCCCAGCCGCACGCTGGGCGTCGTCCGCGACGCCGCCGAGGGCATCGGCGAGATCGTCTGGGCCGGGCTCAACCCGGCCCCAGAGACCCCTCTCAACGTCCCCATCGGCCCCTACCGGCGCTTCTCCATCGTGCGCCAGGAGCTCGCCGACTACAAGCTCGTCAAGGACTCCCTGGGCGGCACCGTCAACGACGTTCTCCTCACCGTGGTCTCGGGGGCCCTCGCGCGCTGGCTGCGCTCGCGCGGGATCCGCACCGAGGGCCTCGAGTTGCGCGCCCTCGTTCCTGTGTCGGTGCGCACCAAGGACGAGCGGGGGCAGCTCGGGAACAGGCTCACGGTCATGCGCGGCCCCCTGCCCGTGTACATCACCGATCCCGTCGCGCGGCTTCGCTTCGTCAAGCAGGCGATGGACGGCCTCAAGGACTCAAAGCAGGCCGTGGGAGCGGCCACCCTCGCCAGTGTCAACAATCTCGCCCCCCCGACGATCCTCGCCCAGGCCTCGCGCCTGAACTTCTCGACCCGGCTCTTCAACCTGCTCGTGACCAACGTCCCCGGGCCCCAGCTCCCCCTCTACGTGCTCGGGCGCGAGCTCATGGACGTCTTCCCGATCGCCTTCCTGCCCCGCAACCATGCCCTGGCCATCGCCATCATGTCCTACGACGGCGGGATCGACTACGGCCTCCTCGGCGACTACGACGCGCTCCCCGACATCGACGTGATCACCGAGGGGATCGAGGATGGCCTCAACGAGCTCCTGGCGGTGGCCCGCGCGGGCGCAGGCGCCAGCCCGTCCCGGCGAGCCAAGCCCAAAAGTAAAGGCGCCGCGGCCGCCAGCAATGGCTCCACCGAGCAGCAGCCCGGCCTCGGGATCATCCCCAAGAACTCCTCGCGCGCCAAGCACGGCCCCGCCGCCGACATGCGCGCCAAGCGCACGGGCGGGCGCTCGGGCTCGCCCAAGGCCCCGCCCCGCCGCGGCGGCCGCCCTGAGCGCTGATACCGTTCGCCGCCGATGGCCGAGGACTTCGAACCCGTCGCGCCCGGGGAGATCGCCTTCTCGCTCGATCTCACGGCGGCGCAGCTGAAGGTCGTGCACACCGGGCTGAAGGGCTTGCTCGACGATCTCGGCCATGACGAGCACGAGGTCAGGGACGTGGTGGCCTCCGTGCTCGCCAAGCTTCCCGACGAGCACTCGATCCGCGCCATCAATCTCGAGCGCGAGCTGCACCCCCGCGACGACGCCGCCTAGTCATCGCGCTGACGCTCCCGCCGCCGCGTACGCATCTCACCAACTTGAGGCGCTTGCGGGAGTTCTCCTAGATGGGTGGGGTGCCTCGGCGTCACCGGACCCCCGCCCCTTCCGCCCAAAGTCTCGGCCGGTGTAGCCGTCGCCCCCTGAGCGGCGCTCCGGCGGGCGGATATAACCGGGCGGGCTCGACGGATCGAGCCCGCCCGGTACTAATGCGCAGGATTTGGGTCAGAAACCGAGAGCGAACTTAGCGTCTTCGCTCATCTTCTCCGGCGACCACGGCGGAGAAAAGACCATCGTCGAGGTGACCTCCTCGACCCCGCCGAGCTCACCGACGAATTCTTCGATCTGCTCGGAGACCTGAGGGCCGATGGGGCACCCCGGGCTCGTCAAAGTGAACGTGACATTGACCGACCCGCCGTCGACCTCGACGTCGTAGATCAGGCCGAGCTCGACGAAGTCGAGCCCGAGCTCGGGATCGATCACGTCCCGCAGGGCTTCGGTGACTTCTTCAGGGGAAACCATGGGCTCCAGTCTACCCGTCCATCCATTGCTTCCCGAGATCGAGCAGCCGACGGTCATGAAAGGCGGGCGCGAGCAGGGTGACGCCGAACGGCAATCCATCGGGGCGGGCGTCCGCGGGCAGCGCGAGGGCGGCGAGATCCATCAGGTTGACGAAGTTCGTGAACCGACCCAGGCGAGCGTTGATGGCCACCGGGTCAGCGGCGACCTGGTCGTGAGTCGGGTGCAACGGCGCGGTGGGGAGGAGCAGGGCGTCCACGCTCTCCCACAGCGGCGCGGCGGCGGCCCGGAGCTCGGCGAGCCGGTGGATGGCCTCGAAGGTCTCGACCGCGGTCCGCTGGGCACCCCCGCGGATGATCGCCGCGACGACGGGATCGAGGCCCTCGGGCTCGGAGTCGATCACCGCCCCGAGATGGCTCGTGCGCTCGGCCACCCAGGCGCCGTAGTGCAGGGGGGCGGCGTCGAGGAGCGGGGTCACGTCGAGAGGCACGAGCGTCCACTCGGCGGCCGCGCGCCCAAGCGCGCCGGCCCACGCCGCCGCGGCCTCCCCCTCCTCGGGCTCGGCCTGGCCGGGCAGGGGCACGCCGACCCGCCCGCGCGGCGGCGGGTCCTCCCCGCGCGTGGGCGCCCGCCGGCTCCATGGGTCGAGCCCATCGAACCCGGCAATGACCTCGAGCACGGCCGCCCCATCCGCCACTGCGGGGGCGAAGATCGAGACGCAGTCGAGGCTCGCGCACGCCGGGACCATCCCGTGCGTGCTGACCAGGCCGCGGGTGGGCTTGACCCCGACGAGCCCGTTGAAGGCCGCCGGTACCCGCCCGGACCCAGCGGTGTCGCTCCCCAGCGCGAACGCCACCTGGCCGAGGGCGACCGCGAGCGCCGAGCCCGAGCTCGAGCCGCCGCTTACCCGCGCCGGGTCATAGACCGAGGAGCACGCCCCGTACGGGCTGCGCGTCCCCACCAGCCCGGTCGCGAACTGGTCCATGTTCGTCTTACCGACGAGGAGCGCTCCGGCATCGAGGAGGAGGCGCACAGACGTTGCGGTGCGCTCGGCGAGGTGGGCGAACCCCGGGCACGCCGCGGTCGTCGGCAGCCCGGCGACGTCGATGTTGTCCTTGACCGCGAAGGGGATCCCGTAGAGCGGCAGGGCCGGGTCGGCGTCCTCGAGCGAGCGCGCCGCGCCGAGCAGGTCCTCGGAGGCAACCCTGGTGATCCACACCGGCTCGTCATCGTCATCGATGCGCCGGGTCAGCTCGCGCGCAACCTCAGACGGGCGCCGGGTACCTGAGCGGTAGTCGCTGAGCAGGCCGGCGATGGAGAACGGCGGGCGATCGAGCGCGAGCACTCAGGGGGCACCGTCGATCGACTCGTTCGGCAGCACCGCGAGCAGCGCCTCGCTCGTTGCCACCGCCCCGAAGACGCCGCCCTGCATGGTCACCATCTTCAGCGCCGCCTCGTGGTTGCCGGGGTCGGTGGCCCCCGTGCAGTCCGAGAGCACGAGGCACTCGTAGCCGAGGTCGTAGGCCTCCCGCATCGTCGTTGACACGCACACGTCGGTGGTGATCCCCGTGAACACGAGGCTGTGGACGGCGCGGTTGCGCAGCACGAGGTCGAGCTCGGTCTGGGCGAACGCCCCCTTGGTCGCCTTGTCGATGACCATCTCGCCGGGAAGCGGCGCGAGCTCGGGGATGATCTCCCACCCCGGCTCGCCCCGCACGAGGATGCGACCGCAAGGACCGCTGTCGCCGATCCCGGCGCCGATGCGGCGCGAGCGCCAGAGCTTGTTGGGCGGGCAATCGGAGAGGTCGGGCTTATGACCCTCCTGGGTATGGACGACGGCGGCCCCGCACGCGCGCCAGGCATCGAGGACGCGACGGGTGGTGGCGACGGGACCCCGGGTCAGCGTCAGGTCGTAGCCCATCGAGTCCACATAGCCGCCCGGCCCGCAGAAGTCGTGCTGCCAGTCGATGAGCACGAGCGCGGTGTGGGCGAGGTCGATGTGCCCGGTCCACGGCCACGGATAGGGATCCGCGTCGACGACGGTACGGGTGGTGATCGTGGTCATTGCGCTATTGGTCCTCTCGGCGTGGCTTGGAGTGCTTGTTCGAGTATCAGCTCGGCGAAGGCTGAGGGGGCATCGAGCTGGGGAAGGTGCCGGCACCCGGGGACGACGGCCACCCGCGCCCCCGTGCGTGCCGCGAGCCGGTCGGCAACCGTGTAGCGCAGCTCATTCGAGTGCTCCCCGACCGAGCACACGAGCGGCGCTCGGCCCGCCGCGACTCTCAGGCGCGGCTCGAAGGCCAGAAAGGCGGCGGCGTCGGCTTCCACCAGCCCCGAGCTCGCCTCGAGCGCCGCCACCGTCTCGGCCGAGAGCCGGTCCCACGTCTCTGAGCCGGCGAGGGCGCGCAGGAGCTGGCCACCGCCTCCGTCTACCAGCGCGCCGCGCACGAGCGCCCGGAGCTCGGGGGACAGGCTCCCCACCGCCGGCTCGTGGGCGACGGCGGCGACCACGCGCTCGGGGCACGCCAGGGCGAGCGCGAGCGCGACGGTGGCACCCCCGCTCATTCCGGCGACCACCGCTTGGCCCACTCCGGCTTCGTCGAGCACGGCGATGACGTCACCGACGTGCTCGGCGACGCTCGCCGCCGGCGGCATGTGAGCGCGGCGCCCGTACCCACGGCGGGTGACGCACATCACCGGCGCGTGCATGGCGATCGCGGCCGCCAGCACCTCGAGCGTCTCCGGGCCGAACCCGACGCCGTGCACGAGCACGATCGGTACCGCCGCGCGGGCCGAGCCGGCGCCCCGACTGGGGATCGAGGCGCCGGCATCGGCCGGGGGGGCTGGGGGGTTGGCGGCCACCCCGTGGCTCACGCGGGTACTGGCTCCTCCAGCGGCGTGCCCGCGAGGGGACCCGGTCTGAGCGTGATCTCGGGCGCGTAACCTCGCTCGGCCGCCTCTTCCATGTCCATCGCATCGGTCGGGTCGGGCTCCCGGACAGGGAGCTTCATGAGCGTCATTGCCAGGCACGTGACCGCGGCCAGGCCGTAACCCAGGGCAATGCTCTTATTGGAGAATATGTGCACCTTGTCGCCGTGGATGAGGCCCACGATGGAGAGGACGCCGCCCGCGGCGCAGAACGCGGCGGCATGGATGAAGCGGCGGTCGATGAGGAACACGGCGATTGCCCCGAGCACCATCCCGGCCAGGGTCGCGCCGCTCCCCAGCGTATGCAGCCCGTCGTAGATGACCCCGGAGTTCGCCAGCTTCGCCTGCCCCACCTGCGCGGCCGAGCTCCCTGCCGCTCCGAGCGCATCGTCCACCAACCCCGCGCCCCACTGGGCGATGTTGGGCACCATCGCGAGCACGATCGCCGGGTAGTAGGCACGCGGTACGGCCTTGAACGCCTGGCTGCCGATCACCAGCCCGATATAGAGCAGGACGGGAACGATGGCGGGGATCGGAAGCAGCGCCGCCAGCAGCGGGAAGAACCCAAAGATGCACAAGAGGAAGACCACGACACCGGTCGCCAGCGAGTAGCTCGTCCGGCCTCCGGCCTCCTTCCAGCCCGGCTGCCCGATGTACACGGCGGGCGGGAACGGGCTCCCGAGCGCCGCTCCCACGATGGCGCCGGTGCCGTCGGCGAGGAGGACATGGCGCAGGTTGTACGAGTCGCCGGCGGCGGCCGCACTCTCGACGTTGCTCATCGCCTCGGTGAAGTTGTAGATGCCGAGGGGGATGGCGGTGGCCAGCAGCGGCCCGATGGCACTGAGGCCGTGGCCGAGCAGGTCGATATTCAGCGACGGCAGCCCGAGCGCGATGTCCTTGGCCGCAGTTGAGACATCAGCGGTGTGCATGAACCCGCCGATCCACCCGATCGCGCTGCCGATGAGCAGAGCGGCGAGGCCGATGGGGAAGTTGCGCGGCAGGCGGACCCCGCCGATGAAGCCGACGATGATGATCATGAGCACGGGCAGGGCGATCCATGTCGCTTCCCACATCTGGGCCGCCGGGCGCATCGAGATGAAGGTGAGCGAGATCCCCGCGAGCATGCCGAGCAGGGCGGCGCGCGGAGTGAGCTTGCGGATCGTCGGGCCGACGAAGGCGCCGCCGAGGATGATCAGGCCGATGATGAAGGCCCACGCGAGCCCGGCCTCCCACGCCTTGATCGGGCTGCCCGTCTTCAGGTACGTGGGCAGCATGATCACCAGGGTCACGATGAACATGTGAGGGACGCTCGGCCCATAGGGCATGGCGGTCACGTCGTCGCGCCCTGACCGGCGGGCGAGGGCACGGGCGAGCATGAAGTAGAAGACGTTGCCGACGACGAGGCCTAGACCGAGCGCGGGCAGGATCGTCCCTGTGACCTTGCTGACGGGGATGTGCACGACGCCGATGGCAAGGCCGGTGATGACGAGGACGTTGACGAGGAGGTTGATGAACAGGCCCGAGAAGGCGTTCACCTCACCTTTCCTCCAGAACGGGAGGGTGAACCCGGGTGCTGAGATCGCGGACATGATCAGGCTCCTTCGCTCATGGTTGCCAGTGCGGGTGAGGTCTCGCCCGCGAGTGCGGCGAGGAGCTCGGTGGAATGGGCGACCCAACCGAAGATGCCCCCCTGGGCGGCGATCATCTTCAGGCCGACTTCGTGAAATTCGGGGAAGTACGAGCCGACGCAGTCCTCGAGCACGAGGCACTCAAAGCCCCGGTCGTTGCCCTCCCTGACCGTGGTGTGGACGCACACCTCAGTGGTGACGCCGGTCACGACCAGGTTGGTGATGCCCCGGTTCCTGAGCATGAGCTCGAGGTCGGTGGCGTAGAAGGCGCCCTTGCCCGGCTTGTCGAGGACGGCCTCCCCGGGGAGGGGCGCGAGCTCATCGACGATGTCGTGGCCGTACTCGCCGCGGACGAGGATCCGGCCCTTCGGTCCCAGGCTGCCGATGCCGACCTCGAGGTGGCCGCGCGCGAGCTTGCTGGGCGGGCAATCGGCGAGGTCGGGGCGGTGCCCCTCGCGCGTGTGCACGATCATCATGCCGTGGTCCCGCGCCGTCGCGAGGACGGCGCCGAGCGGCGCGACGACGCGGGCGAGGAGCGAGACGTCGTTCCCCAGCAGCTCACCGAACCCGTCGGGTTCGAGGAAGTCGCGCTGCATGTCGATGAGGATGAGCGCGGTGGTGGCCGGCTCGAACTCGTAGGGATACGGGCGCGCCGGTACGGCAACCGTCCCGGGCGCAGGCCCGGCGGCGTGGTCGAACATGAACTACCTCCAAGCAGAGGCGCGTTGTATACAACGCGGTAGACAATCCTGGTTGCGTCGTAGCTTGCTCTCTGGGCTCGGGGCGCGATATGGCCCTGTGGCCAAAATTGATCGCCCTCGGTAGAGCCTCGCGTCCTGCCATGCTTCCCGGATGGCAACGAGGACCTCCCAGGCCGACCGCGTCTACGAAGAGCTCCGCGATCGCCTCACCCGTGGGCGCATCCCGATCGGCAGCCGGATCGTCGAGCAGCAGCTCGCCGCCGAGTTCAAGACCAGCCGCACACCGGTCCGCGAGGCGCTCCGCCGCCTCGAGGGCGACGGGCACCTGACCCGCGATCCCAGCGGCGGCCTGCGCCCGCGCGTGCCCAGCGTACGCGCGATGCGCGAGCTCTACGACGTGCGCCTGGTGATCGAGGACCTGGTGGTGCGCAGGGCCGCCAGCTCCGGGGACCGCGGCAGCCTGGAGGCGCTCGAGCAGGATTGGCGCGCGCTCGCGGTCGAGCACCGCTCGGGCGGCCTCGGCTCCGAGGGGGCGGCCTTCGTGCATCGTGACGAGGCCTTTCATCAGCATCTCGCCGCCGCCTCGGGCAACGATGTCGCCGCCGGCATCCTGCGCGACATCGGCGACCGGATCCGGATCCTCCGCATCCACGACTTCACCAGCGAGGATCGCATCGGCGCCACCATCTCAGAGCATCTCGAGATCCTCGCCGCCATCCTCACCGGCGACGCCGACGACGCCGCCGGTTACATGCGCGCGCACATCCAGCGCAGCGCCCACGTCGTGCGCGAGCGCATCGGCGAGGCGCTCGCCCGCATGTTCGAGGACCGGGCGGATCTCGAGAGCGCCGCCGCCGCTCCCGCGCCCGGACCTATTACTTGAGCACGCCGCGGGCGGCGGCCGTCCACGCGTTGGTCACGTCGCGGATGAACTTCGCCTGCGTGGTCGCCAGCGCTGAGATCCAGTCGACCTCGCTCCTGCCGGGCCCGCTCTCGATCGAGGTCGCGATCGCCTTGAGCGCCTTCTCGTAGCTCGCGAGCGTCGTATCGCCCGCTTCCTTGCCCGCCTCGATGATCCGCTCGTTGAGCTTGCGCAGACGCTGCGCGACCGCTTCGAGCCGAGCCTCTGCGGCCTTCGCGCCGGCGGCCGCCGTCTTGGCGGTGCTCGCCTTGGCCGAGGACGACGCTGAGGAGGCCCGCGAGGAGGTGGCGCTCGAGCGCTTGGTGGCGGTTCCCGACGCCGGCTTGGAGGCGGTCGAACGCTTGGCCGCGGCGGGCTTGGAGGCGGTCGAGCGCTTGGCGCTCGCCGGCTTCGCGGCGGCCGCGGCCGCGGGCTTGGCGGCGGTGGCGCGTTTGGCCTTCGAGTTCGAGCTCGAGCTCGAACTCGACTTGGATCCTGTGCTGCTCGCTCTGCTATTCCTGGCCTGCGGCATTACTTCCTCCTTGCGGGACTGGCACGAAGCGCGCACCCTACTGGGGTCCACGTCATCGCATCGACATTATTCGGGCGCGGGGCTTGCATGGCGACCCCAGCTTTCGCTAGGTTCTTTCCCATCGTCGACTTCGATGAAAAGCCACCCACCCTTCGGTGCCGGGGCGACGAGGATCGGACGACGCAGGGACGCAGACGTCAGGCCCTGTCCCGAGCTATCCGCGCGCAGGCGGACGTCATCGTCGACCTGAGCGAGCTGGTCTTCGCCGACCCGTCGCTGATGCTCGATCTCGCCATGATCGCACGGCGGCTGCGCACCCACGGCCGCGCCCTCCTGCTCCGCGGCGCCCAGCCCCAGATCACGACATTGATCGAGATCGTCGGCCTGCACCGCCTCCCCGGCGTGCGCATCGAGGGCTCCGCCGCAGCGTTCGCCTAGCTCACCTCGGCGCGCCTCTACAGTAAGGGGTGAATGTTTCTCATCCTCTTCATCGTCTGGGTGGCCGCCGAGCTCTTCGTGATCGTCAAGGTCGCGGAGGCCATCGGCGTGCTCCTCACCATCGTGCTCCTGATCGCGGCGTGGCCGCTCGGCGGGTGGGCGATGCGCCGCGAGGGACGGGTGGTATGGCGCCACTTCAACACCGCGGTCGCGCAGGGTCGGCCACCGGGCCGCGAGGTGGTCGATGGCGTTCTCGTCGCTCTCGGCGGTTTTCTCCTCATGGTGCCCGGGTTCATCTCCGACATCGCCGGCCTGCTCCTCCTCTTCCCGCCCACGCGCGTGCTCCTGCGCGGGGGCCTGGTGCGCAACTTCCAACACCGGCTCGTTGCCCGGGCGGGGCGGTTCGGGGGTGGCCCGGTCGGCGGTCGCGGCGGCCCTCGCCCCCCCGCCGACGTCGACGGCACCGCCCACGAGGTAGATCCTCCGCATCTGCGGCCGTGAGCTTTCTCGAGGAGACTCGGAGCTTCGCCTTCGGAGAACCGGACGGGGAGCTCTTCGGGACGGCGACGGTGTGGGACGGAGGCTCGTGCACGAGCTTCCCCGGCCCGGTGCGGGCTGAGGGGAACGGCCCCGATGAGGAATGGCGCCTCACCGGCGGTGGCGTCGAGCTGACGTTCACGCCGGCGGGGGAGGCCGCCGAGCTCGACCTTCCGGACGCCGGCGTCACCAGCCTCTACCAGCTCGCCCGCGTGCACGGAATGGTCACGCTCGACGGCGCTGAACGCGAAGTCGACTGCGCCGGGCAGCGCAGCCTGCGCCTGGGCACGCTCGACGGTAAGCGCTTCGGCACCCTGCGCACGGTCTCCGGCTGGTTTGGCGACGCCGATGGAGTGGCGGTGCTCGCTGCGCGCCCGCGGCGCGCGCGCGGTCACGACAGCGAGCTCCTGGCCGGCGTTCTCCTCGAGGGCGGCGTTCCCGTCCGAGTCGCCGAGCCACGCCTCTCGAGCACCTACACGGCCGACGGTATCCCCGCGCGCGTCGGCCTCGAGCTGTGGCTGGGCGAGGACGACGACGCAGATCAGTACGCTCGCCGCGCGGCCGGGGAGACGATCGGGAGAGCCGCCGCGTGCGAGGATCCACCGCTGCGCTCCGCGGTGCTCCGCTGGCGCATGCAGGGACGGGAGGGCGTCGGCGTCTACGAGCTCCTCCGGACGAGATGAGCGCCGTACAGGCGATCATCAGCGACTTCGGCGGCGTCCTCACCTCTCCCCTGCTCGACAGCTTCATCGCCTACGAGAAGATCTCGGGGATCTCCGTCGACGAGCTGGGCCGCGCGATGGGAAAGCTCTGGGAGCGCGACGGGACCCATCCCCTCTTCGAGCTCGAGACCGGGCGCATGACCGAGGCCGCCTTCCTCGAAGGCATCGGCGAGCAGCTCACCGAAGCGCTCGGCCGGGACATCCGCCTCGACGGGTTCGGCGCCAGCTACTTCGCCCACCTGTATCCCAACGAGCCCCTGATCGATTACATGCGCGCGCTCAAGGAGCGCGGCTACCGGATGGCCATCTGCACCAACAATGTTCGCGAATGGGAGCCCCTGTGGCGGGCCAAGCTCCCCGTCGAGGAGATCTTCAGCGTCGTCGTCGACTCTGGGTTCGTCGGCCTACGCAAGCCCGAGCCGGAGATCTACGCGCTCACCCTCGAGCGCCTCGGCGTCCCGGCCGACGCCGCCCTCCTCGTGGACGACATCGAACTCAACTGCGACGCCGCGCGGGCCATGGGCATGCACGCCGTCTGGTTCCGCTCCACCGATCAGGCGATCGAGGAGATCGAGTCGGCCCTCGCCCGAGGCTAGCGGCCTAGTTGTCGATCCCCAGCCGGTCCCAGCAGTAAAGCTCGAGGCACTCGCCGGCAAGCTGGACGCAGCGCTCGTGCGAGAGCCAAGGGAGCACGGTGTCAAACGCCTGCTCCTCCCCCACCCCGGCCTCGAACGCCTCCTCGCCGCGGAAACCCGCCGCGATCTTCAGCGCCTCGCGCCGGTTCTCGCCCAGCGACGGGAACACGTTGACGAGAAACTCCTTGTTGGGAATCGGATGACCCACCTCGAGGGAGGCGTGCCACGCGGCGAGCAGCGACAGGTCATGCTCGTCGAGATCGGCCACCGCCTTGGCGTAATGGGAATTGAGATCGGGCTCGGGGATCTCGTCGACCCAGGCGCGCACCACCTCGCCGAGAATCTGCCGGCGCGCCTCGCGTCCAACCGACTCGGCAATGACGCGAATGGCGTTCTGCGGTTCGATGAAGCAGAGGGACATGCTGCAGAAAATAAGCGGTGGGGCGGACGACATCGTGGAATTCGGCAGCCCGGGCCGCTGAGCCGGCTGCCGCTACAGCCCCAGCGCTGCCCGCACCGAGTCGAGGACGGCGGGATCGGGCTCGGCGGTGGGCTCGAGCCCCATGGTGGCGCGGGTCCCCACGCCCCAGTTGTAGAGGCCGAGGTCGAGGGCCTCGAGCGGGAGCTCGGCGGCAGCGGCGAGCTCGGCGGCGCGGCGCTCGAGCAGGAGCGTGTCGCCGATGCCGAGCGCGCGCTTGGCGGCGATCGTCGGCTCGTTGTCACCGCCGAAGTGCAGCGATCCCGCACGCAGTTCGTAGACCCCGAGCCGTCCGAGGGTGACGAGCAGGTCAAAGCGCGCGTCGCGATGCAGCCCGGGCAGTGCCAGGCGCTCAAACGCCCTCGCGAAGCGCCGCTCGGGCGACCACGACGGGTCGCCTCCGAAGGCCGCGGCCTGCGATCCCGCCCGGGACGCCCACGCCCGGTAGGCATCGATCGTCCGCGTCCCGCGGGTCGGGTCGTGCACGGTGCGCGGACCGAGCGGCACGTCGGTCAGGTCGGGCGCCTCACCCGAGGACCACCGCTTCCGCGCGGCCCGGATGCCGAGGAACGGGTCATCTCCGTTGACCGGGCAGAGATAGGCGATGAGGAAGGCGAGCCACGTGCCCTCCTCGGGGTCGGGCTCGGCGGCGGGAACATCGGCGCCGGCCGAAGTTGCCATGGAATTGGCGCCGGCCAATTCCGCTGCTTCTCCGTAACACCCGGGCGGATCCGTCTCCAGGCGGGTCAGGCGCGTCGCCGCGAACGCGAGCTCCTCGGCCAGGCGCTCGGCGTCCTCGCTCGACTTCAGCCCAGGTACGAGCGAAGAGTGGAACCCGTCGTCGGCCCCGCGCGCCATGCGCCTGACCTGCATCGACGGCGTCCGCGCCTGGGCGCTGCGACGCGGCGTCGAGGCCGCGCGCTTCCCGGCACCGGGCGACACCACCTCGCGAAGCTCGGCCGCCTGCTCGCGCGCACAGATCGGACAGTTCTGGACGAAGCGGTTATGTCGGCAGAAGGTGGGCATGCGCGACCGGCATCCTTGCAAATCATCGCCGTGCTGCACGCCGCAGCGAATCGAGGAGGAGCGCGACCACCGCTACCGGAAGCACCCACCACGCGGCGACGGCGCTGTCGGCCACGAGCGCGGTCACGGCGATCGCCACCGCCACGCCCAGCGCCACGAGCCAGTCATCGCCGACCACGAAGTCCCAAACCGCCAGCGCGGCGGCCTTGAGTTTGGTCATGCCTTCACGACCTCGGCGATGCCTGATCCACCAGCGGAGGCGCGACGGAGGATGGCCACCGTGGTGATCGCGAAGATCGCCAGGGCGGGAATGAGCACGAGCAACGCGGCGTCGCCGCCCGGCCACGACGCGCCCGCCCCTTCCGCCCCCCAGAACGTTCCGAAGGCGGTGAGCATGATCCCGACGCCGAACTTCAGCGTGTTCTCAGGCACCCGCGAGAGCGGCGCCCGCGCCGCCGCTCCGGCGAGCACCACGACCACCACCGCGGCCGCCGCCGCTGCGGCGGCGATCCCGATGTGGTGTTGGTTGGCGCCGAAGGTCAGGACGATGAAGGCGACCTCGAGCCCTTCGAGGAGCACACCCTTGAAGGCGACGGTGAACGAGTAGCCGTCGAACGCGCCCTGCTCGAGGGCCGCGGCCCGCGCCGCCTGGGACTCCTCGGCGAAGATCGCCGCCTCGTCGTGCACGGCCTTGAGCCCCGCCGCGCGGAGGATCGCCTTGCGCAGCCACTGCAGGCCGAAGATGAGGAGCAGGCCGCCGACGGCAACGCGCAGGACCCCGATCGGCAGCGCCGTGAGCGCCGGTCCGAGCGCGGCCACCAGCGCGGCGAGAACGACAGTGGCCGCACCGACCCCGGCGAAGGCCGAGCGCCAGCTCCGCGTTGCCCCCACCGCCAGGACGATGGTCAGGGCTTCGACCGCCTCCACCGAACAGGCGAGGAAGACGGCAACGGCGAGCCCGAGCTCCTGCCCGCTCATCGGATCGCTGTGTCTTGTCCGCGCTCGGTCATCGTTGTGCTCTGATGATGGCATGCAGGCGATCTGCTTCTCGGGCCGGCATGAGGCAGAAGCGCTCCCAGGTGAGCCTCACCGTGGCGATCCCGGCGGCCAGGAGGTCGGCGTCCCGGTCGCGGTCGGCCTCGAACTGCGAGCGCAGGCCGTGGGTCTCGTACCCGTCGAGCTCTATGACGAGCCTGTGGTCAGGGAAATAGATGTCCGCTTCATGGCCGGCCACCTCGGTGTTGAGCAGCGCTCGCGGCAGTCCGTAGCGCTCGGCAAACGCCAGGAACGCGATCTCGAAGTCCGAGCGCGTGGGAGCCCGCTCGGGGTGGGCGACGAGCACGCGCACGCGACCCGCGGCGCGCGTCAGCGGATGCCGATCCAGAGCTCGGCCAGGTCGGCGAGGTGCAGGTAGCGCGCGAGGCGGAGGTCGTCGACCGCCCGCGCCAGCGCTCGGTCGCCGAGGCGGGGCGCGTTGTCGAGCACGGTGCGCGCCGGGGTGGTGACGGGGATGCCGAAATGCGTGGTGATGTCACGCCTGGTAAGGGTCTTTGAGCGATGGACGCGCAGGCCCTGTCGCGTGCGACCCGAGTGCGTCGTGACCTCAAGCGGCGAGCGCCATTGGTTGTCGATCCCCCATAGCGTGGCCGCCGAGCGGTGGCTGAGGGCGGCGGCCGGGCCGCCCGCGAGCACGGCGGCCATGGCCTTGGCGAGCGGCGAGACCGGGCGGTACCCGACGGCATATACGCCTTGGTAGACGCGATGGAGCCGGCCGATCTGGGTGCGGTACTCGATCGCGCCCTTGGTAAGGCCCACCCGCAGGAGCTGGCGCGTGGTGATCAGTCCGTGCTGCCGGCCGGCAATGGCAGCGATCGCCATCTCGATCGCGGCCGCACCGAGCGAGCGCCCACGCCGGGACCCGCGCTGCGTTTCGCCTGACTGTGCGGAGTTTCGTAGCACGACCCCGGCAGTGTCAGCCGCCTGCGCCCCGCCGGGCCCCGAAACCGCCCGGAAATTCGCACCCGCGTCACACCGCCGTCACCGCCGTCACCGCCGCGACACCCCCCACGCCCTTCCTCACTCGAACAGGAGCCGCGCCCCGGACTGCTTCCCGTCCACGAGGAAGGTCCCCGTCGCCCGGCTGAGCTCGAACACCAGCGCCTGGCCGTCCTCGGTCGCCACGCGCACCCGGCGCGCCTCGAGGTCCATCGCCGTCACCACACCCGCCACGCGGACGGCAAGGTACACCACGGTGACGGCGTCGCCGACGTGGGGCATGGCGCGCGCCCGCGCCATCAACCAGCCGCCCGCGCCATCAACCCGCCACCCGCCCCACCGCGCCAGCCGCGGCCTCCATCCGCCGGTGCTCCCGCCCTCTTCGGATCACCTCGCGGAAGCTTCGGAAGCGGAAGATGAACACGAGGGCGCCGAAGCCGAGGGCGGTCGAGAGGACGCCGGTGGCAATCTGCTGGCCGACGGAGAACGCCGCCACCACCGAGCCGCTGGCCTGGTGGGCGAAGATGGTGGCGAGCAGGGCCTGCTGGACGCCGGCCCCGCCGGGGGTGAAGGGGAAGACCGAGGCGATGACCTGGACGGCGAGCACGAGGAGGGCGTTGGTCACCGACCCACCGATGTGGAAGGCGTCGAGCAGCGCCCAGTAGGCGGCGAAGCGGGCGATCCAGCTCAGCCCCTGCCAGGTCGCCATCTCCCGCAGGTAGCGCCTGCGGTCGCGGAGAATCGAGAACCCCTGGCGGATGCTCTGCCAGAACGCTTTGACCCGCGCCGAAAGCAAGGCGAACGCGACCAGGAAGCCGACTGCAACCGCGGTCAGCGCGAACAGCGTGAAGCGCGGGTTGGCGGCGAAGAAGCTGATGTCGAAGGACGGCAGCTGCGCGAAGCTCGGCGGCTTGGGGAACACCCCCTGGGTGAACGCGAAGCACATGACCAGGAGCCCGATCGCCCAATCGAAGAGCACCCCCGTCGACAGCCCGGAGGCGAGCGCCGGGTAACTCGACTCCGAGATCGACAGGCGGGTGAGGAAGATCTGGACGATGTTCCCGCCCCCGAGGGGAAAGACGTTGTTGACCGCGTAGCCCGCCATGTAGGCGCCCCACACGTCGCGCCACCGCACGCGTTCCTCGGGGTAGGCGGCACGGACGGCGTTGAAGAGCGCGCGCGACCGAAGCAGGAGATACAGGGCGTAGCAGGCAAGGCCGATGAGCAGCGGCACCAAGCTCAGCGACGCCAGGCTCGAGAAGAACTTTCCGGCCGAGCTCAGCAGCTGCGAGATCGTCGCGCCGACCGAAGAGGCGTGGTGAACGGTGGCCGGCGCCATCACCGACACGTTCGCACACCGGTCACACGGACAGGCCGGATAGCGGACAGAAAGGGGACCGGAGGGCCCGGATCCATCCGAGCCCTCCGGCAGAGCCAGGGAAGTGGGGGCGCAGTTCCCTGACCGACAGGGGCGAGTTTCCCCGCCCCAGGTTCGTTAGAAACCTTTTCCTGACCCCACCGTGCCAACACCTCGGTTCGGCACCGGCTAGGTAAAAGTTAGCATCCCCGCCCCACCGGCGGGAAAAACCTCCTCGAAGCTCGCCGAATCTACCCTCGTGGCATGTCCGATCCGCTACCGGCGATCAGCGCTCGCGCGCTCCCGGGCCGGTGAAGAACTCGTCTCCGGGCCGGACGTTGCCGGCCGCTTCGGCCTCGTGGCGCAGCGTTCGGTCGACCTCGCCGCTCCATGCCCCCACCGCGAGCATCTCGCGGTCGGCGTCCATCGGGCTGCCGCCGAGATCCTGGTTGACCACGCGGGCGCACTTGCGGCCTTCGGCGATCGCCGTGACGATCAGGGACTGGCCGATGCGGGCGTCCCCGCAGGCGTAGACGCCCGCCTCGGAGCTGCGGTAGGTCTGCTTGGTGGCGATGTTCCCCCGCTTGTCGAGTTCGAGGCCGAGCTGGGAGACGAGCCCCTCGTGCTCGGGATGCGAAAAGCCGATGGCGATCAACACGAGCTCGGCCTCGAGCACGAACTCGCTGCCCGGCACGGGCGTCAGGTCACGGGACGACCTTCCCGTGACCTTGCGCGCGAACACGTTGGTGACGTGGCCGTCCTTGCCCATGAACCCGGTGACCTCGGTGCCCCACTTGCGCTTGCCGCCCTCCTCGAGGGCGTAGGTGGTCAATGTTCGCTTGGGCGGCAGGGGCCACGGGTGCAGCGCATCGCGTCCGTCGGGAGCCAGCGCCTGGTAGACGTCGAGCATGTCCGTGCTCTTCGCGCCCTCCCGCCGCGCGTTGGAGATGCAGTCCATCCCGGTATCGCCACCGCCGATCACGAGCACCCGCTTACCGGCCGCGGTGATCTCGGTGCCCGGCTCGGGCGGACGTGAGGGCCGACCCTCCTCGGCCGCGACCCAGCGGTTGCGCTGGTAGAGGTAATTCATCGCGTAATGGATGCCGCGCAGTTCGCGACCGGGCGCCTCGACATCGCGATGCACGCGCGAGCCGATGGATATGACGATGGCGTCGAAGTCCTTGCGCAGGCGCTCGGCGGGAAGCTCGGCCGAACCTACGTCGGCGTCGTAGACGAACTCGATCCCCTCCTCGCTGAGGAGCTCGACACGGCGGTCGATGATGCGCTTCTCGAGCTTGGCGTCGGGGACGCCGAAGCGCATGAGCCCGCCTGGACCCTCGTCGCGCTCGAAGACGGTGACGTTATGGCCGCACAGATTGAGCTCAGCAGCGACGGCGAGGCCGGCGGGTCCGGCGCCGACCACGGCGACCTTGCGGCCGGTGCGGCGCTCGGGCGGCGCGGGGACGACCCAACCTTCCTCGAAGGCCCGCTCGACGATGGCGAGCTCGATCTGCTCGATGGTCACCGGGTCGTCGTTGATGGCGAGCACGCACGCCGACTCGCAGGGCGCGGGACAGATACGTCCGGTGAACTCGGGAAAGTTGTTGGTGGCGTGAAGCTGGTCGATCGCCTCGCGCCACTTACCGCGGTACACGAGGTCGTTCCAGTCAGGGATCAGGTTCCCCAGCGGGCACCCCTCGTGGCAGAAGGGGACACCGCAGTCCATGCACCGCGCCCCCTGGCGGCGGAGCTCCTCCTCGGGCTGGAGCGCGAAGTACTGCTTGTAATCGCGCACGCGTCGCTCAGGGTCGCGCTTGTCAAAGCCCACCCGGTGAATCTTCAGGAACGCGCCGAGCTCGCCCATGCGAAGCCAAGGCTAGCGCAGCTGGGGGTGATCAAAGAGGAGCTCCGCGATCTCCCGAGCCTGGCGCACGCCTCCGCGATCTCCCGAGTAGGTCCATACCGCGAATTCGTCGCCTTGCGCGACCTTGATGCCCCCAAATGGGGGGCTGGCGCTCGCAAGTTCCCGACAACGGGGGCTTGCCAGGCGGCAAGGCCTACAGACAGAGTCAAGTTCGCATTCAGGGAAGCGGGAGCCCGGGTCCTGCCCGAGGTGCGCAGACCCATGCCAACCGCCGGAGGAAGCACGCAGTGACATTGCCAAGCAAGCCAGAGCGCCGCGATCGGGCGGGGCCGTGACCTCGGTACTCATCGTCGACGACGCGCGAGCCGACCGCGAGCTGCTCTCGAACCTTCTCCGCCATGCGGGCTACGGCGCCATCGAGGCCGAGCAGGGTGAGCACGCCCTTTGCCTTGCCCGTGCGCGGCAGCCCTCGGTGATCATCGCCGACATCCTCATGCCGTCCATGGACGGCTACGAGCTCGTGCGCGAGCTGCGAGCCGATGAGACGACCGCGCGCATCCCGGTCATCTTCTGCGCCACGACCTATGTCCTCGAAGAGGTCCAGCGCCTGGCGGCGGCGTGCGGCGTGTCGCATGTCCTCATCAAGCCGTGCCAGCGCGACGAGCTCGTGCGGGCGATCGAGGAGGCCGTATCGGCCCGACGGGATCCGGTGGTTCCGCTTCCTTCCGAGGCGTTTCACAGCGAGCACCTTCGCCTCGTCAACGCCAAGCTGCTCGAGAAAGTGGAAGAGCTTCGCGAAACGGTGATCCTCGCCGGCACCTTGCAACGCGAAACGCATGAGGTCAACGGCTCCGGCGCGTCGCCGGCGGACGTCCCCAGCGGCCCGGGCGTCACCTCCCTGCTCTCGCGGCGGGAACTGCAGGTGCTGAGCATGATCGTCGACGGAGCGACGAACAACGAGATCGCCGAGCGTCTGGTCATCGCCACCAGCACCGTCCAGTCGCACGTGAAGCGCATCCTGCACAAGCTCGGCGTCAAGAACCGGACGGAGGCCGCAGTCAGGTACCTGCGCAGTTAATGAGGAGGAGTAAGCGACAAATTACCGAGATCGAGGGGTTGCCAACGAGTATTTATAAGTGAGGATTCTTTTGGAAGCGAAGGACTGCCGCGCCGGAGCCGGAGGGGAGCCGCGCATGACCCGATGTTCGGGGTTCAGAACATGCCGATCGTCTCAGGTCCGCCGAGGGCGCGATGAGACGCGAGCCGTGACATGAAGCCGGTCCTTATCGTCGACGACGGCGCGGCCGACCGCGAGCTGCTGGTCACCATCCTCCGCCACGCGGGGTACCCGGTGTTCGAGGCCGCGAGCGGTGACCAGGCCCTGCGCCTGGCGCGCGCGCACAAGCCGTCACTCATCATCGCCGACATCCTCATGCCGACCATGGACGGCTACGAGCTCGTCCGCGAGCTGCGGAGCGACCCGGAGACGGCGGGGATAGCGGTGATCTTCTACACCGCGACCTACGTGCTCGAAGAGGTCAAGGACCTCGCGGCGGCATGCGGGGTATCTCGCATTCTCATCAAGCCCTGCGAGCCCGAGGAGGTTCTCAGTGTGGTCAAGGAGACCCTCGCCCAGCGCCCCGAGCCGGCGGCCTCCCTTCCCTCGGAGGAGTTTCACCGCGAGCACCTCCGGCTCCTCAACGCCAAGCTCCTGCAGAAGATCGACGAGCTGCGCGAGACGGTAATCCTCGCCGGCGCCCTGCAACGCGAGACCGACACCGCGACCCACAACGGCGAGTGGCCTATGCTCGCCGCCGACGCCCAGCTTCAGGAGCTGTCGCCGCGCGAGCTGCAGGTTCTCAGCATGATCGTCGAGGGTGCCACCAACGGCGAGATCGCCGCGCGCCTGGTCATCGCCACCAGCACCGTGCAGTCCCACGTCAAGCGCATCCTCCATAAGCTGGGTGTCAAGAACCGCACCGAAGCGGCGGTGCGCTACCTGCGTCGATAGCCGCCGCTGACATGGACCGCGATGTCACCGACCGCATCCGCCTGGAACAGGAGCTCCGCGAGGCCAAGCTCCAGCTCGTCGCCGCGAGCCAGGCCAACGACCGCTTTCTCGCGAACGTCAGTCACGAGCTCCGCACGCCGCTCAACGTCATCCTGGGCTTCACCGGAACCGTGCTCATGGGCCTGGCCGGTCCCGTCAACGAAGAGCAGACCAAGCAGCTGAAGGTCGTCCAAGCGAGTGGTCGACGCCTCCTGTCGCTCATCAACGATCTCCTCGACGTGGCTCGCATCGAGTCGGGGAAGATCGGGCTCGTGGTCGAGGCCATCGACGGCCGGGAGCTCCTCGAGGACGTCGCCAGCGGGCTGCGGCCGCTGGCCGACGAGAAGGGAATCGACCTCGTCGTCCTCGCCCCCCCGGGGCTCGAGGTGAGCGGCGATCGGCGCGCCGTGAGACAGATCCTCGTCAACCTCGCCAGCCACGCCATAGATCGCACCGACGAGGGAGAGGTGCGGATGGCGCTCGAGCACGGCGCCGCGACCCGGTTCAGCGTCCTTGACACCGGCTCCAGGATCCGGCCAGGCGATCACGAGGGCCTGGGTCTCCGCACCTGCAGGACCCTCGCCGACCGCATGGGCGCCACCCTCGCCTTCGAGAGCGAGGCCGGCGCGGGCAGCGGGTTCGTCCTCGAGCTCCCCCACCACGGCGAGCGCTGAGACCGAGATCGCCACCAGACGCTGAAAGCGCAATTCCGCGTCTGCTGAGGACTACGCCAGCGCTTCGGTCTTGGCCGCCTTACCCTGCTCGAGAGCGCGCTTGTAGTCGCGGGGCATGACCATTACGAAGCGCGTGAGCGCGTTCTCCCAGTCGCCGAGGAGGTTGCGGGCGACGAGCGAGCCGGTGCGCTGCTGGTGCTCGAGGAGGAGCTCGTGGAGTTCGTCCTCGTATGCCTCGCCGACCTCCTCGAGGTCCACAAGCTCGAGATTGCAGCGTGACTCGAAGTCGCCGTCGGGGTCATACACGAAGGCGATCCCCCCGCTCATACCGGCGGCGAAGTTGCGTCCGGTGGGACCGAGGATGGCGACCCGGCCGCCGGTCATGTACTCGCAGCCGTGGTCGCCCACGCCCTCGGCCACGGCCACCGCGCCGGAGTTGCGTACGCAGAACCGCTCGCCGACGATGCCGCGCAGGAAGATCTGTCCCGCGGTGGCCCCGTAGCCGATCACGTTGCCGGCGATGATCTGCTCGTCGGCCGCGAAGTTGGCCTCGGGGTCGGGGGCCACGATGACCCGCCCCCCGGACAGGCCCTTGCCCAGGTAGTCGTTGGCATCGCCCTCAAGGCGCAGCGTGATGCCGCGTGGCAGGAACGCGCCGAACGACTGCCCGGCCGAGCCGCGGAACGAGATGTCGATCGAGTTGTCCGGGAGCCCCTCGGCGCCCCACCTCTTCGTCACCTCGTAGCCGAGCATGGTGCCGACGGTCCGGTTGACGTTCCGTACCGGCAGTTCCA
>DASZLV010000053.1:0-14131 GCA_035552215.1 Solirubrobacteraceae bacterium | reverse complement strand
GCCGACCAAGAGCCGGACAGCGCACGCCGAGGCGGGGACAGGTCATCGAGCACGGACCTGGAACTACACGCTCAACTCACATCGTCGATCTCCAATCCGGTAGTTCACTCAATGCGTGCGACCTCGTGTCGCACGTCGCCGTTCCGGTCGTCCGGCGAGCAGGGGCAAGGGTGATCGCTCACGAAGAATGCGATCGCCACCGGGGGGCGTAAACGTCCTTACGAAGGGCGAATATCGAAGCGTTGCTCGGCCTGGATCAGCGAGTGGTTGAGCATCGAGTCGATGTCGCCCTCCTCGGCCACCACCGCCTGCTTCATCCAAGCACCCTTGAATGCAATGCGATCACTGTAGGTCTCGATGTGGAGTTTCCGGTAGGCGCCGGGCAGATGCGCACCGGGGCTGTACATGCCGCGGCCGCTATCGCCGTTGCCCCGGATGATCGCGATGAACTCTCGGCTCGTCGCGTGATCGTCGGTCTCGAGGAACTCGCAGAGGGGGCGCTTGCCGCCCGAGGTGATGTGGAACGTGATGAGGTAGACCCGGTCGCGTCCCCAGACCTCGGTGCGCTCGCACCGTCCGACGGCCAGGCGAATCGTGCCGCGCGGGGTGCGGCCTTCGTAGATCTGGAAGTTGGTGTACTCATCGGGGCCCTGGGGCCAGGTATAGGCCTCACCATCGCGCGTGGCCACCAGCTCCCAGCGACCCGGGAATTCTACGTCCATGTAGCGCTCCGTGACCGCGCCCGCCAGCTCTTGGCATTCCGGGTCGTGCGACGCATTGGCCGCAGCGACGGCCTGCGCGAACTTGGAGAGCTCCGCGTCGTCGATGGCGATGGTCCCGCTGATGGTGCCCTTCACCTGCAACTCCAGCATCGTTGGTCCTTTCGGGCGTGGGTTTAGGAGCACGAGAATACTAACTTATGCCAAGTAAAGCTAACTTTTGACAAGTAAGAATTACTTGGAACCAGTGAGAGGCCGCGCCGTACGAGGA
This sequence comes from Solirubrobacteraceae bacterium, assembly GCA_035552215.1. GTDB lineage: Bacteria > Actinomycetota > Thermoleophilia > Solirubrobacterales > Solirubrobacteraceae > Palsa-465. The sequence goes on along the minus strand of DASZLV010000053.1, from coordinate 13,141 downwards.
ATCACACCTCGGAGCGCAGCCGGCGACTCGCTGTCGGATGGCTGACGGTCGCACTCTTGCGATCGCTGCGGTGACCGGAAGACGGCCGGGTCGCATCCGATGAGAAGATGACCACATTGCGGGCTGCAGCTCGGAACGGTGGCGCTGACGCCGATGCGCGTGCGAAGCTGCTGATCATGACCAGCGTGCGCATTGGAGGTAGCCAGCGATGACCGGGATCACGTGGACCCATCCGTCGGTGCGTCGGCTGATCGAGTCGGGTGTGGCCGATCCGATGGACGCGATCGAGCATCGTGCGCGCGAGATTGCGCTCAACGCGATGGAGGAGGGCTGGGACGGACCACCCTACGATCCGTTCGAGCTGGGCGACATCCTTGGCATCGAGATCGTGGCTCGGCAGGATCTCGACGATGCTCGTCTCGTTTCCTCCGATGGCGTGCCGCGAATCGAGTTCAACCCGCAGCGGCGGCCGGCGCGCGTCCGCTTCTCGGTCGCGCACGAGATTGGGCACTTCCTGTTCGATGACTACGCGGACCGTGTCCGCTACCGGGACCTGGCTCAACGCCGCGACGACGACTGGCAGCTGGAGATTCTGTGCAACGTGGCGGCTGCGGAGTTCCTGATGCCGGCGGGCGCCTTCCCGATGCGTGAGAGCGAGGACCTGTCCCTCACCCATCTGCTCGACCACCGCGCTCGGTTCGGGGTCTCCACTGAGGCATTGCTGCGGCGCGTCGTGAAGCTCACCGACCGCCCGGCGGCGCTGTTCGCGGCGGCACGGCTGGCCGGCTCACCACAGTTCCGGATCGACTACCTCGTCGGGTCGAGGGCGTGGCGGCCGCAGACGCAGCCAGGCGACGTTCTCGAGGCAAGCGTCTTGGCCCGGTGCACCGCGGTCGGCTTCTCCGACGAGGCGACCGAGCGGTGGAGCGACGAGGAACTGCACGTGCAGGCCGTGGGCGTGCCACCATATCCAGGCGACAGCTTCCCACGGCTCGTCGGGCTCCTGCAGCCCCAGGGCGACACGACGGCACGCGACAGCACGCTGCGCTATCTCCGTGGCGATGCGGCGCAGCCGCGCGGGGAGGGTCCGACGATCATCGCCCACGTCGTCAACGACAGCGCCCGGAATTGGGGTGGACGCGGATTCGTGCTGAGCCTCATGGATTCGTATCCCGACGCGCGCGAGCAGTACTCCGCGTGGGCATCCGCCGGCGGAAACCCGCGCCTGGGTGCTGTGCACCTGGCCGAAGTGGGCGACGGACGGTGGATCGCCAGCCTAGTGGCGCAGGCCGGCTATGGCGCGTGTTCGACCGGTCGGCCGAGGCTGAGGCTGGCCGCGTTGCGGGCAGCGCTGGAGCAGCTGGCGGCCCTCGCGCAGGCGCGGGCAGCGGATGTCCACATGCCCTTGATCGGCACCGGGCAAGGCGGCATGTCGTGGCCAAAGGTGCGCGACCTGATCATCGAGGAGCTTGCTGATCGACATATTTCCACGATGTTGTACGTCCTCCCGGACGCGCCGATGCCCGAGGACACCCCGGCCGAGGAGCAGCTGAGCCTCAGCTGACCCCGCCACCGGCTCGACGGTGGCGACCGGTCCGACCACTTGCTCCCGATACCGATATGCGCCTGATGCTCGTCGTTGTTGTCTCCGGCCCGGTCGCGGGTGGCAAGAGCTCGCTCGGTCGGGCGTTAGCCGAGCGGTTCGACGGAGTCCGGTTTTCGACGCGCGAGCTGCTGATGCCTCGCCTCGCGCCGGGCGAGGCGCCGACCCGCGCGGCGCTGCAGCGTATCGGTGCGGAGCTCGACGCGGAGACGGTTGGCAGCTGGGTCGCTGACCGCCTCTCGCGGCGCATCTATGAGAGCGGCAAGAGTCTCGTGGTTATCGACTCGGCCCGCATCGCTGGCCAAATCGAAGGCTTGCGACAAGCGTTCGGGCGCGATGTCCGGCACGTCCATGTGACCGCGTCACCTGAGACCCGCGCGCAGCGGTATGAGCTGCGCCGATCGCGGGCCGAGGTGCAGGAGGCTGCCACCTATGAGGAGGTGATGTCGGATCCCACCGAGGCGCAGGTCGAGACGCTCGGGCCCATGGCCGACGTCGCCGTGGACACCGACCGCGACGCTGACGAGGACGTCGTCGTCCGGGTCGCGGCCCAGCTCGGACTCGTGGACCGTGAGCACGCCCCGTGCGTGGACGTGGTGATCGGGGGCCAGTACGGATCGGAGGGCAAGGGGAATATCGCCTTCTACCTCGCGCCCGAATACGACGTGCTGATCCGCGTTGGCGGCCCCAACGCTGCACACAAGGTGTATCTCGCATCGGGGGAGATCTTCACTCACTTCAGCCTGCCGTCCGGGACCCAGGCGGGCGAGGCCCAGCTGGTGCTAGGACCAGGAGCGGTCGTGTACCCCCCTGAGCTGCTCTCGGAGATCGCGCGCTGCGACGTCAGCAGCGATCGGCTGTCGATCGATCCGCACGTGATGATCATCGAGGACGCCGACAAGGCGGCCGAGGCCAAGCTGGCCGAGCGGATCGGCTCGACGGCGTCGGGCACCGGCAACGCCACCTCGCGTCGGATCATGCGTGGCGCCGACGTTCGCCTGGCCCGCGACGTGGCAGACCTGCGGCCATATATTCGTCCCACCCTGGAGATCCTCGAGCGGGCCTACTCTTCGGGACAGCGGATCATGCTCGAGGGCACGCAGGGCAGCGGTCTGTCTCTTCATCATGGCCCGTATCCGAGCGTGACCTCCCGCGACACGAACGTCGCCGGGTGCTTGGCCGAGGCCGGGATCGCGCCCGCGCGGGTGCGTAACGTAGTGTTGGTGGTGCGGACCTACCCGATCCGGGTCGGGGGGACCAGCGGCCCGATGACGACCGAGCTGAGCTGGGATGAGATCGAGCAGCGCTCGGGCCTGACCGGGCTGGCCGAGAAGGAGCACACCTCCAAGACCAACAAGCTCCGGCGCGTGGGAGAACCCGAGTGGGATCTCCTGCGCCGTGCCGCGGTCCTCAACGCGCCCACGGACATCGCTCTCACCTTCGCCGACTACATTGATGCCGAGAACCAGAACGCCTGGCGCTTTGAGCAGCTGAGCGAGGAGACAATCGGCTTCATCGACGAGGTCGAGCGCGTCACCGGCGCGCGGGTGTCACTCGTCTCCACCGGGTTCATGCCCCACCGCGGGATCATCGACCGCCGATCGTGGTGAACGTCCCGGCGACGCTGACGCCCGAATACCTCGCCGAGCGCTGGTCCCGGCTCTACCACATGGCCGAGGCCGGCTCCTGGGAGTCGGTCAAACGCCACGGCCTCCTCTCGACCAGGGCACTGCTCGACCTATTCGGGATCTCGGGCGCCCAGCGTGACGCCATCGAGGCAGCGCGGCGGCCTCGTTCCGTTCCGATCCACCATCCAGAGCACGGCACCGCGTGGATCCGCGACAACAAGCCCATCAACGAGACCGTGCTGCGGCGAACGCTGACTGGGATGAGCGAGCCGGATTGGTACCGGACGCTGAACGGGCGGGTGTTCTTCTGGCTCTCCGAGCGTCGGCTCGAGAAGCTGCGCAACGCTCCGGCCTATCAGCAGCGCGAGCACGACATCCTGACGATCGACACGAACGCGCTGCTGGATGCGTATGCGGACGAGATCGAGCTCTGTCACCTCAACAGCGGCGCGGTGCACCCCGCCGCCGACTATCCACGCGGCGCGGGGACCTTCCAGCCGATCGCGACCTATCTGTGGCTCGATCGGCTCGCCACCGCGCCGGCCGAGCCGATCGTCGAGCTCACGATCCCGTACGCGGTCCCCGACATCGAGCGATTCGTCATCGACGTCACGACCCGCTGATTTAGTGGCTGCGAGGGCGCCGCCGACGCGGCCGCAGTGATGGGGTCGAATTGTCAGCGGCGTGGGCGGAAGCGATCCGCGCGCCGGTGCTCGTCGGTGAAGCCATCATCGAAGTAGCGACCCTCGAGCGCGTCGAGGAGTTCGACCACACGTTCGTCGTCGCATTGGATCTCGCCCTGGCGGTTCACGAAGTCGGCCTTCTTCAACCCCGCCAGGAGCAGCACCAGTGCGGCGGCGGCGAGGGTTGCCACGCCGAGTCGGATCAGCGGCCCCGCATTCCAGCCGTGCGGCCATTTCAGGACGACGAACATCGCCGCCAGGGGGACGTAGGAGACGACGAAGAGGCCGGTGCGTCGGCTGACGGCCCACACCGGGCGATTCTTGCATCCACACTGGTCGGCGCAGGCGTGCCACGGAGGTCACCGGGGTCTGTGGCCCGACGCGACACGGATGCCATCGGCGAGCGTGGAGCCGCCGGCCGCGTGCCATGCCAGCCAGCCCGGCTGCGGGCCCGATCCAGCGAGCCGATCACCCCGGCCGCCAGGTGGAGCCAGTCGGGATCGACCGGCGACCTCCTGCTTGCCAATCCGGTCTGCCGAGCACCCGAAACACCCGCTTCAGAATGAGCAACCGTTGCCCAGCACCGTTGCCCGCACATTACACCGACCCGCTTATCTCGCCGCCATAGCGTTGAAAGCGGTCCGTTTGCAGGTTATTTATAGCGCGCCCGGAGAGATTCGAACTCCCGACCTTCGGTTCCGTAGACCGACGCTCTATCCAGCTGAGCTACGGGCGCGTTGTGGCGATTCTAGCCCGGTCCGATCTACGCGGGGGGCCGGCGTGTGGGGCCCACGTGCGCGGCGAGCCATTCGACGAGGGGGCGGGCGGCCTCGAGCTCGCGTTGGAGGCGCTGGTCGCAGTCCGGCTTGTGGAGCCAGGGCTCGAGTGGGTGGAGGCGGTGGACGATGAGCTCCTTCATGCGTAGACGTTCGATGCGCGGATGGTCGGGCGCGTAACCGCGGGGCGCGCGCTTGAGCGTGGGCTCGGCGGGGGCGAGACCGCCGGCGGTGGCGGCGGCGATGGTTGCCTCGAACTGTTCGGCGTGGCGGTCGTCGTCCATGGCGGCGCGGTAGCGCTCGAGCTGGTCGGGGGCGGGCCGATAGAGGCCGGCGGCGACGAGCAGGCCGTCGAGGGAGAGCTCGAAGTAGTAGCCGCCGGCTGAGCCCATGCCGATGGCCACGCCGAGATGCTCCTTGATCGGCGGCTTGGGATGAAAGCGGGTGTCGTTGTACGGGCGGAAGGTGCGCGGCTCGCCGAGGTGGCGGAGCTTCCCGGCGAGCGCGACGGCGGGGTCGCGCAATGCTGCGTCGTAGCGGGCGCGGTGGGCGCGAAACCAGTCGCGATCGTTGTTGTCTTCGAGCTCGCGCAGAAACTCGAGGGCTTCGGGGGGCCACATCGGCTAGTGCCGTGACGGGAAAATTGGCAGGCAGTCTGCGTATGTCTGCTCGGGCCTGCGGCCCGCTCGGCATCCGGCCTCGCCGACCAGGGCCGCGCCCGAGTCATCGGGCTGTCCGGGCGGCGGCGGTGACCCCGCCGAACCACCGGTACGTCTCGAGTCACCGAATTTCCCAATCACGACGCGGCGGAGCTCGGTAGGTCCCGCAGGAGCGCGTCGACGATCCGGCTCGATGCGGTGCCGAAGAATCCGTCGGGCACGGCGGCGGGATCGAGCAGGCGGCGGACCGCGAGTCCGAGGCCGAGGGCGTCGAAGACCGCGCCGAGCTCTTCGGCGAGGCCGTCGGGCAAGGTGACGCCGGCCTGCTCGGCCGCTTCGCGCATCATCGAGGTGAACAGGTCGCGGATCGCTCGCGAGCGCTGCGCGAGGTCGGCGCGGAGCCGGTCGTTGCGCACCGCGTAGGCCCACAGCTCGATCCACAGGAGAAAGGGCTCGGGCTCGGCGGTGACGCCGGCGATCCAGGCGTCGGCGATCGATCGTGCCTGATCATGGATGTTGTCGGCCGCGCGGAAGCGATCGGCGAACAGCCGCGTCCAATCGCTGACGTTCTGCTCGATGGCGGCGAGCAGGAGATCCTCTTTGCGCTCGAAGTTCGAGTACAGGGCGCCGACCGAGAAGCCTGCATTCTCGGCGATCTCATCGACCGAGGCCGCGTGAAAGCCCCGCCGCGCGAAGACGTCGGCCGCCGAGCGCACAAGAGCCGCGCGGGTCTCCGCTCGTTTCTCGTCTCGGGTCAGGCGGGGTGAAGGCACGGGGTGGGAGAGTACAAACGAAGGAGAGCGAGCGCTTGCTATTCAGATAGCGACCGCTATCGTACCGCACACAAGCAAGCGAAGGAGGCCAGGATGGAAACCGCCGAGACCATGTCCGAGCGGATGGGGCGGCGAACCGGGCCGCCACAGTGCGTCTCATGGAGGCGATGCGCGAGCGGGACTACGCCACGGTCGCGGATGTGCTTGCTCCCGATGTCGTGATCCGCTCGCCGATCACCGACAGCTTCCAGTTCCACGGGCGCGCCGACGCGCTGGCCGTGCTCACGATCGTCGCCGAGGCGATGGAGGATCTCGAGCACCGCGACCTCCTCGGTGATGACACGGTCTGGACCCAGCGCTTCCGCGCCCGCGTGCGCGGCCGTGTCCTCGAGGGCATGGACCTGCTCCGCTTCGACGAGCAAGGTCGCGTCCGCGAGCTCACGGTCTTCGTCCGCCACCTGCCCAGTCTCGCCGCCTTCGCGGCCGCCGTCTCACCCGGCGTGGGTCGCCGGCGGGGCCTCCTGACCGTGATCGCCTTGCGCTTGCTCATCGAGCCTCTGGCCGCGATCACCCGGCGCGGCGACCGGCTCGTGGGATGGCTGCTGCGGGGAACGTGGGGAGTCGCCGGGTCGGCGTGAGCTGCCCGGGAGGGCTTGCCCCCGCTGCCGCGATCGTGGACCTCGACGCCCGGTCGAAACGGCGAGGCGTGCTCATCGCTGCTGACAGCCACGGAGAGGGCGGGATTCGAACCCGCGAAGGAGTGTGAACCCCTTACTCGCTTAGCAGGCGAGTGCCTTCAGCCACTCGGCCACCTCTCCCGGGGGTTGCGGGCGCAGTGTAGACGCTGGGACTGAGTCTCCCACCACCGCGTACGATTGCCGTTCGGGAGCGGTGGCAGAGTCCGGTTGAATGCAGCTGCCTTGAAAGCAGCCGGCCGTTCACGCGGCCCGGGGGTTCGAATCCCTCCCGCTCCGCTCAGGTAGGTTCGGTCCGACCCGATGCTCTAGACCAGTTGCTGTTGGCCGAGACCAGCGGTAATGTGTCCCCGGCAATGAGCGTCGCGGCCCAGGCACCAGTTGCTCCGCCCGAGGCAGTCCCCCACGGCCCCGTCGAGGTCCCCGAGTTCGAGGTCGTCCCGCGCAAGGGGCTGATCATCGTGGCGGTCATGGCGGTGCTGGTCATTGCCGCCATCGCCTCGAACAAGCTGTGGCCGCTCGATTTCTTCCACGTGGCCGGCGGCGCTGCGTGGACGATCATCGACCTCTTCCTCGGGCTCGTGCTCGGACCGATCATGGGCAAGATGTCGATCCCGGCGCGCATCGAGTTCACCACCAAGCTGATGCCGAAGATGGTGCTGATCATGCCCGTGGTCGTGACTGCGACCCTCGCGGCCGGATGGCAGCTCGGCGTCGAGACCGGGAACGTCCTCAGCAGCTCACCCAATCACGGGTGGATCGTCGCCAGCTACATCGTCGTGGGCGTGATGGCGGTAATCGCCTTGGGGCTGCTCGAGCCGGCGAACATCGCCGTCCTCGTTGAGCTCAAGAAGCCGCGCCCCAAGCCCGAGGTCATCGAGCGCCTGATGAAGCGCTTCATGTACTCGGCGGGCATCCTCGGGATCATGCAGGTCGCCACCCTGGTGATCATGACCAAGATCACGAGCGGATGAGCGAGCGCAAGCTCCCCCCGGTAACGCAGGTCGGGATGCTCTCGCTCGGCCTGATCGTGGCCGGGGGCATCTACCTCTCCTCGCACCTGCCGCAACACGTATCGCTCGGCCCCGCCGTCGCGCTGCTGGCCGCCTCGGCGCTGCTCATGGTGGGAAACCTGGTGTCGCTGGCCCGCGTCCAAGGCTTCGCCTGGCGCCGCTTCTTCGAGATCGCCCGCTGGGCGCTGCTCGCGTACCTGGTCACGGCGGGGATGATCGAGTACGCATTCGTCCACAACCACACGAGCGGCGGCCCGCTCGTCGTGCTCACCCTCTCGCTGGCAGTGTTCGCCGTGCACGTGCCGATGCTCATCGCCTTCACGGTCGCCCGGTATTACGAACCGGCCGACACCGCGCCGGCCGCCGAGCGCGCGACCGCTTAGGCGGCGCCGGAGTCGCTACCCGAGCGCTTCGGGCGCGCCGTCGGTGCGGTGCCGAAGACGTGGTCCCAGAACGGAGCGCTGACGCCGAAGCCGCGCTCGTGGTCCTGGAAGTGGTGGCGCATGTGGAGCTCGCGCAGCTTCTTGCCCAAGGCCGAAGTCGGGGTGTGATGATGCACGTGGTAGTGGAGCATGTCGTAGGCGAGATAGCCGGCCAGGAAGCCGGCGGCGAAGGGCAGGAAGGCGGGGCTGCCGAGCACGGCGTAGAAGGCCCACAGGAACAACGCCGCTAGGGGAACGCTGACCGAGGGCGGCATGACCAGGCGCAGGGGATCGTTCGGGTGGTCGTGGTGGACGCCGTGGATGATCCAGTGCAGCTTCGCGCCGATCCCCTGTTCGGGCTCGAAGTGAAAGACGACACGGTGGAGCCAATACTCGGTCAGGGTCCAGAACACGTAGCCGCCGACGATCCACGCCGGCGCCGCCCAGCCCACACCGTGGACGAAGCCTTCCACGAGCAGGAAGGCGATGGTCGGCACGAAGAGGATCGGCGGCACGCTCGGGTGCACGCGCGAGAGCTTGTCGAGCACGTCGGAGTCGAACATCCGCGGCGACGCACGGAGCTTTTCGGCGCGGCTCGCGGCCGCCAAATCATCTGCCGGCTTGATTGCCATACCGGAGCTAAGAATACCTCGCGCGGTCGGTGAACGACCAAATCGCCCCCGCAGGGCGGCTCAGGTCAGGTTCGCGTCGGGCCCGTCCGCCCCGGGCTCGACGGGCGCGGCGAGGACGATCTGGCTGCGGGCCACGGCGACGAACTCCCGGTGCTCGGCGCGTCCCTCGCCGCCCAGGGGCGTGAGGTCGACGTCGGTGAGAGCGATGAAGTCGCGCTCGCCGGCGTTGAGGAAATCGGTCAAGCGGCTGCGATAGCCGTCCCGGGGCAGGCGCAGAAGCCCACTGATCCGGTAGCGCGCGGTTTCCAGCACGACTCGCTCGTCTTTGTGTTCCACAGGCTGGCGACGATACCGATTCTCGGCGGCCGAGTGCCATCCTTGGACACATGGGCAAGCAGGCGCCGGAGCGCTGGTGGGAGATCCGCCGGGCTCAGAATCGCAAGCCCGCCACCTATCGCTGCCCGCTGTGCCATCGCTACCTGCCCGCGCTCTCCGAGCACATGCTCCTGACGCCCGAGGGCGACAGCTCGAGACGCCGCCATGCCCACACCAAATGCGTGATGGCGGCGCGCAAGGCGGGACGGCTGCCCACACGCGAGGAGTGGCGGCGGACCGAGCCGCGCGGCAAGGGGCGCCTGCGCAAACTCATCGAGCGTCTGTCGGGCTCACGCTAGGGTTGCCCGCCATGGCCCGCGATCTCCGCCTCGGCGTCAATGTCGGCTACTGGTCGGCCGGTCCGCCCGCCGGCGCGGCCGAACTCATCGCGGAGGCCGAGACACTCGGCTACGACTCGCTTTGGACCGCCGAGGCCTACGGCTCCGATGCGCTCATGCCGCTCGCGTGGTGGGGGGCTTCGACGCGGCGCCTCAGGCTCGGGACGGGCATCGTCCAGATCTCAGCGCGCACCCCTGCCGCGACGGCGATGGCGGCGATGACCCTCGACCACCTCTCGGGGGGCCGCCTGATCCTCGGACTCGGCGTGTCGGGCCCCCAGGTCGTCGAGGGCTGGTACGGCCAGCCGTTCGCCAAGCCGCTCGCCCGGATGCGCGAGTACATCGGCATCCTCCGCCAGATCTGGGCGCGGGAAGGGCCGCTCGTCAACGAAGGCCCCCACTACCCGCTGCCGCTTCCGGGAACCGAGCTCGGCAAACCCCTGAAGTCGACCATCCACCCGCTGCGCGAGGACATTCCTATCTTCCTCGCCGCCGAGGGACCCAAGAACATCGCCCTCGCCGGAGAGCTCTGTGACGGCTGGCTCGCCCTGTTCTACTCGCCCCATCACGACGGTTTCTACCGCGAGGCGCTGACCGAGGGCCTCGAGCGTCCGGGCGCCCGGCGCACCGCGGAGGACTTCGAGGTGACCGCGGGAGTGCCGCTCATCGTCACCGACGATGTCGAGGCGACGGCCACCGCCATGCGTCCCATGTACGCCCTGTACTTCGGGGGCATGGGCGCGAAGGGCACGAACTTCCACGCCAATGTCGCGATCCGCATGGGCTACGAGGCCGAGGTCGCGAAGATCCAGGAGCTTTACCTCTCCGGTCATAAGGCGGAGGCGGCGGCCGCCGTACCCACCGAGCTGATCGAGAAGCTGACCCTGATCGGGCCCGAGGAGAAGATCCGCCACGACCTCGAGGCCTGGCGCGACTCGATCGTCACCACGCTGCTCATCACGGGCGACGCCGCGAACCTGCGGACCGCCGCCGAGCTTGTGCTCGGCTAGGGGCACTAGCACTAGCCCTCGGGCAGCCGCAGGTTGGCGTTGAGGATGTGGTTCGCCTTGAGGCCGAGACCGAGCCGCTCGCGACCGTCGGATTCGTAGGGGCTGAGCCCGGAGACCTCCTGGACGCGCGCCAGCCGGTACCCAACGGTGTGGCGGTGAAGGCTCATCGCCTCGGCGGTGTCCGTGGTCGAGCCATGATGGGCGAGGAAGGCCTCGAGGGTTGCGAGCAGCTCGGTGTCGTGCTCGGCGTCGTACACGCTCAGGGGCGCGATCGTCCGCGCCCGAAGGTCCTCGAGCTGGGTGCAGTCCCTGAGGAGGATGCCGATGAGGAGACGGTAGGTTTCCTCGTGACCGGCGACGGCGACGTCGAGCTCGATCAGGACCTCGGCCTCTCGCAGCGCTTCGTGGAGGCTGGCGGGATCCCGATGGGGGGTGGAGACCGTGACTTGCATCCCCCGATCGGCGAGCTCGGCGGCCAGGGCCTCGACGCCTTCGCCGGCGGCGGGCGAACCGAGGGGCACAAGCCCGCACAGGCGCCCGCTACCGACGTCGGCCATCAATGCCCGGTGCGCCGCGGTCAGCTCACTGAGGGCGGGCGCGCTTCCCACCGTCCGCTCATCGGCGCAGATGGCCACGGCACCGGAGCTCAGATCGAAGCCGAGCCGGCGGGCATGCTCGATGAAGAGGGGGAGATCCGCGGGCGGCCCGGCACGGAGCGACTGCAGCAGCGCTTGCCGGGAGCGCTCGAGGCCGCCTTCCTGGGCGTCACGCATGACCGCAGCGACGGCGGCGGCCGCGGCCGCCGCCTCGAGCCAGGCTCGGAGCTCGGTGGCCACGAAGCCGTCCCCGTTTCGGCGGGTGGCGGCGACGATTCCGACGACCTCTCGACCGAGGCGCACCTCGACGGCCTCGGCCAGGACCGCGGGCGCATCCGGTAGCTCACCCCGGATGACCGCGGCCGTATGCGCCACGATCGCCTGGATGTCGTCTTCGGAGAGCGCGCCCAATGGACACACCACCGGCTCCCCGAGGGTGGGAATGGCGATCGCCACCGGGCGCCCGAGCGCCCTCGACGCCGACTCGGCGACCTGGTCGAGGTCGTCTCCGGCGACGACGCCGGAGACCATCGTCAAGGGCGTGGACCGGGCGGCGGTCATATCCGCCACCCGGTCCTCATCGGGCGAGTCGCTCTCAAGCGAGTGGGCGCGCTCGACCATACTCGCGCCTACACGCAGGAGCTCCCGCGTCTTCGCTCATGCCGTCGATGTAGCCGATCCCGCAGCGCCGGTGGCGAGGCCAGGGATCCCTCCCGGGAACCCGAGCGAGGGGACGTCGGATGGGTACACCTCATGACCGTGCTCGGCGGTGTCGCCGATCTCCATGTTCTCTTCCTTCATCCTCAGGGGGATGAAGATCCCGACGAGCTTGAGGATCAGGAACGTCATCACTCCGGAGAAGATGATCACGAAGGCGCCGGCCAGGAACTGCCATTTCAGCAGTGTCCAGTTGCCGTGGATCACCCCGGCGAAGGCCGTGGCGTCGCCCTTGGTGGTTCCCGTCGGGCCGAACGCCTGGATCATGCTGGGGTCGGCGAAGACACCGGTGAGCAGGCCGCCCGCGAAGCCGGCGAACCCGTGCGTGTAGATCACGCCGAGCGTGTCGTCCACGTTACGGAAGGGACGCATGCGACTCAGGTAGTTCAGGGCGAAGTAGACCAGGGTGGACGCGATTGCCCCCATTGCCATCGCCCCGAACCCGTTGACGTAACCGGCCGCGGGCGTGATCGCCACAAGGCCCACGATCATGCCGTTGACTCCACCGATCAGCGACGGCTTGCGGCCTGTGGCGTAGTCCCAGACCACCCAGACGAGGAAGGCGATCGCCGTGCACAGGTTGGTGTTGAGCACGGCTGCCGAGGAGGCCACTCCCGCGAAGTACGGGTCGCCTCCGTTGAAGCCGTTCCAACCTAACCACAGCAAACCCGCACCGGTGGCGACCATGAGGACGTTGTTCGGCGCGTCGATCTCCCGGTCTCTCTGTAGTCGTGGTCCGATCACCGCCGCGGCCACGAACCCGGTTATCCCCGCACTCAGGTGGATCACGTACCCCCCGGAGAAGTCGAGCGCGCCCTTGTGGGCGAAGAAGCCGCCGCCCCAGATCAAGAACGCGTCGATCGTGTAGACGAAGGTGATCCAGATCGCGCAGAACGGGAGCCACGCCTTGATGTTCACCCGTCCCAAGACCGAGCCCAAGGCGAGGATCGGCGTGATGGCCGCGAACACGAACTGGAAGTACACGAGCGTGGACATCGGGAATCTGAAGTTCGGCGCCGCCCCGCTGATGAGCGGGATGTTGGCTCGTCCTTGCTCCTCCGCCTGGTTCAGGACGGGGTGGATGCCGGGCTTTCCCCAGAACGTCGAGAAGAAGTCCGTTCCATGTCCGATCGGATGACCGAAGCCCAGCTTGAAGCCCCAGAGCACCCAGACGACGAGCACCACTGAAAAGGTCCCGAACGTGAGCATCATGCTGTTGAT
>DASZLV010000052.1:0-39459 GCA_035552215.1 Solirubrobacteraceae bacterium | reverse complement strand
TCGCCCTGGGTGACGGCGGCCCGCACGCGCTCATACAGCACATCGGCCTCTTCATCGCCGGCCAATACCCAGCCTGACCAACCGGCGCTCCCCCGCAAGTCGGATCACCCCTGGTGAACCCGACGCGCTAACTCAATACTTTCGGAACTGCTCGTCGCGGGCACGTATCGTGCGCGCTACAACGTCAAGACTCGACTGGTCAAAGAGGGCCTCAAGAAGAACGTGTGCGAGCGCTGTGGGCTGATCGACTGGCAGGGCGACCCGCTCACGCTCGCCCTTCATCACATCAATGGCGAACGGCACGACAACCGCCTCGAGAACCTCATGCTCCTGTGTCCAAACTGCCACAGCCGGACCGACACCTACGCCGGCCGCAACGGTCGTGGGCGCGAGCGGCAAGCCTGAGCTACTGTCCCGGAAGTTCGCGTTCTCGGCCTCCCCCTCGACCCCCCGCACGTCATCGTCAGCCGGGCCCTCTCGGACCTCGGCGCCATCGCTCGCGCCGCGCGGGACGCTCCAGCCCAGCTCGACCGGATGCTCGAGCTCGGTGAGGAGATCGCGGCCATCGGCCGGGCGGTGCTCGAGATCGCCGAGCGGCTCGACGAGCACGCCGAGGCGATGCTTGCGCTCGGCGAGCGGCTCGATGGTCGTGCCGAGGCGATCCTCGAGCTCGGGACGCGGCTCGACGGTCGTGCCGAGGCGATCCTCGAGCTCGGCGCCCGGCTGGATGGCCGCACCACGGAGCTGATCGAGCTCGGCACCCGGATGCACGACCTCGGTGATCGCGTCGACGCCCGCGGGGCGGAGGTCGCCATTCAGGCGGGCGCGGTCGCGGACACGGCAACCGAGCTCATCACGGTCCTCCCCACCATCGAGCGCGCGCTCCAGCTCGCGACGCCGCTCGAGGGTGCGATCGACCGCTTCGGGCGCCTGGTCGATCGGTTGCCGGGCGGCCGGCGTCCCGACGTGGGCCCATCCCCCGAGGCCGCGAACCGACTCGAACGCGGCGTCTCTCCGACCTCTACGCCGGAGCCTGACCGTCCGACGCCGGTGCGGTGGCCGCGACCCTCGGGGAGCTCACGCGGCGCGACCGGAGGCGGCACTGGGTCGGGCTGATGCCGCGCCGCGCAGGGCGGCCAGAGGTGGCGCCCCGCCGGGCTGATCGCCGCGCCGCCCGGCCGAGGGTGGCACCCGCCTCACGGCCGGTAGAAGCCGGGCCGCCCGCCCCGCCGCTACCGCGCGTTCTTCGAGAACCCGCGCTCGCAGTTCTTCAGCGCCTGGTGGGCATTCAGGGCGCCGAAGATCAGGTGATGGTGGGTGAAGTCGTGGACTGCCCGGTAGACGCTGTAGATGCAGTACGCCTGGCTGACATGGCGCTTCTGCGCCGCGGTCTTCGCGTAACGCTGGGCGATGTGATTCGCGATCGCTCCGCCTAAGTAGTGCGCCGCCGCCCCGCACCCGGTCGCGGCGACCGGGATCGCGACGAGCGCGCAGATGACGGCGATCCGGGCAAGGAACCTTCTGAAGGAGTGAGTCACGAGGCGAGATTTTACGCGGTCCTGACGACGTCCCGCCGTCATCCGTGCCTGGTCAAGTCCCGCCTCGAGCGCCCGCCGGGCGGACCTGGGATCCTCCCCTGCGGTGCACGAAACGGACGAGGATCTCGATCGTCTCCAGGCCTTGCTCGATGACAGCATCGAGCGGGCGGGCTCGTTCCTGCGCCGCTCGTTCGAGATGCCAGAGCACTCGCTCTCTGCGCCGCAGCTGACGGCCCATCTCCTTGGCAGCTTGACCGTCGCTCTCGCCACGACCACCGCTCGCGGCGAGCCGCGCGTGGCTCCGATCGGCGCCCTGTTTCTCCACGCTCGCTTCTACGTGCCCACGGTGGCCGAGTCGGCCCGCGCCCGGCATCTCGCCCGGCGACCGGCGTCGAGCCTCACCTATTACGAGCGAACCGAGCTCGCCGTCATCGTGCACGGCCAGGTCACGATCATCGGCGCCGAGGATCCCGATTTCGCCGAGCTCGATGCGGCCCAGGTCGAGTCGGGGGGCCAGAGCGTCCGCGAATGGCAGGGGCACGGCGTCTATCTCCGCCTCGAACCCGCGACCGTGTACACGTACGCTCGCGAGACGGGGCGATATCCGGCCTAGTCTGCCCGGGGCGCGGGCCGTGATGAAAGGCCGCGAAAGGGAGGGTGTCGCGAAACCCGGCTGCCCGGGTCGGCTGATCGCCGGCCTCGAGGAAGGCAAGGAGGTGTGTTGCGTTTTGATCAACATTTACATTTGATGAAAACGCAGCGCGGCTCCGCCCGCGCGACGGTCGTGATGGCCTTCTTGGGGCGCCGACCGCGCGACGGCACCAAGCGGAGCGACAACCGACGACGGCCCGCCGGCTCGAGAGAACCCCCGGAGGACACGTCGCGAGACGAAATCAACTGACAATGAAGCTGGCGCACAACGTTTTGCGACAACCTCGGGCCTATCGAGCACGACCCCTCAACTTTCGGCGCGAGCGGCCCGCTCAGCGGTCCCAAGCCCCACCCGCCCAGCCGCCCCACGCCCCAGCTCGAACCTCAAGGCGGGCCGGCTGACAGCCCCACGCACTGCCCCCGGTCACCCCGGGTGCATCCCCCCGTCGACGCTGATCACCTGATTCGTCACGTAGCCGTTGCGCAGGATCGCCATGGCCAGGTCGGCGACTTCGCCGGGCTTACCGAGCCGGCCCACCGGCACTCGCTGGGCGAGGTCGCCGGGGTCTCCGGGCAGCATCCCCGTCTCCTCGATCAGCGCCGGCGCGATCGCGTTCACGGTGACGCCGTCGCGCGCGACGCGGGAGGCGAGGAAGTGAGTCAGGCCATGCAGCCCGGCCTTGGAGGACGCGTAGTGGGGCCCGACGATCCCGCCGGTGAGCGCGGCGACCGAGGAGGTGAAGAGGATCCGCCCGTAGCCGTGCGCGCGCATGGCCGGCAGGACACGGCGGGCGAGCAGGTATGGGGCCCGCAGGTTGACGGCCACCGTCTCGTCGAAGGCGGCGGCGTCGACGTCCTCGTAGCGCGCCTGGCGGCTCAGGCCGGCGTTGGCGGCAAGGATGTCGACGGGCCCGAGCTCGGCCTCGACTGCGTTCACGAGCCGCTCGGGGGCGTCCGGGTCGCGCAGGTCGGCGGCGAACGAGGCGGCCGCGCCACCATGGGCGGCGACGGCGGCCACGACCCGCTCGGCGCTGTCACGATCGGAGGCGTAGTGGACGCCCACGGTCGCGCCCGCCGAAGCCAGGCGTAGGCTGAGCGCGGCGCCGATCCCGCCGCTGCCCCCGGTGACGAGCGCGATGCGCTCGGCGAAGTAATGCTCGGGCACGACTACAGGCTAGCCCCGTGCCCGCGCCGGCCAATGCCCCACCACCCCCCGCCGCGACCCGCGACCACGGAAACCGGAACACTAGGAGCAATGAAGATGCCGTCCCGCGCCGTCTCCGGAGCCGTGATCCTGACGCTCGCAGTCCTCGCAGCCCTCGCCGCCATCGCCGCGATCGTCGCCGTGACCGACACGAGCCCGACCGCCGGCGACGCCGCCACCGCCCGCGGCCCAGACCAAAGGGCGGGCACGCTCACGGTGGGGACGGCGACGGTCGGGAGACCGATCCCGCCCGGCTTCGTCGGGCTGACCACCGAGTACCGCGGCCTCGAGGCGTATGCGGGCACCAATCCGGCTGCCCTCGACCCGGTCTTCGCGCAGCTCGTACGCAACCTCGCCCCCGGCCAGAGCCCGGTCCTGCGCATCGGCGGCGACAGCACCGATTGGACCTGGTGGCCCGTCCCCCATATGGCCCGGCCCCCCGGGATCAAGTACAGCCTGAACAGCACCTGGCTGCGCGTCGCCTCCGCACTGGCCAAGAACCTGGGCGGGCGCCTGATCCTGGGCATCAATTTCGAGGCCGACAGCGGAGCGGTCGCCGGAGCCGAGGCGAGGGCACTGATCGCGGGCCTCGGGCGCGGGCGGATCCAGGCGCTCGAGCTCGGCAACGAACCCGAGCTCTACGGCTCCTTCCCCTGGTACAAGCTGCCGAACGGCCAGCACGTGCGCGGGCGCCCGCGCACGTACGGCTACGGCGACTTCGTGCAGGATTTCGCGAACATCTCGCGGTCGATTCCGAGCGACGTCACGCTCGCCGGTCCGAGCATGGGCGCGCCGACCTGGATTCCGCTCATCGGTCAGTTCCTGGCCGGCAATCGCCGCGTCGGCCTCGCCACCCTGCATCGCTACCCACTCAAGCACTGCTCCGCGGGGGCCCGGGTGACGATCCCCGAGATCCTCTCGAGCACGTCCTCGACCGGGCTGGCGGCGAGCGTCGCCCGCGCGGCGGCGACCGCCCACGCGCGCGGGGTCGGGTTGCGCATCGACGAGATGAGCGCGATCTCGTGTGGGGGGGTGGCCGGTGTCAGCCACTCGTTCGCGACGGCCCTGTGGTCGCTCGACACGCTCTTCGCCATGGCGCGCGTGGGCGTCGACGGCGTCAACATGCAGACCGCGCCCGGGTCGTTCAACGAGCTCTTCAGCGTCGCCCAGGCCAACGGCGCCTGGCAGGGCGCGGTGTACCCGGCCTACTACGGCCTGATGATGTTCGCCCAGGCCGCCCCGCCAGGCGCGCGCTTCGTCAAGCTCGCGGGGTCCGCAGGGGGTCAAGTCAACGCCTGGGCCACGCGCGGGCCTGACGGCGCCGTCCGCGTCGTCTTGATCAACGACGCCACGGCCGGAACGCGCAGCGTCACGATCCTAGCCCCGGCGCTCAAGGGTTCATCCACCCTCGAGCGCCTCCAGGCGCCGAGCGCCGCCGCCACCCAGGGCGTGACGCTCGGGGGCCAAAGCTTCGGCTCGCAGACGACGACAGGCCAACTCGCGGGCCCACCCAACCTCACCTTCCTCAAGCCCGCGGCGGGCCACTACGTCCTCACCCTGCCCCCCGCGAGCGCCGCCCTGCTCACGCTCGCGGCGAAGTGAGCGCGGGGCGCGCGGCGCGCGGCGCGCGGCGGCAAGCCCGCACCTACACCCCAGCCAGATCTTGCCCCAGGTCGGCGAGGTCCGCGCCCCCACCGCTCAGCTTCCCTCCCGCCGCGATCAGCCGACGCGCGTGCATCAGGTCCTCGGAGCGACCGACGGACAGCGCCGCTGCGACCCGCCCCTCGTGCAGGTACCAGATGCTGAACGCCCCCTCCTCCATGGACCCGCGTGCGACCTCCTCGTCCCAGTCGAAGGCGGGCCCGACGTACTCGTAGGACACCCAGTCCGAGAGGTCGGAGAAGAAGTAGGGGACGACGTCGTAGGGCTTGCCCTGACCCAGCATCCCCAGCGCGGCCGTCCGGCCCTGGGTGAGCGCCACGTCCCAGTGCTCGATCCGTATGCGCCTGCCGTTGTGGACGACGCTCTCGTACTCGGCGGCGTCGCCGGCGGCGTAGACGCCGGGCGCCGAGGTGGCCAGCTGCGCATCGACCTTGATCCCACCTCCGTCGGCCAGCTCGAGACCGGCGCTCCGGGCGAGCATGACGTCGGGGAGCGCGCCCGCGCCGATCACGACCGCGTCGGCGTCCACGACCCGCCCGGATGCGAGTACGACCCTGGTCACGCGTCCGTCCGACCCCTCGAAGCGCTCGAGCTCCTCGTCACCGTGAACCTCCACCCCGTGCTCGCTCAGGCGGTCCTGGAAGAAGCGGCCGGCCCGCTCGCCGAACCTGCGGCTGAGGACGACGGACTCGAGCATGACGATCGTGCACGCGCACCCGAGCTCGGTGAGCGAGGCGGCGACCTCGGTGCCGATGTAGGAGCCGCCGATGAGCACCACCCGCTTCCCGGCGGCGTCGGCGCGGATGGCATCGGCGTTGCCCAGCGTGCGCAGGTAGTGGATCCCCTCGAGCTCGGACCCCGGCACGTTCAGCCGGCGCACGTTGGCACCGGTGGCGATCAGCGCCGTGTCGAAGCTGACCGACTCCCGGTTGGAGAGCTTGACCGTGCGCGCGGCCAGGTCGAGCTTCATCGCCGAGCAGCGCGTCAGCACCTCGATCTCGTGCTCGACGTACCACTCGGCCGGCTTGAACAAAGTCTCCTCGCGCGTCATCTGACCCCGCAGGTACTCCTTCGAGCACGGGGGGCGGTCGTAGGGGAGATCGGTCTCGCGCCCGACCATGAGCACGTCCCCCTCGGCGCCGGCTTCGCGCAGGGCGCGAGCAGCGCTGGCGGCGGCGAGGCCGCCGCCGATCAGCACGTGCCTGGCGTGGCGGTCAGATATTGGAATCCCGCCCACCCGCGCCGTTGGAGGCGAACTGCATGGTGATCGTCTCCTCCAGGCCCGGGTCGAGGATGAGGAGGACCTGGTCGCCGGCGTTGATGACGGAGTCCGCCTTGGGCACGAACCCGGTGCCGCCGCGCAGCACGGAGATGATCAGCGAGCCGTCGGGCAGACGGATGTCGGACACCCGCCGGCCGGCCACGGACGACCCTTTCGCGACCTCGAGCTCGATGATCTCGAGCCGTTCCTCCTCGAGCGCGAGGAGCTGGACGAGCCCGTACTCGGGAACCTCGTGCTCGATCAGGCGCAGGATCAGGTCGGTGGCCGAGACCGCGGGCTGGATCCCGAGGAGCTTGAAGTGCTGGAGGTTGCGCGGGTTGTTGACGCGGGCGACGATGCGAACGACCTCGTACTTCTCCTTCGCCACCTGGCAGATGATCATGTTGTCCTCGTCGTCGCCGGTCACGGCGATGACGAGATCGGCGCGCTGAATACCGGCGCGCTCGAGGACCCAGAGCTCGGTCGCGTCCCCGTACTGGACGGCGTGCTCGAGCTCCTCCTCGATGACCCGATAGCGGCGGTGGTCGGACTCGATCAGCGACACCTCCTGGCCCTTGGCGATCAGCTCGCGCGCCAGGTTCCAGCCCACCTTGCCGCCGCCGGCGATGATCACATACACGTTCGGACCCCCTTTCTCACGGCGAGTAGGCCGCCTGCTCGACCATCTCGATGGCCTGCTGGGTCGGGCAGATCGTGTGCAGGCCCCGTTCGGCGTACCACGCGGCCCGGCCGGGGTCGCGGACGACGACGACCACGCGCTGCACGTTGAACCGGCGCTGGGCGATCTGCGCGATCACGAGGTTGGTGTTGTCGCCGCGGGTGGAGGCGATGAACACGTCGGCCTCCTCGATCCCGGCCGCGATCAGGGCGTCGACCTCGAGCGCGGTCCCGACCGTGAAGCGTCCGCCCGAGTCCTCCCACGTCGTGAGCAGATCCTTGTCCAGTCGCTCGTGCGAGAGGGGGTCGGTGTCCAGCACCGAGACGTCGTGGCCGGCCTCGAGCGCCCGCTTGGCGGAGGCCGACCCGACGCGCCCCGCACCGACGATGAGGATGAACATGGCCGAGACTCTAAGGCTTAGCCGCGCTCTGGTGCTCCCCGCCGTCCGCGCGCTGAACCTCCCCGGCCGGCACGTGTCGCGGATCGGGCGGCGCGGTGAGGATGACGCGGACGGGCGCCTTCTTGATCACGTACTTGGTGACCTCCCCGAGATAGTTGTCGAGCGGGCCCGCCGAGCCGAGCAGGGCGCCGCCGCGCACGCGCGAGGGCTCTTCCGCGGCAAGCACGATCGCCTCGACGCCGCGCCGTGCCGCCTCGGCCACGATCGCCTGGCCCGCGCGCCGCGCCCTCACCATCGCGGTCTGGACGACGACGCCTTCGTACTCCTCCCCCACAACCTTGGCCCGCGCCAGCGCCTCCTTGGCCCGCTTGACCTGCGCGTCGGGCAGCCGGGCATCGAGGGGCAGGGCGAGGGGGACCTCGAACACCCAGATCGCCTCGATCACCGCCCCCTCGGGATCGAGATCGTCGTGCTCGGGTCCGGCGAGACGGGCGGCGGTCTGGACGATGTCGTCGTCGAGCTCGGTGCCGAAGATGGGCACCATGATCGAGCCCAGCTCGGGCTCGAGCGCCTCGTGCCGGACCGACCGCTGCGGCATCGAGACCCGCAAGGGCAGGGGCGTCCCCTGGCTGCGCCGGTAGCCGTAGTAAACCGCGAGCCCGACGAGGAGCCAGCCGATGCCTACGTACCGGGCGCCTGAGTGGACGATGACGAGCGAGAGCCACCCGGCGCCGCCGAGAAGGACGCCGAGGACGGCGGGGAGCGGGACCTTGGCGCCGCGGAAGGGGACGGAAAAGGGAATCCGGTAGCCGCGGGGGCGGTCGGGCTCGCGGAAGCGCAGGGCGATCACGGCCAGGTGAGCGATCGTGAACGCGAGCAGGGCGCCGAAGGCGTAGATGCCGACCAGGAGCTCGAGGTTGGTGGGGAGCACGAGCGCCGCAGCGGCGAGGGCGGCACCGGTAATGACCACCCAGGGCGTGCCCCAGCGCTGGTGCAGGCGGCCGACGACGCTGGGGATCTGGTGATTCCTCGTCATCAGGAAGCCGACGCGGGAGACGCCGAGCATCGACGACCCCGCCGCGGCCATGAGCCCGGCCGAGGCCACGACCGCCACCGTGTACTTGAGGACATCGGCCAGCCAGCGCGGGTGGTACGCCTCCACCACACCGATCAGGGGCGCGTGCAGGTGCCGCGAGCCCAAGGCGGTCAGGCCATGGTGCACGGGCAGAGCGCCGATGCCCACGACCGCGATGCCGACATAGACGAGGACGATGACGAAGGAGCCCGGGCCGATCAGGAGCCGCAGCTCACGTGGGCTCGCCGTCGTCTCAGCGGCCAGGCTCGCGGCCGCCTCGAGACCGGTGAAGGCGATGATCGCGATCGGCAGCGCGAAGGCGAGACCGGAGACGCTTGGCGCCGAGCCGAGATGAATCGTCTGCGAGAGGCGGTGGGGATCGAAGACCAGGGCGAGGCCGACGATGATGATGATCGCTTGCACGGCGAGGTCGGCGGCCGTCACGAGGATGCGCCGGCGCAAGCGGCGGGGCGTCACGCCGAGCAGATTGTCGGCCGCGACGAACCCGATCACGGCCAGCGCCACGGCGATCTCGAGGCCACCGTGGCCGAGCGGCGCCCAGAACACGGCCAGGTAGTTCGGCACCGTGAGGGCGGTGACCGCCACCAGGATCGTGTAGTCGAGGACGATCGCCCACGCCGCGATGAAGCTCACGGTGTCGTTGAGGCCGTACTGCGCGAACACCGAGGCGCCGCCGCGCTCCTGATGCATCGACGCACCCTCGCCGTAGGTCATGGCCGAGAGGCCGAAGAAGATGCCCGAGACGAGGAGCACAGCCGGCGTGAGCCCGGCCGCGTGATGGGCGATCACGCCCAGTGCGAAGTAAACCGAGCTGATCGAGGTCGTGTACACGACCGCGAACAGCGCGCGGTAGCTGATCGACCGCTCGTTCACCGCGACCGGAGGGCGATATAGAGTCGGCCCGCGCCGGCGGCGAGGAATCCGATGCCGAGGATGAGCCCGAGCGCGGTCGGCCCGCCGCCGAGAGTCAGCGTGCGCACGATCAGGAGCACGCCGATGACCATCATGATCAACGACATCACGCGCGTGGAGGATCGGTAGATGCCGCCGGGCTCGCGCATGTATCGAAAGAGATTATGGGCTGACGCCAGGCCTCAGCGCTCGGCGCCCGCCGGCGCCGCCCGGGGCGGGACATTGTGGAGCGGCGGCGGCGTGAGCGCGGCGGCCACGATCACGAGCGCGAACGCGCCCAGCCGGAGCGCGATCGCCCCACCCCCGGCGGGCATGGGCTCGCCGAACACGATCGGTCCGGCGGCGATGGTCAGCAGGTTGGCCGCCACGCTCGTGAGCGCGATCACCGGGACGGCTTCCCCGAGCTGAAGGCTCCGCGCCGAAACGAGGAGGCCCACCAGCGACGCGATCAGGATCACGAAGGCGAGGGGATGAACGAGGACTCCGATCCCGAGCGCGTTCAGGTGGCTGGAGAGCGCCTTGATCGACGTGTCCGAGGCCGCCCACAGGAGCCCCGCGGCGACCCCCAGGGTCGTGCCCCGCTTCCCGAACGCGGTCACGAGCAGTCCCGCGGCGGATACGACGATCAGGTACTCGGCGAGGATCCCCGGCCGGTAGCGCGAGTGCGCACCATGGATGTCGCCGCCGAGGGTCGCGGCGAGGAACGCGAGCCCGATCGCCATCAGCGCAACCCCAACCCACTCGCGCCGCAGCACGCGCACCCCGAAGAGCCGGTTCGCGACCACGGTGAGGAGCACGAGGCCGCCCGCGATCACAGACTGCACGATCGAGATCGGCGCCAGCGCGAGCGCGCCGACGTGCAAGCCCCAGGAACCCAGGGCGATGAGGATCCCGAGCGCGTACAGCGGCGAGCGGAAGAGCTCGGCCGTGCTGTGCAGCGGCCGCCGCAGCTCGACGGCGGGAGCCTGCCGGGCACCGCGGAACTTGTAGAGGAACCCGGCCACCGATCCGAACGCGGTGCCCAGCGCGAGCAGCAACCCAAGCCCAACCGAGAAGGACATGACGAGTCGAGCCTAGCGAGCGCTCACGTCACTCCAGTGCGTTGACGTTCCCGGGTCTCGGGTTTAATTTGCCGCCAAAGAGAAAGGACGCCATGTCGCGCCGTCGTCTGCTCATAGTCCTCGTCGCCGCGGACATCGTGGCGACCGTCGTGATGCGCCGCCTCGGGTACCGGCTCGGACCTGACACCGTCGTCCGGTGCCGCCAGGGTCACCTGTTCACCACGATCTGGATTCCCGGCGCCTCCGTCAAGTCCCTGCGCCTCGGCTGGTGGCGTTTCCAGTGGTGCCCCGTCGGTCGGCACTGGACGCTCGTGATCCCGGTCAAGGAATCCGAGCTGACCGACGACGAGCGGCGCCTCGCGGCCGAGCACAAGGACATCCGGATACCCTGAGCCGGGATGCGAGCAGTCCGCTTCGACACGTACGGCGGCGTCGACGTCCTCGACGTGCGCGAGGTCGACGACCCCATCGCCGGACCGGGACGGGTGCTCGTGGCAGTCAAGGCGGCTGGCATCAATCCCGGCGAGATCGCGATCCGCGAGGGCCGGCTTGACCAGCGCTGGCCCGCCACCTTCCCGTCGGGCGAGGGCACCGACCTCGCCGGCGTGGTCCAGGCCGCGGGTGATGGGGTGACCGAATTCGCGCCCGGCGACGAAGTGCTCGGCTGGACTGAGGAGCGCGCCAGCCACGCCGAGCTCGTGGCGGTGCCCGCCGAGCAGCTGACGGCCAAGCCGCCGTCCGTGCCGTGGGAGGTGGCGGGGTCGCTGTTCGTGGTCGGGCTCGCGGGCTACGCCTCGGTCGACGCCGTCGCGCCCCGGCCCGGCGAGGCGGTCGTGGTCTCCGCCGCGGCGGGCGGCGTGGGCGGGATCGCCGCCCAGCTTGCGCGGCGTACCGGAGCCACCGTGATCGGGCTGGCCGGGAGAAGCAACCACGACTGGCTCCGCACCCGCGGCGTCGTGCCCGTCACCTACGGCGAGGGCCAGGCGGGCCGGATCAGCGCGGCGGCCGCCGGTCGGGTCGACGCCTTCATCGACACCTTCGGCGGCGGCTACGTCGACCTCGCGATCGAGCTCGGCGTCGCGCCGGAGCGCATCAACACGATCATCGACGCCCAGGCGGCCGAGCGATACCCGGGCGTTCAGAGGCAGGGGACCCACGCGCTCGCCACGGCGGCCATCCTCGCCGAGCTCGCCGGCCTCGTCGCCGACGGCAGCCTCGAGGTCCCCATCGCGGCTACCTTCCCGCTCGACGAGGTGCGCGAGGCCTTCACCGAGCTGGCTCAGCGCCACACCCGCGGCAAGATCGTGCTCGTGCCGTGAGGTAAGGAGGTGGGCGCCACCCGGATGGCACCGCGAGAGCGGTGCCATCCGAGTATGCGCTTACGTCATGCGTCAGCCGGTGACGGTACCGGTGAAGACGCAGTCGCTGCCGCCGACGTGAACGCCGTTGGAAACCTGCATGTCCCACGCTACCGTGCCGTCGTTCGAGATGGCGCTGGCGAAACCGCTGTCGCCCGCATGTTGAAGCCTGCCCTAGAGAAGCCCGACGACCATGAGGACGGCTGCGCCGAGAACGGCGAGGCTCGGTAGCGCGCCGACCGCGGTGGTGCTAACCGTGGCCCCATCGATCGGCGTGACCGGCGTCAGCAGCGAGGCGGCCATGACCAGGCCGGCGGCGCCGAGGCTGCGGGCCAGCGGCACCCCCAGCCACGTGGCCAGGACGAGGAGGACGATGGCGAGGGCTGCCACGGCGGTGGGACCCGCCCAATGCACGCCGCGCGCCTGACCGGGAGCACGGGCGACGGGCAGCGGTGACCAACCGGCTCCGGCGAGGGTCACGACCAGTCCGAAGGCGAGGGCGGGCGGCCACGTCTCCTGATGCAGGGCGAGGTGCGCGTGCCTGGCCGCGAGCTGACGGACCCGCATCACCACGGCGATGAGGATGAGCACGCCGACGGCAAAGACGAGGCTCACCGCCCAGCCGTCGGTCGGGCCCGAGTGAAGCGGCCAGAGCAGGAACGCGGCGGTCGCGACGACGCCGAGCGCCGGCGCCCGCAGGATGCGAAGGCTGGGCGCCTTCCTGTCGAGCGCGGCGATCACGTCGAACCACTTCTGCGCGCCGCCAGGGGTGGCGCGACCCGCGAGCGAGCGGGCCAGGCCCAAGGCGATGACCAAGATCGCCGACAGCCCCGCCGCGGCCACCGAGGCGTGGGTTTGGGTGCTGGCGAAGGTTCAGTTGGCCGGCAGCGGCTTTGAGAGGTCGAGATGGGTGTGGTAGGTGACGTTGTCGAACAGGGGCACCGGTTCGCGCGAGGCGAGCCCGGAGTCGAGCTGGCGGGCGCGCGCGAGGCTCCCCTCCGAGGCGGCAACGTGCAGCGGGCCCATCCGCTCGAGCGCTACGCCGAGGTTGAACCAGCCCGTCGCGTAATCGCGGTTGGCGCCCACGGAGCGCCGGAGCGCCGCCACCGCCGCCGCGTCGTTGCCCTCCTTCATGAGGAGCACCCCGAGGTTGTTGGCCACCGGGAACTCGGTCGGATCGAGCGCCAGCGCGGTCCGGTAGTCCGAGATCGCCTGGGCCCGATGACCGAGCTGCTGCTCGGCCTCGGCTTCCGTCCACGAGAAGATGGGGTCACCGGGGTCGATCTTCACCGCCTCGACCGCCGGTGTTACGGCCGTGGCGGGATCACCCGTGAGGATGTCGGCGATCGCCTCGTTATTCAGGAGGGCGTCCGGAAGCAGCGGCACAGCCTGCGGCAGCACCGTGTAGTCCGACGACTCGGCGTCGGTGGCGACGCCGTAGTACTCGGTCGCTCGGAGCGGGTCTCCACTCGCGAGCAGGGTGTCCCCCGCCTGCTCGGAGGCCAAGGCCGACAGCTCCGCGTTTCCCGCGTCCGCCGCTTGTGCATTGGCAGCACCGAGCGTGGCGAGCGCTTCGGCGCTTCGCCTCGCGTAAGCGAGGGCCGTGCCCTGATCGAGCAGCGCCGTTGCCTCGGCCAGACTCGGCCGTCGGTAGCGCAGGCGGGCGCGGTTCGCCGCGATGGCAAAATAATTGGCCGCCCCGCTGTAGCCCTTGCGCAGGAAGGCGATCTCGCCCTCGCGCTGGGTCGCGACGGGATTGCTCGGCTGCGTGGCGGCCCACTGCGCCGCCGCCGCGGCGGCGTCCGCGAGCTTGCCCGCGTAGCGCCACAGGTTCTGTCGCAGATCCTCCAACTCAGCGAGGGAGGTATGCGGCGACATTCGAACGGCACCAGCTACATCGCCGAGTTCGAGTTCGGCCACGCGGACGAGATCCCGAGGGCCGTTGTCGAGCACCGAGGCGCAGTCCTGCCCGTCGGGGCGCAGGTCCACCAGGTGGCGAGGGAAGCCGCTCACTACTTGACGTGGGTAGCCGGCGAGGAGGAGGTCAACAAGGCGCGACCATGCCGGACACCACCGCGCCGTCCCTCCGATTCCGTCCATGGGCGTGAAGACAGGTAGGAACGAGAGATTGACCACGGTGGCGCCTGCCGCCACCACGTCATGCGGGATGACCACGATCTCGGCGGGCTCCATGCGCCCGACCCCGGTCGAGAGCGGGCCGGCGACATCCTCGTCGCCGTTCTGATCCTCGGTCGCGACGGGATTGTCAGTGGGCGGTGAAGCGAACAGCTCGACGCCGATGGGGAAGCTGTGACCGGAGGTGAGCTTCGCCGCGACGGCGGCGGCGGCGAGGAAGCGGTGTCCTCGCTGTAGGTAGTCGAGCAGCCGCACCTCGAGCTCGGCCGGCCCGGGTTCCGCGGCGACCGCCCGCCGTTGCGCGGCGATCGCCGCGCCAACGTCGCCGAGCGCGGCCAGGGAGCGCGCGAGTCCAGCCCGGTTCTCCGCGTTCGGCTCGAGCCGGACCGCCCGCTCGTACAGCGCCCGAGCCCGGGCAAAGTGCGCACGCGCCGTGAAGGGCTCGCTGACCTGGAGCTGATAACCCGCGACCATCTGAGCGTCACCCTCACCCGCCCACGAGGCGGCCACCCGCGGGAAGGTCCGCTCGAGGCGCCGAAAAGTGTCGAACAGGGCGTGGTCGCCATCGGCGTCGTCTCCGAGACCGTCGAGCTGAAGCTGATACTCGCCGAGCGCCCACAACGGCGTCGGATCCCCAGGGCACGCCGCGATGGCCTTGGCGTACGCGGCCCGCGCGGCGACGTCGGCCAGGAAGCTATCGGCGGCCCACAGGAAGGCGAGGTTCAACTGAGGCGCGCAGCCGCCACCGGCCACGGCATGCCGCAGCAGGTCGAGGGCGAGCGCGCCGGCACCCGCGAACGTCGCGCGTCTTTTCCCCTCCCCGGTCGGGCTCGTCGCGCCGGCGACGATGAGCAACGCGGCGAGGTCATTCTCCTGCGCCGCGGGAGCCGGAGGAAGGGCCGGCAGGTGCACCGGGCCCGACGGAGGGATAGCCGCCACGCTGCGCTCGATCGCCCGCCTCCGTCGCGCTCCGAACATCGCGAGCATCCGCCCCTCGATCGGGCGTAATCCACCCCGGCCCCCGCCGGCCACGACCGAGGCATCCCATCGTGCGCGCGCCGAGATGAACACCGGCAGCCCGCGCACCCCCGGATCCATCCCCCGCGCCGGCAGCGGCGGCAACACAACCGCGGCCGGCGGAGCAATCGGCTGCGCATCCGCCGCCACCCGCGCAGCCACCGGAAACGCCAGCAGCGCAACGACACCAGCCGCCAGCACCACATCGCCCCACCAAATCTTCGCCCGCACAGCCACACCCCGAGGCCCGAGAAAACCTGCCCCCCGAGCCTACGCCCACCGCCGATCAAGGTCAACCACCCCGGCCGGGGGCCCACAAGGAGCCCCTTAGGTAATCAAAGGGATGATCAGCAATGCCACGATATTGGCGACCTTGATCATCGGGTTGATCGCCGGCCCCGACGTGTCCTTGAACGGGTCGCCGACCGTGTCGCCCGTCACCGCCGCGGCGTGAGCCTCGGAGCCCTTGCCGCCGAAGGCGCCGTCCTCGATCAGCTTCTTGGCGTTGTCCCACGCGCCGCCGCCGGCGGTCATCGAGATGGCGACGAAGACGCCGACGACGATGACGCCGATGAGGAGGCCGCCGAGGGCCTCGATGCTGATGAGGCCGACGATGATGGTGAAGACGATCGGGATCAGGGCGGGAATGATCATCTCGCGCTGGGCGGCCTTGGTCACGATGTCGACGCAGGTGCCGTACTCGGGCTGGTCGGTGCCCTCCATGATCCCGGGCTTCTCGCGGAACTGGCGTCGCACCTCCTCGACGACGGCGGCGCCCGCGCGCCCGACGGCTTCCATCGAGAGGGCGGCGAACAGATAGACCATGAGTCCGCCGATGAGCAGGCCGATGAGCACGGGGGGATTACCGATTGCAAAGTTCTCGATCTTGCCCTTGCCCGCGAGTTCCTGTTCAAAGGCGTTGAAGAGCACAAGCGCGGCGAGGGCGGCGGAGCCGATCGCGTATCCCTTGGTCACCGCCTTGGTCGTGTTGCCGACGGCGTCGAGCTTGTCGGTGACGTTACGAACCTCTTCGGGGAGGTTGGCCATCTCGGCGATACCGCCGGCGTTGTCGGTGACCGGCCCGAAGGCGTCGAGCGCGACGATGAGCCCGCAGAGCGAGAGCTGGGCCATGACCGCGACGCCGATCCCGTAGATGCCTTCGGCTCCGCCGCCCGCGAGCTTCCACGAGCCGAAAATCCCCAGCGCAATGACGAGCGCCGGCAGCGCCGTCGCCTGGTAGCCCTGGGCGAGGCCCTGGATGATGTTGGTGGCGTGGCCGGTCTGCGAAGCGCTGGCCGTGCTCTTGACCGGCGAGAAGCGCGTCGAGGTGTAGTAGTCGGTGATGAAGAAGAGCAGCGCGGTGACGCCGAGTCCGATGAGCGCGCACAGGTAGAACTTCCACCAGTGCGGGCCGACGACGCCGCTCTTGAGGACGACGCCGTCCATCAGCCATTTGGTGACGGGAATGAAGGCGAGGGCGGCGAGGCCACCGGAGACCGCGAGACCCTGGTAGAGCGCCCGCTCGACGTTTCCGGTCTTGGACTTGACGGCGAAGGTGCCGATGATCGAGGCGATGATGGAGACGCCGCCGATGACCAGGGGGAAGAGCGCGACGGCGCTCGTCTGGGCGAAGAGGAGGATCCCCAGGAGCATGACCGCGACGGCGGTCACCGCGTAGGTCTCGAACAGGTCGGCGGCCATGCCGGCGCAGTCGCCGACGTTGTCGCCGACGTTGTCGGCGATCACGGCGGGGTTGCGGGGGTCATCCTCGGGGATGCCGGCCTCGATCTTTCCCACCAGGTCAGCGCCGACGTCGGCGCCCTTGGTGAAGATGCCGCCGCCGAGGCGGGCGAACACGGAGATGAGCGATCCACCGAAGCCAAGGCCGATGAGGCCGTCGACGGCCTGCCTCGTGCTCTCGCCGGCGATCCACGTGAGGATGCCGTAGTAGCCGGCGACCCCGATGAGGGCGAGTCCGACGACGAGCATGCCGGTCACCGCGCCGGCGCGGAAGGCCACGTCGAGGGCACGCGAGATGCCGCTACGGGCGGCCTCGGCGACGCGGGCGTTGGCGCGCACGGAGACGTTCATCCCGACGTATCCGGCCGCAGCGGAGAGCGCGCCCCCGATAGCGAAGCCGATGGCGACCCGGATGTTCTGGATCGGGATGAGGGCGATGAAGAGGATGACCCCGACGCCGGCGATCGTCGTGTACTGCCGGTTCAGGTAGGCGCGAGCACCTTCCTGGACCGCGAGGGAGATCGAGCGCATTTGTTCATTGCCGGGAGAAAGCGCAAGGAGTGAACGCGCCGTGACGGCGCCGTAGAGGATGGCGGCGGCTGCGCCCACGAGCGCGACCAGGACGCCATGGTGCGTCAGAAAGCTTGACAAAGTGTCCTCCGGAGAGCAGGTTCAGATCGAGAGAAAGCGCAGCAGAAGGCGCGCCCAGACAAGTGAGAAGGGCCTTCTACCCGTTTAGCTCGGATAGCGCCCTTGGAGGGCGCGAGTCTACCGGCACGCGCGGCGGAATGTCCTGGGGGGCCCTACTGACCCGGAATCCAGAGCCGTCCGCTGCGCTGGGCGGGTCCGGGATCCCCCGGCTTGGAGGGGTCCGTCACGGGAGGCGCGGGAGGCGCTGGGGGCGCCGCGGTCTCCGGATCGGCGGTCGCCGTCCCGCCCGTGCCCGTCCCGCCCTCGGAGGGCGCGGCGCCGGTGGCGGCGGGCCCGCCGATCTTGACGAAGGCGAGCTGGAGTTGGGAGACGGCGTCGCGGATGGGTCCGGCCTGTTCGGGGAGGACCTGTTCGACGATCGGAAGGAGCGCCCGAACGGACTCGATCGCCAGGTAGACCTGA
This sequence comes from Solirubrobacteraceae bacterium, assembly GCA_035552215.1. Lineage (GTDB taxonomy): Bacteria > Actinomycetota > Thermoleophilia > Solirubrobacterales > Solirubrobacteraceae > Palsa-465. Next base: position 21,631 of record DASZLV010000052.1, on the reverse strand, counting down.
CCAGCATCGGTCTCGGCCTCGGTTCCCGGGGCGAGCCCCGTGCGGCGCATGCCGAGGTTCACGAGCGAGACGACGCTCTCGAGGAGGACCTGCTCGACGCGCAGCCGCGCCATCTCCGCCTCGTAGGCGGCGCGCAGCTCGTCTTCTGTCGGTTGTTCGCTCGTGCCCACGACCCTATTTATCGTAGACGGCCCGTTGCCGCGACAGGGCTCTGACTATAGGTCGCTCGTGTCTCGGCAACGGAGGCTGCATAGATCTCGGCCATGCTCGCGCCCGAATCGATCATCCGTCGCTGTCGCTGGGAGCCGTTGAGCTCGGGGAGCGCCACGTCGAGCCCAAGCTCGGCGCACATGGGCGCCGTCCACTCGAGCAGGCGCTCGACCTCCGCCGCCGCGGGCCTTTCCTCGACGCGGTCGAGGTCGATGAGCTTGCCGTCGAGTCCGTAGCGCAGCGCGCGCCACATGTTCTCCTCGATCATGCGACCCGGGTGCTCGGCGATCTGCACGTCGTTGTCGTAGTCGCGCGCCGCCTGGGCCACGCAGGCGACGATCAGTGCCGCCAGCCCCTCGGCCTCGCCGGCCGTCGGCTGCGCGTCGCAGATCCGCACCTCTACCGTGCCGAACGAGAAGTGCGGCCGCACCGACCACCACACCTGGGTGTACTCGACGACCGAGCGGGTCTGGCGCAGGAAGTCGATGTAGGCGGCGAAGGTCTTCCAGTCCCCGAACGCCTCGGGCACCCCGCAGCGGGGAAAGCTCTTGGTGAAGCTCTGGGTCCTGGCGCTGTGCAGGCCAGAGTCGCGGCCGTCGAGGAAAGGCGAGTTCGCCGAAACCGCGAGGAGGGTGGGCAGGACCGGACGCAGGCGATCGCACACGGCGATCGCCCGGTCACTGTCACGGATCCCGACGTGGACGTGGAGCGAGAACGTGTTGTTGCGCCACGCCACGTACTTGAGCTCGTTTTCCACCCTGCGGTAGTGCTCGGTGTCGATGATCTGCTGCTCGCGGTAGTCGGCCCATGGGTGGGTGGCGGTGGCGCCGAGGGCGAGCGCGCGTTCGGCGGCGAGCGCGAACAGGCGCCGCCGCCGGTCACGCTGGGCGACGATGGCCGCGGCGAGATTCTCGCCCCGGCCGGAGCGAATCTCGATCTCCGAGGAGATCAGCTCGCCGGCGATCGACGCCGCCAGCAGCGGGTCAGGGGCCGCGGAGTCGCGGAGCTCTTCGAAGCGCGGGACGAGATCGAGGGTCCCGGGATCGAGGAGCGCGAACTCCTCCTCCAGGCCCACCGTGAAATCGGTCGCCTCAGCGAAGGCTGCGCGAGCAGTGTCGACGTCGAGCTGCATTTCGAGTTGGCTCTCACTTACGTGAGATAGAAGTACAGCGCATAGAGCAGGTCGACGGCAGGGCTCGAGGTGTGGACGGTGACCTCTGGCGGGACCTGGAGGAGAGCTTCGGAGTAATTGAAGATGACTCGTACGCCCGCTTCGACGACGGCATCGGCGAGGGACTGGGCGGCCGATGACGGTACGGCGAGAACGGCGACGACGATCTCCTCGTCCTCGACGACGGCCTTGAGCTCGTCGTTGTGGCGCACGGTGTGGGGGCCGACCGCCGTGCCGACCTTGTCGTCATCGACGTCGAACACGGCAACGACCCGGAAGCCGTGGTCGGCGAAGATGTCGGAGTCCGCGATCGCGGTCCCGAGGTGACCGGCCCCGAACAGGGCGATGTTGTGCTGGCCGGAGGTGTGGAGGATGGTCCGGATCTGCGACACGAGCGACTCGATGCTGTAGCCGACGCCGCGCTTGCCGAATTTCCCGAACCCGGACAGGTCCCGGCGGATCTGCGTCGAGTTGACGTGGGTGTACTCCGAGAGCTCCTGGGAGGAGATCGTCTCCTTGCCCATCTTGCGTGCCTGGGTGAGAACCTGGAGGTAGCGCGAGAGGCGTGCAGCAACGCCGAGCGAGAGCTTCTCCCCCGACGCTAGCGCCGCCTTCTCGCCGCCGCCCGCTGGTCCGCGGTCATCACCGCGATGAACCGTGTAGTTCATCACTGATGAACTCTAGCGAGCCGCCGAGTGAGCTCCGTCTCGTCGACGAAGAGCTCGAAGCTCTCTTCGCCGTCGATGGTGACCACGGGGATGCGCTCGAGGTAGGCGAGGAAGAGAGCGTCGTCCTCCTCGATGTCGCGTTCCTCGAGCGTGAAGGGGTGGCGGGCGCGCACGCGTTCGAGCACCTCCCGGGCGTCGTCGCACAGGCAGCATCCCTCGCGCCCGTAGAGGACCACGGTCCTCATCGCCGCCGTTCCCCGCTCGCGAACACCTCGAGCGCCAGGTAGTCGGGGTACGGCAGCGCCCGTGTGTAGCGCGCCGCGCTGGCGATCATCGCCGCGTTGTCGGTGCACAGGGAGATCGGGGGGATGTCGAGCTCGACTCCCAGTCTCCGAAGGCGCTCGCGCAGGGGGCCGTTGGCCGCCACTCCGCCGCCGACCGCGAGGCGCGCGAGCCCTGTCTGGGTCAGCGCGCGCTCGGCCCGGGTGGCGAGCGCCTCGACGATGGCCCGCTGGTAGGAGGCGGCGAGGTCGGCGCGCCGGCGCTCGCTCTCGGCTTCTCTGAGCTCGCGCACCTTGTAGAGCAGGGAGGTCTTCAGCCCGGCGAAGGAGAAGTCCAGTCCCGCGACCCCGGCGCCGGTGGGGAAGTCGTAGGTGAGCGGGTCGCCATCGCGCGCCAGGCGCTCGAGGGCCGGGCCCCCGGGATAGCCGAGCCCGAGGAGGCGGGCGCCCTTGTCGAAGGCTTCGCCGGCAGCGTCGTCGAGGGTCTGGCCGAGGAGCTCGGACTCGGGTCCGTGGTCGACGACGTGGGTGAGCAGGGTGTGTCCGCCGCTGGCCACGAGGCTGACGAAGGGGGGCTCGAAGGGCACGCCGAGCCAGCTCGCGGCCACGTGTCCGTGCAGGTGATCGACGGGGACGAGCGGCAGGCCGTGCGCGGCCGCGAGGGCCTTGGCCGTCGCCACTCCGACGAGCAGCGCCCCCACCAGGCCGGGGCCCTGGGTCACCGCCACGCGGTCGAGCGCGGCGAGCTCCACCCCGGCGGTGCGGAGCGCGTCGTCGACCACGGGACCGACGAGATCGAGGTGTTGGCGCGAGGCGATCTCCGGCACCACGCCCCCGTAGCGATCGTGGATTCCCTGCGAGGAGATCACGTTGGCGCGGATCTCACCCTCGTCGGTGATGACGGCGGCGCACGTGTCGTCGCAGCTGGTCTCGATCGCGAGGATCACGAGGGCACGGCTATGCCGAGGCGGCGCCGCGGACATCGCCGGGCTTGTCGCCTTGCACGGTTCCCGGCGCGACTTCGTCCGCGGGAAGGCGCCACATGATCACTGCGTCCTCGCCGGTGTCCTGGTAGTAGCGCCGGCGCGTCCCCGCCGCGGTGAACCCGAAGCGCTCGTAGAGGGTGATCGCGCCGAGATTCGAAGTGCGGACCTCCAGCGTGTAGCGGCCCTGGCCGACCCCGGCGCGGCGGAGCATCTCGGCCAGGAGCGCGCTTCCCACCCCGCGCCGGCGCCGGGAGGGATCCACCGCGACGTTCATCAGGTGCCAAACGTCGTCGTAGCGGGAGCAGATCAGATAGCCGACGAGGTCATCGCCGATCGTCGCGGCGAGGCATACGCCCGAGGGCTTGGAGAGCTCGAGTACGAACATGGCCAGTGACCACGGGGTGGGGAACGCCCGTCGCTCCACCGCGATCACTCGCGGTAGATCCGAATACCCGAGTCGGCGAATCGTGATGTTCTCGTCTGTCACTTCGGACCCCGGTGGCGCTCGCGGTAGGCGATCTCCGCGTCTGGTGCTCTCAGGTACGCCGGCGCTACCTCGGCCGGCGACGTGACGTGGAGACCGGCCGCAAGCCGGCAATGATTAATGGCGTGGATGCGATGCACCTGCGAATCGGGGGGCGGCACCACCGCGCCCGCCGCCTCGAGCTGCTCCTTAAATCGTAGCGCCCCGTCGCCCACGGCCAGCGGAGCTGCGCCGCGCGCAGCGGCGAGCCGTCGAGCCTCCTCCGCCAGCGCTTCCGGGCGCAGCGCGCTGGGCTCGAGCTCGAGCTCCTCGCCGCGCCACGCGGCCGCGAACGCCTCCCCGCGGCGGGCGTCGATTACGGCGAGAACGAGTCGCGCCGGGAGGGCCGGACCACCGTAGTTCTCACTCGCGAGAACGAGCTCTCCCCCCGCGCCCGCGGCGAGCGCCTCGAGGCTCGAGACCCCCACGAGCGGAAGCTCGCGGGCGCTCGCGAGCGCGCGGGCTGTGGCGACGCCGATGCGCAGACCAGTGAAGGTCCCCGGGCCGATGCCCACGGCGATCCGGTCGACCGCGCCCCAGCCGCCGCCCGCCCGCTCGAGGAGGTCGGCGAGGAGGGGCAGCAGACGCGTGGCATGCCCTGGGCGTTCCCCTGGGGCAGGGTCGTCGCGCAGCTCGAGCTCGAGGCCCGCCGCGGGGTCCCACAGCGCCACCGTGGTCGCCGCCGTGGCGGTGTCGAAGGCGAGGATCCTCAATCGATCTCCACCAACCGGCGGTCCCCGCCCGCGTGTGCGAGGCGGACTCGATGGGCGATCCGCGCCAGCGCGCCGAGCGCCTCCTCGCCGCCCTGAGGCCACTCGACGAAGGCGATGGTGCCAGGCCCGAGGTAGTCGGCGAGGAGGGCCGGGTCCTCGCCCGCGAGGGCTCCCCCGAGGCGGTAGAGGTCGAGGTGGGAGATCGGCACCCGCCCGGTGTAGCGCTGTCCGATCGTGAAAGTGGGGCTGGTGACCGGGTCGGTGACCCCGAGGGCGCGGGCGGCCCCGCGCACGAAGGTGGTCTTGCCCGCTCCGAGCTCGCCCTCGACGAGGACGACGTCCCCGGGGGCGAGGGTGGCGGCGAGCTCGGCGCCGAGCGCCTCGGTCTCCTCCGCGCCGGCGCTCTCAAGCGCGCGTGCGCGCTCCCGCCCGCTCACCAGCTGCGGCGATGGGGCGGCGGCCGGCGGCGCGGTCGCCGCAGGGCCGCGCCGCAGGCGAGGAACCCGAGCCCGACGAGAGCGACGTGCGAGACGTCGATCCCGGTCTTCGGCAACGCCGGGCGGGCAGGTGGGGTCGAGGCCGTGGAGGGTGGGGCCAGGGTGACCGGCGGCGTGGGTGAGAGCGTCTGATTCCCGCCCTGGGTCGACCCCGTGGGGGCGAACAAGAGCGCGCAGACCAGCAGCGCAAGCGCTGCGACAACCGTCACGAGAGGCCGGGGACGGAGCATTGCCGAGGCGGAACCATAGAGGACGTGGCGGCGACCGCGGAGGCTCCGCGCGACCGGACGACACCTCGCTTCGCTACCGTGATTTGCGCGATGAGTCTTCCCGCGACGGGATTGCAAGGGGCCCGCCTTGCCGCTTAGGCGACGCATCGCCCCGATGGTGGCGAACCTGCGCGGATCGGAGACCGCGAAGGCGTCATGGCTGGCGGTGGCGATGATGATCAACAACGTCATCGCCCTGGGGTCGACGGTGGTGTTCGTGCGCCTCGTCGGCGACTACGGATCCCTGGCCGCCCTGATCAGCTACTTCCTCATTCTCGCGGTGGCCGGCTATGCGATGCAGGTGGCGACGGCGCGCGAGGGCGTGCTCGGCCATCTCGGCGTGGGAGCGGATCTCGCCGCCACCGTCGCGAGCTGGACGAAGGCGACCCTGGTGTTCACCGCGGTGATGAGCGTGCTCTCGGTGCTCTTCCGCCATCCGATCGCCCAGGCGGTCGGCGTCCATCAGGAGTGGGCGGCCGCCCTGGGCATCCCGGCCGGGTGCCTGTACCTCCTCCTCACCCTGCTCCGCGGTGTCCTCCAGGGCACGGGCGACTACCGCAGCGTCGGCCTCAGCCTGGTCGGCGAGCAGACGGCCCGGCTCATCATCGGCGCCATCCTCGCGGTCGCCGGGCTCGGGGTGACCGGGGCCTACCTGGGCACGCCGCTGTCCTTCGTCGTGATGTCGGTCTACTGCATGGCGGTCATCCGCAAGGACGTCGGCCTGCCCGTGCCCGGCAAGGGCCCGGCCCTGAGCCTGTGGCTCCACGTCAAGCGCGCGTGGGCGCCGATCGCCGCGCTCGCGGTGATCGCGGTTCTCCAGAACATCGACATCATCGCCGCCAAGCATCGCTTCTCTTCGTCGATGGCCAGCTCCTACAGCGCCGCCGGCGTTGCCGCCAAGGTGGTGATCTGGGTGGCCATGGGCGCGGGCTTCTACCTCGTGCCCGAGGTCTCGCGCCGCCGCGCCGCGGGAGAGGATCCGCGCCCGGTGCTGGCCCGCGCGCTCGCCATCATCAGCGTCGTCGCCATCCCCACCCTGCTCATCTTCGCGGTGGCGCCGCATCTCCTCCTCGAGCTCGCCTTCGGGAAGTCAAAGACCAAGGCCTCGGGAGCGCTCTTCATCCTCGGCCTCGCCTTCGCGGTGCTCGCCGCCACCTACCTGGCGATCCAGTACATGCTGGCGCTGAAGCGCTTCTGGTTCCTCATCGTCCTCGCCGCCGTCGCGCTGGCCGAACCCTTCCTGCTTCTCCACGCGAGCCGCAAGCCGGCCGGTTTCGCCGCCGTGGTGCTCGCGGTGCAGGCCGCGGGCGCCGTGCTCGCCTTTGCCATCGCCCTCAGACGGGGCGCCGTCCCCCCCGACGCCGGCAGCACGCCTCCCGACCCGGCCGAAGCGACGGCCGGGGCGGCCATGAGCCCAGAGCTCGTCTAGTAACGAATCACGACACTAAAACAGGCCGAGCTGTGCTGCCGGCTCGGGCTCGAGGCGTGCAAGCTCGGAGGGCGGCGGCGGCTTGGATTCGACCTCGGGCATCGCTTCCAAAAGCTCAGGGGGCACCTCGGCGGGCGGCGGGGTGGGATCGGGCTGCTGCGGCGGCCCGAGGGCGAGGACTTCGGGGAGCCGCTGGAAGTCGGCGCGCAGGGTCTCGAGCATCCGGGGCGTGTAGAGCGCGGCGGCGGGGTGAAAGAGCGGGTAGAGCCGCACGGCGCGAGACCCCACCACGCGGACCTCGGGGATGCCGTGGAGGCGTGAGATTCCCGTCGTGTCGCTCCGCAGGAGCTTGGTCGAGAAATTCCCGAGCGTGCAGATCACCGTCGGCTCGACGAGCTCGACCTGCCGCCACAGGTAGTCCTGACACGACTCGATCTCCCCGGGATGCGGGTCGCGGTTGCCCGGAGGCCGGCATTTCAACACGTTGACCACGAATACATCTGCCCGTTCGAGCCCGATCTCGCCCAAGAGCTTGTCGAGGAGCTTTCCGGCCTGGCCGACGAAGGGAAGGCCCTGCTTGTCCTCGTTGGCGCCCGGCGCCTCGCCGACGAACATGAGCTCGGCGTTGGCGTTGCCGGCCCCGAATACCACGGTGGTGCGGGTCTCGCTGAGCGGGCAGCGGACGCAGCCCATGGCCTCGTCGTAGACCGCCTTGAGAAGCTCGCGGCGCGCTGTGGAATCAGTCACAGGAGACCTATGTTATTTCGACCTGGTGACGGGTAACATTCCCGAGCGTGGCCGTCACCTCCAGGGGGACGGACCGCAGACCAGACCGCCTCACCATTTTGCCCCCTACCGACCGGTATCTCCATGAGGGAACTGGAACGGGATCTCCCTTCAGCATCTGCGCATAGCAAAGTAGCCATCGTTGGCGCGGGTCGTCTCGGCCGCGCGCTCGCGTCCGCGCTGCGCGAAGCCGGCTACTCGGTCGAAGTCCCGTTGGGCCGCGGCGCGACGGTCAGCGGCGTCGACGCCATCCTCCTGTGCGTCCCTGATCAGGAGATCGCCGCGGCGGCCGCCGCCCTTCCCATCGGGGCGCCGTCGCCCAGCCCGCCCGTCGGCCACTGCTCCGGCGCCACCGGGCTCGCGCCGCTCGCGCCCCATGAGGCGTTCTCGCTCCATCCGCTGATGACCGTGACCGCCCAGGGGGCCCGCTTCCGCGGCGCGGGCGCCGCCGTGGCGGGGACGACTGCGCGCGCGCTCGCCGTGGCCCGGGAGCTCGCCGACGCGCTCGGTATGCGGGCGGTGGAGATCGACGAGGGCGACCGGGCCGCCTACCACGCCGCCGCGTCGATGGCGTCGAACTTCCTCGTCACCCTCGAAGCCGCGGCCGAGCGGATCGCCGCCACCGCAGGCGTCGATCGGGCGTTGCTCGTGCCCCTGGTCCGCGCCACCGTCGAGAACTGGGCGGCGCTCGGCCCCGAGCGCGCCCTCACCGGCCCGGTGGCGCGCGGCGACGAGAAGACCGTCGCGCGCCAGCGCGAGGCGCTCGCGGAGCGCACCCCGGAGCTCCTCGAGCTCTACGACGTGCTCGCCGATGCCACGCGGGCACTCGCCCATGGCAAGCCTCTCGAGGTCGTCGGCGGATGAAGACCGTGCGCACCATCGCCGAGCTGCGCCAGCGACTTGACGAGCCCCGCCGTGGCGGCCACAGCATCGGCCTCGTCCCCACCATGGGCTCGTTCCACGACGGCCACCTCTCGCTCATCGGCCGGGCACGGGAGGAATGCGACGTGCTCGTGGTGTCGCTCTTCGTCAACCCCGCCCAGTTCGATCAGCCCGACGATCTGCGCCGCTACCCGCGCGACGAGACCCGTGACGCGCGCCTGGCCGCCGAGGCCGGCGTCGACTACCTGTTCGCGCCCCCGGTCGAGGAGATGTATCCCCCGGGCTTCGCGAGCACGGTGTCGGTGGGCGGGATCACCGCGACGCTCGAGGGGGCATACCGCGGCCGCGCCCATTTCGACGGGGTCGCGACCGTGGTGACCAAGCTCCTGAACATCGTCGGACCCGGCGTCGCCTACTTCGGCCAGAAGGACGCGCAGCAGGCGCTGGTCATCAAGCGCTTCGTCCGCGACCTCGACATCCCGGTGCGGATCGAGGTCTGCCCCACCGTGCGGGAGCCCGACGGCCTCGCCATGTCGAGCCGCAACGCGCTCCTCTCGCCTGAGGAGCACGCTCGCGCACTGGCCATCAGCCGAGCGCTGAGAAGCGCTCAGGAGGCCGTGGCGGCCGGAGAGCGCGACGCCGCCAAGGTCGCCGGCCAGGCGCGGGCACAGATGGCCTGCGGTGGAGTCGAGCCCGAGTACCTCGAGCTCGTCTCGACCGACACTTTGGCGCCGGTCGGCGAGATCGGCGACGACGTCCTCGTCGTCGTCGCCGCACAGGTCGGCGATGCCCGCCTCATCGACAACGAGATCATCCATACCAGCGTCGACCGCGAGGTGGCGACCCTGCTCGGCTGAGCGCCGAATCCCCAGGGCGCCAACCACCGCAAAGGAGACGATCACCATGTCCGCAACCCCGCAGGTCCCCGTCCCCCACAGCATGGGCGTACCCCTGCCCATGACCTTGCCCCGCCTGGCCGAGAAGAAGCGACTCGGCGAGCAGATCGTCATGGTCACCGCCTACGACTATCCCTCGGCGCAGGTCGCCGAGGCGGCCGGCGTCGATGTCGTCCTCGTCGGCGATTCCGGCGCCATGACCGTGCTCGGCTATCCCTCGACGGTGCCGGTGTCCACCGAGGAGATGCTCATGCTCGCGGCCGCGGTGCGCCGCGGTCTGCGCTCCCCCCTCCTCGTCGGCGACCTCCCGTTCGGGTCCTACGAGGCCTCGAACGAGCAGGCGGTCGCCACCGCTCAGCGCTTCATCAAGGAGGCGGGCTGCGACGCCGTCAAGCTCGAGCGCGGGGGCACGAGCGCCGAGCGTGCACGCGCCATCGTCGATGCCGGGATCCCGGTGATGGGGCACATCGGCTTGACGCCGCAGACCGCCACCGCCCTCGGCGGCTACCGTGCCCAGGGGCGTACGGCGGGACGGGCGATCGAGGTCGCCCGCGACGCCATTGCCCTCCAGGAGGCGGGATGCTTCGCGATCGTCTTCGAGGCGATTCCCGCGGCGGTCACCGACTACCTGATGCCCCAGCTCGAGGTCCCGGTGATCGGGATCGGCGCCGGCCCCGGCACCGATGGCCAGGTGCTCGTGTTCCACGACCTCCTGGGGATCTACGACGGCATGGCCCCGCGCTTCGCCAAGCGCTACGCGGAACTCAAGGCCGCCATGGTCGCCGGCGTGGCCGAGTACGCCGCCGAGGTGCGCAGCCACGCGTTCCCCGGCCCCGAGCACACCTACTCAATCGACGACGAGGAGCTCGCGAGCTTCCGGCAGGGGATGGACTGACGGGGACCGGCGGCCGTCCGGCCGCCGGTCCCCGGCCTGCGAAGTAGGATTCCCTCGAATGGGACTGCTGTCCAAGGTCTTCGCGCCTCGCGACCGCGTGTACTTCGAACTCTTCGAGGAGGCCGGACAGAACATCCTGCACGCCGCGGATCTGCTCGATCGGATGCTGCGCAACTATCCCGACAGCAAGGACCTCGCCCGGGACATCCTCATCTGCGAGCAGGAGGGCGACCGGATCACCCACGACATCATCAATCGGCTCAATCACACCTTCGTGACGCCGATCGATCGCGAGGACATCCTTGCCCTCGCCTCCGCACTCGATGACATCGTCGACTTCACCGAAGAGGTGGCGGACTATCTCGGCCTCTACAAGATCGAGGCGCCCATGGACCAGGCGATCCGCCTCGCTCACGTCCTCCTGCTCGCCAGCGAGCAGGTGGCCGAGGCGATCCCCCGCCTGCGAGGGTTCCGCGACCTCTCCCACTACACGGTCGAGATCAACCGGCTCGAGAACGAGGGCGACCGCATCACCCGCGAGGCCGTGGCCTCCCTGTTCCAGAACGGCATCGACCCGATGGTGGTGATTCGCTGGAAGGACCTGTTCGAGCGACTCGAGGAGGCGATCGATGCGGCCGAGCACGTGGCGAACATCCTCGAGGGCATCGTGATTAAGAATTCGTAGTGGTGATCTATCGGTTGTGCCTAGGGTCCTATAGCGTGCGCGCGTGGAGTCGAGGGAGCTCCCCCACACGACTGGTCTTGCCGTGCGAGAGCTCACGGTCTCGTTCGGCGGCATCACCGCGCTCGAGAACGTCTCCGCCGAGGTTTCTCCAGGCGAGGTTGTCGGGGTAATCGGCCCCAACGGCGCCGGTAAGACGACGCTGTTCAACGTCATCTGCGGGTTCGTCACCCCCGACGCGGGAACGCTGCGCTGGCGCGGCGACCCGCTCAGTGGGACCCGACCCGACCGCCTCGCCGCGCTCGGGATCTCCCGCACCCTTCAGGGGGTGGGCCTGTTCCCGCGCCTGACCGTGCTCGAGAACGTGATGGTGGGAGCCACGCGCTTTCGCCGGGCGGGGCTGGGGAGCGCGCTCCTCGGGCTGCCTCGTTCCGATCACGACGAGCGCGCGCTTGCCGAGCGCGCACGGGCGGCGCTGGCGCGGCTGGGTTGCGAGAACGTCGATGAGCGGCTCCCCGGGACCCTTCCCTACGCCGTGCAAAAGCGGGTCGCCCTCGCCCGCGCCCTGGTCTGCGAACCCGAGCTGCTCCTCCTCGACGAGCCCGCCGGCGGCCTCGACGCCGGCGAGCTCGCCGATCTCGCCAAGCTCGTCGACTCGCTGGGCGACTCGATCGCGGTGATGCTCGTCGACCACCACATGGATTTCGTGACTTCGGTATGCGACCGCGTCGTGGTCCTCGACTTCGGTCGCGTCATCGCTTCGGGGGCGCCCGCCTCGGTGCAGCAGGACCCGCTGGTGCTCGAGGCCTACCTGGGCCGTGAGGCAGGCGATCCCGATCCGGTCGCGACGAGGGGAGCCGGCGATGCTCACCCTTGAGGGGCTGACCACCGACTACGGCCCCGTCCGCGCCGTCGACCGGGTCTCGCTCGAGGTGCCGGCGGGCTCGATCACCGCGGTCCTCGGCGCCAACGGAGCGGGCAAGACCTCGCTCCTGCGCACCGTCACGGGTCTCGCGCGGGCAAGCGCCGGAACCGTGAAGCTCGATGGCGAGGACATCACCAAGCTCGCCGTCGAAGACATCGTCCGCCGCGGCGTCGCCCACGTGCCTGAGGGACGAGGGGTGATCGCGGAGCTCACCGTCGAGGAGAACCTGCGCCTGGGGGGGCTTTGGCGGGGGCGCGAAGCGGCGCCCCCGTCTGAGATCTACGAGCTCTTCCCGCGCCTTCAGGAACGCCGCTCGCAGCCGGCGTCGAGACTGTCGGGCGGTGAGCGGCAGATGCTCTCGATCGGTCGCGCGCTCGTCGCACGACCCCGGGTGCTCTTGCTCGATGAGCCCTCGCTCGGGCTCGCGCCGCTGCTCGTGGCGCAGATCATGACGCTCGTGCGCCGGCTCGCCGACAGCTTCGGGCTCGGGGTGCTCCTCGTGGAGCAGAACGCGCGCAGCGCCCTGTCCATCGCCAACCGGGGGATTGTCCTCAGCCTCGGTCGCGTGGTTGCCGACCAGGAGCCCGAGGCGCTGGCCTCAGATGAACGCCTCCGCCACGCCTACCTGGGGTTCTGAGCGCGCCGTGACCAAGTTCCTCGATCTCACCCTCAACGGCATCTCGACGGGCGCCGTCTACGCCGCGGTCGCGCTCGCCCTCGTCCTCATCTGGCGGGCCACCCGGATCATCAACTTCGCGCAGGGGGCGATGCTGATGATCACCACCTACATCGCCTCGTCGGTGATCACCTCGACCGGGTCCTACTGGCTCGGCTTCGTGGTCGCCCTGGTCTCGGGGTTGATCCTCGGTGCCGTTACCGAGCGCGTGCTCATCCGCCCGGTCGAGTCGGCACCGCCCCTCAACGCGGTGATCGTCGCTCTCGGTCTCTACACCTTCCTGATCGCCGTGGCGGGAATGATCTGGGGGAGCACGCCGCGGTCGTTCCCGGCGGCATTCTCGATCCGCGGCTACGCGATCGGCGGCACCCGGGTCCTCTTCTCCCCCAACGACAGCTTCATCGTGCTCGTGGTCATCGCCGTCGCTCTCGGTCTGGCGCTCCTCTTCCGTGCCACCGGTCTTGGCCTCCAGATGCGCGCCGCCGCCTTCCAGCCCGAGGTCGCCAGGCTCCTCGGGGTGCGGGTCGGGCGCATGTTCACCCTCGGCTGGGCGCTCGCTGCTATGGCCGGAGCGATCGCCGGGGTGCTGGTGGCGCCGTCGGTGTTCCTGGGGCCCAACAACTTCGACCCCATCCTCATCATCGGTTTCGTCGCCGCCGTGGTCGGCGGGCTCGACAGCCCGCCGGGCGCGGTCATCGGCGGCATCGTCCTCGGGCTGGCCCTGTCCTACGTCTCCGGCTACGAGGGCTCGGCTCTGGTCCCGCTCGCCGCCCTGGTGATCCTCGTGTTCGTGCTCATGGTCCGCCCCACAGGGCTGTTCTCGACCACGCAGGCCCGGCGGGTATGAGATCGCGGCCGGGCCTCGCCACCCTGCGCCGGAGCACGCTGCTGCGCTCCCTGGTCATCGTCGGTGCGGCGGCGGTGATCCTGGCGCTCATCAGCGAGCTCCTGGGCGCCTACGACAACACGCAGCTCGCGGCGGGTGCCTATTACTTCGCGGTGCTCGCGGGCCTGACCATGCTCGTCGGCGTGAGCGGACAGGTATCCCTCGGTCACGGGGCCCTCATGGCCGTGGGCGCCTACACCGCGGTGCTCCTCATCGGCAACGAAGGATGGGCGCTCTTCCCCGCACTGGTCGCGGCCGTGGTCGTGACCGCGCTCGTCGGTTTCCCGGTAGGGGCCGCCGCCAGCCGCCTGCGCGGGCCCTACCTCGCCGGCGCGACGCTCGCTTTCGCCGTCGGCCTCCCGGCGCTCGCCGACAAGTTCCCCGGCACCTTCGGAGGCGAGAACGGGCTCCTCATCAACCCGCCCACCCCGCCCGCGTGGCTCGGCGCCAACTTCTCGCTCGAGCGCTGGCAGGCGTGGATAGCGTGCGCGGGCGCGCTCCTCGTCCTCTTCGTGCTCTACAACCTGACCCACAGCGGGGCGGGCCGAGCGCTGCGAGCGGTACGTGACGATGAGATCGCCGCCTCGCTGGTCGGTCTCCGAGTGGGGCGCTCCCAGACGGGGGCCTTCATCCTCAGCGCCGCATGCGCCGGGCTCGGGGGCGGGCTCCTCGCGGTCGTCTATCTCCAGAGCGCGTCGCCGGGGGCATTCCCTCTGCAGCTCTCGCTCTCGCTCCTTACCGGCGTCGTGCTCGGCGGCCTCGGATCGCTCGCCGGCGCGGTGTGGGGAGCGGCGGTCCTCGTCCTCCTGCCGAGCTGGACCAACAACCTTGCGCATTCGTTCTCGCTGTCCACCAACGTGTCGGCCAACCTGACGCTCGCGATCTACGGCCTCGTGCTCATGGGCGCGATGCTCGTCTGGCCAAGTGGGATCCAGGGCGGCGTGAGCGCCCTGTCCAGCCGTCTAGGCAGCCTCCGAACCGGTCGGGCGGCTGAGAATCAAACCCAATGAGGAGAGGGAAAATGCTCCAACGTCACAGGCTGGCTCCGGCACTCGCCGGGCTGGCTTTCTTAGCGCTCGTCGTTGCCGGTTGTGGGTCGTCTTCTTCGAATAGCAGCGGTGCTCCCGGCGTGACCGCCACGAGCATCACCTTTGGTACCCATCAGCCCTTGACTGGTCCGGCCGCTCCCGGGTATTCGGAGATCGCTCCGGCGTCGCAGGCGTACTTCGACTACGTCAACGCCCATGGCGGCGTTTTCGGCCGCAAGATTCACCTGTCGATCAAGAATGACGCGTACAACCCGGCGACCACGGTCACCGACGTTCATCAGCTCGTCCTGCAGAACAACGTGTTCGGGATCTTCGAAGGCCTCGGCACCCCGACCCACACCAAGGTCGTCGGCTTCTTGAACGCCTCGAAGGTCCCGGACATGTTCGTCGCCTCGGGTTGCCCGTGTTGGGACAACGGCGCCGCGCAGCCCTACACGTTCGGATGGCAGCCGAATTACACGATCGAGGGCAAGATCCTCGGGCAGTACATCAAGCAGCATTTCCCGGGCAAGAGCATCGGCGTGCTCTACCAGGATGATGACTTCGGCCAGGGGGGTCTGGCGGGAATCCAGGCCGAGGTCCCGGCCGCAAGCATCGTCTCCAAGCAGCCCTACCAGTCGGGCACGACGACCTTGGCGCCCCAGATCACCGCGCTCAAGGCGGCCAAGGCCCAGGTGCTCGTCGATTTCACGGTGCCGATCTACACCGCCATCGGGCAGTTGACCTCGTTCACTCTGGGGTACACGCCACAGCTCGTGGTCTCCAACGTGGGCATCGATCCCACCACGGTCGGGGCACTGCTGAAGTCGATCTCCAAGGGCAAGGCCTCGGGGACAGGATTGATCGAGGGCGCGATCACCGACGGATATGTCCCCTCGAGCAGCGATACCACCAATCCGTGGATCCAGCTGTTCATGAAGATCCACGCCCAGTACGACTCGAGCGCGCCATTCGACGGGAACGTGGAGTACGGAATGGCGAACGCCTACACCCTGGTGCAGGCCCTCCGGGCGGCGGGGAAGAACCTCACCCGCCAGGGCCTCGTGAAAGCGGTCGAGACCGCCGGCTCGAAATGGAGCGGACCGGGACTCGTCCCCTTCCGCTACGGCGCCACCGACCACGGCGGCTACAGCGGCGTCGAGGTCGGCCAGATCCGCCACGGGAAGATCGTCCTCTTCGGAGGACCGCTGACCACCGACCCCACCGCCACCGGGGCGATCACGCCCTATACCGGGGCACAGCCCGCCCCGCCGGCCAGCGGGGTGCCGACCAACTAGTGGTGAGAGACGGCGCGCGCGTCCCGGCCCGGCCGGGACGCGCGCCCGTTACTAGCCGTACTCGATCGTCCGCACCACGCGGGCGGGGGCACCGGCGGCAATCGAGTACGGAGGGATGTCGGCGGTGACCACCGAGTTGGCGCCGATGATGGAACGCTCGCCGATGGTCACGCCGGTGGTGACCACCACGTGAGCGCCGCACCAGACGTTGTCGCCGATCCTCGTGGGGCCCTTGGTGGTGAAGCCCTGCCACGGCACGGGACGGTGGGGGTCGTCAAAGCGGTGACTGGCGTCGGTGACGAAGCATCCGTTGGCGAGCATGCAGTGGTCGCCGATCTCGACGAGATCGAGCGCGGCGACCATGACGCCGAGGTTGAGGAAGGTGCCAGAGCCGATGCGAATGCGGGCGGGCGCGGGCGCGGTGAGCCACACATCTGGCTCGAGGAGCGTGTGCGCGCCGATCTCCAGGCGACCGTCGCGCAGCGCCTCGAGCACGTTCCCGTGGAGGGGCCAGCGCGAGAAGGCCTCTCGGCGCATGAGCTCCCAGTGGATCCGGGTCCTATTCCACGGCAGCGAATTGCGCTCGTACCAGCGCCACCTCTGCGCCCACAGCCTCGCCTGGGCGGCGACAGAATCCATGAGGCGCAACCGTACCCGGCGGTGCGGCGCGCCGTCCCTCAGCGGGGGGGCAGCCGCCCCCCGTAGAGGCGCTCGCGGACCCACGCCTCGACGTCGTCGCCTTCCAGCACCACCATCTGGCCCGGAGCAGGCTCCTCCCCCGCATATGGAATACCGGTCCTCGTGGCGCTGCCCCAGCCCGGAGCGGGGGGCGCCGCGGGTTCGGGGGGCGGCGTCCACGCCTGTGGCGCCGCAGCGCGCGTCGGGGTGCGCGAGATCACCGTCACCCCCTCGTCGATCGCCGTTTCCCTGGCGGAGTCCGCACCGGGCTCCTCGACGGCGGCCTGACGCCGTCGCGCGCGCGAGACCAGGGATCCGTTGCGCCGCGGCGATTGGGAGCCGACGAAGATCCCGCCATCGGCGGGAAGATGGCGTGGCGCCGTGGCCTTGGGGGCGGCCGGAGACGGCACAGCGACATCAGTCGTCGGCGTGGAGGCAGAGGCGGGGCTCGGGCTCACCCCCACCGGCGGGGTGCTCGCGGCCGGGGGAGCGGACCGGATTCGCGGGGGCGTCATGCGCGCGGCCGCACTGGTGGACCGGCTCGTCGCGGGCGCCACCACCGAGGAGACGGCATGAGGGCGGCTGGCGGGAATCATGGCCACGGTCGGCGCTGAGGCGACGTCGACGCCCTGCGTCGCCGCCGTTGAGGTAACGGCGGGGGCCGGGTCCGTCGCCACTGCGTTCGGGTGCCTGTCGGCCGTCGGCCCTGGTGTCGTGGCGAACCCGAAGAGTTCGCTCAGGCTTGGCCGCGATCGATCTCCGGAGGGGCTCCCCCAGAACCCCAGCACGAACCACACAAGGAGGGCGGCGGCCGCGACGCACACCAAGACGACCAGGACTACCAGGATTCCACCTCCGCGGATTGCGATCAGCGGTTCAGGTTCCGTACGTGATTCTAGGTCACTCCCGCTCGTTGGCTACCCCATTGCCGCCGATTTCACGCTGCGGCCGCGGCGGACCCGCACGGGAAGGAGAGCTGCGAGGAAGCGGCCGGTGTGTGATTCGGCGACCGCGGCCACCTGTTCCGGCGTTCCCGCCGCGATCACCCTCCCCCCCTCTTCCCCGCCCTCGGGTCCGAGGTCGATGACGCGGTCGGCGACCTTGATGACGTCGAGGTTGTGTTCGATGACCACCATCGAGTTCCCGCCGTCGACCAGGCGCTGGAGCACGATGAGCAGGCGCTGGATGTCAGCGAAGTGCAGTCCCGTGGTCGGCTCGTCGAGGATGTAGAGCGTGCGCCCCGTCGCGACCTTGGAGAGCTCGGCGGCGAGCTTGACCCGCTGCGCCTCTCCTCCCGACAGGGTCGTGGCCGGCTGGCCGAGGCGCATGTACCCGAGACCGACATCGCCCAGCGCCTCCACCCGGCGGCGGATCTTGGGGATGTGGGCGAAGAACTCGAGCGCCTCCTCGATCGGCATCTCGAGCACGTCGGCGATCGTCTTGCCCTTGAAGCGCACCTCGAGGGTCTCGCGGTTGTAGCGCTTGCCGTGGCACTGCTCGCAGGGGACGTAGACGTCGGGAAGGAAGTGCATCTCGATCTTGATCTGACCATCTCCGCGGCACACCTCGCAGCGCCCGCCCTTGACGTTGAACGAGAACCGGCCCGGCTTGTACCCGCGCGCCCGGGCTTCCTGGGTCTTGGAGAAGAGCTCGCGAATCTGGTCGAAGAGCCCGATATAGGTCGCCGGGTTAGATCGCGGCGTGCGCCCGATCGGCGATTGGTCGACCGAGATGATCTTGTCGAGCTGCTCGAGCCCCCTGACACGGCGATGGGCACCGGGCCGCTGCCGGGCTCGGTGCAGACGGTTGGCCGTCGCCTTGTAGAGGATGTCGTTGACCAGGGTCGACTTGCCCGAGCCCGAGACCCCGGTGACGCACGCGAAGACGCCGAGCGGGACCTTGACCGTCACGTCCTTGAGGTTGTGCTCGGTCGCCCCTTCGATCGTGACATACCCCGAAGGCCGGCGCCGGCGCTTGGGCGTCTCGATCGCCCGCGTCCCGGCGAGGAACTGACCGGTCAGCGACTCGGGCATCTTCTCGACCTCGGCCGCCGTGCCCTGCGCCACGACGTGACCGCCGTGCTCGCCGGCCCCGGGACCCATGTCGATGAGATGGTCGGCGGCGCGCATCGTCCCCTCGTCGTGCTCGACGACGATCACCGTGTTGCCGAGATCGCGCATCCGCTTGAGGGTGGCGATCAGCTTCTCGTTGTCGCGCTGATGGAGGCCGATCGAGGGCTCGTCGAGGATGTACAGCACGCCGACGAGCGACGATCCGATCTGGGTCGCGAGCCGGATGCGCTGGGCCTCCCCCCCCGACAGGGTGGCCGCCCCCCGATCGAGCGACAAGTATCCGACGCCGACGTTCTCGAGGAACCGCAGCCGCTCCTCGATCTCCCTGAGCACGAGCCTGACGATGCGGCGGTCGTGCTCTGAGAGCTCGAGCCCGGCTGCCCACTCGAGCGCCTGACGAGCCGAGAGCGCCGTGAACTCGTGGATCGGGGTGCCGGCCACGAGCACCGCCCGCGACTCCGGTCGCAGCCGCGCCCCGTGGCACTCCGGGCACGGCCGTAAGGTCATGAACTCCTCGATCTTCTCGCGCGAGAGCTCGGACTCGGTCTCGAGGTACCGGCGCTCGAGGCTGCGGACGATCCCCTCGAAGCTCGTCGAGTACGAGCGCTTGCGCCCGAAGCGGTTCCGGTAGGAGACCTGGACCCGGTCTCCATTCGTCCCGTAGAGGAAGAAGTCGCGCGAGTCCTGGGGCAGTTCACGCCACGGCGTCTCGAGGTCGACGTCGTAGCGTTCGGCGATCGCCTGCGTCAGCTGGTCGTAGTAGGTCGAGGCGCTCACCGCCCACGGCGCGATCGCCCCCTCACCGATCGAAAGGCCGGGGTCGGGAACCACGAGCTCCGGGTCGATCTCCATCTGCGATCCCAATCCATGGCAGCGCGGGCACGCGCCGTGGGGCGAGTTGAAGGAGAACACGCGCGGCTCGAGCTCGACCAGGCTCGGCCCGTGCACGGGACACGCGAACTTCTCCGAGAAGGTGAGGGTCTCGGACACCTGACGCCGGGACGTTTCGCCGCCGGGCGAAACTCCCACTGCCGGCGAATCCGGCACAAGCTCGATCTCGACCAACCCATCGGCGAGGGCGACCGCGGTCTCGATCGAGTCCGCCAGGCGCTTGCGCAGGTCGTGTTTCATCACCAGCCGGTCGACGACGACGGCGATGTCGTGTTTGTACTTCTTGTCGAGGACGATCTCCTCCTCGAGCCGGCGCAGCTCGCCATCCACCTTGACCCGGCCGAATCCCTCCGCCTTCAGCTCCTCGAGCCGCTTGCCGTACTCCCCCTTACGGCCCCGGACGATCGGCGCCAGCACCATGAAGCGCGCGCCATCGGGGAGCTCCATGACCTGGTCGATGATCTGCTCCGCCGACTGACCCACGATCGGACGCCCGCAGATGTGACAGTGCGGCTCGCCGATCCGCGCCCACAGCAGTCGCAGGTAGTCGTAGATCTCGGTCACCGTCCCGACCGTCGAGCGCGGATTGCGCGAGGTCGTCTTTTGATCGATCGAGATCGCCGGCGACAGGCCCTCGATCGAATCGACGTCGGGCTTGTCCATCTGACCCAGGAACTGGCGCGCATACGCCGACAGCGACTCGACATAACGCCGCTGCCCCTCGGCATAGATGGTGTCGAACGCCAGCGACGACTTGCCCGACCCCGACAGACCCGTAATCACGGTCAGCGACCCCCGCGGGATCGACACCGTGACGTCTTTCAGGTTGTGCTCCCGCGCACCGGAGATAACGAGCTGATCCACAACTATGGATTCTAGGAGACCGAACAGACGTTCGGCTCCAGACGGCCCTCCGCAGCTCGGTCCGAAGCCGCCCGAGGCTAGAACTCCTGACTCCGAGCGGTACCCTTCGTCGGATGCCAACGCTGGTGCGCGATCCCCAACCGGCGGAGTTCGAGGCGCTGCTCGAGCGCCGCCACCGCCTCGGCCAGGACCTGCTCGACGAGGTGTGGGAGGGTGTCTATCACGTAAATCCTGCGCCTCACCGACGCCACGCGCAGATCGCGCAGCAGCTCGCCGAGCTGCTGGGACCGCGCGCCCGTGACGCTGGACTCGTGCCGATGATGAGCATCTTCAACCTCGGCGAGCCCGACGATTACCGAGTGCCCGACGGGGGGCTGTTCGGACCCGGGCCCGACGAGGTGTACGTGCCCACCGCCGCGCTGGTCGTGGAGATCGTCTCGCCGGAGGACAAGACTTGGGAGAAGCTCGGCTTCTACGCCGCCCACGGCGTCGATGAGCTGCTCATCGTCGATCCCGAGCTGCGGAAGGTCGACTGGCTCGCGCTTCGCGACGGCGAGTACGCCGCCGTCGATCGGAGCAGCCTGATCGAGCTGTCCGGGAGCGAGCTCGCCGACCGCATCGACTGGCCCTAGCCCTCGCGGACGCCGCTAACCGGGCCCCCGGAGCTATTCCACCGACGCGTAAACCTCGTCCAGCAGGCCCCGCCGATCCGTGAGCCGGAAGTTCTCCGCCAGATAGCGGTCGGTCTCTTCGCGGGGAGTGCCGTTGAGCGCCATGTTGAGGGCGATGAGGCGGGCACCTTCGGTGTCGTCGGAGGCGTCGTCGACGGCAACGTCGATCTCGTCCGTGATCTCCGCGTCGGCGAGGGCCGGCCCCTTGTCGACCACCCCCTCGTCGGGCAGGATCTCGGTCTCGACCTCCTGGTAGACGACGGCCACGGCGGGCTCTTCAGGCGTCGAGGGGTACTCGATGTAGGTCTCCCCTTCGGGCTCGAAGCGGGGACGCGTGGTGGCGGCGTCGGTGAGGTCGGTGAGATTGCCCTCGAGGAGCTGGACGTCGGCGTTGAGCCGGTTCGAGCCCGTCTTCAGCGACTCGATCAGCGCCCCGAGCTCGCTCTCCATGGCGTCGAGGCGCTGGAGCATGACCGCGGTGGACTCGGAGACCTTGGCCACGTACTCGCGCGCCTGCTCGGAGGCCTGGTCGCGCGTGCGTTGGGCTTCCGACGTGGCCTCGGCACGGATGTCGCGCGCGTCCTCCTCGGCCTGACGCTGGATGTCCCCGGCGCTGTTCTCGGCCGCCTCGACGATCGCCCGCACCTGGTCGCTGGCCGCCGAGGCGAGCGTTTCGCTGCGGCGACGGGCCGATCGCTTGAGCTCGTCGACTTCGTCCGCCAGACCGGCGAGATGCGCATCGACCGCCTCTGGG
>DASZLV010000051.1:0-1720 GCA_035552215.1 Solirubrobacteraceae bacterium | reverse complement strand
ATCGCCGCGGCGTCGGTGGTCGCACGGGCGCGCATGGTCGCGAATCTCTCGAGCTTCTCCTCCATGCTCCTGCCCCTGATCCGGTTGCCGAAGGCGGTCCGGTAGTCGGTGACGCGGCGGGCGGGAGCGCGCTGGAGCAGGCGGGCAACGGCACGGTTGCCAACTGCCTGCTGGAGCGCGAGCACCGGGTGCGTCGTCGCGCCGCGGGCGGCGGCTGCCCTCACACCCGGACGCGCCCGTAGCCCCTCCTGACTCACGCGGTCGAAGGACATGCGCGAATCGTATCGCCGTCGCGGGGGGCGCGGGCTGAGACCGGCCGTCCGCAACTCCTGGGCGCCCCCGCTCACGCCGAAGCGTTCTGGGCACACTGACTCCATCGGCAAGCACGCATCCAGCGATCTCAATGATGCGACGCGACGCCGGATCGTGCTCGCCGGCCAGCCACGGCTTCCTCGCGGGCTTTCACACCGCGGCGCTGATCGCCGCCGCCCTGTTCGCAGCCGCCGCCGTGGCAACGGTGACTCTGGTCCGCCGCTGAACTGTGCCGCGCCGACCACGGCGGGCACGCCGCTGTAGCGAGCGGACGCCGGGGCGCGAGCGCGCTCGGGACGGTTCAGCTCGCCCGGCGACCTGTTACCACGCGGAGCCCAACCGGCAATGTCTCGGTCCCGAATGACGAGCTCACACGAGCATCTATGCCGAGCGCTCCCAGCAGTCCCGGGATGCGCGCGGCGTCGACGAGCACGTTCTCGTGGTGCTCGCGGTCGCGCCGCCAGGACCCGTCATCGTTGGCCACGAAGGTGGTGATGTCACGGACGGAGCGGTCAGGGGCGGGGAGCGAGAACTCGGTGATCATCGCCCAATCAGGCCCGATCCTCCCGAGGTTCGCTGCGTGTTGGCGGGCCACCCCCCACTCGAGGTCGTATACGTCGAAGGCGAGGCGCCCGTCGGGGCGGAGCGCGCGGGCGATCGAGATCAGCGCTCGTTCGATCGCGTCGATGTCGGGCAGGTAGTTGATCGGATGTCCGACCGCCACGATCGCATCGGCCTCGGGCAGGGGGTCCTCAGGAAGCGTGAGCTGGCGAACCTCGGCCGCGCCCGCCAACCGCTCGCGGGCGATCTCGAGCATCGCCGGCGACGCGTCGGTGGCGATCACGCGATGACCGGCGGCCACGAGTTCCTTGGTCAGCAGCCCTGAGCCGCACCCCAGCTCGAGCACCAACCCGTCCCGGGCTCGCACCGGCGCCAAGAGGTCGAGAATCCCGGGCGCGCACGCAGCCGCGTGAGCCGCGAAACCGCGATCGTGGACGATCGACAGGTCACGGCGGTAGGCCGACACGCCGTAATGCTCTCACGACCCCCCAAGCCGCCCCCGCCCGAGGCCCAGGGTCTTTGCGGTCGCAGGAGTGCCGGAAAGACCCTGGGCCCCCGCGGGGGGGCTGTCCGAGGCCGGATAAGCGCCCGTCCGCCCGCGCCCGCGCGCGCGCCACAGCCACAGCCACAGCGAGCGGGTCAGCTCCGCTCGAGCGTCCCCTCGGCGAGCTGGGCGCGGAGAACCTTCTTGTTGAACTTGCCCACCGACGTCTTCGGCACCTCGGCGATGAACTCCACGCGCTCGGGCAGCCACCACTTGGCCACCCGGTCGCTGAGGAACTTCCGCATGCCCTCCTCGTCGAGCCCGCTGCCGGACCGGCGCACCACGCACGCGCACGGGCGCTCG
>DASZLV010000050.1:0-11037 GCA_035552215.1 Solirubrobacteraceae bacterium | reverse complement strand
CAAGCCGGCATGATCGGCGTCAACATCGGCGTCGCCGCCCCGGTCGCGTTCTTCCCCTTCTCCGGCTGGAAGGACTCCTTCCTCGGCGACCTGCACGCCCACGGCACCGACGCCGTCGACTTCTACACCCGCAAAAAGACCGTCACCAGCCGCTACTTCTCCAGCGGCCAGGGCTCAGGCACCTACTTCGTCGAACGCTGATCGGAGCGGCTGCCCTCGGTCGCCGGTGCCGCCGGGCTCACGCCGGTCTTGGTCAGGAGCCGGCCGAAGTACTCGAAGTGAGTGCGCATCGCGCGTCCGGCTGCGCCGGCGCGGCGCCGGCGCAGCGCCTCGATGATCGGCGCGTGCAGATCGGCAACCTCACCGGGGGTGAGACCGGTGCGGAGCGCGGTGACCGCGGTGCGCGTCTCGACCTGCAGCGACTGCCAGAGCTCGAGCAACCGCCGGTTCCCGGATGCCTCCAGGATCAGCTGGTGAAAGCGCGCGTCGTGCTCCACCTGCTCGCGGACGTCGTGAGCCTTACGCATGCCGGCGAGCTCGGCCTCAAGCCCCGCGACGTCGCCGTTCAAGCGCTTGGCCGCCTCGCGGGCGGCGACCTCCTCAAGCGCGCCACGGATCGGAAAGACCTCGATCAGTTCCTCGTCCGACACGCCCCGCACCCGCGCGCCCCGAAACGGCGCCGACTCGACAAACCGCACGGACTCCAGGTCGCGGAGCGCTTCGCGCACCGGCGCCTGGCTGACGCCGAACTCCTGGGCGATCCGGATCTCCACCAGACGGTCGCCCGGCGCGTAGTAGCCGGACAGGATCCGCTCCAGCAGGATCGCCTTGACCTCCTCGCGCAGCACCGTGCGCCGCACCGAAGGCGGCGGGACGGCGGGCGAAGATGAGGGCTGGGGTGGGGCGGGCATCATCGATTATGTTGTCAGGGACGGCGGCGAATGCGAGAGAACATCCCGGTCATCACGTGATCGCGACCGGATCCACCATTGATCCCGTGGCGCCGCGGATGGCCAGCGGCAGCGCCACGAACAGGAACTCCCGGACGCCCGCCGCGGCGATGTCCTCGAGATCGAGGCTCTCGATCAGATAGACGCCGTGCTCGATCAGCAGAAGCGTGTGGACAGGCTGCGGGTTGGCGGGCGAGCCCCGGTCGGGGGCGGGCTGGACCTCGTAGGTCTCGGTGTCCGAGCCGGTGGCGACCACCCCGCGCTCCAGCAGCAGCCGCGCGGCCGAGATGTCAGGGCCGGCGCCGCGTGACGCGGCGAGCCGCTCGGGATCAGGCCAGCCGGAGAGGTACCCCGTCCGGATGAGCGCGACGTCCCCGGCGCCCGCCGCCACACCGCCGGCGGCCTCCACCGCCAGCAGCTCCTCGGCACCCACCGGCTCGCCGGCGTCCAGCGCGGTCACCCCTCGGTGGCCGGCCACGTCGTAGAGCACCCCGCGGCGCCACAGCGGCGGGATCTCGGTGGCGTCGCCGCGGATCGGACCGAAGTCGCCCAGGTCCGAGCGAGCCGAGCCGCCGTGCCAGCGGTCATCGGCGCCGACGGTCATGTGCGCATGCGCGTCGATGTGCGCACCGGTGTGGGTGGTGCCGATGACCAGCTCGCTCAGGTACCCGAGGCAAGCGTCGTTGAGCAACCCCCAGTGGTGGTCGCCGGTCGCCCGGCTGCCCTGGGGAGTCCGGTAGGTTATGACCTCGAACGTCGGATGGCCCGGAAACAGGGGCATCCTGGGGAACCGCTCACGGGCCAGGCGATACATGCGCCCGTCGCGGATCAGCGCGGCCCCGGCGCGGACCTGCCCAGGCGTCGGCGCCGCGGCCTGGGCCGCCGCCTGCCCAAAGCGGACGATCCCTCGGTCGCTGCCAGCGCGCTCGGGACCGTCGCTCACGCCGCCGTCGACTCCGCAACGTCCCGCAGCGCCTGCGCCAGCAGGGGGCGCGCGAGCTCCCGCGCCCGCAACTGATCAGGTGCCATTCGGTCCAGCGAGTCCCGCATCTTGGCGGCGGCCCGCTCGCGGCTCGCCCGGCCGCTCTGGACCCAGCCGACCACGAGCCAGGCCATGGTGTCCAGGAACGACAACGCGTCGGCCGCCTGCAGCACATCGGCCTCCGGCCAACCCCCCTCCTCGTGCACCCTGATCAGCTCGGCGACGTCCTGTTTCAAGCCCTCGTCGGCCCCCTGGTCACCCAGCCAAGCGGCGGCGATCTGGGCACATCGGTCCTGATGCCAGCGGTTGTACGCCGGGTTGTCCCAGTCGCGCGCCGAATCCCAGGCCGCGTCGGGGTCCGGGAACGCGCGCTCGATGTCGTGCAGCACCGCGGCGAGGCGCAGACGCTCGCTGGCTGCGGGGTCGATCGCCACCGCCCAGTCCTCTGTGCGCAACAGGTGGCGGGCGTGGGGGTGGACCTCTGGCACCCACGCGCGCGCGGCCGCGAGGAGCTCGCTCACGTCGTCACCGGCCGGGCCTGGAGCACGTACAGCGCGCCGTCTTCCACTGCCCACTCGATGTCTTGGGGTACGCCGACGCGCTGCTCGAGATCGGCGCCGAGCCGCGCCAGCTCGGCGAGCAGCTCATCCCCCGCCTTACGGGCGCCGCCCTGGTCAGGCGAGAGCGGGCGCTCGATCACGCCCCCGGTGTCCCCAGCCACGATCGCGTAGGGCTGTTGGTGGACCTGGGCCTTGCGCACCCGGCCGTCGCGCTTGAGCACGTAGTGGTCAGGGGTCACCGCACCTGACACGGCGGCCTCGCCCAGGCCGATGACCGCCTCGACGACCATCCGGTCACGGCGGTTGTGCACCGGGTCGCAGGTGAACAGCACACCCGCGACGTCCGCGTGGACCATGCGCTGGACCACTACCGCCATCCCGAGGTCGGCGAGCGACCCCTTCTGCGAGCGGTAGAAGAGCGCTCGCTCGGAGAAGAACGACGCCCAGCAGTCGCGGATCCGCGCGCGCACCGCGTCGCCGCCGCGCACATGCAGGAACGTCTCCTGCTGACCGGCGAAGCTCGCCGCCTCCGAGTCCTCCGCGCACGCGCTGGAGCGCACCGCCACCGGCACCTCGCGCTCGCCATCACCGAGGGCCGCGTACGCAGCCAGGACCGCCTCGCGCAGCGCGGGGTCGAGCTCGACGCTGCGAATCAGCTCCTGCGCCGCCGCGGCGTCCCGGGCCTCCGCGAGCGCGTGCAGCTCGGTCCCGCGGTCAGGCAGGGCCTCGGCCATCGCGTTGGCGGGCACCACAAACCCGGGCGGCACCGGCAGACCGAGCGACGCCATGCGGGCCAGCGAGGATCCCTTGCCCCCGGCCTGGGCGACGTCGGTGCACCCGGGCTGGGAGAAGCCCAGGACGCTCACGAAGCGAGCACCTCGACCACGCCGGTGGCGCCATTGACGCGGACGCGGTCGCCGGTGGTGATCCGCTCGCCCGCGTTCCCGGTGCCCACGACCGCCGGGATGCCGAACTCGCGAGCCACCACGGCGGGATGCGAGGTCGCCCCGCCGGCCTCGGTCACGAGGCCCTTGATCTTGGTGAACAGCACCACCCACGCCGGGTTGGTCATCTGGCAGATGAGGATCTCGCCCTTCTGGACCTGATCGAACTCCTCGACCGAGGCGACGTACCGCGCCGGACCCTCGACCACGCCGGGCGACGCGGGAAGGCCCTTGATCTCGCCGGTGGTCGCCGGCTCGCCTGCGTAGAAGCGGTCGGGAAATCCCCACAGGCCGCCGTACGGGAACTCGATCGCCTCCTTGGTGGCGGTGCCCAGCCATGCCGGGGGCCGCCGCTCAAACGCCTCCTCGTGCTCGTCGCGACGATCGGAGACGACGTCCCGGGCGTCGAAGGCCTGCGGATCGGCGATCAGGCGCCGGACCTCGTTGTAACGCAGGAACACGACGTCCTCGGCGTCCTCGAGCGCCCCCGCCTCGACGAGCTTGCGCCCGATCGCGATCACCACGACGCGCAGCCGGGCATTCGTGCCCTGGTCGACGAAGAAGTGATGGTCCGGCGTGAGCGGGTTCATCTTCAGCGAGAGCTCGAGGGCGCGGGCGAGCCGCTCGCGGTCTTCCCCCTCCACCTCCTCCATGACGTCCTGCTTGGCCGCCTCCAGGTCGTCGACCACCGCCTTCAGGTTCGACGGATAGTCGTAATCGGTCGCCACATAGCCGCGGATGGCCTCGATGATCGGCGCCGGATCCTCCACCCAGAGCCGGTACATGAACTCATGCGACCACAGCGCCTTGTAGCCGAAGGTTCGCTGATGGGTCTCGATGCGCTCGGCGATGAACCGCCGACCTCGCTCGCTGTCGGCCAGGGCATCCATGACCCCCGGCGTCCCGGAGCGCTCGAACGCCGCCTGCAGCTCGGCGTCGGCTTTGACCTCCTCCTTGGCCTGCCAGAGGTCCTTGATCGCATCCCAGTTGCGATCCTCGACGCTCGACTGCAGCCGCCCCATCGGCGCGGTGTCGGCCCCCACCTCCGCGATCACCGTGTTGAGATTCTGGGTGGAGGCGAACTGGGCGAAGTTGAGCATCCAGTGGATCTTCCAGTGGCGGTCGTGGATGTCGATGGCATCCTCGAGCAGGACCGCGAGCTCCAGCAGGGAGGCGTGGTCGTAGTCATAGCCGTCGAGATGGGCGAAGTTGCGCTCCATCTCCGGCCTCAGACGCGTCCGCCACCAATCCATGAAGTTCGCGGCATAGATCGGCAGCACACCGGCGAGGTAGGCCCCGATCTGCCCGGCGTAGGCACCGTCCCGGGGGACCCGGGGGACGTAGCGGCTCCCGTACTCACTGGCCTCGGCGTGCACCGCGGGATCACAGGGGACGGCCGCCGTGTAGACGTAGCCGTTGATCTCCTTGGCGATCCAGTCACACGCAAATGGGGTCCCGAAACGCCGGAACATGTGGTCGCAGGTCAACCACCAGCCGCCGATGTCAAAGAACAGCGCGGATACGGGGTTGGGAATGTGAAGGTCGTCGTGGATCCAGAAGAGCTCCCGCTCCCCCTCCTGCCACTGCACCGGGAACGCATCTGTCCCGAAGTTCGTGCCCAGCACCTCGTCGGGGGGCGTCGTTACTGCCATGTCGTAATCCCTCTCCTCAGCTCGGTCAGATAACGATCGTAGATAATCGATGATCGACGCGCAACCACGCCGGCTGCCGCATCAGTCTTCCCTCACCTGCGGCGCCGGGCCCAGCAGCGACACAGCACCGGAGCGCCGGTCATGCCGCCATCTCCGCGCCGGGCCGCACGATGACCTTCAGCGCGCCGTCGCGGCGCTCGGTGAATGTGGCGTACGCCTCGGCGAAGTCCTCCAACGGGAAGCGGTGGGTGACGAGCTCGCGCAGGCGGATGCGGCCCTCGGCCGCCAGCCGGATCGCCCGCGGCATCTCGCCGGCGGCGGCCCGCACGCCGACGACGTCGATCTCGTCCAGCACCGTCCTGGGCATCGGCACCTGCGCGTCGGCGAGCGGAATGCCGATGATGGCCACACGGCCTCCCTTGCGGACCATCTCGACGCACTGGGCCACCGCCTGGGGCGCGCCGGAGCACTCGAGCGCCACATCGGCGCCGCCGGTCCGCTCGCGGACCGCGGCGACGGGATCGCCGCGCGTGAAGTCGATCGTCTCATGGCCGAGACCGCGGGCCTTGTCCAAGCGCGGGCCGCGTCCGACGACAAGCACCCGGCCCGCCCCCAGCGCTTGGGCGCACTCGGCGACGAGCAACCCCATGACACCGGGGCCGACGACCACGACGGTGTCGCCGGGACGGTGCGCGCCGCGCACCACGGTGTGCAGAGCGATCGCCGCGGGATCGAGCATCGCGACCTCCTCGTCGGAGAGCTCGTCGGGCACCGGGAAGACACTGCGCACCGAGTGCACGACGTACTCGGCATACGCGCCCGGCGCGTTGTGCCCGTACTGGGCGTGGAGCCCGTCGACGCCGAAGTACTCGCAGACGTTGTAGCGGCCCTCGACACAGCGCGCGCAGAAGCCGCAGGGCGCGTGCGAGGTACCGGCGACGCGAGTTCCGGTGCTCCACCCCAGCGCCGCCGCTCCCTCCCCCAGCTCGACGATCTCGCCACACCACTCGTGGCCGGGGATCAGCGGCCAGTCCTTCGGCCAGAAGCCGGGGAACTCACCGGCGATGATGTGCGGGTCGGTGCCGCAGATGGCGGTCGCCCGCACCCGGCACAGGACCTCGTAGGGGCCGGGTCGCGGGCGCTCGACGTCGCGCACCGAGAACGTGTGGGGGCCGTCCACGACGAGCGCGCGCATCATCGCCCGCTGATGGGGGTGCGTCCACTGGGCCATCCTTCGGGCATCGGCTCCTCCTGCTCGTAGCGCGGTTGGCTTGATCAATCATAGATAATCGATCGATGGCCTTACCTGCCCACCGCTGCGTGGTCGCCCTCTATGACATTCACGGCAACCTACCCGCGTTGGACGCCGTGCTGGCAGAACTGCGCGCCGGCCCGCCCGACGCGATGGTGGTGGGCGGAGATGTCTGCGCCGGACCGATGCCGGCCGAAGTGCTCGCCCGCCTGCGGGAGCTGCCCTGGCCGGTTCACTGGCTGCGAGGCAATGCCGACCGGGCCGTCGTCATGGGGTTCGATGGCACGATTCCGGCGGACCTGCTTGACCACCCCCTCTATGCCGGCGACGCCTGGGCGGCGGGGCGCCTGCTGCGCGCCGACCGCGACTTCCTGGCGCAACTGCCCCCGCTTGCCGCGCTGGCGGTCGCGGGGCTCGGCGACATCCTGTTCTGCCACGGGACGACGAGGAGCGACGAGGAGCGCGTGACGGTCGTGACCCCGGAGGAGCGTCTGGCCGAGATTCTCAACGCCTCCCGGGCGAGCCTGCTGGTGGGCGGCCACACCCATCGTCAGTTCGACCGCAGCGCGGGTGGGCGGAGGATGGTCAACGCCGGGAGCGTCGGACGACCCTACGAGCACCGGCCGGGAGCGTACTGGCTGCGCCTCGGCCCGGACGTCCAGCTGCGCCGCACCCCCTACGACGTCGCCGGCCCCGACGCCGCCTTCCGCGCGCTCGGGTATCCGGCGGCCGATCTTGTCTTCTCCACCGAGGATCCCGACGCTGTCGCCGCCGGGTTCGAACGCTCCCGTGATCGGCCACCGGCGCCGGAGTCCCTGATCGCCGCGGCCGACAACCCGCTGAACGGACGCACGGCGTCAAGGCAACCCAGTGGCAAAAATTATCGATGATCTATGATCCGCGCCCATGACCGGCGGCGCCCCGGCAGTGGAATGGCTCGCCCCTCGCTCGCTTGAGCATGCGGCCGAGCTGCGCGTCCAGCGCGGCGCGGAGGCGACGGTGCTGGCGGGCGGGAGCTTCCTCGGCATCCTCATGAACCAGGGCTTCATCGAGCCGCGCTGCCTGCTGTCGCTGCGCGACGTCCCCGAGCTGCGCTCCATCGCCGTGCGTGACGCCGAGCTGTGTCTGGGGGCGATGGTCACCCATCGCCAGGTTGAGCGCGACGCCACCGTGTGCTCCGACTGGCCAGTCCTCGCCCGCGCGTTCGGCCTGGTCGCCAGCCCGCGGGTGCGCAACCAGGCGACGGTCGGAGGCGTGCTCGCCGACGCCGACTATGCCTCGGATCCTCCCGCGGTGCTGTGCGCGCTCAACGCGCGCGCCGTGCTGCGCGGTCCCGGGGGGGAGCGCGAGGTCCCCATCGACGAGCTCATCCTGGGCTTCTATGAGACGTGCATCGCCGACGACGAGCTGCTCACCGAGGTGCGCGTCCCGGCACCGGAGCCCGGTGCGGTCTACCGCAAGTTCCGCTCGCGCTCCACCGAGGACCGGCCGTGCGTCGCGGTCGCCGCCGCGCGCACGGGCGGCGCCCTGCGCGTCGTCGTGGGCGCCTGCGCCGAGGTCCCTCAGCACTACCGGGATATCTGCGCGGCCGCCACCGAGCTGAACGGACGGGCGGCCGCCGAGATCGCTGCCGCCTACGCCGAGCGGCTGCAGCCGCTGAGCGATTCTCGCGGGAGCGCGGAGTACCGCCGCCGGGTGGTCACAGTCGAGCTGCGACGGGCGCTCGAGGAGCTGGCCGGTGGGTCCGGGGCCGCCGCCAGGCGGGAGGGCGCATGAGCGCCGTCGGCATCGACCCCCGCGTCACGGGCGCTCAGCGGTACGCGATCGACGCCGAGCGCCCCGGGATGCTCCACGCGGCGTTCGTGCGCAGCCCCCACCCCCATGCCCGCGTTCTGAGCGTCGATGCCTGCACCGTGGACTCCGAATGCGTGGTGCTCACCCCCGACGACGTCGCCGACACCCATCCGTATGGCTGCCAGGTGCGCGACGAGTCCGTTCTGACCAGGGTGGCGCGCCACGCGGGCGACATCGTCGCCGCCGTCGCCGCGCCGACCCGCACCGCCGCGCGCGAGGCCGCCCGCCGGGTCGAGGTCGCCTACGAGGAGCTCCCCGCCATCTTTGACCCGGTCGCAGCCGTCGCGCCGGGGGCACCGCAACTGCACCCCCAGGGGGCGCGCTCGGCCGGCGAGGCGGTGTCGATCGGCGTGCGCCCCCTGCCCGCCACCAACGTCTGCCATCGCTTCCGCCTCGTCCACGGCGACATCGCCGCGGGCTTCGCCGAGGCCGAGGTCGTCGTGCAGCAGGCCTTCCGCACCCCCAGCGCGGCGCACGCGCCGATGGAGCCCCACGCGGCGGTCGCGGAGTGGAACGACGGGCGGCTGACGATCTGGACCGGCACCCAGACGCCATTCAACCTGCGCGCCGATCTCGCCGCGGCGTTCGGGATCGCAGAGGACCGGATCCGGATCGTCTCGGAGATCATGGGTGGCTCGTTCGGCGCCAAGACATTCGTGCGCCAGGAGGCCGTGCTGGCCGCGCTGGCGCGTAAGGCGCGGCGGCCGGTGAAGGTCGTACTCGACCGCATCGAGGAGTTCGTCACGCTCAACCGCCACCCGTCGGTCATCCGCGTCCGGGTCGGGGCGCGCCGTGACGGAACGCTCCTGGCCAAGGAGCTCGACTGCTGGGTCGACACCGGCGCCTATGCCGACTGCGGCCCCGGCGTGGCCACCAAGCTGGGCTACGCCGGCGTGGGCCCGTACCGGATCCCGCACGTCCGCGTGGATGCGCTGGCGATCTACACCAATCTCCCGCCCAACGGGGCGTATCGCGGCTATGGAGCGATGCAGTCGGTGTGGGCGTCGGAGCGGACGATGGACGTGCTGGCCGAGCGCCTGGACATGAGCCCGCTGGAGCTGCGGCGGCGCAACCTGCTGCGCGAGGGCGACGTCTTCGCCACCGGGGAGGTGATGCACGACGTCCAGTTCGAGCGCTGTCTGCAGGCGGCGGCGGACGCCGTCGACTATGAGCGTGAGCCGCGCGGCAAGGGCCTGTGCGTCCTGCTCAAGGGGATGCAGACGCCCAGCCGTGCGGCGATAACGATCGAGCGCCGGGCGATGGGGTACGCCATCCGGACGGCGGCGTGCGAGATGGGGCAGGGCGTTCACCGGTCGCTGAGGCTCATGGGCGCGCAGATGCTCGGCTGCGAGCCGGGGCAGATAGAGATCGATCAGCCCGATACCGACACCTCCCCGTTTGACACGCGCACGACCTCCAGCCGGACGACGCACATGATGGGGCGGGCGCTGGAGGCAGCGGTGCGAAACCTGCGGGCGGGAGACGGTGAGCGGGGATACGGCGAGATCCACAACGAGGGCGGCCTCGACCCCGATACCGGGCAGGGCGTCGCGTCGACCCACTGGCACCAGGGAGCCGCCGCCGCCCGGGTGAGCGTCGACGAGGAGACCGGCAAGCTGTCGATCGAGCACCTGCACGGCGTCGCCTATGCCGGGCGGGTGATCAATCCGGAGGGAGCCGCGCTGCAGAATGAGGGGGCGCTGCTGATGGGGCTGGGGACGGCCCTGTTCGAGGCGATCGACTTCGCCGAGGGCCAGGTGACCAACGCCAACCTCTCGGACTACAACCTGCCGGCGATGGGTGATCTTCCCGTCCGCTTCACCCACGAGATCATCGAGCGCGAGGGGGCCGAGGTGCACGGCCTGGGCGAGACGGTGCTCCCACCCGTCCCGGCCGCGATCGGCAACGCGCTCTATTCCCTGGGCGTCGATGTGCCCGAGCTGCCGCTGTCGGCGGAGCGCATCCTGGCCGCCGTCGACGCCCGCAAGGAGCGCCTCGCCGCCTATGAGCCCTCCGCCGCCTCCACGACCTCCACCGCCCGGAGGGAGATCCGGTGAAGGTTGGAATGCAGCTCAACGGCCGGCCGGTCGAGCTCGAGTGCGCGCCCAACGAGATGCTCGTCGAAGTCCTGCGCCGGGAGGGGCTGGGCTCGGTGCGGCAGACCTGCGGCATCGGCGTGTGCGGCGCCTGCACGGTGCTCGTCGACGGCGAGCCCGTCTCCGGATGTCTGACGCTCGCGCCGCAGGCAGCGGGGCGCGATGTGACCACTGCCGAGGGGCTCGCCGGATCCGACCCCGTGCAGCGCGCGTTCGTCGAGTCCCACGCCTACCAGTGCGGGTGGTGCACGCCGGGCTTCGTACTCACCGCCAAGGCGCTGCTGGGCGACAACCCGGATCCCGACGAGGCTGAGATTCGCGAGGCGTTCGGGGGCAACCTGTGCCGCTGCGGCTCCTACGTGAAGATCATCGATGCCGTCCTCCGAGCCGCGGCGGAGCTGGCGGACGGCCGATGAGGCTCGTCACCTATGCAGCCGGCGCGCGTGGGCATCGGCATCCTGCGCAACACGATCGGACACCGAAAGGAGAGCTGACATGGCATACGTCGTCGCCGCCAAGTGGCGGGCCCATCCCGGCAAGGCTGACCGCCTGCTCGAGGTTATCCAGGAGATGACGCCACCCTCGCGCGCGGAGCCCGCGTGCGTCTTCTACCAGGCGCAGCGCTCAGAGGAGGATCCCAACCTGTTCTTCCTCTACGAGCAGTACCACGATGAGGCAGGCTATGAGGCACACATGGACTCCGAGCACTTCACCCGCCTGGTGAAGCAGGAGGCGATCCCCGAGTTG
>DASZLV010000049.1:0-1741 GCA_035552215.1 Solirubrobacteraceae bacterium | reverse complement strand
GACCGCGTCGAGGGCGAGCTCCTGGTATCCGTAGGCCTCCGGGTCGGGCGCGGGCGAGGAGGCACCGTGCCCGCGGGCGTCGTAGGAGATCACGCGGTGCCCGCCGCGCTCGAGCCGCGTCGAGCCCATGACCACGTAGCGGTGGGTGGCGGTGAGCCCGTGGAGGAGGAGCACCGGGACCCCCTCGCCGGCGACCCACACGGCGAGCCCGACGCCGGCTCGGTGAACGGTACGCGGGGTCATGGCGCCACGGCCGGCGTGCGCGCGAGCAGGACCAAGGTGTGGCCGAAGGGCGCCGCCCGGGGCCGTGAGCCGAGGGCGTCGAGCGGCGCGAGGAGGCGCTGGGCATACCGCGGAAGCCGCCGCCAGGTGTAGGTGAGGGCGTGGAGCTCGGGCGCGAGGCCGGCGGCGCGCGCCTCGGCGATCAGGGTGCGCGGCGACAGGGGAACGTCGTCAGGAGTGCCGTGGATGGCGGTCGCCACCCCGGTCCGGTTGGCGAGCGCCAGGGCCGCGCCGACGGGGTGCCACAGGCCCGGCTCGATCGCCACCAGCGTCCCGCCCGGGCGAAGCAGCCGCGCCGCCTCCTCGAAGCACGGCGCGAGCGGGCCCTGGTAGACGACGTGGTGAAGGACGAGCCGGTAGAGGACGACGTCGAAGGAGTGCTCGGGAAGGGTGAGCGCGCCCGCCTGGCCCACGTAGGCGGCATCGGCCCGGCCCGTCTCGAGCACCCCGGCCACCTTGGCCGCGTCGGCGTCGACCGCGACGAGGCGGAAGCCGGGCGCGGGGAACAGGTGGCGCCCCGGATTCCAGCCGCACCCGACCGAGAGGACGGTCCCGCCCGAGAGCCTGAGCCGGCGCTCGACGAGCGCCCGCTCGCGACCCTCGAGGTGGCGATAGTGGTCCTCGAGGGTGGCGGGGCTGGTGACCCGGTCGAGCAGGTTCTCGGCGTTGTAGGGCTCGCTCCCGACGTCCATGGGCCCGTCGGACGCTACCGGGGGGCGGTCCCCGAAAGCACCCGGCGGGCAGGTTGTACCCTGAGGGCATGGAAGTTTCTGAGCAGGATTTCGATACCGCGGTTATCGAGCGTTCGAAGACGGTGCCGGTTCTCGTTGACTTCTGGGCCGACTGGTGCGGCCCCTGTCGCCAGCTCGGCCCGGTGCTCGAGCGCGCCGTCGACGCCCGCAAGGGCAAGGTCGAGCTCGCCAAGCTCGACGTCGACGCCAACCCCAACCTGACGCGCGCCTTCGGCGTGCAGGGGATCCCCGCGGTCAAGGCGTTCAAGGACGGCAAGATCGTCGACGAGTTCGTTGGCGTGATTCCGCCGGCGCAGATCGAGAGCTTCCTCGACGGGCTCGTGCCCTCCGAGGCGGACGCGCTGCTCGAGCACGGCGACGAGGAGTCGCTGCGCCAGGCCGTCGAGCTCGAGCCCTCGCGGGCCGAGGCCGTCGTCCCCCTCGCGCGGATTCTCCACGGCCGCGGCGAGGACGACGCCGCGCTCGAGCTCCTCGAGCGCGTGCCGGGAAGCTTCACCGGGCAGGGCCTGGCGGCGCGCATCGGACTCCAGCGCGCGGGCGAGCCCGACCTCAGCGACGCCTTCGCCGCCCTCGACGCCGAGGACCGCGCCCACGCGCTCGACCTCCTCCTCGAGGCGCTGCCTGGGGCGGACGGCGCGCGCGACGACATCCGCAGGGTGGTCGTCGGCGTGCTCGACGAGCTCGGGGTCGACGATCCGCTGGCCCGC
>DASZLV010000048.1:0-110212 GCA_035552215.1 Solirubrobacteraceae bacterium | reverse complement strand
GTTGGGGTCGAACACGGTCGGGTCGAGGTTGCGCTCAGAGGTACCGGTGAGCAGCGACCCGAAGAGGAGCGCGGAGGCGACGACGCCGATGGCGGTGTTGCGCCCGAGGAGCGCGACCGCGATTCCGAGAAACCCGATCTGGGAGCTCTGGATGTCGTTGGTGAAGAGCTGGAACTTCCAGCCGAGGATGTCGAGCGACGCGGCGATGCCGGCGAACGCCCCGCACAAGAGCATCACCTTGACGTAGCTGCGCCCGACGTTCATCCCCGCGTAGCTCGCCGCATCGGGATTGAACCCGACCGCCCGCACTTCGTAGCCCATCCGCGTCCGGGTGATCACGACCCAGTACACGACCACCAGTGCCAGCGCGACGAAGATGCCGATGTCGAGCCCCTGGAGCTGCGGGTTCCCCCAGAACACGGGGAGCTTGGCCGACGCGGCGACCGTCTTCGAGACGGGGATCGACTTCTGGGCGGGATCCTGGAGCGGGCCACCGAGCTGGAACAGGAAGACGCCGAGCCAGATCGCGATCCAGTTGAGCATGATCGTCGAGATCACCTCGTGGACCCCGAGCGTCGCCTTCAGGACTCCCGCGATTCCCGCCCATATCGCGCCCGCGAGCGCCGCGGCGAAGATGGCCAGCACGATATGGAGGACCGGCGCCATGCCCGCGAAGGACGAGCCCAGCCACACGGCGACGATCCCGCCCACCGTGTACTGGCCCTGGCCGCCGATGTTGAAGAGACCGGCTCGGAACGCGAACGCCACGGCGAGGCCGACGAGGATGAGGGCGGTGGTGTCGATCAGGGTCTGCTGGAGCTCGAGCGCGGCCGTGGCGCGGGTGGCCCCGCCGACCCACGGGAACAGCCAGTTCAACCCGGTGCCGTTGAAGAACGCCTTGTAGGTGCTCAGGGGGTTGTGGCCGGTGATGAGGACGACGAGCCCGGCGACGATGAAGGCGATGACCGTGGTGAGGATGGGAACGACGGCGCCGCCGAGCCCGCGGGCATAGGCCGTGAGCCGCGCCGGCGAGCGCAGGGCGGCCTCGACGTGCTCGTCGCCGGCGGCCTCGTGCTCGAGCTCTTCGCGGTCGTCGCTCATGCGGGCGCCCCTGCCCGCTTCCCGCCGCCCGTCATGGCGATTCCCACCTCCTCCTCGGTGGCCTCGGGCGGGAACTCGCCCGCGATCTTCCCTTCGTAGATCACGAGGATGCGGTCGGCCACGGCGCGCACCTCCTCGTACTCGAGCGAGACGAGGAGGATGGCCCGGCCCGCGGCCCGCTCGGCGATCAACCGCTGGTGCACGAACTCGATCGCGCCGACGTCGAGCCCTCGGGTCGGCTGGTGGGCGATGAGGACCTTGGGATCGCAGGCAATCTCGCGCGCCACGCAGACCTTCTGCTGATTACCGCCAGAAAGCGAGGAGGCGTAGGAGTCGCAGTCGCCGCCTCTGACGTCGTACTCGCGCAGGAGCCGGCCGGCACGCTGGCGCATCAAGCGCAGTCGCAGCCACCCCAGGGCGCTCAACAGCGGTTTGCGGTACTCGCGCAGGGCGAGGTTCTCGGTCAATGTGAAGGGGAGGACGAGGCCGCGACGGTGGCGGTCCTCGGCGATGTGGGCCACTCCGGCCTCGGTGGCGGCGCGAACGCCTCGGCCGGCGATGTCGTGGCCACCGACGAGGACCCGGCCCGACTCGACGGCGCGCAGCCCGGTGATCGCCTCGACGAGCTCGTGCTGCCCGTTGCCGTCGACGCCGGCGAGCGCGACGATCTCCCCGGCCCGCACCGAGAGCGAGAGGCCGGTGACCGCCTCGAGGTCACGGTCATCGCGAGCGTGGAGATCCTCCACGGCGAGGAGGGGCTCCCCCGGCCGGCCCGGTGCCTTCTCGAGCGAGTGCACCATGTCGCGCCCGACCACGAGACGGGCGAGGCTCCGTTCGCTCGCGCCCTCACGCGGGACGGTGTCGACCCGCTTGCCGCGACGGAGCACGGTGATGCGGTCGGCGACCTCCAGGACCTCGCCGAGCTTGTGGGTGATGAAGACGATCCCTGTGCCGTCCTCCTTGAGCCGGTTCAGGACCCTCATGAGCTCTCGCACCTCCTGTGCGGTGAGCACCGCCGTGGGCTCGTCGAGCACGAGGATTCGCGCCCCTCGGTAGAGCGCGCGGAGGATCTCCACCCGCTGCTGGGCTCCGACGCTGACGTCCTCGATGGTGGCGTCGGGGTCCACGGCCAGGCCGTAGCGGTCCGAGAGCTCGCGCACGCGGGCGCGGGCCGCCTTGAGGTCCAGGAGGCCGCCACGCCGGCTCGGCTCCTGCCCGAGGACGATGTTCTCGGCCACGGTCATCACCGGGACGAGCATGAAGTGCTGGTGGACCATGCCGATCCCGAGCTCGATGGCCCTCGCCGGCGAGTCGATCTCCACGGGTTTACCGTCGACGAAGATCTCGCCCTCGGTCGGCTTGTAGAGGCCGTAGAGCACCGACATGAGCGTGGACTTTCCCGCGCCGTTCTCTCCGAGCAGGGCATGCACTTCCCCACTCCGCACGTCGAAGTCGACTCGGTCGTTCGCGACGACCGAGCCGAACTTCTTCGTGATGCCCCTGAGCTCTAGGACCGGGGGCGCGTCAGCTTCCATCCGTCCGTGATTATGGAACAGTGTTTGGGATGTTGGCGATCTTGCCGGACTTGATGTCCGTGTAGATCGTGGCGATCTGCGACGAGAACTTGAGGCCGGCGGGGCCGATCTTGCCGTAGCCGATACCGCCGTTGGCGATGTCGTTGGTCACGTTGGCGCCCGGGGCGAACTTGCCGGCCATCGCGTTCTTGATCGCGTTGACCACCGCCACGTCCACCTTCTTCTCAGCCGAGGTGAGGATGTAGGAGCCCAGATAGGACTGGTCGGCGTCGACGCCGATGCCCTGCACTCCGCTCTGCTGAGCTGCCGACAGGGCTCCGAGCCCGCACGCGCCGGCGACCTGGAAGACAACCTTCGAGCCCTGCTGGATCTGGTTGAGCGCGATCTGCTTGCACTTCGCCTGATCGACGAAGTCCTGCGAGTAGCCGTTCAGGGTCTGGATGCCCGGGTCGGCCTTCTTGGCCCCGGCCTGGTATCCGGCGATGTAGTGATCGACCGGTGGGATCTTCTGGCCGCCGACGCTCGAGATCGTCTTGTAGCCGTGCGCCTTGGCGTAGAGCCCGGCGAGGTAGCCCGCGAGGTAGCCGGCCTCCTGCTCCTTGAAGAGCAAGCCTTCGATGTTCTTCGGGTCGCCCTTCTCAGCGGTGGCGTCGGAGTCGATCATCGCGAACTTGACGTTCGGGAACTGCTTTGCCACCGAGTCGGTCGCCGCCGCCATCAGGAATCCCACCGGGATGACGAGGTTGTAGCCCTGCTGGGCGAGCGTCGTCAGGTTGGGCAGGTAGTCGGCCCCGGAACTCGAGGGCAGGACGCGGCCCTGAATGCCGAGCTGCTTTTCGGCGGTGAGCAGGCCCTCGTAGGCCAAATGGTTGAAACCGTGATCGTTGAGCCCGCCGATGTCGGTCACCAACCCGACCTTGTAAGTCGATTTCGGCGTCGTCGTCGCGCTCGTCGACCCGCCGGACTTGGTGCTCGTGGTTGTGGTGCTGCTGCCGCATGCCGCCAGCACGACGACAACGGCGACCACACCGACGGCCCAGACCCCGAGGCGCGTCATCCTTGCCCTCACAACAACTCCTCTCGAACGGTGGAAAGCGCGAACGTAACACACCTCGCGGACCCCCAGCCGCGAGGCCGAGCACGTTCAAATGCGAACCTAACA
Organism: Solirubrobacteraceae bacterium; assembly: GCA_035552215.1. Lineage (GTDB taxonomy): Bacteria > Actinomycetota > Thermoleophilia > Solirubrobacterales > Solirubrobacteraceae > Palsa-465. The sequence goes on along the minus strand of DASZLV010000048.1, from coordinate 106,414 downwards.
GTCGATAAGGAATCCGTCGCGCCGGCGCGCCGCCGCCCTCGCTGGGCGGCGGCGCAGGGTCAGGCTCTTACCCCGTGGTTGTGGTGCTGGCAGAGGAGCCTCCCAAGTGCCCGGTCACCCCGCAGGCCTTGAAGGCGGCCTGCCGGGCCGAGCTCCCGGCACCGCCGGCTCCGGCCCCGCCGGCTCCGGCCCCGCCGCCACCGAAGCCCCCGGCCGGAGGCGTCCCGGTGTGGTTGGTCGAGGTGCCACCCGGGGGGTGCGCGGGCAGGGTGACGCCGTGCTTCTTCAGGCACGAGACCAGGGCGGTGCGACTGGCGCTCGAAGCGCCGGTGGCCGACGAAGCGGCCGAGTTCGCGGTGGTGGTCGAGGTGCTCGACGAGCTGCTGCCGCACGCCGCGATCGCCAGGGTGGCGGTCATCGCGGCGAGCAGGACGACCAGCCGTAACGTTCGTCGAGGGGGCTTTCTCATGGATCTCATGGTGTTCCTTTCGTGGTGGGGGGTGGATCAGCCGCCGCTGGCGGAGGTGCTGCTCGGGCTCGAGCCGCCGCCGGTCGGCGCGCCGGTGGTCCTCACGCCCGAGTCGCTCACCGAGGTCGCGACGAGGGTGCCGCCCGAGTTCTTCACGCCCTGGATGACGACGGAGTCGCCGGGGTGGAGCGAGCCCTTGGAGACGCCGACGCTCTTGGTCAGCTTGGTCGTCCCCGAGAGCGTGACCTTGACGGTGTTGCCGCTCGTGTCGGTGAGGTAGAGGGTGTTGCCGTTGACGCTCGAGAGCGTTCCCAGCGAGGCGTTGGCGCCTGCGGGACCGCCCCCGCCAGCGGCGCCGCCTCCGCCTGCGCCGCCGAAGCGGGCCGCGAACCCGCCGGCACCGCCGGCAGCGGCTCCCGTGGCAGCGCCGGCGGCGCCCGTCCGGGCCCCGGCGGCGGCGGTGGCGGGGGCGGCCGACGCGGTGCTGGTGAGCTGGCCCTTCTCGACGCGGACGCCGGCGAAGAAGCCGCCGGCGCACGTGAGCACCGCGGCGAGCGCGGCGGTGCGGCGGTTGAAGAAGCGCCGGCGCGGGCGGGCGGGGGTCGCGGATGGGTGCTGTTCGGATGTCTCCCAGTCGTGCTCATGACTGTCGTCGTAGGGCAGGGCGCTCATGGGGATTCCTCTCGGTTGGTGGGGGCGGTCATTCGAAGCGCAGCGCTTCGATCGGTCGCATCGAGGCCGCGCGGCTTGCCGGGTAGGTCCCGAAGAACAGGCCCGTGATCACCGCGGCGCCGAAGGCGAGAGCGACCGAGTAGGGCGCGATCACGGGATGGACGCCGGCGATGGTGAACTGGCTTCCGATCACGCCGAAGAGGACGCCCGCGAGTCCGCCGAGGAGCGAGACGAGCACGGCCTCGATGAGGAACTGGGTCAAGATGTCGCTGCGCCGGGCTCCCACCGCCTTGCGGATCCCGATCTCCCGCGTCCGCTCGGTGACGGACACGAGCATGATGTTCATGACCCCGATCCCGCCCACGAGCAGTGAGATCGCCGCCACCTCGCCGAGCAGGGTGGTGAAGACGCCGCTGCTCGAGGCCGAGGTCTGGAGGATCGATCCTTGGTTGATCACTGTGAAATTGCTCGCCGACGATGAGCCGGGGGCGGGAGGTGACACCTGGTTGAGGATCTCGGTGATCTCGGTCTGGGCCGCGGTCAGCTGCTGGGTCGACTTCGCCTGGACGACGATCTGGTTGACGCTCCCGTAACCGGTGAGGGTGTCCTGCACCGCGGTGAGAGGGGCGAAGGCGACGTCGTCCTGATTGGAGGTGCCGTTCGATCCCTTCGAGGCGGTGACACCGACGATCTGGTAGCTCGTGCCGTTGACCTGGACGGTGTCACCGACCGGGTCCTGGCCGCCGAAGAGCGCGCTCACCACCGCTGGGCCCACCACGAGCACGCGGCTGTGATTGGTCTCCTGACTGCTCGTGAACCAGGAGCCCTCCGCGGTCGTGTAACTGCGCGCCGCCTTGTAGCTCGGCGTGGTCCCGGTGAACGATCCCGGCGTGTAGGTGGCTCCGTTATAGGTCAGGGTGACACCGTTGGCGCTGACCACCGGTGAGACGGAGGCCACGTCCGGCGCCGAGAAGCTGTTCTGGAGCGCCGTGGCATCGGCGACTGTCAGTGCGGTGCTACCCGAGGATGTGCTGCGCAGGCCGCCGAGCGACGGCGTGCTCTGGACGAGGAGCACGTTCGAGCCGAGCGCGTTGATCTGCTGCTGGACGGCATCGGAGGAACCCGTTCCCACGGCGATGAGGACGATGACCGAGCCCACGCCGATCATCAGGCCGAGGATGGTCAGGCCCGAACGGAGCTTGTTGGCGGCAAGTCCCGCGAAGGCCACCCGGATCGACTCGATCATCGGATCCCCCCGCGCGCCGGGGAGCGCTCGTCGGCGATGATGAGCCCGTCGCGGACCCGGATGACACGCTGGGCGTGCTCGGCCACCTCGTCCTCGTGGGTGATGAGGACGATCGTCCGCCCCTCCTCGCTGAGGCGCTCGAAGATCCCCAGCACCTCCTCGCTGGAGGTGGTGTCGAGGTTCCCGGTCGGCTCGTCGGCGAGGATGAGAGCCGGGTTGGTGACCAGCGCCCGTGCCACGGCGACGCGCTGCTGCTGGCCTCCTGAGAGCTCCGAGGGGAGATGGTCGACTCGGTCGCCGAGCCCAACCGCATCCAGGGCCGCGATCGCCCGTGCGCGGCGCGCCGTGCGGGAAACGCCCGCATAGGACAACGGCAGCTCGACGTTGGCGAGCGCCCGCGTGCGCGGGATCAGGTTGAAGCTCTGGAAGACGAAGCCGATGAAGCGGTTGCGGACATCGGAGAGGATGTCCTCCTCGACTTCGCGAACGTCGAGACCGTTGAGCAGATAGGCGCCGGCGGTGGGAGCGTCGAGGCAGCCGAGGATGTTCATGAGCGTCGACTTCCCGCTTCCCGAGTGGCCCATGATCGCCACGTACTCACCGCGCTCGACGCGCATGGTGACGCCGCGGAGAGCGTGGACGGCGATGTCGCCGATCTGGTAGGTCTTGCGGACGTCGCGGACCTCGATGACGGGCGCGGGCATCAGCCGCCGGCTCCGGTGGGCGCGCCTCCGGTGGCTCCACGCGCGCCGCCCGCGCCACCACCCGCGCCGCCGCCGCCGAATCCCCCGCCGCCGCCGAATCCCCCGCCGCCGCCGGGGCGCACGGCGGTCCCGCCGAGGGTCCCGCCGGCACCGCTCGCGGTCGTCGAAGTGGCGGAGGTCAGGGGGGGCAGCGTGGTCGTGACCGCGAGCTCATCGCCGGCCTTGAGGCCGCTGACGATCTGCGTGCGGTTGTTACCGCGCAGGCCGATGGCCACCTGCTGCTGGGCCTTCTTGCCGTTGCTGTCCAAAGTCACGGTGGCGATCGAGCCGGTGCCGGTGACGGCGCTGTTGGGGACGGTGACGCCCTGGGCCTGGCTGACGATGACCGACGCTGACGCGCTCATCCCCGGCTTTACCTGCGAGTCGCTCTGATCGAGGGTCAGGGTGGCGTTGTAGGAGACGACACTGCTGCTCGTGGTCCCGATGGTGGAGATCGCCGTCACGTGCGCGCCGAGCTCGACGCCGGTGAGGGCATCGAGCGTCACCGTGGCGGCCTGGCCGACCTTGACCTTGCTGATGTCGGACTCGCTGAAGGCGACCGTCATGGTCATCGTCTTGGTGTTGACGATCTCCGCGAAGGGGGAGCTCGTCGAGCTCGACGACGACGAGGTGCTCGAGCCCCCGAGGCTGCCCGCGGTCGTCCCGCCCCCGCCGCCCGTCGAGGTGCTCGAGGTCGATCCGGTGCTCGAGGTGCCGGAGGTCGAGGCGCTCCCCGTCGACCCCGCGGACACCGTGTTGCCGGGAGCAAGGCTCGCGAGCGACACGATGGTCCCGCTGATGGGGGCGTAGAGCTTGGTGGCGGCGAGCGCGCTCTTGGCGCTGGTGACGCTCGCCTCGGCGCTGTAGACACCGGCCTGCGCGGAGGCGACGGTTCCCGCCGGCGAGGTCGAGCTGCTCCCGGTGGAACCCGATCCCGTGGAGCCGCCGCCGGTCGACGGCGCGGTCGTAGCGGGCGCGGAGGTGGTGGACTTGGTGGTGGTCGTGGTGCTCGGTGTCGTCGGCGTGGTTGTCGTGGCCGGTGTCGTCGTGGCCGGTGTCGTTGTCGTGGCCGACTTCGTCGTCGTCGTGGTCGTCGGAGTGGGAGCGGCGCTCGCCAGCGAAACGAATTCGGGGGTGACCGTGCCGGGGCCGGTGTTGAGGCTGGCCGTGCTCGTCGTGCCCGCGCTCGCCTCCGCGGTGGTGAGCTGGTCCTCGGCGGCGGTGAGGTTCTGCTCGGCCTGGTTGAGGGCAAGCTGCGCGGTGGTGGAATCGAGCGTGGCGAGGAGCTGGCCCTTGGTGACGTGCTCACCGGCCTTGACGTCGACCTTCGAGAGGGTGCCGCTGGTCTGGAAGTTCACGTTGACGTCGGCGCCGGCCTCGACGTTGCCGGTGCCGGAGACCGTCGATTGAACGACGCCGTTGGTAGCGGTGACGATCTGCGTCGAGGTGCGGGCCGAGCTCGTCGGCGGCCCGATCTGGGCTACGCCGAGGACAGCGAGGGTGAGGGCCGCCACGAGAAGCACGTACACGTGCCATGACCGGTTCTGCTCAGGGCCGGGGCCGCGATTGCTCATGGCATCAATGTCGGGCCTGCGCCTGAGGCGAAGCCGGGAAGGAGCTGAGGGTTTTCTGAGCATGTGCATCACCTTGCTTGCCTGTCAGGAGTTGTGGATTCCGAATGCACCCGACAGCTCGACGAGGAAGCTGCGCATCGCCGATCCGGAGGCGGTGGCTGCGGTGCCCGGGTGGTTGAGGGGGTTGCCGGCGGCGTCCGAGAAACCGATCTCGATGTGGCCGTGCCCGAGGCTGGCGGCGTCACCGGTATGCCCCATGACCGCGATCGGCTGGCCGGCGGCGACGTGCTCGCCGACATGCACGAGGCTCGCGGCCACGTGGCCGTAGTAGATGTAGTGCCCGGTGAGCGGGCCGCTGGTGACGCGGATCACCGGGTAGTCGGGGCCGAAGCCTGCCGGGTCGCTGGCCACAGCCGTGACCACTCCGGCCGAGATCGAGTACACGGCGGCACCATCCGGAGCGGTTTCGATGTCCACGCCCTCGTCCGTGCGCCCGAGCTGGCTCATGTACTTACCCGTGAGCGGCAACGCGTATCCCACGGCGCTCGTCCGCTGATCCTTGGCCGCCCAGTCGGTGATGAGCTGCTGGCGCCAGACGACGGCGTCGACGTACCAGCTCGCGTGGTTATAGGCGTAGATCGCCTGGCGCAGGTGCTGCGCGCCGCCGTTGGCGGCGAGAAGGTGGGCGGCGGCGAAGATGGCGGCGCGGGGGTCGTACGGGCTCGGCGCCCCCTTACCGCCCACCGAGACCGCGTACTCGCTCCAGGTGGCGGGCATGAACTGCATCCACCCGATCGCCCCGGCCGAGGAGGCGCTGACGTTGCGCCCGTAGTCGGTCTCGATCCCGTTGATGGCGGCGAGGACCTGCCAGGGGAGGTGATAGCGCCGAGCGGCGGCCTGATAGATCGGGATCAGGTAGCTCGGGGGCAGGTCACCGGTCCCGATCACCTGCGCGAGCGATCCGAGCGCGGTGGTGCCGGAACCGAGGACCGGGGTCCAGATCGCGCTCGACGAGGAGCCGGCTGCGGTCTCGGCCGTCGATGCGGGCGAGCTCGAGCTCTTCGCGGCTCCCCCGCTCTTAGCGGTGGAGCCGGTGCCCGCGTTGCCATGCGAGCGCTTGCCGGTGTGATGGGACTTGGGCTTCAGCGCCGGGGCGGGGGCTGGCGCGGTCGTCGCCGGGGCGGTCGTGGTCGGAGCCGTCGGGGTGGTCGTGGTGGCCGCCGGGGTGGTCGGCGTGGGCGTAGCGGTGGTCGTCGTCGGGGCCGGGGGGGTCGTGGTCGGCGTCGGCGTGGTACTCGGCGTCGGGATGGTCGGCGTCGGCGTCGGCGTCGGCGTCGGCGTCGTCGGCGTGGTCGGGGTCGTCGGCGTGGTCGGGGTCGTCGGCGTCGTCGGGGTGGTCGTCGTCGGGGTGGTCGTCGGCGGGGTCGGCGTCGTCGGGGTGGTCGTCGTCATCCCCGTTGCCGTCGTCGTCGCACCCGCCGCACTCGCCGCGCCCGCCGTCTGGCCCACGCTCGCCGGCTGCGCGCCGTGCGCCGTCGCGCCGCCATCGGCGCCGATCCAGGCGTTCAGGGCGCTGGACATGGCCAGCGTGCTGGCCAAGAGCGAGACCCGCGAGCGCCATCGGGCGCGGGCGCCATGACTGCGGAGTCGCCGGTGCATGCCGGCAACTTTGGGACCATCACCTGAGCGCCGCCCGTGAGGAACCTGAGACTTCGCTGGGTATGCCCCGCCTGACATGCTCGATGTGGTCGGCGTAGGCCTGAGCTGCGTGCTCTTCACGCTCGAGCGCGGCGAGATAGCCGGCGTAGGTCAGCGTGCGCTCGGTGCCTCCCGCGCCGGGCAACCGTCGATAGGCAGCGCGCACGGCCTGACATTCCTCACGCCAGGAGACGTAGCGCTCGAGCAGCTCGTCGACCGCCCAGCGTCCGACAGCAGTCTCGAGGTCGATATCGGGGAGTGCGCTCATCGGGCGCGGCTTCCCGGGTGACGCTCGGTCGCTGCGCCCTCCCCGGCGAGGTCGTGCAGGCGGGCGGTCATGGACTCGATCTGTGCTTCGAAATCGGCGATGGCGTGCCCGAGATGGACCGGGGGCGCGACCCGCTTGCCTCGGTGTGCGCCGGCGAGCTGACGCAGGACGGCGATCGCGACCGTCACCCGCCGGACTCGATACTCGAGACGGTCACGCTCGAGCTCGGCGCCCATGGTGAGGAGGGGAGGGCCGGGAGAGGTGATCGCCACCCGGCCAGGGTCTCAGCGGCGTTTCCGCGCATCCATACCGACACGCCCGACAGTTCGGCCCGGGTTCCGGACACTCGCGGTAGGGAAATCCCTACCCCATCCAGGCCCAGGCGAGCGCACCGATCTGGACCTACGGGCACCACTCGACCATTTTCCGGCTTTCCCTACCCAGCAACGGTATCGAGACGACGATGATTGTCGTGTGACGCGATCGGTCTTCATCGTCGATGACGACTCCGAGTTCCGTGAGCTGGCTCGACGCCTGCTCGCCGACAGCGGCCTGACCGTGGTCGGCGAGGCCGGCACGGTCGCCACGGCGCTGGCCGCGGCCACCCGCTTGCAGCCGGAAGCCTTCCTCGTGGACATCGAACTGCCCGACGGAGACGGACTCACTCTCGCGCGCGAGCTCACGGCGCTCCCCTGGCGTCCGCGGGTCATTCTCACCTCGATCGACGGCGAGATCACGAGCACGGACGAGGCCGCGAGCGTGGGCGCCCGGGCCTTCGTGAACAAGGCCGACCTCCCGAACGCTCCCCTGGCGCAGCTGATCGGTGACGACTAACGACGAAACCAACCTTCCGCGGTACCGTTCCCCCGTGTCTGAAGCGCTGCGAGTGGTGATCGGCGAGGACGACGTCCTCCTCCGCGAGGGAATTGTGCGCCTGCTCACCGAGGCCGGGTTCGAGGTTGCAGCTCAGGCCGGCGACGCTCCGGACCTCCTGCGCAAGGGTCTCGCGCACCGGCCCGCGGTCGTGATCGCCGACGTCAACATGCCCCCGGGTCACGGAGACGACGGCCTGCGGGCGGCCATCGAGCTGCGACGCCAGCGGCCCGAGACCGGCGTTCTCGTCCTCTCTCAGTTCTACGAGGAGCACTACGCGCTCGATCTCATCGGTGATCGCGCCGAGGGGGTCGGTTACCTCCTCAAGGAGCGCGTCGGGGATGTGGACAGCTTCATCGATGCGGTCACCCGCGTCGCGGGCGGAGGGAGCGCCCTTGACCCTGAGATCGTGGGGCGGATGCTCGGCCGCCGTCACCGCGACCGGCCGCTTGACCGTCTCAGTGCCCGCGAGCGCGACGTGCTGGCGGCGATGGCGGAAGGCAAGTCCAACCACGGCATCGCCCAGGCGCTCCTGGTCAGCCAGGCCGCGGTGGAGAAGCACGTCACGAGCATCTTCCACAAGCTCGCGCTCGATCCCGGCCAGACCGAGCACCGGCGGGTGCTCGCGGTTCTCACCTACTTGCGCGACTCGAACTGATCCGGTACCGGCAGGAGCGCACACACGCGGGTCCCCTCGCCCGCGGGGCTGTCCACGGTGAGGCGCCCGTCCAGCGCCGACACGCGATCCTCCAGCCCCCCCAACCCGGTGTGCTTCCCACCGCTCGCCCCTCCCGCGCCGTCATCCCAGATCTCCACGCAGAGCTCCCCGGCCTGCACCCGGGCCGTGACCGTCGCGGCGCTGCCGCGGGCATGCTTGACCACGTTGGTCAGCGCCTCGCTGACGACGAAATAGGCCGTCGCTTCGATCCCATCGGGAAGGCGCGGCACCGACACGTCGACGCTCACGGGCAGCGCGATACGGGACACGAGCGCCTCGACTCCGGCACGCAGTCCGCCCCGCATCAGCGCCGCGGGAAGAATGCCGTGGGCAAGCTCGCGGAGCTCGGAATTGGCCTGCTCAGCGTGCCGAAGCGCCTCGGCCACGAGCTCGCCGCCGTCGCCCTCGCCGCTCGCCAGCGCCCGCAAGGCGAGCTTCAGGACGATCACCGCGTGCACCAGGCGTGCCTGTGCCCCGTCGTGCAGGTCGCGCTCGATCTGCCTCCGACTCTCGTCGGCGGCGGCGACGATGCGCGCTCGCGAGGCCGCGAGCGCGGCCCGGCTCTCCGCATTGGCGATCGCCGTGGCCACGAGCTCGGTGAAGGAGCCCAGGCGCACCGCGATGTCGGCCGGCAGTGACCGCTCGGTCGTCGAACCGGCCGTCACCACGCCCCACACGCGGCGCTCGACGATGATCGGTGTCCCCGCCGATGAGCGGATCCCCAGGCCGCGGCCCTTGACACCGAGCGCGCCGACGGCATCGTCATAGTCGTCGATTCGGCCAGGACGCCCGGTCTCGAAGACGATGGTCGTGAGGTTCCTTCCGCCGAGGCTCCATCGCAGGCCGACGGGAAACTCGGCGGCGGTACTGCCCGCGGTGGCGAGGACGGTCACCGCCCCGTCGGGCTCGTAGCGCCCCATGTGAGCGAAATCGACCGGGAGGAGCCGCACGACCTCGTCGGCGACGGCCGCGAACACCTCCTCCGGGGGCACACCGCGCGCCACCAGGGTGGCGATCCGCCGCAGGGACGCCTGCTCCCCGACCAGCCGGGAGAGCCCGCCGCGGCTCTCGGCATTGGCGATCGCCGTAGCCACGAGCTCCGTGAACGAGGCCAGGCGCGCCTCGGTGTCCGCCGGCAGCGGCTGCGCGCGAGTCGCGCCTACGACGATCACCCCCCACAGACGCCCCTCGACGGTGATCGGCGCCCCCACCCCCGAGCGGAAGCCGCTCTCTCGGCCGGTGTCGCCGATCGGACCGGAGGCATCGGCGTAGAGGTCGTTGCGGGCCGACCGGCCGGTCGCGAAGACGGTGGTGGCGAGGTTGTTCCCCTCGAGCTCCCACCGGCTGCCAACGGTGAACCGAGCTGCCGGAGTTCCCCATGCGGCGATCACCGTGCCGCTCCCGTCCCCGTCGAAGCGGCCCAGGATCGCCAGATCGACCGGAAGCAGCTGACCGACTTCCTCGGCCACCGCCGCGAACACCTCCTGCGGGGGGAGGTCACGGGCCACCAGGGTCGCCACCCGGCGCAACGCCGCCTGTTCCGCGGCGAGCCGAGCCAGCGCTACCCGGCTCTCCGAGTTGGCGATCGCCGTGGCCACCAACTCCGTGAACGACTCCAAGCGGCCCTCGCTGTCGGCGGGCAGTGGCTGCTCGACCAGGGAGCCCGCTGCGATCAGCCCCCAGAGACTGCCTTCGACCATGATCGGCGTCGCCACCGACGAGCGTATGCCCGACTCGCGGGCGACGTCACCGAGCTGCCCGGACGAGGAGTCGGCGTAATCGTCGATCCTCGCCGAACGGCCCGTCTCGAAGACGATGGTGCCGAGGTTCTCTCCGCCGAGTTCCCGGCTCGTTCCGGCGGGAAAGCGCTCCGCCCTGCCCCAGGTGGCGAGACAGGCGAGCGTACCGTCAGACTCGTAGCGGCCCATCATCGCCATGTGGACGGGAAACAGCTGTCCGACCTCTTCGACCACGGCGGCGAACAGGGCCTCTGGCGGTGCGCTCTCGGCCACCAGTGTCGCCACCCGGCGCAACGCCGCCTGTTCCGCAGCCAGACTTGCGAGGCCTCCACGGCTCTCGGCGTTGGCGATGGCCGTGCCCACGAGCTCGGTGAAGGACCCGAGGCGATCCTCACTGTCCGCCGGCAGGGACTGCTCGTGGGTGGTTCCGACGATCATCACCCCCCACACGCGCCCCTCGGCCATGATCGGCGTCGCCACCGTCGAGAGGACGCCACGGGCGCGACCGGCGGCGCCGACAGAGCCGGAGGAGCTGTCGGCATAAGCGTCGATCCGGGCCGGACGGCCCGTGTCGAACACGCGGGTGCTGACGTTGTTACCTCCGAGGGTCGACCGGCGACCCACGGCAATGCTCGTAACGGGAAGGCCTGAGTAGGCGAGCACGGTGAGCATGCCGTCGTCCTCGTAGCGGCTCATGATCGCGAAGTCGACCGGGAGCAGGTGCCCGATCTCGTCGGTGACCGCTGCAAACACCTCCCCCGGCGCCGTACCATCGGCCACCAGCATCGCCACCCGCCGCAGAGCTGCCTGCTCCTCTGCCAGTAAGCGGGGCTCCTCACCGCTCGAAGTAGCTCCCGGTTCCGGTCGCCCGGTGTGCGCGCGCATCTATTGTCAAAGCGTACGCCTCGCGGCTAAGTGGGCGTCCGGGGTGTCGATGATCGGGCTCCTATGAGCACGATTGCCATCAAGGCGATCAGGGGTGCGCTGTTGGGGTCGGTGGCCCGGCCGCTGTAGAGCTGACCGAGGTCTTGCCCGAGCACCCAGATCGCGAGGATTACCACGAGCCCGATCGCGAGCGACCAGGTGCGGGTCCTCCGTGACAGGGCCCCAAGGCCGACGAGGAGCTCGAGGGCCGCGAGTCCGGAGACGGCGAGCGCTCCGTTTCCGCTCATCCAGCTCGCCACCGGGGCGTCGAGCGATGCCAGCCAGTGCGGGTCCCCGCCGCCCGAGCTCAGGAGGCCCGCGAGCGCCGTCCCCGTGTCCTGGCCGGGGAGGAGCTGGTAGCCGGCGGCAACGATCCACAGCAGCGCCCACACGGGCAAGAGCCAGGATGCCGGCACCTGGCCGGAGGTGCCGCGGCGGGGCCACGCCGCGGCGGCGAAGATTGCGTAGAGCAGCGCGGACCCGGGCGCGCCCGAAACGAGGCTGGCGTGTCCGCTCGCGAGGCCCGAGAGTCCCTCGCCGAGGTACCAGACACCGAGGGCCCAGCCGATCGACGCGGCGAGGGCGACGCGAGCGGCGCGGCCCCGGGCGAGGATCAGACCGACACCGAGGAGGATTTGGGCTGCGGCGAAGAGCACGTTCCACACGACCGGGTGGGCGGCGATGATGGTCGAGCCGAGATGAACCGGCCCCGCCACCACGCCGGGCTGGCCCTGGCCGGTCGGCGCGATGATCTGCGTGGCGAACCCGCGGGTGAACATGAACGGTTGCGCCTGCAGGGCGCCGTCGAGGAGCCACAGCGCCCCGACCGCGACCTGGAGGTGCAGCCGGGTGAAGGAGAAGCGCCCAGCGAGCCGCGCCGTGACGGCCTGGACCCGGGTGAGCTGTGGATGTGCGGTGACGGTCGTGCTCATGAGCTTCCTTCCGAGTCACGTCAAAAGGACCAAGGCGAAGCCCGGACCGGCTGGACAAGGGCCGGTCCGGGCGATCGCTGGTGCTAGGGAGTCGGGGCGGAGTCGGTGTAGCCGCCCCCGGTGGTGGTGTTCCACAGGCGCCGGTTGCCCATCTCGGAGATGTAGTCGACGTGCGCCTGCTGGCCCCATGAGATCTGGTTCCAGCTCCCGATCACATAGGACATGTTGTAGGGCCCGTCGGCCGGCGTGGCGGTGTACGTCGGGGCGACGGATTTGTAGTACGCGGTCAGCTGTGCCGGCATGTTCGTGGCGCTGTTGGTGAACAACAGCGGAGCGTGGAAGCCGAGGTGCGAGAGCGGAGCTGACGCCACGGCGGCCTGCCAGTCGTTGATGTTCACCAGCGTGAACCCGTGGCCGGGGCCGGTGATCTTCCAGCCGACCATCCCGGCCGGGTCCCACATCTTCGCGAACGCGATCGCCGTGTCGACCGGGGTGTCGGTCGGGTTGGCGTTGAACGCGACGATGTCGTTGTTGGTGATGCGGATCACGGTGCCGTACTGCGCGAGCTGATTGGCGACGGAACCCGAGATCTGCTGCGGGCCGCCGAACAGGTAGATGCGGGCCTGCCCGTGGCGGCGCTGGAGCGCGGCGATGGTGGCGGCGGGGACCGAGTTCTGGTTCACCCACAGGAGCCCGGAGGCCATGTGCGCGACCCAGTGCGTGGCGGGGAGCAGGTACTGGTAGGACTGCATCGAGCCGATCATCACGTTCTCCATCCCGTTGCTCATGTTCGGCACGCCCGTGTCGGGGTTCTCGATGCTCCCGTAGAGCTTGTCGACCGTGTTCGCGAGGGTGGGGATGTCCGGGGCGGTGACGGTTGCGTACTTCAGGCCCATGGCCCGAAGCTGCTTCTCAACGCCGGGGTTCGCAGCGGCACCAACGAGGAATGCGTCGACGTTGTGATACCGCGAGATACCCGTGTCACCAAGACGCTTGATCTCGTCGGCGGTGACCTGGGGGATCCCGTTGGGCGTCACGTAGAGAATCGGCGCGTCGTTGGGGAAGTGCAGCAGCGGCACCGCGGTGATCGCGGTGAGCGGGTCATTGGGCGTCACCAGCGTCACGCCCCACGGCCGGTCGGGGTCGTTGTTGTTCTCGTTCGGGGCGTTCTCAGGGAGTGCCGCCGGCCACACGTGCTGGGTAACCGAGACGGCCTCCTGATACGGGTTGGCCCCGTAGAGCCTGGTGGTCGTCTTGGTGGCGATGGTCGGGATCAGACCCGGCTCGCCCGGTGGCGAGGGGACGGTGTAATCGTGCGCCGCCTTCGGCGCGCCGAACGGGTCCATCTGCGCGTTGGGTGTCTGCGCCGTCGTGGACGTCGTCACGAGGCTCACGTTCCCGAGTGCACTCGAGCTGGTGAACGTACCAGTAGCCACGAGTACGATTAAGATCACCCCAACCACCACCCCTGAGAAGGCAGCGGCCGTGGTGCGATTGCCCCGGCGAAATCCCCGGGTCACGTCTCCGATTGACATTTGCTCCTCCTTAGAGCGAGATGAGTGACCTGCTCGTAATCGCCGGTCACTGGACGAAGAGCAGGTTCTCATCAGCCCTCGGGTCCGTACATACGGACGCTCCGGACAATTGCGCCCCGATTGCCGGAGGACGCGGTAGGGCAATCCCTACCGCACGTACTCGGGATCAGGCCCGCGCCGCGGGCTCCTCGGGCCGTCCGGGCTGGTGACCGGACTCCATGATGGGAAGGGTTACCCGGAACACCGCGCCTCCGCCGGGAGCGTTGCCTGCATGCACCTCGCCGTGATGAGCTTGCACGATCGCCTTGACGATGGCGAGACCGAGACCGGAGCCACCGCGACCGCGGCTGCGCCCCCCCTCGGTGCGCCAGAAGCGCTCGAACACCCGATCTCCGGCGTCGGCGGGCAGACCGGGCCCGTGGTCGCGAACCTCGAGCACGGCGCTGGCGCCCTCGCGTCGCAGGGTGATCTCGATCGCCGTGGCGGGCGGTGTGTGAATGACCGCGTTACGGGTCAGGTTCGCCAGCAGCTGACGCAGCTGCTCTGCGTCGGCGAGGACCGGCATCGGGTCCTCGGCCGTGAGGGTCACCTCGCGCTCGGGAGCGACCGCCCGCATGTCCTGAGCCGCGTGCTCGGCGAGCTCGCGCAGGTCCACGGCGGCGAGTCGCATCTCGGGAAGCTCGTCGAGCCGTGCGAGCAGGAGCAGGTTCTCGACGAGGACCCCCATCCGGGCCGCCTCGGCCTCGATCCGGGTCATCGCTCGCTCGAGCTCCTCGGGCTCGGTCGCGGCCCCGAGGCGGAACACCTCGGCGTAGCCACGGATCGAGGCGAGCGGAGTGCGCAGCTCGTGGGAGGCGTCGGAGAGGAAGCGCCGGAGCCGGTTCTCGCTCTCGCTGCGAGCTTCGAAGGCCTGCTCGATCTGCGCGAGCATCTGGTTGAGCGAGGACCCGAGGCGTCCCACCTCGGTGCGGGTGTCGTCGGGACTGACGCGGCGCGTGAGATCTCCCCCGGCGATCTCGCTCGCCACCCGCCCCATGCGCTCGAGGGGCCTCAGGCCCACCCGGATCACCCCCCAGCCGAGGGCGATGATGGCGAGGATCACCGCGGCGCCGACGAGAAGCTCGACGAGGACGAGCCGCTGGAGCGTTTGATCGACGTCCTTGAGCGGCACCGCGATGACGAGAACGCGTCCGCCGGACATCGCGAACGCCGCCACGCGGTAGCGCAATCCCGAGCCCGCCTTCGAGTTGACGGTGAAGAGCCGGAACTGTGCCGCGCGGAAGGACGAGACCGGGAGCTTGCCCGGAAGCGCCGGCGGCGACGGCGCGCTCTGGTCAAAGGTGAAGGAATGGCTCCTCAGCACCTTGCCGCTCGCGTCGAGGAGTACGCCGTAGGTGCCTGAGGCCTGGAAGGTGTTCGGCGGCCGGCTCGATGTGGCTCTCGGTCCCCCGCGCCTGGGCTGTGAGACGCCGGGGTTCACGAGCCCGAGGCTGACCGACACGGGACCCCGGGAATTTCCCACCTCCTGACCTACCTTGGTGAGGAGGAACGAGCGCTGCTCCTCGTAGGTCACGACGGCGGCCACGCCGAGCCCGATGGCGAAGAGCGCGACGAGGCCGATGAGCAGGCGCGCGCGCAGCGACACGGCTCAATCCTTTGGAAGGCGCAGGGAGTAGCCGACTCCGCGCACGGTGTGCAGCAGGGGCGGGCCGTCGGCGTCGACCTTCTTGCGCAGGTAGCTGATGTAGGTCTCGAGCACGCGCGCGTCGCCACCGAAGTCGTAGCTCCACACGTGATCGAGGAGCTGCCCGCGGGTGAGCACCCGCCGTGGGTTGAGCATGAGATAGCGCAGGAGCCGGAATTCAGTGGCCGTGAGCTCAATGGAACGACCACCGCGGGACACCTCGAAGGTGTCCTCGTCGAGCTCGAGGTCGGCGAAGGTCAGCCGGCTCGAGGTCTCCCCGGGCGCCCCCCCGGTGCGGCGCAGGATGTTCCGCAGCCGCGCGATGAGCTCCTCGAGGCTGAAGGGCTTGGTGACATAGTCATCGCCGCCTGTGGTCAGGCCTCGCACCTTGTCGGCGGTGGCGTCCCGGGCGCTGAGGAAGAGGATCGGCACCTCGGCGTGCTCGGCCGACAGCCTCCGCGCCACCTCGAACCCCTCCATGTCGGGCAGCATCACGTCCAGCACCATCACGTGCGGATGCCACCGGCGCACCTGGTCGAGCGCCTCCTTGCCGGTGCCGGCCGCCGCCACGCCGAAGCCGTGATGTCTGAGGGCCATGGAGATAACGTCGACGATGCTCGGCTCGTCGTCGACGACGAGAACCCGTACGTCTTGCGCCTGATCGTCCACGCTTCGATTATCGGTCGTCCGGCTGAGAGATTCCTGAGAAATTCGTGTGGGCCGGTCACCCAAGCTAAGAGCCGCGTAGGAAGGGGCCGGGTCTCCGTGACTTCCGTGCAGCCGCGGCGTCGAACCCGGTATGACTCCCTCCTTCCTCAATTACCTCCGCCCGCCCCGCTCGCGTGTCCTCCTCCTCGCCGGTCTCGGCGCGCTCCTCGCCGTCCCCGCCGCCGCCGGCGCCAACACCATCACCAGTAACAACTGGTCCGGCTATGCCGTCCACCGCAGCGGTGTCAGCTTCGAGCGGGCCACGGCGACGTGGCGCCAGCCCGCGGCCGTGTGCGCGGCGGGGACGGCGGCGTACTCGGCGTTCTGGGTGGGCATCGGCGGCTACAGCCTGAGCTCCAGCGCCATGGAGCAGATCGGCTCCGAGCTCGACTGCAACGCGGACGGGTCTCAGTCGCTGTCCGCGTGGTACGAGCTCGTCCCCGCCCCCTCCCGGACGATCCGCATCACCGTGGCCGGGGGCGATCTCATCACCGCTTCGATCGCCGTCGCGGGCAAGCAGGTGACGATGACCCTGAGCGACCGGACCCGACACGAGCGCTTCGTCAAGACCGTCCATGTCCGCACGCTCGATCTCACCTCGGCGGAATGGATCGCCGAGGCCCCGTCAGAGTGCTCGACGGCGACGACGTGCACCACCCTGCCGCTGGCCGACTTCGGTGCCGTGAGATTTGCCAACGCGAGCGCGCAGACGGACACGGGCGCGTCGGCATCGATCTCGAGCCCGCTGTGGAACACCACGAAGATCCTCCTCGGCTATTCCTCGGCGGGGACGTCGTTCGTGGCCAAGACGAGCACCGCCCACGCCACCCCCTCGGCCCTGCTCAGCGGCGGGGGCCAGTTCCTCGTCAGCTACTCGGGGGCGAGCATCACCGCCGGGTCGGGCGCCGGCGGTGGTGGATCCAGCGGTGGCGGTGGCTTCGGGGGCGGACCCGGCGGCGGTTTCGCCGGCGGCTAGCCCTGACTCACCCCGCCCCCTCGAGCGCCGGCCTCGGCACCGGAGTGCCGTGGGCTTCTCCCCCGGGCGGCTCGATCGCGACATGGGGGATCCTGCGGTCGAGCCAGCTCGGGAGGGTCCAGGTGCGCCGTCCCAGGAGCTGGAGCACGGCGGGGAGGAGGATCATGCGCACGACGATGGCGTCGAGGAACACGGCGCTGGCGAGCGCGACCCCGAAGAGCTTGAGCACGCGGTCGGGGTTGGTGGCAAACGAGGCGAAGACGACGACCATGACCGCGGCGGCGGCGGCGATCACGCGCCCGGTGCGCACCACTCCTTCGCGGACGGCGGCAGAGCTGTCGCGCCGCTCGAGCCACTGCTCGTGGATGCGCGAGACGAGGAAGACCTCGTAGTCCATCGAGAGTCCGAAGACGATCGCGAACAGGAGCACGGGAATGAAGGCGTCGATCGGCCCGGGCTGGACTCCGAAGAGACCGCCGAGCCAGCCGCGCTCGAAGACGGCCTGTACGACGCCGAGCGAGGCGCCGATCGAGAGCAGGTTCATGAGCGCCCCCTGGAGGGGGATGAGCGGCGAGCGGAAGACGACCAGGAGCATCAGCGCCGACAGGGCGACGACGATGCCGACGAAGAGCGGGAGCTTGCTCGAGAGCACGCGCGAGAAGTCGATCCCCGTCGCGGTGCTCCCCCCGATGTCCACGCTCACGTGGGTGGCCCGCGCGATCGGCGGGATGACGCGGGCGCGGAGCTCGTTGACCAGGCTCGCGGTTTGCGCGCTCTGCGGCGAGGTCGTCGGGTAGACGGTGATCGCCGCCACGTCGCGGGCCGGGTTGAGCTGGGCCGGCGCCACCGCCGCGACGCCCGGAGCGTGCGCGACGGCGCTCCTGACCCGCGCGAGGGCGCTCGTCTGGCCCGTAGCGGGCAGGCGCACGGCGAGGAGGAGCGGGCCGTTGAAGCCCTTCCCGAAGCCCTGTGCGAGCAGGGCATAGGCCTGGCGGGTGGTGTGCCCGGCGGGATCGTTGCCTGCGTCGCTCGTTCCCAGGCGCAGCCCGAGCGCCGGTGCCGCGAGGGCGAGCATGAGCACCGTGCCCGCGGTGGCAGCGATCACGGGCCGGCGCTGGATAGCCCCCACCCACCGCGCCCAGAAGCCCGAGCCTGAGTCAGATGCGGCGCGCGTCCGAGCCCGCCCGCGCGTCCGGCCCACCCGCCTGCCGGTGAGCGAAAGGAGCGCGGGGAGAAGGGTGAGCGAGGCGGCGAGCACGGAGAGGACCCCGAGCGAGGCCGCGATCGCCATTCCGTTGAGGAAGCCGACGCCGAGCAGGAACATGCCCAGGAGGGCGATGACCACCGTCGTCCCCGCGAAGAGAATGGCCCGGCCCGCCGAGTTCATGGCCAGCTCGATGGCGCGGGGGACGTCGCCGCCGTTCTCGCGGTAGGCGTCCCGGAAGCGCGTGACGATGAACAGGGCGTAGTCGATGCCCACGCCGAGGCCGATGAGAAGCGCGAGCTCGCTCGCCACGCTGGCGAGGCCGACGACGTGGCCGGCGAGGCCGATGAGACCGAGGCCCACCCCGAGGCCGAGCAGGGCGCTGAGGATGGGGAGCCCCATGGCGGCGAAGGACCCGAAGGCGATGAGGAGGATGACGATGGCGGCGAGAAGCCCGACCGCGGTGGCGAAGCCGAGGCTCGTCTGCTGGGCTTGCTCAATCGCCTGTCCCCCGAGCTCAACCTGAAGGTTCCGGGAGCGAGCCGCCTCGGCCGTGCTGATCACCCGGTTGACGGCCGCCTTCGGCAGCTCGGCCGCAGGCGCATTGAAGCTCACGGTGGCGAAGGCGATGGAGCCATCGGCGGAGATGGCGTGGGCGCCCGGGGCATAGGGGCTGACCACGGCGGAGACGTGGGGCAGCCGCGCCACCCGCGCCAGCAGTGGCACGACGACGGCGCGAACGGCAGGCTGAGTCAAGGTGCCCGCGCGGGCATGGAAGACGATCTGGTCCGAATCGCCGGCGTGAGCGGGAAAGCGGCTCTTGAGGAGGTCGAGGGCGCGCTGCGAGGAGGTTCCGGGCAGCGAGAAGTTGTTGCTTGAACGCGTGCCCAGCGCTGTCGAGCCGCCTAGGAGGGCGACCGCGAGGGTGATCCACAGCACGAGTACGGTGCGGCGGTGAGCCATGGTCCATCTCGTCAGTCTCAGCATCAGGGCTACCTTTCAGCGCGAGCAAATGTGCAGAGCGTGCAGTTATAGCCTGACTGCAGTTAAATGTCAACACAGCCTGCAGAATTGCTTTCTATGCAGGTTCGTTGGTATGCTTGTGCACATGGAATCCGGCCTCGGACTGCGCGAGCGCAAGAAGCAGAAGACCCACGAGACGATCATCAGGGTGGCGCTCGAGCTATTCGCCGAGCAGGGTTACGAGCGGACGACGATCGCCGAGATCGCCGAGGCGGCCGAGGTCTCCCCGCGGACGATCTTCTCCTACTTCCCGAGCAAGGAGGACATCGTCTTCTACGACCTCGGCGAGCTCCACGCCCGTCTCGCCGTCGCCCTGCGCGAGCGTCCCGAGGGCGTCACCGCGCTCGATGTCCTGCGCGAGTTCATCGTCGTATCCCTCACCCCGGACCGGACCCATAAGCTGCGCCGATGCATCGTGGCCACCGACGAGGGGCTGCAGCGCGGCAAGCGTGCCCGCTTCGCTCCCCTCGAGCGCCTGCTCGTGGAAGCGATCGCCCAAGACCTCCAGGCCCGACCGGAGGACATCCGCCCCCAGATCGTCGCCGCCTCGCTCATCGCCGCCTTCACGGCCATCCATGACCCCGAGGCGGAACTCCAGCCCTACTCACAGGAGCAGGCGCTGGCGGTCATCGACGACGTGCTGAGCTTCCTGCGCGGCGGCCTGGAAGCGCTCAGACAGCGCTGACGCTTCCGGGACCGCCGCCCCCGCCGGTCTTAGTACACGTCGGGGTCGCGCGCCACGCGCGGGTCACGTGAGTCGACGGCGACGGCGCCGCGGGTGCGACCGCGATCCGCCCATACGGTCATCCAGAACAGGGAGATCAGGAGCCCGATCCCGCCGACGATCATGAGGATGACGCCAATCGAATGGATGTTGAAGCCCTGCGCGGTGGTGGTCACGGCAAAGCGCAAGATCGCTCCCGCCGCAACGAGGAACAGTGAAGTTCCGATTCCCATGGTGATGCCTCCGTTCGCTCGCTCTGGCGCTTAGCACCAGAAAGCTGTGTTTCCGGAAGTCTTCCCAGCGCCGGCCCCCGTCAATCCCCCCGTCCCGTTTCGTTGACGGGTCAGTGGGGCGGCCCGAGGACCGACGCCATCAGCTCGATCTCCGCGGTGACGTGCCCGGGCTCGACGCCGAGGCGGTCGAGCGTCTGCGCGGCGCCCCCGTTCCGGTCCTTGATCAGGGCCCGCAAGAGATCGAGAGCGGCGAGCGACTGCGAGCCCCGTCGCGAGCAGTCGGCCAGGGCGCGGCTGAGAATCCGCTGAGCAAGCGGCGAGACGACAGCCGAGTGAGAGAAGGGGGGCGGGCGGCCATCCGCGTCGACGGCGGCAGCACGGGCCAGGGCCGCGTCTTCGGGTGAGAGCTCGAGCGTGGGCTGGATCGCCTCGCGAGCGACAGGCAGGGTGACGCCGACGCGCTCGAGCACGACGATGGTCGCCTCGTCGCCGCTCTGGAGCAGGCCGAGGAGCAGGTGCTCGGTCCCGAACGCCTTCGCTCCGGTCTGCGCGGCCTCCCCACGAGCTTTCCGCACCGCCGTGCGCACAGCCTCGGAGACGATGACGCGGCTCCCCTTGTGCTCGGTCTCGGCGGCCCGATCGAGCAGGGCGACGCCATGGCTGTGTCGACGGTGGGCCGCCTGCTTGGAAACACCGAGGGCGGCGCCGATCTCCCGCCACGTGTGGCCGGCGCGCAGGGCGTCGGCGGCAAGCTCGGTCTCGAGCGAATCGAGCTCGCGTCGGAGCTGGGAGAGCGCCTGAAGTCGCTCCGTGGGGTTGCGCCCGGCAATCCGCGAGAGCAGCGACCCGACCTGGACGGAGCGCGCCATACGCCCACAGAATACCGCCCCCGCGAGCCCGTCGGGCCGTCTGTCAATCACCGCTGACAGCTCGTTTACCGGCGACCGGCCACGGCAAGCCCACAGTTGGATGACCGAGCTGCTGACCAGGCCCAGGCCGGCCACCGACGCGGAGACCGGTGCGCCCACGCGCCCGCCGCGGCCGCGGCGCCGTCTCGAGCCATCACCGCCGCCGGGGCGGGACGGCGCGGCGGCCGCGGCGGGCGCGTGGCTGCAGACCCACGCCGTGAGCCTGCCCATCGTCGGCGCCCTGCTCGCGCTCACCGCCATCCTCGTGGGGACGGGTATCACCCACTACCCGACCTTCACCGACGACGAGGGCACCTACGTCGCGGAAGCGTGGTCAGCCCTCGCTCACGGTCAGCTCTCTCACTACACCTACTGGTACGACCATCCGCCCCTGGGGTGGATGCAGCTCGCCTTTTTGAGCTCGATTCTCGGTGGACTGGTCAAGGGCGCGAGCGCGGTGGCCACCGCCCGCTCGCTGATGCTCCTCCCCGCTCTGGCCACCTCCGCCATGCTCTACGTGCTCGGACGGCGCATCGGGTTGCGGCGCCGGTTCGCGGCGCTCGCTGTCGTGCTCCTCGTGTGCAGCCCGCTCGGGCTCACCTCGCTGCGCCAGGTGTACCTGGAGAACTTCGCGCTTCCCTGGGTCCTCGGCGCCTTCGTCCTTGCCGCCAGCCCCTCGCGCCGGCTCTGGGCCTACGCGGCCAGCGGCGCCTGCTTCGCGCTCGCGGTGCTGAGCAAGGAGACCATGCTCCTGTTCGCCCCCGGCCTCGTGCTCGCGCTCGTCCACAATGCCGACCGCCGCACCAGGTCCTTCTGCCTCACCGCCTTCTTCTCGGCCTTCGTCCTCATCGGTATCGGCTACCCCCTGTACGCGCTGCTCAAGGGAGAGCTGGTGCCGGGGACCGGGCACGTCAGCCTCATGCAGGCGGCGGCGTGGCAGCTCGGGGGCCGGCAGGCTACCGGGAGCGTGTTCTCCGCCCACTCGGCGGCGCGCACGGTGATCAACGGCTGGACCCAGGTCGACCCCTGGTTGCTCGCCCTGGGGGTGGGGTCGGTGCCCATCGCCCTGTTCGTCCGCCGGCTTCGGCCCGTGGCCGTGGCGATGGCCGTGGCGCTCCTCGTCGCCGCGCACGGCGGCTATCTGCCCGAGCCCTTCGACATCGGCCTACTGCCCTTCTGCGCGCTCCTTTCCGCCGGGCTCCTCGACGCCCTGTGGGGACGCCGGCTGCTGCCCGCGCGCGGGCGGACCCGGCTGCGCCCGGCCGCCGTCATCGCCGTCCTCGTCGCGCTCGCCGTCGTCCTCATCCCCGCCTGGAGGCGGGGAGACAGCTACGCCATGGGCGCCAACGGAACCCGGCCCGAGGTGGCGGCCGAGCGGTGGATCACGCACCACATCCCCCGCAGGGCGCGTCTCCTCATCGACGACACCATGTACGTGGATCTCGTCGACGCGGGCTTCGCCCCCCGCTACGGCGTCGTGTGGTTCTACAAGCTCGGCTTCACCAACAACCTGGACCCGGCGCTCGTCCGCCATCTGCCCAAGGGGTGGCGGGAGTTCGACTACGTCGTCTCGACGCCGGTGATCCGCTCCGCGCTCGCGCAGGATCCGGGCGGATACGGGCAGGTGAGCGACGCGCTCGGCCACAGCCGCACGGTGGCGAGCTTCGGTCCGCCTTCGGCGCGCATCGAGATCCGCCGGATCGTCGGCCCGAGCACGGGTTCGGGCAAGATCCCGCCTGCTCGGACCGGGGCGCGATCATGAGCCGACCGCGTCCAGCTCCGGTCAGCGCCACGGCCGGGTTCCCGAGCGAGCGCGCCCGCCGCGGCATGCCCGGGTGGCGAGCTGTCCTCACCGCGCTTGTCCTCATCCTCGCCGCAACCGCCGCCGCCGTCGTCATCGACACCCCCTCCGGCGCCTCGAACTCGTCCCCCGCCGCCGGTCGAGCGACGGCCGATGCGCGGGCCTTTTTGCGCACGTACGTGGAGCCGTCGGGGCGCGTGGTGCGACGCGACCAGGGCGCCACCACGGTAAGCGAGGGCCAGGCCTACGGGCTCCTGCTCGCGCAGGCGGCAGGCGAGCCCACGACGTTCCGCCATATCTGGTCCTGGACCCGCGCCCACCTCCTGCAGCCGAGCGGGGAGCTCTCCTACCTTACCGATGCCGCCGGCACGGTTACCGACGCGACGCCCGCCAGCGACGCCGACGTGCTCACCGCATGGGCCCTGAGCCGCGCCACGGGACCGGGCGCCGCCGCCTACCACGCTCAGGCGCGCCGGACCGCCGCCGCCGTTCTTGCCAACGAGACGGTCACGCAAGGCCGCCGGCTGCTCCTCACCGCCGGGCCGTGGGCCACAGGCTCCCCCGCCTCTCTGGATCCGAGTTACTGGGAGCCGACCGCCTTCGCCGCCCTGGCGCGCTTCACCGGCGACCGTCGCTGGAGCACGCTGGCCGCTTCGGCGCACGACGCGACCGCTTCGCTCACCGGCGGCGGCGCCACCCTCCCGCCCGACTGGGCCCGTCTCGACGGCGTCGCGGTCTCGCCCACCCCGGCGCCCAACCACCAGGCCCCCCAGGTCCAGTACGGCCTCGATGCCCAGCGCCTGGTGGTATGGATGGCGAGCAGTTGCTCGCCCGGCGACCGCGCCCTGGCCGCGCAATGGTGGAGGACGCTGTCCGCTCCGCAGCGCTCGGGCGCTGTCGCCCTGAGCCCGAACGGCACGGTGCTCGACGGCCAGACGAACTCACTGCCCTACGTCGCCGCCGCCGCCGCGGCGGGCGCGGGTGGGAACGGGAGGGCCCGCGCACGACTGCTCGCCCGCGCCCGCAAGGCGCAGTACCGGTATCCGACCTACTACGGCGCTGCCTGGCTTGCCCTGGGCGAAGCCCTGCTCGAGACCGGCGAGCTCGGCGGGTGCGCAGTGCAAGGAGGAAGCTCGTGACGACCGTGCTCTCGATCGCCCTGGTGGTCGTGTCGATCGTGCTCTTCGGGGTCGCCATGGGGACGCTGTGGTGGATGCTCCACGCGTGGCGCGACCCGGAGACGCTGCTCGCCACCGGCTTTCTCGGCGAGGCCGACCCGCCGCAGCTGTCCTTTTCGCTGCTCGTCCCCGCCCGCCACGAACAGGCAGTGCTCGAGGCGACCCTCGAGCAGCTGCTGCGCCTGGATCATCCCGACTTCGAGGTCCTGCCCATCGTCGGACACGACGACCCGGAAACCGCCGCCGTGGCCGAGGCGGTGGCCCGCCGGCACCCCGAGCAGGTGCGGATCGTCGTCGACGGCAATTGGCCCAAGAACAAGCCCAAAGCCCTCAACGCCGCCCTGCCCCGGTGCCGCGGCGACGTCGTCGGCGTGTTCGACGCCGAGGACGAGGTCGATCGGCGTCTCCTGCGCTCGGTCGACCGCACCTTCCGCTCGGCGCAGGCCGACGTCGTCCAGGGCGGGGTCCAGCTCGTCAACTTCCGCTCGAGCTGGTACGCGCTGCGCAACTGCCTCGAGTACTTCTTCTGGTTCCGCAGTCGCCTGCACCTCCAGTCTCGCCATCGCTTCATCCCCCTCGGTGGCAATACCGTGTTCGCCCGTACCGATCTGCTGCGCGACGTCGGCGGGTGGGACGAGGAATGCCTGGCCGAGGACTGCGAGCTCGGCGTGCGCCTGTCGGCGATGGGTGCGAGGATCTGCGTCGCCTACGACCCGTATCTGGTCACGCGCGAGGAGACGCCCGACAGCTTGTGGGCCCTGCTCAAGCAGCGCACGCGCTGGAACCAGGGGTTCCTGCAGGTGCTGCGCAAGCGCGAGTGGCGCTCGCTGCCCCTGAGGCGCCAGCGCATGCTCGCGCGCTACACGCTGGCGCAGCCGTTCCTGCAGGCCTTCAGCGGAGTCGCCATCCCCTTCGCGGTGTTCTGCGCGGTCATCCTCCGGGTCCCGGTGGGCGTCGCGCTTCTCAGCTTCATCCCCGCGGTTCCGACCATCGCCATGCTCGTCTTCGAGGTCGTCGGCCTGCGCGAGTTCTGCCGCGTCTACTACGTGCGACCGCGCCTGCGCGACTACCTGCGCCTGATCATCGGCACCCCCGTCTACCAGGTCCTCCTCGCCGTGGCCGCGCTGCGGGCAGTGGCCCGCGAACTGCGCGGCGAGCGGGGCTGGGAGAAGACAGCGCACAAGGGCGCCCATCGTGAGGCCACGGGGACCTCGGGGGCCCACGAGCTCGCGCGCTACGACCACGCTCAGCCGCAGTACGAGATCGCCAACACCTGACCGGAGGACCAGCCATGACCGACCTAGACACCCGCCACCCCGAATTCACGGTGGCCCTGCGCGGCTACGACCGCCTGCAGGTCGACGAGTACATCGAGCGCCTCCAGAAGCTCCTGAGCGAGGCGGAGGACCGGGTGGCAGACGCCGAGTCCGACGCCGACTTCAGCTCCCATGCCAGCATCGCGCCGCGCCTGGCCGAGATCTTCGAGCTCGCGGGCGCCGAGGCCCGGGAACTGCGGACCAACTCAGAGCGGGAATCCAAGAAGCGCGTGGCCGAGGCCAAGGCCTACGCCAAGGAGATCATCTCCGAAGCGCGTGAGAACGCCAGGATGACCTCCGAGCAGGCCGCCACCGAGTACGAGACCATGCTCGCCGAGCACGAGCGGGAGCGCGACCGGATCCGCGGCGAGGTGGGCGAGCTCGAGCAGCACCGAGCCGCCATCCTCGGCGATCTCCGTCGTCTCCACAACGCTCTCGGCTCCGCCTTCGACCTCGTCGATGCACCCCGCTCGGAGCCCGTGCTCCCGGCCGCCGGCAACGAGCTGACGACGGTGGAGCTGCCCCGGAAGGCGTCCCCGGTGCGCAAGGCCTCCTAGCGTGGAACCGACGAGGTCGGTGAAGAGGAGGGTCACCGTCTCGACGGAGCTCATGAGCCCCTGAGCACGCGGCTGTCGTCAGGGCGCCGGCGGGTGACCCTGGCAGCATCGAGGTGCTCGAGGAGGGCCTGGGCATACTTGCGCGAGGTCCCGAGCTCGTCGCGCAGGCGCCCGAGGGTGACCTGGCCCTCCGCCTGCGCGATCCGCTCCACCACCTCGCGGACGCCGGCGATGGCCTCGGGATGGGCATGCATGGAGCGCCCGATCCTCACCGCCCGCCCCGCCGCCTGCAGCGCCCGCAAGCTCGCGACGTCCTCTCCGAGCTCAGCCTCGGTGGGCGGCTCGTGTCCCGCCGCGCGCAGCCGCTGCTCGAGGGCGAGCGCCGCAGCGTCGAGTGCCGGCGGGACGGGCGCGGGCGTGCGTGCGGGTGCGGCCGGTGGCGGCTCGGGTGCGCTCGCCTGACGCCCACCCGCCGCCGCCCGCACGATCACCCCCCCGCCCAGGGTGTCGGGCGGGGCGATGCGGCGCACGACCACGCGGTCGCCGTCGGCGGCGATAAGGGGCCGCTCGGTCCGCAGCTGCCACAGGTCCTCGTCGAGTCTGATGGCGCGAGCCGGGGTGGCCCGCGTGCCGTGATGGAGCTGTACGCGCTCGCGGTCGCGCAGCGCCTCGTCGAGCGTCAGCCTGACCTCGAGCCGGTGGGTGAGCGTGACGGGCGCACCCGGATCGGCGAGGACGTCGCCGCGCGAGACGGCGCGACGCTCGAGCCCCGCGAGGTTGACGGCCACCCGCTGGCCCGCCGCCGCCGCTTCGACCGCCCGGTCGTGAACCTGTACGCCGCGTACCCGCGCCGCGCGCTCCCCGGGGAACAGGGTGAGCCGCTCGCCGCGGCGGATCACCCCTGACCACAGGGTTCCCGTCACCACCGTGCCCGCCCCCCGGATGGTGAACACCCGGTCGACGTGGAGAACGGCGGGACGCGTGTCGGCGGCCCGGCTGGGAGTGTGCGCGGCCGTGCGCTCGAGCGCGGCGGCGAGCTCGGGCAGGCCGGCGCCGGTTCTCGCCGAGCACGCGATGATGGTGGTGTCCGGGAGGAGCTCGGCCACCTCGGCCATCGCCAGCTCCGGATCGGCGAGGTCTGACTTGGTGACCGCGACGACGCCGCGGCGGACGTCGAGCGCCTCGAGGACCCTGAGATGCTCGATCGTCTGCGGCATCACCCCATCGTCGGCGGCCACCACGAGCAGGAACAGGTCGATTCCGCTCGCCCCCGACACCATCACCCGGAGCAGCCGCTCGTGGCCGGGAACGTCCACGAGCGAGAGCACCCGACCGCTCGGGAGGATCAGGGGCGCGAAGCCGAGCGCGATGGTGATCCCGCGCTCCTTCTCCTCGGGCAGCCGGTCGGTGTCGACCCCGGTGAGCGCCTCCACGAGCGCGGTCTTCCCATGGTCGATGTGTCCCGCCGTCCCCACGGTGAGCGGCGAGTGAGCCCCCGGATCGTCAGTCATCGCGCCGGAGCGCCGCGCGCACCGCCGCGGCCGCCACCTCGGCCTCATCGTCGGTGAGCGTGCGCGGATCGAGGAGCAGGCGATCTTGCTGGATCCGCCCGATCACCGGTGGCGCTCCGGCGCGGAGCGCGGCGGCGAGCGCATCGACCCCCGCTTCCCCGCCGTCGAGCGCGACCGCGGGGCCGGGGAGCTCGAGCAGGGGCAGCGCCCCGCCGCCGACCCGTGCCGTGCTCGCGACGAGCTCCCCACCGGTCGCCTCGGCCAGCGTCCGGGCGCGGCGCTCGAGGTCGGCATCGGGCGCGGTGAGCATGGCGAGCACGGGGATCTCGCGGCGAGCGAGCTCGGGGTCGCGGTAGAGGGCGAGGGTCGCCTCGAGGGCGGCGAGCGACAGCTTGTCGATCCGTACCGCCCGCGCCAGGGGATGGACCCGGGCGGCCTCGATGGCCGCGCGCACGCCCACGAGTACTCCGGCCTGGGGGCCTCCGAGGAGTTTGTCGCCGGAGAAACACACGAGGGCGGCGCCGGCCCTCACCGATCGGCGCACCGGCGGCTCGTCGGCCAGGAGCTCGAGCTCGTCGGCCATGACCCCCGAGCCCACGTCGTCGATGACCGCCGTCCCCAGCGAGCACAGCTCCTCGATCTCCACCTGCTCGACGAAGCCCACGGTCCTGAAGTTCGACGTGTGGGCGCGCAGGAGCGCGCCCGTGTCCGGTCCGATCGCCGCGCGGTAGTCACTGAGCCTGGTGCGGTTGGTCGTCCCCACCTCGACGAGCCGCGCGCCGGCCTGAACGACAACCTCCGGAATCCGAAACCCACCCCCGATCTCGATCAGCTGCCCGCGGGAGACCACGAGCTCGCGCCCATCCCCGGCGAGGGCCGCCGCGGCGAGGAGGACGGCGGCCGCGCAGTTGTTGACCGCGAGCGCGCCCTCGGCGCCCGTGAGCTCACACAGGAGCCGCTCGACGTGATCGTGGCGCGAGCCCCGCCCGCCGCTCGCCAGGTCGAGCTCGAGGTTGGAGTAGCCGTGGGCGGCGCGGGCCACCGCCGCGCGCGCTGCGCGGGCGAGTGGAGCGCGGCCGAGGTTCGTGTGCACGACGACGCCGGTGGCGTTGAGGACACGGCGCAGCGAGGGGCGCAGACGCTCGCCCGCCCGCGCCACGAGGTCGACCTCGCCGTGCGGGCCGCCGCCGGCCAGGAGTTCGGCGCGGCGCTCGGCCAGCGTCGCTCGCGCCACCGAGACGGCGAGCCGGTCGACCGAGGGCAGGCGCCGCAGGGCGTCGTTGTCCTCGCCGCTCATCTCGAGATCACGGAGCGGCGAAGGAGTCGAACCTTCCCACCGTGGGGCTGCCACGGCTCCCCGGCTTTGAAGGCCGGTTGGGGCACCGGCCCCGGCCGCTCCATGCCGCGACTATACGACCGAGATGGCACCCGGCTCACCGTCGAGCATGCGGCCGATGATCGCTCCCTCGACCTCGCCGGCCCGCTGGGCGGGCAGCGAGACGAGCAGCCCGCCCGATGTCGCCGGATCGCACACCAGGCGCCGGCGAGCTTCCGAGACGCCGTCGGCAAAGGTCGTGAAGGGCTCGGCGTAGGCGCGGTTGTTGCGTCCACCGCCCGACACCCCCACCCCGTCGTCCAACAGCTCGAGGACGCCCGCGAGCGTGGGCACGTCCTCGGCACGGACCTCGGCGGCGAGTCCGCTCTCGCGTCCCAGACCATGAAGATGACCGAGCAGGCCGAACCCGGTCACGTCGGTGGCCGCGTGGGCCCCGGCAGCGAGGGCCTGCCGGCTCGCCTCGGCATTGAGCGCCACCATCGTTGCCACCGCCTGGGCGAGCTCGTCGGCTCCGGCGGCGCCGCGCTTGTGGGCGGTGGTGATGGCGCCCACGCCCAGGGGCTTGGTGAGCACGAGCGCGTCGCCCGCGCGCGCACCGGCGTTGGTGAGCATGACCGCGGGGTCGACCGTGCCCGTGACCGCGAGCCCGTACTTGGGCTCCGGGTCGTCGATCGAGTGACCGCCGACGATCGCGCATCCCGCCGCCCCGGCCACCGCGAAGCCGCCCTCGAGGATCCTGTGGAGGACCTCGCCGCCCAGCCGCTCGAGAGGGAAGGCCACGAGGTTGAGCGCCGTGAGCGGCGATCCCCCCATGGCATACACGTCGGAGAGGGCGTTGGCGGCGGCGATCCGCCCGAAGTCGAACGGGTCGTCGACGATCGGGGTGAAGAAGTCGACGGTCTGCACGAGCGCGAGGTCGGGCCGCAGCTGGAACACGGCGGCGTCATCGCCGGTCGCAGAGCCCACGAGCAGCCGCGGGTCCTCCGCGACCGGGAGGCCGCGGAGGATGGGCATGAGGTCGGCGGCTGGGAGCTTGCATCCGCACCCGGCGCCGTGCGATAGAGATGTGAGGGCTACGGAGGTCAGTTCGCGGCGAAGGCTATAGCGTCGCTGCGCCGGCCTCGCGGCTCTACGGCGCGAAGGTCTCGTGCACGGGGAACTCCTTGACATCGGGAGGTCCCTGCATCTCGATGCCGGCCGCGGCCACGGCCTTCTGAATGCGATCCTCCTGGAAGGTGTCGAAGGCCTGGCGCGACTCCCAGAAGTCGATCACGCCCCACCCGCCGTCGATGGGACCGGAGGAGTGGAAGAGAATGCCGGCCGGCGGGTTGGAGCCCGGATCGATCTGCGCGTTGACCGCGTCGAACTCCTCCTCGGTCACCCCGGGGAACTTGATTCGGATACCCACAGTCATGGTCTTGCCCCTCTCTGCTCGTTGGCGCCCTGCCTGGAGCAACACTAACCTCCCACCCGGCAATTTGCCAGCCGCGCCGGCTCCCGTTACGCTCATGGTGATGTCTCGCACCGACACGCCGATCGCCCCGCCGCATCCCGCGATCGTCGCGAGCATCGTAATTACCACCTAGGCCTGCACGCCCAGTCGCGTTGCAGGCCCGAACCGGTCCCGTGGGGATCCGGTGGGGGTGGCCCCGCTTGGCATTCGACGGAACCACCGAGGAGACCCGCCGAGATGTCAACCACCGCGTCAACCCCGACCCGCGACACCCCACCCGCGGGATGTTCGGCGCCCGCCGAACTCCCAATGGCCCGAAGGGCCACGGCCACGGCGCCGGTCCGTCGCTACGAGCTCACCACCACCGATGCCAGCGAGGCCCTGATGCGCGTCATCAGCCTCGTGCGCCGGCGGCGCGGCGAGGTCGTGGCGCTCGAGTTCGATCGCGGCACCGATCCCGTCATCAAGCTCACCGTGGCCATCGAGCGTGGACCCGGCGCCAGTCTCGCGCTGCGGCTCGCCGGCCTCATCGACGTCGTGGCCGTGCGCGAATACTGACCTGGTTCAGGACTTCGCGGCCTTGGCCTTCCTCTTACCAGCGGTGGCGCGCGCGTGTTCGGGATCCGGATGTAGGCCGCTGTTCGCGGGCGAGTAGACACTCACCGCGCCCACGTCCCATCGGATCAGATATCGCGGTCGCGGATCGCCGCGCAGTACCTCTTCGATGACGCCACGGCGGCCATTGCGGAGCCCGCCCGTCTGGGTCCGCGCGCGGCGGCCGCTCTTCTCGGCGACGACACGATCTCCAACCTCGAATGCCACTAATTGCTCCTCTTTCGGTGCATGGACAGCCCAGGCGGGCATCATAGGGACTCGCGCCATGCCCGACCCCGAGACCATCCGCGCCCTCGCCGAGCTCGTCGTGCGCTTCGGAGCCAACGTCCAGCCCGGACAGATCGTCGCCGTGAGCAGCGAGCCCGGCAAGGAGGTGCTGGCGCGCGCCGTCGCCGACGTCGCCTACGAGCAGCAGGCGAAGTTCGTCGACCTCACCGTCTTCGACGTCCACGTCAAGCGCTCGCGCCTCCTCCATGCCGACCCCGAGACTCTCGATTTCGTCCCCCCTTGGTACGGCGCCCGCATGCGAGCGCTGGGCGAGCACCGCTGTGCGCGCATCGCCCTCACTGGTCCCGCGGCGCCCCACGCCTTGGAGGGGATCGACCCGGCGCGTGCCGGACGCGACATGCTCCCGGCGATCCGCGAAGGCATGGAGCTCCTCAACGCCCGTTCGACGAACTGGAGCGCCACGCCGTGTCCGACGATCGAGTGGGCCAAGCTCGTACACCCCGAGCTCGGCTGGGAGGAGGCACTCGAGCTCCTGTGGCGTGAGATCGCTCACATCTGCCGCCTCGACGAGCCAGATCCCGTGGCGGTGTGGACGGCCCGGCTCGATGCCCTCGAGAGCTCGGCGGCCCAGCTCACCGAGCGGCGCTTCGACGCCTTGCGCTTCCAAGGTCCGGGTACGGATCTGACGATCGGGCTCCTGCCCGGCAGCCGCTGGCATGGCGCGCGCATGACCACGGCGGACGGCATCGTCCACGCCCCCAACCTCCCGACCGAGGAGGTGTTCACCACCCCCGACCCCGCACGCGTCGACGGCGTCGTGCGCGCGACCAAGCCCCTGTTCGTGGCGGGCGCCCTGATCGAGGGGATCAGGGTCGAGTTCCGGGGTGGGCGCGCGGTGTCGATCGACGCCGACCAGGGGGCCGAGACCCTGCGCGTGCTCGCCGCCCGCGACGAAGGTGCCGCGCGTCTCGGAGAAGTGGCGCTCGTCGACCGCGAGGGCAGGATCGGACCTCTCGACACCGTCTTCTTCGACACGCTGCTCGACGAGAACGCGGCCAGCCACATCGCGTTCGGGCAGGGGTTCGAATTCACCGTCGACGAATCGGACCACGGCGCCATCAACCGCAGTCAGATCCACATCGACTTCATGATCGGTGGCGACGACGTCGCCGTCACCGGGGTCACGGCGACCGGCGAGGAGGTGCCGGTGCTCCGGGATGGGGCGTGGCGGATCTGAGCGTCGGCGCTACCCTTGCCGCCAGCTGACCTCAACGGAGAGGTGCCGGAGCGGTTGAACGGGCGCGACTGGAAATCGCGTAACGGGGGTTAACCTCGTTCGAGGGTTCGAATCCCTCCCTCTCCGTTTTCTCCACAAGTCACCAACTTCGGCCCTTCGCCGTCGTTTCGATGGTTGATGCTAGGGAGAAGACGATGACGCCTCCGGCGCTCCGGGTGATCCCGGGGGCGCTGGAACTGGACGCCGGCTGGTCGTGGTTCTGCAGCCACTGTGCCGCGGCGCCCAGCGAGAAGGTCTCTCCGCTCGCTCGCATGTGCCGGTCGTGCGGGATGGGGCTGGTGCTCGAGACGCGCTCCGAGGCCACTCCCGATTGCGATGACGCTTTTCTCGTCGTCGACTCGCGCATGACCGTCCAAGCCATGTCGTGGCGGGCGGGTGAGCTCCTCAACGTCATCGAGGAGGACGTGATCGATCGCCCCGTCGCTCACGTCCTCACTGCTCCCGAAGCCGAGACACACGGGCCCGAGGACCTCATCACGCTCCTCGGGGCCGCGATCGCCGACAGCGACCGCATCCACTCGCTGTCCGTCCGCCCTCTCGGCGCCTTCGGCGTCCGCGTGGTGGCCCGCATCGCCCCCTGCGGGCCACCGCGCGCGGCGCTGGTGGTACTCGGCGACCGAGCGCCCCGGCAGGCCTTCCGCATCGTCTGAGCGACTCAGGCGGCGGGGAGCACCGGCGGGGCGCCCATGGCGACCAGCGCCTGGGGCATCGCGACGGTGCCGTCGTCCTGCTGCCCGTTCTCGAGCAGCGCCACGATCGTCCTGCCCACGGCGACCGCCGTGCCGTTGAGCGTGTGCACGTGGGCGAGCTTCCCGTCGGAGTCGCGGTAGCGGATGTCGAGCCGCCGGGCCTGGAAGTCGGTGGTGTTCGAGCACGAGGTGAGCTCGCGGTAGCGTCCCTGGCCGGGAAGCCACGCCTCGAGGTCGTACTTCTTGGCTGCCGAGGCGCCGAGCTCGTTGACCGCGATGGCCACCACGCGGTAGGGGATCTCGAGCTCGGTGAGGATCGACTCCTCGATGCTGAGGATCCGCTCGTGCTCGGTGGCCGCGTCCTCGGGTGCCACATAGGAGAACATCTCGACCTTTTCGAACTGGTGCACGCGGAAGATCCCGCGCGTGTCCTTGCCGGCCGCCCCTGCTTCACGACGAAAGCAGGACGAGAAACCCGCGTAACGCGCCGGCAGCCCGTCGGTGGGGAGGATCTCATCGCGATGGAACGAGGCCAGCGGCACCTCCGAGGTGCCCACGAGGTAGAGCTCATCGTCGGCGAGGCGGTAGATCTGCTGCTCGGTGTCGGGGAGGAAGCCGGTTCCGTACAGCGCCTCCTCGCGGACCAGGACGGGGGGGATCACCAGCTCGAAGCCCTCCCCGCGTAGCTTCTCGAACGCGTAGCGGGCGATCGTGAGCTCGAGCAGGGCGAGGTCGCCGAGCAGGTAGGCGAAGCGCGAGCCCGACACGCGCGCCCCCCGCTCCATGTCGATCCGCGGGCCGGCGAGCTCGAGGTGGTCCTTGCCGGTGGCTCCCGCCTCGCCAACCTCGCGCAGGACGGTGTCCTCGTCGGGAGCGTCAGAGGCGGGGAGATTGGGGAGGGAGGCGAGGAGGCTGTCGCGCTCGGCGCGCAGGCCGGCCTCGCCATCGCTGAGCTCGCGGCCCCGGGCGGCGAGGTGGGCGAGCTCCTCGCGCTCCTCGGGGGTGGGGGCGCCGCGACGGCCGCGGCTCGCGCGATTCTGCTCGGCTCTCAGCGCTTCGAGCTCAGCGGTCACCGCGCGCCACTGCTCGTCGAGCTCGAGCAACCGATCGACGGCACCGGCGAGCGCCGGATCACGCCGGGCCAGCGCACGCCGTACCGCGTCCGGATCGCGGCGGATCAGCCTGATATCAAGAACGCGAGGCCTCCGACCGCTACTTCTTGGCCTTGGCCGTCTTCTTCTTGCCCGTGGCGGCCGTCTTCTTGTGCTTGGAGGCGGACTTCTTCGCGGGGGCGCTCACGGGCGTGGTCGGCGTCGGCGTGGTGGGCGCGGCCGTCGTCGAGGCCGGGGCCGCGGCGCCGGGGTTGGGCAGCGCGCCCAGCGGGAGCTTCTGGCAGGGGGTCACGCCGACGCTCCCCTGACCTTTTCGGCCCGCGTAGGTGGAGACGAACAGCGCCACGTCCTTCGCCTCTTGGCCGACGACGATGTTCTGGGGCATCGTCGCCCCCGAGAAGCCCCCGTTCTCGATTGCGTAGAGAACCCGGACCGCGGGCCGCTCGCAGCGCAGGTTGAAGTTGGGGCCGTTCTCGATCAGCCTGGTCTTGATGTTCGCGGCTGAGCCGTGCGTGGCCGCGTAGGAAAGGGTGTGACAACCCCCGCAGCGCTGCGAGAAAAGGACCGCCCCTTCGTGCACCGCCGGGTGCGTTGTCGGCACGCTGATCCTCTGCGTGCCGCATGCGGCGAAGAGAAACGCGACCGCCAGCGTGGCGCCCGAGACGACGAGGACCTTGAGGGGCCGGCTCATGCGGGCCGAGATCATACGGAACAATCGCCATCCGATGCCTCGCCTGCCCATGCCCCCTCTCGCCCGTGCCGCCCTCGCCCTCGGGCTTGCGTGGACCCTGGCCGGCTGCAGTCACACGATCCGCGTCGGCGGTTCTCGCACGCTGCGCGTCGCGGTCTCCGAGTACCGCGTGACTCCCGACCCCATCCGCGCCTACGCGGGAACCCTCACCCTCACGGTGCGCAACCTGGGGGTGCGCACGCATGATCTGGCGATCACCCTGAGTGGCCATGACGTGGCTCAGAGCCCGGACCTGGTGCCCGGGCAGACCGCGACGATGACCGTCAACCTCGCGCCCGGGAAGTACATGCTGCGCTCTACCATCACCGGCGATCAGGCCCTGGGCCTGTGGGGCACCCTCGATGTGGTGGCCACGCACCGGACCTAGCGTCGCGGACTGGCGTCCCCGGAGCCGACCGCCTGGTTGCCGCCGGGGGGACGATCGCGCCACTGAAGCTTCGAGCGAACGTCTTACGGCCAGCGCCGGGGACGAAGCTGGGATTCGGCGCGCGTGGCCCGGCTCCTGCAAACGCCCTGGGCACGGTCTATAACCCCCGAATGGCTGCCGTATCCGACACCGAGCTCTTTCGCGAGGTCTTCGGGCACTTTGCCACGGGCGTGGCGGTGATCACCAGCGCCGGCTCGTCGGGGGCGGGCGGCATGACCGCAAACGCCCTGTGCTCGCTCTCCCTCGACCCGCCCCTGGCGCTGGTCTGCTTCCAGGAGGACGCTCGCACCCTCCCGATCGTCCGCGACGCCCGTCGCTTCGGCGTCAACGTCCTCGGCGCCGAGCACGAGCACCTCGCCGGCGTCTTCGCCTCCAAGGTCCCCGAGCAGGAGAAGCTCGAGAGCGTCGAGCACTCCTTCGTCGAGGGCGTGCCGATCATCGCCGGTGCGCTCGCCTGGGCGGTGTGCGACCTGCGCGACCTCGTCGACGGCGGCGATCACACCATCGCCATCGGCGGGGTGATCGCCATGGGACACGGCGAAGGCGAGCCCTTGATCTGGTACCGCGGCGGGTACCGGACGCTCACGGACTGAGCGCGGCCGATGCGAACCGTCCACATCGTCGTGGGCTCGGCGGTGATCGTGCTCTTCGCCATCACCGGCCTCTACGGAGCGTGGCGCTGGTGGCGCGTCGAGCCCAGCCAGCTCTTCTGGCGCCTGCTGCGCGCGAGTCAGGTCGTCCTCCTCGTCCAGATCGCCATCGGAGGCGTCCTCCTCGCCGAGGGCAAGAAGCCGCCGTCCCTCCACGTCCTCTACGGCCTTCTCCCGATCGCCGTCTCCTTCCTCGGCGAGCAGCTCCGCATCTCCTCGGCCGAGATGGTCCTAGCCGCGAACGACTTCGAGTCAGCCGCCGAAGTCGGGGCGCTCCCCCCTGAGGAGCAGCAATCCATCGTCCTCTCGATCATCCGGCGCGAGATGGGCGTAATGACGCTGGCGGCGCTCGTGATCCTCGGTCTGGCGGCCCGGGCCGCGATGACTTCGGGGTAGGCGGCGGGGAGGCCCGGGAGGCGCGCGGGACCACCCGCCCACCCCGCCAGCCACCCGAAACAGCCCAAAAGCCCAGCAAGGGGTCACC
This sequence comes from Solirubrobacteraceae bacterium, assembly GCA_035552215.1. Classification (GTDB taxonomy): domain Bacteria; phylum Actinomycetota; class Thermoleophilia; order Solirubrobacterales; family Solirubrobacteraceae; genus Palsa-465. The sequence goes on along the minus strand of DASZLV010000048.1, from coordinate 70,158 downwards.
GGCAAGACATGCCGCCAGTGATATAACGACCCCGAAGTGATCCGGACCTATCTCCCAGCGATTGTCTTTCTCGTGCTCGGAGGCCTGCTCGGCGCGGTCTTTGCGCTCGCGAACAGCTTTCTCCACAAGCCGCAGCACAACCGCTCGAAGGACGATCCGTACGAGTGCGGGCTGCCCTCGGAGATCAAGCGCGGGTTCCGGTTCGGGATCAGCTTCTACATGATCGCGATGCTGTTCATACTGTTCGATATCGAGGTCATTTTCATCTTCCCGATCGCCGTCGAACTGAGGGCCTTTGGGACGTTTGCCATGTCCGAGACCGTCCTCTTCATCGTGCTTCTGACGATCGCCTTCGTATACGTGTGGCGGCGGGGGGCGTTCGAATGGAGATAAAACGCGAGCCCATCGACGTGCTCAGGGTGGCTCCGGACGCCCCCGTCGACGCCAGCGATTTCCGTTCCCGTCAGCTCGCCGCTCGCGACATGCTTCGCGGCGACCTCGACGACGAGCAGCTCGAGCAGTACGTCCAGGAGCGGGTACTCACCACCACGCTTGAGAAGGCGGTGGCCTGGGGGCAGGGAAACTCGATCTGGCCGCTCACCTTCGGCCTGGCCTGCTGCGCCATCGAGATGATGACGATCGTCGCGGCGCGCGCCGACATCGCCAGGTTCGGCTATGAGGTGCTGCGTGCCTCGCCGCGCCAGGCCGACCTGATCATCCTCTCGGGGCGGGTCTCGATCAAGATGGCGCCGGTCATCCGCCGGCTCTACGACCAGATGCTCGAGCCCAAGTGGGCGATCTCGATGGGCGCGTGCTGCTCGTCGATGGGGGTCTTCAACAACTACGCCCTGGTGCCCGCCGACAAGTTCATGCCCATCGACGTCCACGTCCCCGGGTGCCCCCCGCGCCCCGAGGCCCTGATGCACGGCATCCTCAGGCTGCGCAAGAAGATTCAGGAAGGCCCCGACCCCGGCTGGCGCGAGCGCTACGGCGCCGTCGGCACCGAGGAGGTCGTCGGCCCTGACGCCGAGCAGGGAAGCAGCGCGATCAACGTGTTTCAGGGAGGTGATACGGCCGGTGCCTGACGCCACCGGTCTCGAGCTGATCGCCCAGGAGCTGCGCGAGGCGAACGCGGACTCGGTGCTCGGGACAGCGTTCTCCCGCGGTCGTGCCGTGATCATCGCCAACCCCCCCGACGCCCATGACGTGCTCGAGCGCCTCAAAGGTCAGGGCTATCGCTTTCTCGCCTCGCTCCACGGCGTCGACTATTACCCCGACGAGCCCCGCCTCGGCGTGCTCTACGAGCTCCTCGACATGAAGGAGGTCGACCGGATCACGGTCAAGGCGCGGGTCCACACCGAGGCGCCGCAGATCGCCTCCGTGGTCGACCTGTGGCCGGGCGCCGATCACCCCGAGCGCGAGGTCTACGACATGTTCGGGGTCGAGTTCGAGGGCCACCCCGACCTGCGCCGGATCCTCATGCCCGAGGACTACGAGGGCTTCCCGCAGCGGCGCGACTTCCCGGTCGGCGGTGAGCCGGTGCTCTTCACCTACAACGAAGAGAAGTCCTACGGGAAGTCCCAGTAGATGAGCACCACCGACTACCGCAAGCGGGAGGAGTCGATCACGCTCACCAGCGAGCCCGTGGGCGAGTCCCACGAGCTCCTGACCCTCAACATGGGTCCGCACCACCCGGCCACCCACGGTGTCCTGCGCCTGCTCGTCACCCTCGAGGGCGAGATCGTCCGCGACCTGAAGCCGATCATCGGCTACGTCCACACGGGGATCGAGAAGACGTGTGAGGACAAGTCCTATTGGAAGGTCATCCCCTGCGTCGAGCGCATGGACTACGTCTCCTATTACTTCAACGCGATGGCGTTCTGCGGAGCGGTGGAGACCTTGCTGGGGTTGGAGGTGCCACCACGGGCACAGTACCTGCGGGTCATCCACCTCGAGCTCAACCGTCTCGCCTCGCACATGGTGTGGCTCGGCACCGGCGCGCTCGACCTCGGCGCGGTCTCGATGTTCTGGTACTGCTTCCGCGAGCGCGAGAACATCCTCGACCTGTTCGAGATGTCATCCGGTCAGCGCATGCACACCCGTTACTTCCAGGTCGGCGGGGTGTTCGAGGACATCCCGACGGGGTTCGCCGCCAAGCTCAGGAAGTTCCTCGACGGCATGCCGGCGCGCGCCGACCAGTTCGCCGATCTCATGGAGAAGAACGAGATCGTGCTCCGCCGCCTGCGCGACGTGTGCCCGCTCGACGAGGAGACCCTGCTCGGCCTCGGAGTGACCGGGCCGCTGCTGCGCGCCGCCGGAAACCCGTGGGATCTGCGCAAGGCGCAGCCCTACTCGAGCTACGACCACTTCGACTTCAAGATCCCCGTGGGCACGGTGGGCGACAACTACGACCGCTTCCGGGTCCGCCACGCCGAGCTCTACGAGTCGGTGAAGATCATCGAGCAGGCGCTCGAGGGCCTGCCCGAGGGCCCTCACATCACCACCGACCGCAAGGTCGCGCTCCCTCCGCGCCACGAGCTCGCCACCTCGATGGAGGCGCTCATCCACCACTTCAAGCTCGTCACCGAGGGCTTCCGGGTCCCGCCCGGGGAGGCGTATTACCCGATCGAGGGCCCACGCGGCGAGCTCGGCTGCTTCGTGCGCGCCGACGGCTCGGCCAAGCCCGCGCGAGTCCATATGCGCGACCCGAGCTTCTCCAACCTGATGGCCTTCGCGCCCATGGTCAAGGACGCCTACATCGCCGACTTGATCGCCACCATCGCCATGCTCGACCCGATCCTGGGAGGAATCGACCGATGAGCCGAGCGAGCCGCGCGGCCGCGCGGGCCGCCCAACCGGCGCCCGCCCAGTCAAGCGATTGGGATACCCCTCGACTCGCGCCCGTGCCCCGCTTCGGGCACGGTTCCCGGGTCCCCGGGTGGGACGACGCCGTCGACCTGACCAAGGATCCCGCGGTCGTCCCTGACCTGGCGACCACGCCAGTCCCCGACGGTCTGCGCAAGAAGATCGAGGAGGCGATGGCGCGCTACCCCGATTTCCACTCAGCTTCGATTCCCGCCCTCCACGCCGCCCAGGAGGTCCACGGCTGGTGCTCCCCGGAGGCGATCGAGCAGGTCGCCGCCGTGATGCACCTGACTCCGGCCTACCTGACTTCCGTGGCGACCTTCTACGACATGCTCGTGACCACCCCCAAGGGCCACAACGACGTCTTCGTGTGCACGAACATCTCCTGCTCGCTGCGCGGCGCCGATGCGCTCTACGAGGCGATGCTCGTGGCCGCCGAGGACGACGACGACATCACCGTCCGCTCCTTCGAGTGCCTGGGGGCGTGCGACATCGCCCCCATGGCCTCGGTCAACGGCGATTACGTGGGCCCGCTCGAGACCGCGGACGCCAAGCAGATCGTCGAGGATCTCCAGGCCGGGCGCGCCGTGCTCCCCGGCAAGCAGCTGAGCCGGCGCCCATCCGCTGACCCGCAGGCGCGCGGCCAATGAAGAAGATCCTCTTCGACCGGATCGACGAGCCGGGACTCAACACGCTCCCCGTCTACGAGCGCCGGGGCGGCTACGGCGCCCTCCGTAAGGCGCTGAAGATGACCCGCGAGCAGGTCCTCGACGAGCTCCTGACCTCAGGGATCAGGGGCCGCGGCGGCGCCGGCTTCCAGATGGGCAAGAAGATCTCCTTCCTGCCCAAGGGGGACATGGACAAGTACCTGGTGTGCAACGCCGACGAGTCCGAGCCCGGCACCTTCAAGGACCGCGAGCTCATGCAGAAGAGCCCGCACATGCTCATCGAGGGCATCGTCATCGCCGCCTACGCGGGCGGCATCGATCGCTCGTTCATCTACATCCGCGGCGAGTACAAGCAGCAGGCCGATATCCTCGAGGCGGCGATCGAGGAGGCGCGCGCCGCCGGCTATATCGCCGAGGGGATCCTCGGCTCGGACTACAGCCTTTCGCTCGTGCTCCACCGCGGCGCCGGCGCCTACATCTGCGGAGAGGAGACGGGGCTGCTCGACTCGCTCGAGGGCAAGCGCGGGAACCCGCGCCTCAAGCCTCCCTTCCCCGCCGTCGAGGGCCTGTACGAGAGCCCGACGCTGATCAACAACGTCGAGACGCTGGCGACCGTCCCCCACATCATCTCCATGGGAGGCGCCGAGTACGCCAAGATCGGCACCGAGACCTCGACGGGGACCAAGCTCGTCTCGGTCTCCGGCGACGTCAAGCGCCCCGGGAACTACGAGATCGAGCTCGGGATCCCCTCGCGGGAGATCATCTACGGCCTCGCCGGCGGGCCCCTGGACGGTCGCGAGATCAAGCTGTGGTTCCCCGGGGGTTCGAGTGCGCCCGTACTCACCGCTGAGGACCTCGACATCCCCTATGACTTCGACTCGCTGGCCAAGGCGGGATCGATGCTCGGGTCCGGCGCGATCATCGTCGTCGACGACTCCCATCCGGTGCTCGAGGTCGCGACCAAGCTCGCCAAGTTCTACGCGCACGAGTCGTGCGGCAAGTGCGTGCCGTGCCGCGAGGGGACGAACTGGACGGTCAAGATGCTCGCCCGGATCGACTCGGGCGAGGCGACGCCGATGGACCTCGACATCATGGCCTCGGTGCAGGAGCAGATCATCGGCAACTGCCTGTGCGTCCTCGGCGACGCCATGGCCATGCCCATCGGCTCGATGATCGAGAAGTACCGGCCCGAGCTCGAGGCCCATATCGAGGCCGCGCGCGAGCGGGCGATGAGCGGGGCGCTGGCCGACGTGGTCGCGCTCGGAGTCGCCGACGAGCACGCAGGCCCGATGCCGGTGCACTGATGCCGCGCCCCGAGTCAAAGATCATCCAGCTGACCATCGACGGCCGCGAGGTTCGCGCGCCGGAGGGCGAGATGCTCGTCGAGGCCGCCCGCCTCGGGGACATCGAGATCCCCTACTTCTGCTTCGAGCGCAAGCTCGGCAAGCCGGTGGGCGCATGCCGCATGTGCCTGGTCGAGATCGAGGGGATCCCCAAGCTCCAGACCTCGTGCTCGACGCCGGTCAAGGACGGCATGGTCGTCCACACCCAGACCCAGCGGGTACGCGGAGCGCAAAACGCCATCGTCGAGTTCCTCCTCGTCAACCATCCGCTCGACTGCCCGGTATGCGACAAGGGCGGCGAGTGCCCGCTTCAGGACATCACCTTCGGCTGGGGCGCGGGCCGCTCGCGCTTCATCGAGCCCAAGCGCCACTTCGTCAAGCCCCTCGCCCTCTCGCCGCTCGTGGCCATCGACCGCGAGCGCTGCATCCTCTGCTACCGCTGCGTGCGCTTCTCGCAGGAGATCGCCGAGGACTACCAGCTCATCTTCGCCGAGCGCGGCGCGCACACGTTCGTCGCCACTCATGACGGGCACCCCTACGTGGCCCCGTTCAGCGGCAACATCATCGAGCTCTGCCCGGTTGGGGCACTCACCTCGCAGCCCTACCGCTTCCGCGCCCGCCCGTGGGACATCGAGGGCGGCGCCGGCGTGTGCACGCTGTGCCCCGCCCAGTGCAACGTCTCCTTCACCGTGCGCGACGAGAAGGTCATGCGCGTGCTCGCCCGCGAACATCCCGAGGTCGACGACGGCTGGCTGTGTGACAAGGGTCGCTTCGCCTATCAGGCGATGCATGTTGATGAGCGGATCACCGCACCGATGGTCCGCGAGGGCGGCGAATTGCGCGAGGCTTCGTGGGAGGAGGCGCTGGACCGCGCCGCCGGCCTCGCCGGCCATCGCGGTCGCGTCGGGGCGCTCGTAGGCGGCGGAGCCAGCAACGAGGAGGGCTTCCTCCTGGCGCGGCTCATGCGCGAGGGGTTGGCCTCGGTCGACATCGACTCCCGTGTCGGCGACGCGGTCGCGCCCGTGCTGGCACGGGCCGCGGCGGCCCCGGCGCTCCAGGCCACCGTGCCCGACCTCGAATTCGCGCACACCGTGCTCGTGGTCGGCTGCGACCCCCAGGAGGACGCCCCCATCCTCGATCTCCGCATCCGCAAGGGCGTCCGCCGCCACGGCACCAAGCTTGCCGTCGCCACCGCGCGACCGAGCGCGCTCGACCCCAATGCCGCCGTGACCGTCCGCCTCGCCCCCGGCGGCGAAGCCGCCTTCCTGGCCGGCCTCGCTGAGGAACTACGCGGCGACGGTGGAGGCGAGCTCGCTCAGCTGCTGCGTGACGGCGGCAAGGACGTGGTCATCGTGTGGGGTGAGCGGCTCGGCGCCGCTGCGCTCCCCCACCTGCTGAGTGTCGCCGATCTCCTCGGGCTGGGAGCACGCGAGGGCGCCGGCCTGCTCGAGATTCCCGGCAGCGCCAACGGGCGCGGCCTGCGGGAAGCGGGCGTGCTCGCGGACTCAGGTCCCGGCTACTCGGCGCTTGCCGCCGAGCTCGAAGGGCGCTCGTCGTCGCAGATGGCAGCGGCCACCGCTGAGGGCGAGCTCACCGCCTTCTATCTCTTCGAGACCGACCCGGTGCGAGACCTTCCCGACCGCTCGAGGTGGGAGCGGGCGCTCGCGGACGCGAGCCTCGTCGTCGCCCACGCCTCGGTCCTTACCGAAGGGATCCGCGAGCACGCCGACGTGGTCTTCCCGGCTGAGTCCTACGCCGAGAAGGAGGGCACCGTCGTCCACCCCGACGGTCGCGTGCAGCGGCTGCGTATCGCCGTCGCCCATCCCGACGAAGTCCGCGCCGGCTGGTCGGTCATCGCCGAGCTGGCCCGGCGGCTCGGCCACGACCTCGGCGTTTCCACGAGCCCGGAGGCGTTCGCCCAGCTCGTCCAGGCGGTTCCCTTCTACGCCGGCCTGACGCTCGAGGGGCTCGCGGGGCGGGGCGCTCGCTGGCCCGCGCGCGCCGAGGCGTCGGCCTTCCCCGCGCCCGGGGCGCCGGCGCCGGCCCCCGGTCGCGCCGCCGTGCCACCCCCCGGGCCCGTCGCCGGCCCGACGACCGAGGACCCGCGCGGCGCCACCGCGCCCGCACCCCCGAGCCCATCCGCTCCCCCGTCCGGGAGCGGGACCTTGCGCCTCGGTGTGCACCGCCCGCTCTGGGCCTCTCCCAACGTCGAGATCTCGCCTGCTCTGAAGTACGCCATCGCTCGCCAGCACGCCGAGCTCTCCCCCGCCGATGCCCAGCGGCTCGGCCTCACGGCCGGGGAGACGGTCGAGGTGGCCTCGAACGGAACGGCGGTCAAGGCAACGGTGGCCGTGCACTCGGGCATTCCCGCTGGAACGGTGTTCCTCGCCGACGGGCTGGCCGAGGATTCCGCCAACGTGTTCACCGGCTTCGAGGTCGAGGTGCGCAAGCCGTGACCATCATCGCCGTCGTCGGCTACTACGAGCCCTGGTGGATCCAGATCGTCAAGGGGCTCGTCATCTTCGGCATCATCCTCGCCATCTTTCCCATGCTCACGGTGTACGAGCGCAAGCTCATGGGCCGGCTGCAGGGCCGCTACGGCCCGAACCGCGTCGGCCCCTTCGGGATGCTCCAGCCCGTGGCGGAGATCCTCAAGTTCGGAGCCAAGGAGCCGTTCCGCCCGAGCACGGCGATCGGGTTCATCTTCCGCATCGCCCCCGCCATCGCCATGACCACGGCGGTGGCCGCGCTGGCCGTCCTGCCCTTCGGCGACGTCCAGAACATCTTCGGCCGGGAGGTGGGGATCTACGGGATCGACGTATCCATCGGCCCCCTCTACGTGTTCGCCTTCGCCGGGATCTCCTTCTACGGGGTCATGCTCGGCGGCTGGGCCTCGGGCTCGAAGTACTCGTTCCTCGGCGCCATGCGGACGGCGGCGCAGCTGATCTCCTACGAGGTGTCCCAGAGCCTCGCCCTCGTCGGGGTCGTCATCACCTCGGGGACGCTGTCGCTCACCGGGATCGTCCACGCGCAGGGGGGTATGTGGTACATCGTGCCCCAGATCGTCGGCTTCCTCATCTTCATGGTCGCCAGCCTCGCGGAGATCAACCGCGCCCCCTTCGACCTCGTGGAAGCCGACGCCGAGCTCGTGGGTGGGTTCAACACCGAGTACAGCGGCACCTCCTTCGCCGCCTTCCTGTTTGCCGAGTACCTGAACATGATCGTGGTGGCGGGGCTCGCCACCACCCTGTTCCTGGGCGGCTGGCTGCTCCCGTTCGGGATCCACCCGCCCGGGTGGGTAGATCCCATCGTGGTGGTGGTGAAGATGATGATCTTCATCACCCTCTTCATCTGGATCCGCTTCACCCTTCCGCGCCTTCGCTACGACCAGCTCATGTCTTTCGGCTGGAAGGTTCTCCTTCCCTTGGCGACCCTCAACGTGCTCGTAACCGCAATCGTGGTGGTGTCATGACTCCTCCGTACGACCCAAGCGCCGATGTCATCGAGGTCCTGCGCCGCCCGGCGCCCGGGCCCGCCCACAGCACCTACCGCGCCTTCGGCGAGACCCTGCGCGGCCTGAAGACCACGTTCTCACGCATGGTCGAGGGCCCAGTGACGATGGAGTACCCGGAGGAGAAGACGCCGGTCTACCCCCGCTTCCGCGGCCGCCACAAGCTCCATCGCTTCGAGACTTCGGATCCCGCCCACCCCGGCCTCGAGAAGTGCGTGGGCTGCTCGCTGTGCGCTGCCGCGTGCCCGGCTGACTGCATCCGCGTGGTCGCGGCCGAGAACACCCCCGAGCATCGGATCTCCGCCGGCGAGCGCTACGCGGCGGTCTACGAGATCAACCTGAGCCGCTGCATCTTCTGCGGCTACTGCGAGGTCGCGTGCCCGTTCGACGCGATCACCATGGGTCACGACTACGAGATGTCGGACTACACGCGCTCGGACCTGATCTTCACGAAGGAGATGCTGCTCGCCGAGCCGATCGAGCGTACGCCGCTGCGCTCGGACGGGGAATGACGGCGCCATGAGCGCGGTTCTGTTCTTCATTGCCGCGATCGGCGCCATCACGGGGGCGATCGGCGTGGTCATGCTCCGCAACCAGTTCTACAGCGTGCTCGCGCTCGTCTGCCACCTGGTCTCGCTGGCGGCCCTCTTCCTGCTCCTGCGCGCGGAGTTCGTGGCCGCCGCCCAGGTCATCGTCTACGCCGGCGCGGTGATGGTCCTCTACGTGTTCGTCGCCGCCTACATCGGCGGCAACGAGGAGGTCCCCACCCGCTCGGGGCTGCGCGTCCTCGGCCCGCTCCTCGCCCTCGCGCTCGCCATCGAGCTGTGCGTGGCCATGCTCGGAACGGCACTGAAGGGCATCTCGGGCAAGGGCGCGCCCTACCTCCCCGGCTTCGGGACGCCCCAGCACATCGGCAGGCTCTTCCTGACCAAGTACCTGCTCCCCTTCGAGCTCGCCTCGCTGCTCCTGCTCGTGGCCGCGGTCGGCGCGATCGTCCTCGCCCGTCGCCGGCGCGGGCTCGAACCCGACGAGGAGCTCGAGGCGCGCTATCACCCGAGGATGCCCACCTGGATCGGATCGATGGCCGAGGCCGGCGGGATCACGCACTACGACGAGCCGCCGGCGGCGCCCGCGGAGACCGAGACCGATACCGAGAGCACGCCCGAGGGCGCCCCGATCGGGAGCCAGAACTAGCCATGGCCATCGGGTGGTACCTGGTTGTGTCCGCGATGATCTTCGCCATCGGAGCCGCCGGGGTGCTCGTGCGCCGCAGTCCGCTGGTCATCCTCCTGTGCCTCGAGCTCATGCTCAACGCCGCCAACCTCGCCCTCGTCGCCTTTTCGCGCATGTGGGGGAGCGAGGACGGGCAGGTGTTCGCGCTCATCGTCATGGTCGTCGCGGCCTGCGAGGTGACTGTCGGCCTCGGACTGCTCGTCGCCATGTACCGCCGGCGTCTGCCCATCGACGTCGACGACCTGCGGGAACTCCAGGGCTAGTAGTCATGACGGCAACGACCTTCGGCTGGTTGGTCCTCCTGTGCCCGCTCGTGGGCATGATGATCATTGCCCTGGGCCACAAGGTCCTCCCCGGCACCGTCCCTGGCTGGATTGCCACGGCCGCGATCGCGCTCTCCTTCGGGTGCGCGATCGTCATGCTCGTCGCCCTCCTGGGGCGGACCCCGGGCCACCGTCAGCTCACCTCTTCGCTGTGGGATTACGCGAGCAGCGTCGGCGTCGACGCCAAGCTCCAGATCCTCGTCGACCCACTGTCGGTGTTCATGGTCCTCGTGGTCAGCGGCGTCTCGACCCTGATCCACCTCTACTCCATCTCCTATATGAAGTCAGACCGCGGGTACACGCGTTACTTCGCCTACCTGAACTACTTCGTGTTCTCGATGCTCCTGCTCGTCCTCGCGGGCAACTTCGTCCTCCTCATCGTCGGCTGGGCGTTCGTGGGCGCGGCCTCCTACATGCTCATCTCCTTCTGGTATCGCCGCACGACGGCGACCCGTGCGGGCATCAAGGCCTTCGTGATCAATGTCGTCGGCGACGTCGGCCTCGTGCTCGGGACCTTCTTCATCTTCACCCACACGGGGACGCTCGACCTCCTCCACACCTTCGCCGCCGCCCCGCACGTCTTCCACCGCGACAGCACCGACCTCGTGGTGGGGTGCCTGCTCCTCCTCGTCGGCGCCTTCGCGAAGTCCGCTCAGGTCCCGCTCCATACCTGGCTCCCCGACGCCATGGAGGGCCCGACGCCGGTCTCGTCCCTGATCCACGCCGCCACCATGGTCACGGCCGGCGTGTACCTGATCGCGCGCATGCACCCGCTCTTCGAGCTCGCGCCCACCGCGGCCGACGTGGGTGCCGTCGGCGGGTGCCTGACCCTCCTCATCGCCGGGACGATCGGCCTCGCGGTCACCGACCTCAAGCGCGTCATCGCCTACTCGACGATGTCCCAGATCGGCTACATGATCATGGGGGTGTCGGCGGGTGCGTACTCGGCCGCCCTGTTTCACCTGATGACCCATGCGTTCTTCAAGGCCCTGCTCTTCATGGCCGCAGGTTCGCTCATCGGCGCGATGGCGGGCTCGCAGTCCCTTGATCGGATGAGCGGCTTCCGGCGAGCCCTCCCCTTCACCTTCGCCTGCTTCGTCGTCGGCGGCCTCGCCCTCTCCGGCGTGCCGCCCTTCTCCGGCTTCTTTTCCAAGGACGAGATCCTCGCCTACCTAAACCATCGTGGCGGCGGGTTCGAGATCATGGGCATCGCCGGCTACGTGGGGGCGCTCCTGACCGGGCTCTACACCTTCCGGATGATCTTCCGGGCCTTCCTCGGCGACCCGTGCCCGGAGGCCAAGGCCCTCGAGGAGGGCCACATCGCTCACGCCGACCATCCGGTCAATCCCCTCACCGGCGAGCCCGAGGACACCGACGTCGGCTTCCCCGGCCCCGAGCACCGCATCGCCGAGCGCGAATGGCCGATGAAGGCGGCCATGGGGATGCTCGCGCTCCTCGCCGTCGTGGGCGGGGCGCTGCAGATCCCCGGAGTCGACGACGCGATCACCCGCTTCCTCGACCCGACGTTTGCGGGCTCCCGGCTCGCGGCCAGCGAGCCATCGACGACCGCGGCCTGGGTCGGCCTGGTCATCGGCGCCGCCATCGCCGTGGCCGGGATCGCCATCGCCTACCGCGTGTGGGTGCTCGCGCCGGGGACCGCCGCGGTGGTCCGGCAGCGTCTCGCGCCGCTGTATCAGCTCTTCGTCAACAAGTGGTACTTCGATGAGCTCATCGACTACGCGATCGTGCGACCGGTGCAGTGGTTAGGGCAGATGGGCGAGACGGTGCTCGACCGCACGCTCGTCTCCGAGGTCATCACCGGAGGGACCGTAAGCGTCGTGGGCGCCGTCTCCGCCGCCGTGCGCCGAGCCCAGACCGGGTTCCTGCGCTACTACGTGGCCCTCATGCTCCTCGGCATCAGCGGCGTCGTCATCTATTTCCTGGTCTCGGCGGGCGGATGAGTCTCTCCGTCCTCATCTGGCTCCCGTTGATCGTCGGCTTCGCCGCCAGCGCGCTCCCGCCCGCGCTCATCGGCCGCGCCACCGCGGTCGGCAGCCTCGTTCCCCTGGGGATCGCCATCTCCTTCCTCGCGCGCTTCAAGTCCGGCCAGGCCGGCGTGCAGTTCGTCACCGACCACACCTGGATCAGCGCCTTCGGCATCCACTACAAAATCGGCCTCGACGGCCTCAACGTGTCGCTCGTCGTGCTCACCACGGTGCTCTTTACCGCGTCGATGGCGTGGGCGGCGACGCGCGAGTGGGAGCGTCCGCGCCTGTTCTATCTCTTCCTCAGCATCGCCCAGAGCGCCGTGCTGGGGGCGTTCTGCGCCCAGGACCTGTTCCTCTTCGTCGCCTTCTTCGACCTCATGCTCATCCCCTTCTACTTCCTGATCGGGATGTGGGGCACGGGCGACCGGGTGCGAGCGACCATGAAGGTCGTCATCTACACGCTGGTGGGGTCGTTCTTCATGCTCGTCGCCGCGATCGCCACGGCCGTGCTCGCGTCGAACGCCTACGGCACCAACCTCACCTTCGTCCTCTCGACTCTCCAGCACCTGCGCCTGAGCCACACCTCGCAGGACTGGATCTTCCTGTGCTTCGCCGTGGCCTTCCTCGTCAAGATGCCCCTCGTTCCCTTTCATGGCTGGCTCGCCGACGGGTATCGGTCCATGCCCATCCCTGCCGTTGCCGTGTTCAGCGGCGTGCTCTCGAAGGTCGCCGCCTACGGGTTCCTGAAGATCGTCCTGCCCCTCTTCCCCTACGCCTCGGTCCACTACCAGACGCTCATGCTCGTGATCGCCGTGGTTTCCATCATCTGGGCGACGTCGCTGGCCTTCACGACCACGAACGCGCGGCTCGTGGTGGCCTATTCCTCGGTGGCCCAGCTCGCCTTCATCGTGTTGGGGATCTTCTCCCTGCGCCCGCAGGGCGGCCAGGGAGCACTCCTCCAGATGCTCAATCACGGCCTGGTCACGGCGCCCCTGTTCTTCATCGTCGCCGCACTGGCGGTTCGCTGCGGCGGCTCTGAGGACATCCGGGAGATGGGCGGCCTGGCCTTCCGCGCGCCAGTCCTCGCCGCCCTGTTCCTCATCGTCGTCTTCGCAAACCTGGCCATCCCCGGCTCTTCGAACTTCATGGGCGAGTTCATGATCCTCCTCGGCGTGTTCAAGGCCAAGATGGCGTTCTCGATCATCGCCTTCCTCGGCGTCGTCGGCGCCGCCGTCTACTCGCTGCGCGTCTACATCCGAACCATGCACAACACGGTCGGGCCCAAGGCCCAGTCGCGTGAGATCGCTTGGCGTGACGGGCTCGCCATCGTCCCGCTCGTGGTCCTCATCGTCGTGCTCGCCTTCTATCCGCAGTTCGGGCTCAAGCGTTCCGAGCAGAGCCTGAAGGCGACGATGGCCCCGGCCGAGCTCCAGGAGGGGCTCTCGCCGGCGGCGGTCCTCGCGGTGACGGGATCGGGGCACCCATGACCACCGTCCTCGTCCACGCCGCGGTCGGCCACATCAAGGGTCCGCCCATCGACTGGTCGGCCCTGGCGCCGTTCGTGGTGCTCACCATCGGGGCCCTGCTCGTGCTCCTCGTCGGCCTGCTCGCCAGTCAGATCGCCCGCGAGCGCATGGTGCCCGCCCTCACCGTCATCACCCTCGCCGTGGCCATCGCCTACGAAGCCTCGAGCTTCCACCACCAGACTTCGATCATCTCGGGATCGCTGAGGATCGACGACCTCGCGCTGATCCTCGATCTCGTGTTCGCGGTCTCCGCCATCGCGGCGGTGATCCTCTCGACCCGAGAGCCGGGGGCGACCCAGGCCGGGCACGGGGAATACCACTCGCTCCTCCTCTTCTCGGTTCTCGGGATGGCCGTGCTCGTGAGCGCCCAGAACCTGATCACGCTGTTCATCGGCTTCGAGCTTCTCTCCATCCCCCTGTACATCCTGTGCGCGTCGGATGCCCGCCGTGCCGCTTCGCTCGAGTCGGGGCTGAAATACCTGGTCATCGGCTCGGTCGGGTCGGCCACCCTGCTCTACGGACTCGCCCTCATCTACGGCGCCACGGGCTCGACCGACTTCGCCCCGATCTCGAACGCCATCACGGGTAACTCGGTCCAGTCCGGGGGCCTGCTCAGCGACCCGCTGCTGATGACGGGAATCGCCCTGAGCATCGTCGGGTTCGCCTTCAAAGCCTCGGTCGCCCCCTTCCACCAGTGGACGCCCGACGTCTATGAAGGCGCGCCCACGCCCATCACCGCCTTCATGGCCACGGCGACCAAGGCAGCGGCGATCGGCGTGTTCCTGCGCTTCTTCGACGTCGCGGTGATCGGAGCCCAGGGCACGTGGGCACCGCTCCTCGCCACCCTGGCCACCATCACCATCATCGTCGGCAACGTCGGCGCCCTCGGTCAGTCCTCGACCAAGCGGATCCTCGCCTACTCGGGCGTCGGGCAGGCGGGGTACATGCTCGCCGGAGTGGTGGTCGGTACCCAGCTCGGGATCAACGCCACGATCTTCTACATCGTCACCTACCTGCCCGTGAACATCGCCGCCTTCGCGGTGATCGTGGCCCGTCAGCGCCAGCGAGCAGGCGGGGAGGACATCTCGGCCCTGGCCGGGCTCGGCGCGCGGCAACCCTGGCTGGCGTGGCCGATGACCATCGCCATGCTCTCGCTGGCGGGAATCCCCGGCACCGTGGGCTTCATCGGCAAGCTCTACTTGATCCGAGCCCTGGTGGCGGGCAGCTACACGTGGCTGGCGGTGGTCATCGTGCTGGGCTCGATGATTTCGCTCGGCTACTACCTGCGCGTGATCGCGACGATGTGGATGCGCGCGCCCGAGCGCGAGTCGGCCAGCGTGCGGATTCCCGCAGGCGGGCGCCCGGCCATCGCCGGGGGCTCACCCGAAGCCGACGAGGCCGACGCCAACGACTGGCCCGCCCCCGATCGCGCCGTCTCCAATCCCGAGGTGGCCGCCGTCGCCGTCCTCTTCGGCGCCGCGGGCGTCTTCTTTGGCATCATCCCCTCCCCGCTGCTCAGCCTGGCGGCGCATGCCGGGCGCTCGATCACGGGAATCTTCTAGCCGAAACTTTCTCGCGCCGTTGGAGGGAACGATGACCAAGAGACTGTGTGTGCTGCTCGTTTGCGCGTTAACGCCCGCATTGCTGGTCGCGGCCTGCGGGGGCAGCAGCCAGAGCAAGACCGGCGCGACCTCGGGACTGTCGCTCAAGACGGTCAAGCACCTGAACAAGGTCAACACCGACAGGTCGGTCGCGGCCTGCCACCAGGCGGCCAACAATCCGGGCCTCCCGGCTGATCAGAAGCCGCTCGTCCTCGCCCAGTGCGAGTACATCCGCACCGGGAACAACGTCGGCCTGCACCAGGTCGATCGCCAGCTCTGCCAGGTGGAGGCCGCGGCCCAGCCGGAGCCCACACGCACGAAGCTGCTCGCGCAGTGCAAGCAGCTCTAGGGCGCAGGCGATGACGAGACGCCCGCTCGTGCTCGTCCTCTGCGCGCTCGCGTCCGTCGCTGTGGCCGGCTGCGGGGGCAGCGGCAGCGCCGCGAGCAGGTCCCCCACCGCGGCCGCCACCGGCACGCCCACGACGCCGACGGTGTCCCTGGCCGTGAAGCTGCGCCAGGCCGTGCTCGCCTGTCGCAAGCAGGTGGCAAAATCGCCATACATTCTCGCGAGCGAGCGGGCCACCGCCCAGGCCGACTGCGAGGGGATCAAGTCCGGCCACATCGCCCCCCTGCGCGCCCTGCTCCTCAAGGCCTGTGAGCGGACGGCGGCCAAGCTCCCGGTCGCCAACCAGCCCGCGGCCACGGAGGCGTGCAAGAAGGTGTACTGAGGCGCGGCGGACGTGGCTTAGCCAAATCCGCCAATGCAATTGCCCCCAGCCGATCGCATGCATCGGCGTCAGCCGATCGCACGCCGACCCCGCCGCTAGCATCGACGGTCCCGTGGACTACCCCGTCGAGAGCTTCACCGCCGATGAGCGCGCGCTGCTGAGCGCGCACTTCACGAACCTCGACCGGCCCGTATTCGCGCTCGTCGGGCTCCCCGAGACCGTCAAGGGCGCCCTCTTCGCGCGCTACTCGCGCTACCAGGGAACGCTCCGGCGCCTGTTCCTCGACGAGTTCGCCGACGACCTGCCCACGCCCGGCGCCGGGCCGTCCGAGGGGCGCGACGCCGAGGGGCGGCGCGCCGCCGAGCTCTACGAGCGGATCTTCCTCGGCTACGGCGATGACTCGGTGGCGCAGCTCGGCGGCGCTCACGTGGCCTGCGAATGGGTCTCCAACGTCCTCACCAAGATCCTCCAGCGCCCCCGCCTCGGCGCCTACCTCGAGCAGTCGACCCGCTACATCGCCTACGACGCCCCCATGCCCGACCCTCCGGGGGGTTTTCGCTACTACCGCGATCCCGAGCTCGGGCCCGAGTACACCGGGGCCATGGACGAGCTCTTCTCGACCTATTCGTCGTTGCTGGCGCGCGTGCAGGCCTGGGCCGAGCACGAGTTCCCTCGTGCCGAAGGCGAGGCCCCGGCGGCCCACGCCCGCGCCGTCAAGGCCAAGGCGCTCGACCTCCTGCGCGGCCTGCTCCCCGCGAGCTCGCTCTCGCACATGGGGATGTTCGCCACCGGCCAGACCTACGAGCAGCTCGTGCTCCACCTGCTCGCCCATCCCCTTCCCGAGGCTCAGGACTACGGGCGAATGATCCTCGACGAGCTCGAGCTGGTGATCCCGAGCTTTGTCGCCCGGGTGCGTCGGCCCGAGCGCGGTGGTGAGTGGGTGCGCTACCTCGAGGACCGCGAGCGCGCGGGCCGGCGGTGGGCCGAGCGCCTCGATCTCCGCGACGGAGGCGACGGCGGCCCATCGGTCACCCTCCTGCGCGCCGAGGGCGAGGAGAGCGACCTACTCGCGGCCCTGCTCTTCGAGGCCGCCGAGTGCTCGGAGACGGTGATCGCCCGCGCCGTCGCCGGCCTCGACGCCGACGAGCGCGCTGCCCTGCTCTCCGAGCTCATCGGCGAGCGGGCCAATCGCCGCCACCGCCCCGGGCGCGGCTTCGAAGCGCTGCGCTACCGCTTCGAGATCGTCGCCGACTACGGCGCCTTCCGCGATCTCCAGCGCCACCGGATGCTCACCGTCCAATGGCAGGCGCTCACCCCCGATCTCGGGGCCGGGGTCCCCGAGCAGGTCGAGCTCGCCGGCTGCGGCGACCAGTACCGGCACGCGCTCGAGGTCTCCCATCGCGAATACGAACGGCTCGTCGAGAGCGGACTGGCGCGGGCGGCGCCCTACGCGCTGTGCCTGGGCTACCGGATCCGCTTCGTCCTCGACCTCAACGCTCGGGAGGCTATGCAGCTCATCGAGCTGCGCTCGGGC
Source organism: Solirubrobacteraceae bacterium (assembly GCA_035552215.1). GTDB lineage: Bacteria > Actinomycetota > Thermoleophilia > Solirubrobacterales > Solirubrobacteraceae > Palsa-465. Next base: position 52,838 of record DASZLV010000048.1, on the reverse strand, counting down.
CGGGAGGGGCATCCGAGCTACCGCGCCGTGGCCCACGAGATGCACGCGCAGATCGCCGAGGTGCACCCGGCGGTGGCGGCGGCCATGACCCACGTCGATCAGGACACCGAGCCCAGGCTCGAGCGGATCCTCTCGGAGATGCGCACGCAGGCGCGCGCCGGCGCCACCGGCTGATCAGTTCTTCTGCGCGAACTCCTGCTGACGCAGCTCGATGCGGCGGATCTTGCCGGTGAGAGTTTTCGGTAGGTCGGGCACGAACTCGATCCGGCGGGGGTAAGCGTAGGAGGAGAGGTGGTCGCGGACGTAGTGCTTGATGTCCTCGGCGAGCTCGTCGCCCGGCTCATGCCCGGCGGCGAGCACGATGAACGCCTTGACCACGTTGCCGCGCCGCTCGTCCGGCGACGCGACGGCCGCGGCCTCGGCGACCGCGGGGTGCTCGAGGCACGCCGACTCAACCTCGAAGGGGCCGATCCGGTAGCCGGCGGCGATGATCACGTCGTCGGCCCGGCCCTCGTACCAGTAATACCCGTCCTCGTCGAAGCTGGCGGCATCCTTGGTATGGAACCAGTCGCCGCCGAACGCCTCCTTGGTGTCTTCCTCGGGGCGGTTCCAGTACCCAAGCGGGTAATGCGGGTTGGAGCGCGCCTTCAAACAGATCTCGCCGCGCTCGCCGACGCCCACGGGACGCTCGTCCTCGTCGAGGATCGACACCTCCCATCCGGGGATGGGCTTGCCCATCGAGCCCTCGCGGACCTCCATGAACGGGAAGTTCCCGCACAAGGGGTAGGACTCGGTGAGGCCGTAGTAGTCGAGCACGGTGACGCCGTACTGGTCGCGGACCCAGCGGATGGCCTCGGGGTTCAGGGGCTCGCCGGCCGAGCACACGATCCGGAACTTCTGCGGATAGCGCGTGCCCGCATCGGCGATCGACATCATCGAGCGGATCGCCGTGGGAGTGCCGAAGACGTTCCTCACTTCGTGGCGCGAGAGGAAGTCGAGCTGCTTATGGGCGTCGAAGCCTCCCTCGCGCTGGTAGACCGCCTGCACGGCGCCGTAGCGCCACGGCCCGATCAGCGGGCAGATGCCCGCGGCCCATGCCCACTCCCCCATCCCGTGGAAGAGCTCTCCGTCGCGCACGTCGTGGCAGTAGACGAACTCCTCGTGGGCGAGGATGTAGCGGTGGGCGTGGAGGATGCCCTTGGCCAGGCCGGTGGTCCCCGATGAGTAGTAGAGCTGGGCGGGATCGTCGGCCGCCGTGTCGGCGCAGGTGAACGAGGTGGAGCCATGAGAAAGGAGGTCGTCGTCGAGGATGAGGATCTGCTCGACGAGCTGGCGCTCAATGCGGTCGGCGTTGGCGGCGTTGGTGACCAGCACCTTGGCCCGCGAGTCGGTGACGCGGTGGCGGATCCCCTCGTCACCATAGAGGACCGACATCGAGAGGAGGATGGCGCCGACCTTCCATGTCCCCAGGAACGCCGCCGCCGTCTCCGGCGTGGGTGGAAGGAGCATCGCGACGCGGTCGCCTTTTTCGACTCCGTGGCCGACGAGCACGTTGGCGAACTGGTTTGACATGTCCTGGAGCTCGCCCCAGGTGATGTTGCGTACGTTGCCGCGGAAGTCCTCATGGATCATCGCCGGCTTGTCGCGCGGATGCTTGTCACACACGTCGGCGGCGATGTTGTAGCGCTCGGGCACCTCCCATCGGTGCGATGCGACCGCTTCCTCATACGACGAGAACCTCGTCTCCGTGTTCGAGCTCATGATCCTTCCTCTCCTCTTGCGCGCGGGCGAGTAGCCATGATCGCGCCCGCAGATGCAGATATGCAACCGTGTTCGTCTCGGATGACACCGATCTCCATCCGCCGCGCCACCGTCGCCGACCTCGACATCCTCGTCGCCGACGTACAAGCGGGCTTCGACTCCTACGTCGGGTTCGCTCCGCTGGGCTGGGTCCCGCCCGACATGCGCGCCGACACCGCGCTCATGGCCGAGTTCCTCGCCGACCTCGATACCTGGGCCATGCTGGCGCTCTCGGGCTCGGACCCGGTCGGGCACATCGCCTTCACGCCGGCACGACTGCGGACTCCCGGGCGGCCGTGGGCGAGCAGCCCTGCGACCCCAGGCCTCGCTCACCTGTGGCAGCTCTTCGTGCTTCCCGAGTGGTGGGGCCAGGGCGTCGCCGCGACATTGCACGAGGCGGCGATCGAGGAGATCCGCTCGCGCGCCTATGAGGCGGTCAGGTTGTACACCCCGGCGCTCCACGCACGAGCGCGGCGCTTCTACGAGCGCCGCGGCTGGCAGGCGACCGGCGAGCAATGGAACGAGCAGCTCACGCTCATGCTCACTGAGTACCGGCTCGCGCTCTAGCTTCCGGGGGCGGGGGCGGGGGGCGGGGCGGGGGCGGGCTCAGGCGCCGGGGCGGGCGCGCAGGAGCTTCTTGAAGGCGTCGGCCACGATGAGGAGCCGCAGCTTTCGTGGTCCGCCCATGAGCCTGAAGACGAGCCGCAGGTGGGGGCGGTCGACGACCACCACGGTGCTCGACCCGCCGGCCGCCGCCTCGATGTCCCTAGCCACGCGGGCGGGATCCATCGCCTTGTCGAGCGCCACCCCGCCCGTCAGTCCCCACGCATGCTCATCCTCGAGCTGTCCGGTGCGCACGTCGCCCGGGCACACAGCGCACGCCCTGACGTCCGTCCCTTTGAGCTCCTGATAGAGGACCTCGGCGAACCCGACAAGGGCGAACTTCGTCGTGCAGTACGAGGTGTACGTCGGTCCGCCGATCAACCCGAGCTCCGAGGAGACGAGGACGATGCGCCCGAAATTGCGCTCCCGCATGCCCGGGAGAACCTGCTGGGTGAGCCAGATCGCCGCGCCCACGCCAAGCCGGTAGCTCTCCTCGAAATCCTCGAGCTTGACGTCTTCCACCCAGTCGCGGTGGAGGACGCCCGCACAGCTGATGAGGACGTCTACCGGCCCGAGCGCCTCCTCGACCTCCTTGACCGCGCGCGCAGCCTCGACCGGGTCGCTCAGGTCCGCCACCACGGCGCGCGCGTTCTCAGGGCCGAGGCGCTCCGCGAGCGCCGTGAGCGGCCCGGCACTCCGCGCCACCAAGCCCACGCGGGCGCCAAGCGCAGCAAAGTGCTCAGCCGTGGCCATCCCGATCCCCCGCGAGGCACCGGTAACGAGCACCGTCCGTCCATCCCACTGCGCCATGTGGCCTCCCGGTCTGAGGTGGTTCAGGGCCTTCAGGGCAGGAGGGTATCGGCCTGCCTCCGCTCCGACGCACTTCGCGATGCCAGATGCGTGGCAGGGGGACGCGGTCCCCAACCCCCACCGGCCCCGCAACCCCGGTCCCCTGCGTGGTTCAGGGGACGCGGTCCCCAACCCCCACCGGCCCCGCAACCCCGGTCCCCTGCGTGGTTCAGGGGACGCGGTCCCCAACCCCCACCGGCCCCGCAACCCCGGTCCCCTGCGTGGTTGGGGACCGGGGAAGTCTCGGCCGGGGCGTCTAATCGCCGTCGCGGTATGTCCGCCTTCCGTTGGATGGGCAGCGGCGGCGGCGGCGGGTCAACGTGTCAAGAGCGCGAGCGCTCTTGACACGCATCATCGGCACGGCCAGCCCCGACGCTGAGGGGGGTGGACGGATATGCGAGTTGTGGAGCTTTGGAGGGCGAGGCGCCGCAGCCGCGGGCCGAGCCGCGCGCCCGGATCGGGCCTGGTCGAGAAAACGAACCATGAAGCCGCTTTCTCGACCAGGCTCCTGGAACCCGTAACGGGGGGGTGACGAGGATGGCAGGATGGTGAACGCGCCGTTTCAATGGGGCCGAGGCGCCGAGGCCGGTCGAGAAACGAACCATGAAGCCGCTTTCTCGACCACGTTCCGCCCGGCGCCCCGCGGGTGCCGGCACTCCGCCCACGCGCGGACCCACGCCCACGCACGGACCCACGCCCACGCCCGGCCACGCCAACCCGCGCGCCGCACCGCCGCCCCGGCCCTAACTCCGCCGCTTACGCTTCCGCTTCGGCGTCGTGGCGCGCGTCGAGCCGGCGGCCGGGGCCACGGCGCGCTCGGCGGTCGCAGCCGGCTGGGGCTTTGGCACCGGCTTGCCCCGTCCTCCGCGCGCCGGCCGGCCCACCTGCTGCTCGCGGGCCTTCTGGTTCGATGGCCACGGCACGACCTCGCCGCGCTCCCAGGCGGGCGGGTAGGCATTGGGCCAGCGGCCGAGGAAGAGGTAGGCGAGCGCGCACATCCAGCCCGCCTGGATCACCGGGACCGGCGAGCCGATGGGGAACAGGAAGAGGACGCCGACGAAGATGCCTAGATAGCCCATCACGCGCGGGAGGAGGCCGACGCGCATGGCGTTCAAGGAGATGGTGACGATCGCGACGGCGAGCAGGAGGTCGCCGAAGAAGGCGATGGTGGGGAGCGCGAGGACGATGGGCGAGCTCGTGAGGTGATGGGCCTGGGCGTAGGTCTGCTGGCCGCTGGTAACGAACTGGTTGGAGACGACCGAGATGACGATCTCGTAGATGACGGCGCTGACGGCGGCGAGCCCGCCGCCGAGGATGGCGAGGATACGGAAGGAGGGCGAGAGCTCGGGTCGCCGGGCCTTGGTGGCTGTCCACAGGAAGGTGAGGACGAGGGCGAGGCCGATGAGGCCGCCGGCGTTGATGATGGCCCCGATGAGGTCGAGTGGGAAGCGCTTGTGGACGATGATGAGCGCGAGCGTCTCTTCATTGACGTTCGAGTGCGAACCAAGGAGCCCGGTCACTGCGGCGATGACGAGCAGGAGGCCAGCGATGATGGCGACGGGCGCCACGCGGACGCGCGTCTCGGTCTCGCGCTGCAGCTGATCTGAGTTCATCAGGCGCCTATGCTAGCCGCGCGGCGCGGACCAGTCGGCCCTCGTGACGGTCGCGCTGAGCATCTTGCGCCAGTGTACGGAACAGGGACATACACTCGCGTCTGTGCAGATCGGCGACGCCTGCCCCGCGTGCGGCGGGACGCTCCTTGCCTGGCGGTCGGTTCCCAGTGCCGAGCCCGCGGTCGGGCCAGCACGATACGAGCTCAGGCGCTGCCGGGAATGCGGCACCGCCGTGACCGTGGGAGATGCCCCCGCCGAGCTCCATGAGACGGGTGCCTACGCACCTGGAGCCCCTCGCCTAGCGCGCCTGGCAGCACCCATCCTGGCGGCTTTCGACCGCCACCGGCTGAACCTGCTCGATACGCCACCGCCGGCGAGACTCCTTGACGCCGGCGCCGGCCGCGGCCGTTTTGTCGCCGGCGCTCAAGCCGCCGGTTACGCGGCCCGGGGAATCGAGCCCTCGCAGCGTGGGGTGTCCGCCGCGCGGGCCCTGAACGCCGCCGTCGAGCAGGCCACGATCGACACGGCAGATATCCCCCCCGCCTCGCTCGACGCCGTGACCCTGTGGCACGTGCTCGAGCATCTCGACGACCCCGGCGCGGCGCTGGCCCGGATCGCGGCCTGGCTGGCCCCGGGCGGCGTGCTCCTGGTGGGCGTCCCCAACCTTGCGAGCCTCCAGGCCCGCGTCGGCGGCGACGGCTGGTACCACCTCGACGTGCCCAGGCACCGCGTCCATTTCACTGCGGCGGGCCTCGACTACCTCCTCCGTGCCAACCACTTCACGCCTGTCCACACCCACCACCAGCTCGCCGAACACAATCCCTTCGGCATGTGGCAATCCCTCGTCAGCCGCCTCACCACCCGGCCGTCCTACCTCTACAACCTGCTCAAGCGCAACGCCCCCGCCCGCTCCCCCGACCTGGTGATCACCGCGCTCGCCCTCCCCCTGGCGCCCATCGCGGTCCTGGTGGAGCTCATGGCGGCGCGAGCCAAACGCGGTGGAACCATCGCCGTCCTTGCGAAACGGACTCCGTAGCCGCCAAACGGGACCGGCTACCATTGGAAGCATGGAAGGAAGCGGCTTCGGAGATCTCTTTGGCGACCCGGACGAGCTGCAGCGGCGGCTCGGTGAGTTCGCCGAGCAGATGCAGGGCGCTCAGCGCCTGGCATGGGCCGACAACGCGATCAAGCTCGCCGTCGACCTCACCGTGGCGGCGATCAATCGCGTCAACATCCAGGGATCGACCGAGGCGCAAGCCGAGCAGCTCCGCAGCGTCATCGCGCTCGTCTTCCCCGAGGCCGTCACTCTCGTGCGCGAGGCGCGCGAGGGCCTGCAGTAGCCGCCCGCCCGCGGCTACGGCCCGCCCACCGTCTCCTTGATCGGCTGACCGGCCGAGCTGCTGTTGAACTCCGCCGAGGAGACGTTGGAGTTGGCAGCGGTGATGGCCTGCGCGTTCGGATGACCGCTCTTGATCGCAGCTCGGATCAGCGCCACCCCGCCGCCAAGGGCGGCCAACGGCGCGACCACGTGTGAGAGCAGCTTGCTGGCCCGCGCGTCCGCAAGCGCGAGCTTGACTTCGTGCTCGATGAACAGGCCGGCAGCGATCGCCTTGAGGATCGTGAACTTGTGGCTGAAGGGATGCGAGAAGTTCCCGGCCTTGAAGGGCTCCTAGATGAAGTGGTGGAAGGTCCCGAAGGCCAGACCCGCGTGGATGGCGAACTTCGTCGTCGCGAAATGGATCTTCGTTGACGTCGGCGTGTTAGAACCCGAGCTTCAGCTGCCGCACCCAGCTGCGACCAGGGCGGCGCCGACGACCATGACCACGACGAGACGGCGGAGGCTCACGTGAGCGCGCCGAGGACGAGATTGTCGTGTTCGGCGGGCTTGACCCGGCGAAACACATGGGTGACAACGCCGTCAGGCCCGATGACGAAGGTGGTGCGCTCGATGCCCATGTACGTCTTGCCGTACATCGACTTCTGGACCCAGACGTCATAGGCCTCGGCGACCGAGTGGTCCTCGTCGGAGAGGAGCGGGAAGCCGAGCTCGAACTTCTCGGCGAACTTGGCGATCGGCTTGACCGGATCGGGCGAGACACCGAGCACGACGGCGCCCGCGAACTCATAGTCGAGCGCGTGGTCGCGCACTCCGCACGCCTGCGTGGTGCACCCTGGCGTGTCCGCCTTGGGGTAGAAGTAGAGGACTACGGGCTTGCCGCGCAGCTCCGAGAGGGTCACCGGCTCACCGCTCTGGTCGGGCAGCGTGAAGTCAGGCGCCTGATCGCCGGGATCGATCACCCGGTAATCATCTCAGTAAACGGGAGAGGCGGCGGTCCTTGAGCAATTTGCCCTCGGTCTGGCACGTCGGGCAGTAAGACATCACGTAGTCCTCGTAGAACACCGCCTCGAGCTGGTCGCCGCAGCGCGGGCAGGGCTCGCCCTGGTGGCGGTGGACCTTGAGGGGCAGCGGCAGCTTGTCCGGGATCGGGAGCGCGATGACCTCTTCGTAGTGGGCGATCGCCCTGCCGAGCTGCTCCATGGTCGCCACGCGCAACCGGTCGGCCTCGTCGCCGTCGAGGTCGGCCCCGCGTTTGAAGGGGGAGAGCTCAGCGGCGTGGAGGATCTCATCGACCCACGAACGACCGATGCCGGCGATCACGTGCTGATCGCGGAGCAGCGTGTGCAGCGGCCGCGGTGCGTCGAGCAGCGGAGCAAATGCCGGCGGGTCGGGCCACGCCTCGGGACCGAGGGCCGCGAGCGCCTCGTCGTTCTCCACCTCGCCGGTACGCAGGAGCTTGACCCAGGCCCGCTGCTTGGTGCCGAACTCGCGCAGGCGCAGCTCGCGTCCGTCGTCCAGCCGTAGGAGGAAGCGCGAGGTCCGGTCGCGCAGCGAGGCCCGCCGGTCGAAGAGCTGCAGGCGCCCGGCCGACATCAGGTGGATGAGGAGGGTGAGATCGCCCTCGAGGTCGGCGAGGAAGAGCTTGCCGCGCCGGTGCACCCCCTCGACTCGGCGGCCTTCGAGCTCGGACACCGGGGGGTCATAGGTCTTCAGCGCATTGATGCCCGGCGCCAGCGTCGACTCAACGGTGGCACCCGCGGTGGCGGCCCCGATCCGGCGGGCAGTGATCTCGACCTCTGGAAGCTCGGGCATCTCAGTCCCCTGAGCTTAGAAGGCGGGCTGACAACAGACGTTTCGTGATCAATTGTTCGTGGCAGTTGAACGATTCTTTACTCACGGCCAGGAGACTCCAACGCATGTCAGACCTACTAGCAATCACCAACATAACTACGTCAGACCTTGACCATGAGCTCGTCGAACAGGTAACCCGTCACCACCCGAAACGGGTGACGGTCATGATCGAGGGGGCGGATGCCGATTGGGCTCAGGACGAGACCGAAGCGGGGCACGAGTTGCGCGACCGGATGGCCTTTCTGCTCGCCGCCATCGAGCGGAGCACCGGGGCAACCGTCGTCGGCGTCGCGTGCGACGACGATCAGATCGCCGGCTGGCGCTTTGACCGGACCGTCCGCGTCGGCGTGCCCGTCGCGGCCTGACGGCCCCGGGCGCTAAGCGGCGGCCGGCAGGCTGAAGCGCACGCGCGTCCCGGCCGGCGACTCCGGCAGCCAGATCTTGCCGCCATGCGCCTCGACGATGGCGCGCGAGACGGCGAGACCGAGCCCGGCGCCGCCGCTCGTGCGAGAGGCGTCGGTGCCGCCGCGGTAGAAGGCCTCGAAGACCTGGTCTCGATCAGGGCCGTCGATCCCGTCGCCGGTGTCTGAGACCTCGATCTCGATCCGGTCGGCGACCGGCTCGGCGCGGACCACCACGCTGCCATCGGCAGGGGTGTGGCGGATAGCGTTCTGGATCAGATTGAAGAGGACGCGCTGGAGTTTTTCGGGGTTGGCCCGCGCGGGCCCGAGCTCGAGCGGGACGTCGGCGTGCACGGCGACGCCCTTGAGGTCGGCCTGCACGCGCATCGCTGCGACCGTCTCTCCGACCAGCTCACGCAACGGCACCCGCTCGAGCGACCAGCGGATGTCACCGGCCTCGAGGCGGGAGAGCTCGAAAAGATCGTCGATGAGCGCGCCCAACGCGTCGATGTGAGTCCGCATGCGATCGAGGTAGGAGCGCCTGGTGTCCCCGTCGACGATGTCGTCGCCGACCGCGTCGGCCAGGAGCCGGAGCGAAGTGATGGGCGTCCGCAGGTCGTGGGAGACCGCGGCGACGAGCCCGCGCCGCGCGGCATCGGACTGATCGCGGGCCGCTTCCTCGGCGTGGAGCTGGGCGATCATGGCGTTGGCTGCGTCGGCAAGCTCGCCGAGCTCGTCGCGCCCCGTGGTGGAGATCCGCAGATCACGCTCGCCCCGCCCCACCGCCATGAGTCCGTCTCTCACCGCCTCGACGTCGCGCATGATCGCGGCGGCGAGCCGCTGGCCGGCGACCACGGCGATCACGCCTACGAAGACGACGATCAGGGCCACGAGCTCGACGTCGTGACCCGAGGCGAACATGAGCAGACCAATGACGACAAGGGCGAGGAGCAGTGGGGCGATAACGATGGCGGCCGCGAAGGCGAATTGGCGCGAGAGGGGACCGGCGCGGCCGTGCGAGCGCGCCAGGACCACGGCCTGCGCCGCGAGCACCGAGGCGGCGCCGATGGCGGCGAGGACCGCGACGGTCTCGAGGGTGCCGTGGCCCCCGATGGTCGCTGCCGCAACGGCCGCCGATCCCGCGAGGATCAGGGCCGACACGCCGTACAGACGCCGCATCGGTGTCACAGCTGGAAGCGGTAGCCGACGCCCCACACCGTCTGGATGTGGCGCGGCTCTGCCGGGTCGAGTTCGATCTTCGCGCGCAGGCGACGGATGTGGACGGTGACGGTCGAGGTGTCGGTGTAGAAGGCGTATTGCCAGACGGCATCCATGAGCTGATTGCGCGAGAACACCTGACCGGGGTGACGTGCCATGAAGAGCAGGAGGTCGAACTCGCGCTGGGTGAGCAGGGCCTCCTCACCGCGCACGAAGACACGGCGCGCGGCCGGGTCGATTCTCAGATCACCGAGGTCGATCGCCGCCTCCTGCTCGGGCGAGGTGTCGATCCGCCGCAGCACCGCGTCGACGCGCGCCACCAGCTCGGCGGGCGAGAACGGCTTGACCACGTAGTCGTCGGCGCCCAGGCGCAAGCCGATCACGCGGTCGGCCTCCTCGCTCTTGGCGGTGAGCAGGATCACCGCGATGCGCTCGCGATCCTGCTCGCGCAGCCGGCGCATGACCTCGAGGCCGTCGATGCGCGGCAGCATCAGGTCGAGGACCACGAGATCGGGGCGCTGTTGCGCCGCCGCCTCAATCGCCGCGGCGCCGTCGGCGGCCACGCGCGTGCGGTAACCGGCGCGCTCGAGATATCGGGCGACCACCTCGGCAATCGTCGGTTCATCGTCGACTACGAGCACCGATCCACGGGAATGATCGTCCATACCGGCGATCATGGCAGGGAATCGCTGCGGCACCAGGATGTTCGGGCGGTGTTCACCCCCTGTTCAGTAATCGGCCTAGCATGCGCCGATGGCCCTGGTCGAGTACATCACGCTTGCCGCCTGGGGGCTTCTCGAAACGATGTTGCGGGTGCGCGAGCACCGTGGCGGTCGCGGGGGAACGGCGACCGATCACGGCACTCGAGTGCTCATTGGCGTCTCGCTCGCCGCTGCCCTGGCGCTCGCCGGGGTGCTGGGATCGCACGGCGCCCGGCCGCTCCCCGGCTCGCGCGCCGTTGGGATCGCGTGCATCTGGGTCGGCGTTGCCCTGCGCCTGAAGGCCATTCTCACTCTGGGCGATTCCTTTCGCACCTCGGTCGAGGTCCACCAGGGGCAGCAGGTAATCGACTGCGGCCCGTATCGCTGGGTCCGCCATCCCTCTTACACCGGACTGATGCTCATCATCCTCGGCGTCGGGGCGGCAGTCGGGACCTGGCTCTCGGTTCTCGTCGCCACGCTCGTGCCCCTCCCCGCGCTCCTGTACCGGATCTCGGTCGAGGAGGCGCTGCTCGTAGCCACTCTGGGCGAGCCCTACGCAAGGTACCGCTCACGGACCAAGCGGCTCATCCCGGGAGTCTGGTGACGCCGTCGGTACGCTGCCAGGGCCGATGACCCAGGCTCTGGCTCCGGACGACATCATCCGCCGCCACGGCGACGTTGCCGAGGGCGCGCGCGAGCCGCTACTGATTATCGAGCCGCTCGCCGAGCTGCTCGCCCAGCATGGACTCGGCGACGGCAACGCCGCCGAGCTCGAGGTGACGCCGGTCGGCGACGGCCATTCCAATGTCACCCTCGCGGTGTCAAACGGGGAGCGCGAGGTGATCCTGCGCCGGCCGCCGCGCGGCCCGCTCCCCCCCAGCGCCCACGACGTGATCCGCGAGGCGAGGCTGCTGCGCGCGCTCGAGGCCACCGCGGTGCGGGCACCTAAGGTTCTTTTCGCATGCGAGGACGCGTCGGTGATCGGCGCTCCCTTCTACATGATGGACAGGGTGCATGGCGAGGTGATCACCGAGCACATGCCCGAAGCCCTCGACAGCCTCGAGGAGCGCCGCCGCGTGGCCCATGAACTCATCGATGCCCTGGTCGAGATCCACGCCGTCGATTGGAGGGGCGCCGGGCTCGAGGGCTTCGGCAAGCCGACCGGCTACCTCGAGCGCCAGCTGCGGCGCTTCGGTGGTCTGTGGGAGCACAACCGCACGCGCGATCTGCCCGCGGTCGAGCGCGTCGGCGAATGGCTGGCCGCGAACGTGCCGGACTCTCCCGCGGCGACGATCGTCCACGGTGACTACCGGCTGGGGAACACCATCTACGCCGCCCGGGCCCCGGCGCGCCTGGAGGCCGTTCTCGACTGGGAGATGGCCACCATCGGCGACCCGCTGGCCGACCTCGGCTACCTGATGATGTTCTGGGCCGAGGCGGACGACCCGCCTGTGGGGCGCTTCGACCTCCAGAGCGTGACCCGGCTGGCCGGCTTTCCGACCAGGATGGAGCTCATCGCCCGCTACGAGGAGCGCGCGGGACGCTCGATGCAGGCGCCCAGGTGGTACCTGACCCTCGCGCTGTGGAAGTCGATCGTGTTCATGGAGGGCAACTACAAGCGAGCTCTAGCCGGAACTACCGATGACCCTTACCTGCAGTCGTTCGGCGAGGGCGTCGTCCAACTCGCCGATCGGGCGCTGGAGGTCTCCCAGGGTGCGCCATGAGGGCCTGCTCGTCGACTACGGCGGGGTGCTGACCACCGATCTGTTTGCCTCCTTCCGATCGTTCTGTGAGCTCGAAGGGCTCGACCCCGACACCGTCGGGCGACGCTTCCGAGCGGATCGCGACTGCCGGGAGCTGCTCATCGGACTGGAGACCGGCCAGCTCGAGGAGCTCGATTTCGAGCACGGCCTCGCCGCCGCGCTCGGCGTCGAAAAGGCGCAGCTCATCGACCGGCTCTTCGCCGGGTCAACGCCCGACTTCGCGATGCTCGCGGCGGTGCGGGCGGCGCGCGCGGCCGGGGTCCGCACCGGCATGGTCTCCAACTCGTGGGGGACCCGGCGCTATGACCGGGCCATGCTCGGCGAGCTCTTCGACGGCGTGGTGATCTCCGGTGAGGTCGGCGTGCGCAAGCCCGCGCCAGAGATCTACGCGCTGGGGGCGCAGGCCATCGGGCTCGCGCCCAGCGCGTGCGTGTTCGTCGACGATCTGCCCTTCAACCTGGCCCCGGCGGCGGAGCTCGGGATGGCCACCGTGCACCATCGCGACGCGGGCGAGACGGTGCAAGAGCTCGAGCGCCTGCTCGGTGTCCCGCTGCGATGAGGGCGCGTGCGATGAGGATCACCGTAGTCGTGGCGGCCCTCGGTCTGTGCCTGTCCGGGTGCGGGAGCGGCACCCTCAGCGCGCGGGAATTGCGGACCAAGGCCACCATCGTGTGCCGGACCGCGGTCCGGCGTAGTGACCGCATCGCCCTGCCGAGCTCGAACACCGCCGGCAGTACGTTCCTCGCCCAGGGCATCGCCGTCTTCCGTCCCGAGCTCGTGGCCCTGCGAAAGCTCGCGCCCCCGCACCGACTGGCCGAGGCCTACCGTGCCGCCCTCGGAGACGCAAAGCAGCAGCTCGATGCGCTCATCGCCGCCGACCACAATCTCCAGAGCGGAGGCGATCCTGTCGTCGCCATCAAGCAGCTCGACGTCGAGCTCGCCGCCATCAACCTCCGCGATCACGCGGCATGGAGCACCGTCGGGGTGCCCGCGTGCGCCAACCTCACGCCGGGCCAGCCGGGTTAGCTAGACGCCGACGCGCGCGCGAGCGCGATGGACGTCCGAGAGGCGCCAACAGGCGATCGCCGTGCCCGCAGCCGCGAGGAGGACCGCGGGCCAAGCGCCGATCACCAGTCCGAGCACGTGCGAGAGCACAAAAGCAGAGAACCCGACCGCAGTCAGGCGCAACGCCGTGCGGCGGCCGTCGCGGCGCAGCCAGATGGCGATGCACCACAACGCAAAGCCCAGGAGCACGAGCCCTCCGAGCGCCCGCGACCCGCTCGCCACGGCAACGCCGAAGCCGGCGATCAGTCCGACGGCCGAGATCGGCGCGGTCGCGAGATCCATTCCCACACCGACATTATCCGCGACCTGCCCTCGGGACGAGGCGATAGGGCAGGGATGCTCAGGTGGGTGATCGGTCCGATGGTCAGGGCATAGACGACGGTGCCGACGCCAACGGTGCCGCCAAAGAGGACACCGGTGAGGAGCACGGTGGCTTCGATGACCGTGCGCACGAGCCGCATCGAGTGCCCGCGCGCGGCGATGCCCACGCTCAGACCGTCTCGCGGCCCCGGTCCGAGGCCGGCGCCGATGTACAGGCCGGTGGCGACGCCGTTGCCCGCCACCGCCGCGACGAGGATGGCCACCCGCGCCGACAGCGCGTGCGGTGGATGGACGAGCGAGAGCACGAGGTCGATGACCACGCCGACGAGGAGCGCGTTGGCCACCGTCCCCGCGCCGGGCCGCTGGCGTAGCGGCCGCCACAGGGTCAGCACCGCGAGACTGACGATGATCGCCCACGTACCGATTCCCAGCCCGAACGTGCGAGAGAACCCCTGGTGAAGGACATCCCAGGGGTCGAGCCCGAGCCCGGCGAGCACGAGCATCGCCGCCGTCACCCCGTAGAGGACGATGCCGGCGAGGAGCTGGGCGACGCGGCGGAGCCGGCGGTCGGGGGGGATGGGGGCGAGCAAGCGGCGGATTAGAGCCGAATCCGCACCGGCGCGCGAGGCCGCCGGACGCGGCGGCGACCAAGTCCAGGCCGCACCCGGTCACCACGCCCCCCCGGCGTGAGGGTGGCGCCCGGATCTTGCCCCCGAGCGTTCAGCTCGTGCGCACGCGCGCCCCCGGCTGCGACGACCGCCGCGCGCGAGGCTGCCGGCCCGCTGTCGAGGGGAGTGCAGTCGCTCGGGAATGGTGCGCTGGACGTGCCGCGGCATTTTCGGTGCTCGTTCGTTGAACGCGTCGACGCAAACGGAAGGTATGCGCGCACGCCGCCGGGCACATCGGGAAGCTCCCTATATTGGTAGGCGCCGGTACCTATCTTGGGCGGGAGCGCTCGAGCTTCTCGGCGAAGACGTCGTAGGCCTCGTCGTCGAAGAGCCAGAAGCGTGCTTCCTTCACCGTCGACTGCGCGTCGAGCGCCTCGCGCGTCGCCGACAAGGCCACCTCCGCCGCTTCCGCGAGCGGGTAGCCGTAGATGCCGGTGGAGATGGCGGGAAAGGCCACCCGCTCGCACCCATGTGCAGCGGCGAGCTCGATGGCTCGCCGGTAGCACGAGGCGAGCAGCTCCGGCTCGCCTTGGCCGCCTCCACGCCACATCGGACCTACGGCATGGATGACGTGCGTGGCCGCCAGTCGGCCGGCGCCCGTGACCTTGGCGTCGCCGGTCTCACAGCCGTGGAGGGTCCGGCACTCGTCGAGGAGGCTCGGTCCCGCGGCGCGGTGGATCGCCCCGTCGACCCCCCCGCCGCCGAGCAGGCTCGAGTTGGCGGCGTTGACGATCGCGTCGGCGTCGGGGTCCCCGGTGATATCGCCGCGATAAAGGGTGATGGTGGCTGCCATGGGTGACAGGTTAGGGGTACCGCTGCTGCCGTCGATGGGTTTCCGGCCGATCGACGGCTACATAACTGGACCGGGCGACGGGGCCCTGGCCCAGGGCCTCAGTGAGAAGGGCGAGCACCTGCACAACTGATGTTCGGCGGGCCGTGGACCGACGCCGATCCAGTGCGGGGCGAGCCGACTGGTGAAGGCGCCGTATTCTTCTCGGAAGCGAGTCACGGATCGGCGCCGTCGTCGGTGGTCGCGGGAGCTACGACGCGTCCAACCACTGGGATGGGGAGAAACCTTGGGGCACCAGGAGGTCGGCTAGGCTGCGGTCGCAGCTGAAGTGACTCCGCCGGCGAGCCGGGCCGCCGAGTCGGGGTCGTGGGAGGGGAGGTAGATCGTCGGGTGCTGCCCGAGGTGAGCGAGGATCGTCTTCAGGGTCTCGACGTGAACCTCGGGGTCCGGTGCGATGGCGTCCGCGCGCCGAGCGTGCAGTTGCTCGAGTGAGTCGGTGGCATCGCCGGCGAGCATCACGTGGCGGCCCGAGTCGTCGATGCAGATCACCGACACGTGACCCGGGGTGTGCCCACCGGTGTCCACGGCAACGATGCGACCATCGTCGCTCAGCGCACGGCTCCGGGGGAACGCTCCGAAGGGCCCTCCGTCGAGCGCGAACGGTTCGGGCGCGAACCCGGGGGGGAGCGGCTCGCGCAGGACACGGCGCAGGAGCTGGGCCCGCCGCGACCCCATGTTGCGCAATTCCTCATCGTGGACCAGTACCGGCGCACGCACATGCACGCAGCCATGAATGTGGTCGCCGTGAACGTGGGTGAGCACGACCTCGCGGACGTCCTCAAGCTCTAGCCCGGCGGCGGCCATCGCGGCCGGGAGCTCCTGCTCGGGCGTCACCTCGAAGCGCGCGAACGCGAGGTCTCGTACCGCTGCCGTCTCACCCGTGTCGACGAGCCTGAGCGCTCCGGCGTGCTCGATCGCCCAGCAGTGAATCGGCAGCGGTTGCGAAAACGGTCCCGGCAGCAACAGATCGAGCCGTCGTCGCACGCCGAGACTGGCGAAGAGGAAGCTGTGCTTCAGGCGCACTGTTCCCGTCGTTAGGGCGTGGATCTTCATCGCTGCAATTCAGGGCTCAAGGATCTGGGGTAAGCGACCGATGAAACATCCGGGAGGATCGATTTACCCCAGGTTCGCCCGGCAGGGCGCGTTTGCAGGTACCCGGACAGATTCTGCGTCATCGCTCGGCGCCCCGGCCACGCCTCTCCCCGCTCGGGCAGGAAGGCTTAAACCCATAACTACCGAAAACCCTGCAAATGGAGCTAGCGAGACTCGAACTCGCGACCTCCTGGGTGCGATCCAGGCGCTCTCCCAACTGAGCTATAGCCCCGTGCGGCAGCGCAGCCACGCGGCGCCCGACAGTGTAGCCGTGACCCGCAGCGCTCCGAGCCCGCGCAAGGACCTTGTCGCATGGGGTCATTGCCATGGGCGGCCGCTACGCTCCGCAGGCAGGCCTCTGCCCCGATGAGCTTCCGCACTCGCCTCACCAGCTTCTTCGTCGTCATCGTCATCGCGCCCATGATCGCGGTCGGGGTGCTGGCCTTCCGCCTGATCGGGGGGAGCGAGCAGGGTAAGGCGAATGCCCGCGCCGCCGGCCTCAATGCGGCCGCCACCAGTGTCTATGAGGCTGCCCAGGCGCGCGCACAGGTGGTCGCGATCGCCCTCGCGCACGAGGTCAAGCTCTCGAAGGCAGTGGCCACCGGCCATGACTCGGCCGCGCGCGTCCGTCTCGCCGAGTTCGCCGGGAGGGCCGGCCTGGCGCGAGTTGTGCTCGAGATCGGGCCGGGGACGAAGCCGCTCGTCGACGTGAGCACCCAACCGGCGGCGATCGCCCCGGGCGCAGCCATGGTCCCGGCGGCGAACGGGCGGCTGGCGGCGACGATCGAGGTCTCGCTCCTCACCGCGGCGCAGTACGCAAACGACATCGTCACCCGCGACCCAGGCGTGGCCATCGTCGTTCGGCAAGGATCCCAGACGCTCGCCTCCACCCTGCCGGCGGTCTTTGGCCACCGGATACCAGGAATCGGGACGGCGCGCATCGGCGGAACCGACTACCGGTCGGTGACGACGGTGCTGCGCGGCTTCGGCAGAAAGCCAGTGCACGTCAGCGTGCTCCTGAACCTGGCCAGGACCGAATCCTCAGTCCAGAGCGACCAGCTCATCGCGGCGCTCATCATCGCATTCTTTGTCCTCCTCGCGTTCGCCTTCTCGGTGCTCTCCTCGCGCGCCATCGAGGGTCAGCTGGGGAGATTCCTCGAGGCGGCGCGCAGACTCGGAAGCGGCGACTTCTCCGCTCCCGTGCCCACCGAGGGCCGCGACGAGTTCGCCGCTCTCGGCCAGGAGTTCAACAGCATGTCCGACCAGCTCGAGCGCCGGCTCGACGAGCTCAACCGAGAGCGGGTGCGGCTACGGGAATCGATCCGGCGCATCGGGCAGACCTTCGCCTCGAACCTCGACCAGCCCGCGCTCCTCGATCTCGCGCTCAAGACCGCCGTCGACGCAGTACAGGCGAGTGCCGGCCGGGCCATGATGCGATCTGGGCCGGGTGAGCCGCTCGTGGAGTCAGCCCGGGTTGGGCAACTGTCAGGATTCGAGACCCGTCTGGAGGAGGCCGAGCGCGCGACGATGACCGGCTCCAAGCTCGGCGAGTCGAGCTCCGGCGACCAGTTCGTGGCATCGGTGCCGCTAGGCCCGGCCGATGGCGAGACGACACCCCGGGGGATCATCACCGTCGCCCGGCGGGGTCGCGCGATCAACGAGGACGACCGGGAGGTGCTCCGCTCGCTGGCCGCGCAGGCGACCCTGGCCCTCGAGAACGTCGACCTGCACTTCCAGGTGCAGCGCCAGGCGGTTACCGACGAGCTCACGGGGCTGGCCAACTACGGCCGCTTCCAAGAGCTCTTGACCGCCGAGATGGATCAGGTGCGTCGCTACCACTACTCGGTGGGCTTGATCATGCTCGACGTCGACAATTTCAAGCGCGTGAACGACTCCCACGGGCATCCACAGGGAGACGTCGTACTCAAAGAGGTCGCCCGAGTGGTCCGCGAGTCCTCGCGCGAGGCCGACTCGCCGGCTCGCTACGGCGGAGAGGAGATGGCGGTGATCCTGCCCCACACCGATCTCGAAGGCGCTGTCGCCATCGCCGAGCGTGTCCGTACCGCCATCGAGACGCTCGAGATTCCGCTGATCGAGGGCCATGGCACGATTCGCGTAACGGCGAGCCTGGGCGTGGCCGCCACCGCCGACGGCGACAAGGAAGCACTCATCTCTGCTGCCGACGGCGCCCTCTACTCCGCCAAGCGCCAAGGTAAGAACCGCACCATCTCCAGCGCCGCCCCCGCTGCGGGCGTCGTGGCAGCCGAGTAGGCTTACGGCATGGGTCTGCTGGACGATGCGATCCGCGAGCATCTCGACCTGAAGAGGCGCCGTGGCGCCGACCCCACCGAGGTCGAGCGCGAAGAGCGCGAGGTACTAGGTCCCGTTCGCCGGCGCGGCGAGCCTGCGCCGCACGACGCGCTCGCGCAGGCGCCCGATGACGACCTCGAGCACGAGCCCCTGCCGCACCCTGACGACGAATGGGATGACGACTGGGAGGATGAGCCAGCCGCCGCCGCCGTCGAGCCCATGGCCCCCCCGGCGGGAGCTTTTGACCACGAACAGACCAGGGTGATGACGCCCGAACCCGATCGGTCGCGGTACGCCGACGCTGAGCGCGAGCTCTACGCGGCGCAGGAGCCCGAGCAGCGCTACGCAGCCCCGGAGCGTGAGCCGTTCATGGCCCCGGAGCCCGAGCGCTACGCCGCGCCAGAGCTCGAGCCCCATCTGGCGCCCGAGCCGGAGCCTCCCGCCGCGCCCGAGCCCTACGCGGCGCCGGAGCGCGATCCCGAGACGCCCGCTTGGGCCGAGCGCGAGCGCGATGCCGATCACGGGCAAGAGCCTCCCGTCGAGGAGCAAACCGCCGAGTTCAGCGTCGAGGAGGCGATGCACAAGGAAGCCAAGCCCCCGCCCGCGGAAGGCGAAGAGGACGTCCTCGAGGAAACACCAGAGTTCCTGCAGGACACGCCCGATCACGACCGGCTCTGGTTCGAGCAACGCCCACCCCGCGACTTCGACTTCGACGGCTGAGCGGCGCTACACCCTCCTCGACGTCTTCACCGACGTCGCCCTAGCGGGCAACGCACTCGCCGTCGTACACGACGCCGACGGCCTCGACGATGCCACCATGCTCGCCTTCGCCCGCGAGACGCGGCTGTCGGAGACCACCTTCGTGCAATCACCCACCGTCGCCGGAGCCGACTACCGCAATCGGATCTGGACGGTCGGCCAGGAGCTGCCCTTCGCCGGGCACCCCTCCCTGGGCACCGCGGTCGCCCGGGCCTTCGCAAACGGCGAGAGCGGCACAGTCAGCTATGTCCAGCAGGTGATCGCCGGCCTGCAGCCCATCGAGGTCGCGATCGACGGGACCGCCCACGCGACCGCCGCAATGCTCCAGGAACCCGCGGAGTTCGGCCCCGAGGTGGATCCCGAGGAGGCCCTGCGAACCCTCGGCCTCCCGGCCGCGGCGGCCGATCCGCACCTCGCGCCACAGGTGGTCTCGACCGGCCTTGCCCACCTGATGCTCCCGGTCCGCTCGCCCGAGGATCTGTCGCAGATCGTCGCCTCCTACGGGGCCATCGAGGAACTGGTCGAGCCGCGCGGCACTTTCGGCATCTACGCGGCCCATTGCGATCCGACCGCCGGCACGGCGCAGGCCCGCTTCTTCGCCCGGGATTCCGGGATCGGCGAGGACCCCGCGACGGGCTCGGCCGCCGGGCCGCTGTGCGCATACCTGAACCGGCATACGGGGTTAGGCGCTGTGAAGATCACCCAGGGTGTCGAGATGGGACGCCCAAGCACCCTTCGGGCCGAGGTGGTGGAGGACCGGGTCCGCGTGAGTGGAGATGTGGTGGTGGTGATCGAGGGGACGATCCGACTGTAGGGGGCCGGACGGGCCCGCCTGCACCGGCTCCCAGCCCATACCGCCGCTAGACTCAACCGCGGCAAGGGGCCATAGCTCAGTTGGGAGAGCGCCTGCTTTGCAAGCAGGAGGTCACCGGTTCGATCCCGGTTGGCTCCATTCAAAAAAGCCTCGCTTTGCGGGGCTTTTCTGTTGGCTGAGTTGGCTGAGGGTCATCCTCGGGTGGTTGGAATTCACTTCCGTGGACCAGAGCGTGGACCACGCGGGTCATCGGGTCGTCCTGATGAGGCCGTTCCGGCGTCGTCGAAACCCGCCTCGGCGGACAACTGAGACATCTTGCCGCCGGCGTCGGTCGGAATGTTGGCGTCTTTGCTGCCGGCGTTCGCGAGGAGGTCGTCGAAAGCACGATGGACCTGCTTGCGGCTCAGGCGCTTCTGCACCTGTGCGTAGATCTCGAGCGTCGTCCTCGAGTCGGCGTGCCCCACCTGGCTCATGACGTAGGGCAGCGGTGCACCGGCCTCGATCATGAGGCTGATGTACGTTCGTCGCAGAGCGTGCGGGGTCACCGTTGGGAGCGGCGGCAGGTCCCGCTGGGCGCGCAGCTCGTTCGCCCGCTTCACGGTCGGCCCGAGGACGCGACGGGAGATGTTCTCCTTGTCGCGCGGCCGCCCGCTGGCGGTCGGGAACACGTACTCGTCGGGTGATGCTGGTTGGCGCTCAGCTCGCCACGCCATCAGCTCCTCCATCACGTCGAGGCTGAGGTCGACCTGGCGGTTGCCGGCGTCGGTCTTCGCCTCTCCGATCACCAGGCGCTCGTGGTGGACGTCGACGTCCCGCCAGCGGAGCCGGCACATCTCCGTGACGCGCAGCCCGGACTTCGCCATAGCGGCGATCATCGGCCTCCGACCGATCCGGTGACCCCGGAAGAGATTCCGGTCCATGTCTCCCGCCACCGTCAGCAGCTCCTTCAGATCGTCTGCCTCGAGCTGCCGGCGGACGGGCTTGACGGTTCTGAGCCGACGCCGCTTGCCGCGCGCCGGGTTCGCGGCTATAAGGCCTCGCTCGACGGCGCTGTCGAGGATCTGAGTGAGCGTGACGAGCGTCTTGTTGATGCTCTCGTTGCTCAAGGGCACGCGCCGCTGACCGCGCTTGTCGCGCAGCGGCTCGCCCGCAGCCGCCGCACGCATGATCCGCTCGCGTTCGATGATCTTCTCTTCGCGGTAGCGCTCGACCAGCGCGATGTCGATCTCCGAGACCGGGTAGTCCGAGAAGAACGGCAGCAGGTGCCTGCGCAGCCGCCACTCGTAGTTCTCCTGAGTTCGTGCACGTAACTCGCCCTTCCGGGCCACCCACCAGCGCGACGCGAACACGTGAAACGTCTGGGCGCGGTCGGCGTCTCCATCTGGCGGCGCCGGCGGTTGCCAGACGCCGGCTCGGATGCGCGCGAGCACATCGTCGAGCTTGCGCTCGGCCTTGCGATGCGTCCAGCCATCGGTGTCGGTTCCGAGAGTCAGCACTTCGCGCTTGCCGTTGACTCGGAACCGCAGGCTGTAGGTGACCTGTCCGTCCTTCCGTTCGTGCACGCGGATCTCGCCGCTCGCGCGCTTCTCCATCCAGACCTCCTGGCTCGTTGAGTCGGCCCGGCTGGCGGAGCTGCGGCTCGGGCCGCGTGCGCGAAGTCTAAGTTGCCGATCGCTCATAGCTCACGATCGAACTCCAGGAGGACGTCGCCATCGTGTTGCCCTGACGACGCGGCTCGTCGTGACTTCGGGCGTCGGCGTTGACGCACTTCGGAAGGAAGGGCTCCACCGACTTGAGACCAGCGCGCTTGCACCACCTTGGGATCGAACCGGAGCCGCGGGCACCGCCCGCCGCCAAGGCGGATGCTGCCGAGCTCGTTGGCGTGTCGGTAAACGAAGCTCACGTCGACGCGGTAGTGGGCGGCGACCCGCCGGGCGGTCCATAGCTCGTCGGGGGCACCTGATTCGACCGGCCCGGCAAGCTCGCTGAGCCGGGTCCCGAGTCGTATAGCTAGCCGCTCTGCGATTCGGTCGGCGAGAGCCGCGATCGGATCCTCGGTCTCGTCGAAGCCGTCAGCTGCAGTCACGTCGATTCGCTCCGTGGTCGTCAGGCAAGTCGCAGGACGGATAGTAGCGGATAAGATTCGTGTGGTGGGGGGATACTAGCCAGTCTATCCGCTACTATCCGCTACTATTCAGCCATGGAGATCAACAAACTCGCGTACACGCCGGCGATGCTCGCGCGCCTTGTGTACTCCCACGCTGCGTACGAGCTCAGCGAGCGGCTCGTGTCCGAGGCCGCGACACACAGCGATTCCTATGGCCGTGGCGCGTTCCTGACCGAGGAGGCGTTGGCGACCTTCTCGGAGGCAGAGGGGCTGCTCGAGGCGGCCGTCGTCGCCGACCGGACGCGTGGAGCGTCATGGCAGGCCGTGGCGGAAGCGCTCGACGTGTCCGCCGAGCGGGCACGCGAGCGGTTCGCTCAACACGAGCGGGAGTTCCGCGAGGCCGTGCTGTTCCCGCACCGCTACCCCGAGAACGGCGCCCTCGGATACACGGTCGCACCGTACGCAGTCGAAGAGCCCGACTGGGTGCGCGAGCGGCTCGATGGGTGGGTGGTCAAGCATCGGCGGAGCAGCGCACCCGATCGAGACGAGACGCAGCCGGTCACCCGTGGCCTTGCGGCGATGTCGACGTCGTGGATCGCGGAGAGGATCGGTCAGGTCCTGGAGCTGTCGGACGCGCTGATCAAGCGGGAGCTCCCGGCCGGCGTCAGCTACGAGCACGCCGAGCTTCGGCACGCTCAGTTGAAGGTCGAGCTCTACGAGGCGATGGTCGCCCAACGACCCGGTCACCGCGACGTCGAACTGCAGCTGATCGAGGCGCGCGAGCGGCTCTCTGAGCTCACGGCATAGCCGCCAGGCGGGACAGCACGATGCCGCGGCGTACGCGGGTCAGACGGCGCCCGTGACGAATGGGGCCGGCCCTACGACTGCAGCCAGTCGCGGTCACGGCGGAAGTGCAGCGACCGAAGTTGATCGCGGGTCTTTCCAATGAGATCGCCTTCGCAAATCATGATCTCGTCTTGGTACCACTTGAGCCCTTCGCCCTCGGTGCCGTCGCTCCAGCGGACGACCGCTCGGCGCGTGCCAAGCGAGCCGACCGGGAGGTCCTCGAACCGTAGGACTTCCTCGACGACAGGCGCAGCAGGGCTCACGGCGGTCAGCGTATCGTCGTAGTCCTCAACCGCGGGCGCTTCGATGAGCGAGTACAGGATGCCGTCGGGCGCTCGGTAGAAGTCGCCGACCTGGCACAGCGCCGCCGTCATCTCGGCGGCGATCCGCTCTCGCAGCTGGTCGGGGCCTGATTCGAGCAGGTCCGATGCCGCGCTGTGGACGATCGACTCAGCTTCGGCCTGGATCGCGTCGCCGAGGGCTACCTGCCAGATCTCGTCACCGACGTCGTAGGAGGCAGCGCCGTCGAGGTGGACTTTGAGGATCATCGCGGCACCTCGTCGCTCGCTTCGGTCTCAACTGGCGGAAGGGGGATAGTCCAAATGCCCGAATGCATCGGTTCTCCTTCTGGTGTGGGCTTGACGAGGTCCGCGTCAGCGGACCTTCATTGCCATCCGGCCGGAGCGGACCGGCAGTCAAGGGCGGCCCGGCAGGGCCGAGCGAAGCGAGCCGCAAATGGCGCCCTTGACGGCCGGGGAGCGGAGGCTACGGGTGATGGATGACCCCGGTGGTCGGGGCCCTCCTCGTGGGCTCGCGCTTACTCGAGCAAGCCACGCTCCTTCAGGAAGTCACGGTTCGACTGGCCGACCTCGATCAGGTGGCCGTCGGGATCGTGCAGGTAGCAACGCAGCTCGACGCCGTGGTCGACGGGCGGGGTCAAGAACTGGGCACCCTTGGCGCTCCAGTCCTCATAGACCTCCTGGATGTTGGCGACACGGATGTTCAGGAAGCTGCTTGTCGTGTCGGGATCGGGTGCAGTCAGCGTCACAGCTGGCTTGTCGTCGGTCGGGCCACCGCCCGAGTTGATGATGATCCAGCTGTTCGCGAGCGCGACGACCGCAGGGCTTTCGGAGACGACTTCACCGCCGAGGACACTGGCGTAAAAGTCTCGCGAGCGAGCGATGTCCTCCGACACGACGAAGTGGGTGAGCAGGATGCCCGTCTCGGGGGCAGGGAACGGCGCCATATCAGTTCTCCCTTGACCGCTGAAGGCGGTACCACGCGAACGGTATGGGAGGCGTGGTGACCTCAGCGGTGAGTAGTTTCATCTGTGTCTGCGGAACCAGTCGGTCAGGTGTTCGCGACTGTCCTTTGGGTGATGAAGCGGTGGATGGCTTCGTTGGCGTTGTCCTGAAATGATGGGTTGGCCAGATCGGGCAAGAAGTCGGCTTGGTTGAACAAGGGACCTTTCAGCGTGTTGGCCGCGCTGGCGTAAAACGTGCCGCTGGACAGGGTCGGGTCGGTGACGCCGTCGACGAGCCGCTTCGCTCCCACGTCCAGTTTGTGGGCGAGACCTAGGGCGGGCATGACGTACTTGGCGGCTACCTGCATCGGTAGGGGAAGGCCGTTGGGGGCGCCGGTGCCGGTGGTGTTCCCGGGGCTCACGGTGACGAAGCGGCGGTCGGGGTGTTGGCGAGCCAGGTAGGCCATCCAGAGGGCCCCGATGTACTTGGCCTGCGCGAACGCTAGGTTGAAGTCAGCTTTTTTGCCGGCGAAGTAACTGCCGTCGATGACGGTGGCGAGCTCATCGGCAGAGGTTGAGTCGAAGGATGGCCCTTTCATCCGCAACTTCGGAACTCCGCGGACTGCTTCACTTCCGGCGAGGACCGCAACCTCGCCAAGTCGATCCTCGGCCAGGAGCCCTTCGAGGAGGACGACGTGGCCAAGGACGTTCGTCGCGAACACGGTGGTAACCCCGTCAACGGTCAAGTCCATCGTCTTCGGGCCGATGACGCCGGCGTTCATGACCAGCGCGTCGACCGATCCGCTGATACCGGCCAGGCCGGCGCGGACCGAATCCAGATTGGCGACGTCCATGACAACGATGTCGAAGATGCGCCGGCCGGTCGCGGCTTCGAGATCGGCCTTCGCCGTTGTCGCCTTGTCTCGGTTCCGGCACGCTAGGTAGATGCGGGCGATCTCCGGACGTGACGCCAGTTGCCGGGCCACCTCCTTGCCGATTCCGGCGTTCGCGCCCGTGATCAATACGGTCTTTTCCGGGGTTGTGCTCATCGAGTTCCTCTCACGTTTGAAGGTCCAGCCAGGGTTCGCTGAATGGTGTGCTCAGGCCGCCGGGCAGATATGGCGGCTAGGCCCTGCTCGGCCTGGACCCTGCAACAGCGGCTTTGCTGCTTTCCCGGCGCTAGCGGCCCCGGGGTTCTCCGCTTGACTGGATTGGCCGATCCACTATGCCAGACCCGCCCTGGAATGTCAAAGCCATTCTTATGGTTATACTTGCCCGGATGTCTTCAGCCAGTTCTGATCGACCGCGGTTGACGCGTAAGGGCGAGGCGACGCGCGCGCGGATCGTTGACGCCGCGGCAGAGCTGATCTTTCAGCAGGGCGTTGCCGGCACGACGGTCGAGGAAGTGCGCGACGGTGCACACGTGAGCAGCTCACAGCTCTACCACTACTTCGAGGACAAGCCGGCGCTGGTCCGCGCTGTCATCGAGCGCCAGGCCGACAGGGCCATCGGCACGCAGGAGCAGTTCGACCTCAGCAGCCTCGACGGCCTACGCGAGTGGCGCGACTTCTGTGTCGATCAGAACCGCCTCAAGGGCGGACGTGGCGGTTGTCCAGTTGGCTCGCTGGGTTCCGCGCTCGCCGAGACAGAGCCCGAAGCCAGGGCCGTGGTTGTGGCGTCCTTCAAACGCTGGGAGGCCAGCATCATGGCCGGTTTTCTGCGGATGCACGCGCTTGGCCGGCTCGGACCGGAGGCCGATCCGCGCCAGCTCGCGCTGGCCTTGCTTGCCGCGCTCCAGGGCGGCCTCTTGCTCGCTCAGGTCCAGCGCGACCCCGAACCGCTCGCGGCCGCGCTCGACGCGATGCTCGCGCATATCGCCACCCTCAGCAGCACCACGAGCACTTCGCTCGACCGCTGAGCCGGCGGACCGACGTCAGTTGGTGCGCGGTGCGCACCAGCACGGCCTAGAGGTAAATCAGCGAAGGCGGCCGCGCCGGCGGGTGATCGAGGTTCTGGGTGGGCCTGTGTCCCGGTGACCACGGTCGTGGTGGACGCAGCCCGTACCAACTCTTCAGAACACGAGCCTGGCCCAGCCGCCAACCTCGCTGGCCGTCCCCGAAGGCGAACGCGGAGCCGGGCGATCAGACCGTCGAGGCTGCCCGCTGAGCAGACCCACGTACTGACAACCGCCCCGATATTGGATGATACGAGCCAGTTTTGGTACAGTCGGCGCCAGCAAGAATGGATTGCCTATTCCAGCTACCAAGAGGGATGTTGACTATGGATCTGCAAGACAAGAACGCTCTGATCACCGGTGGCACCTCCGGGATGGGTATCGCCGTCGCACTGTCGATGGCCGAGAAGGGCGCGTCGGTGATCATCACCGGCCGCGATGAGACGCGCGGCGCGAGCACCGTGGAGAAGATCCGGGCGGGTGGGCACGATGCGGAGTTCATCGCCGCTGATTTCTCTGAGATGTCTGAGGTGCGGCGCGTCGCCGACGCGGCAGGGGAGATCGATGTTCTGGTCAACTGTGCCGGCGTTGCCGTCCGGGCGTCGACGGGTGACACCGACGAGCCGGGGTTCGATGGTCTGTTCCAGATCAACGTCAAGGCGCCGTTCTTCCTGGTTGCTGCGCTCGCCCCGAAGATCGCCGCCCGCGGTGGCGGATCGATCGTCAACGTCTCTACGATGGTCGCGAGCTACGGCCAGCCAGGCTTGGTTGCCTACGGCGCCTCGCGCGCCGCGATCGAACTGCTCACCAAGGCGTGGGCCGCCGAATACGGGCCCCAGAACGTCCGCGTCAACGCGGTCGCTCCCGGTCCGACGCGGACCCCGGCCATAGAGCCGATGATGGCGTTGGCCACTGAGTTCGCCAAGACGATTCCGCTCGGTCGGGTCGCTGACGTGCACGAGCTGTCTGACGTCATCACCTTCCTCGCGACCCCGTCGGCCGGCTACATCAACGGCGCGATCATCCACGTCGACGGCGGCCGCACCGCGATCTGAGAGCAGACGAAATGGTCCCGGTCACCACCCCCGGCAAACCTCGGACACGAAGCCCCGCGGCTGCTGGCTCACGATCCTGCCCGCCCCCAACTCGGGCTAGGCCTCCGGGTTGCGGGCCGGTGGGGGAGATCCCAGCTCCGGTTGACGCCGGCGAACTGCGCTGGGACACCAGCGAGCGCGGGCTTCTCACCGACACCGCGGCGATCCACGACGGCCCGAAGCGGCCAGCTCCGCGGCCGCGCCGTCCTGATTCCGGAGGGCTGAGCTATGGCTACGACAACACCTGCACCCGCCGAGCAAGAGCACGACCATCCGAACATCGTTCTCGCAACATCGCGACCTGAAACCGGTCGCGGCATCGAACTGTGAAGACCCAGATTGTTGATGCAAACCAACTAATGAGGAGTATCCACATGAGCGCATACCTAATTGTCGAATTCACCGTCAAGGACCCGGATGTTTATCGTGAGAAGTACGCCGCCAATGCCGGGGGGACGGCCAAGGAGTACGGAGCCGAGGCTCTCGCCGCCGGTAACTGGGAGATCCTGCACGGCGATGGCTCCCTCACTTCAGGGGCACTCATGCGGTTTCCCGACCGTGAGTCGGTCATCAAGTGGTACAACTCACCTGAATATCAGCAGCTGATCGATGTCCGAAGTGCCGCGATGGATGCCCGCTTCAGCTTGCTCGACGGCCTCCCTAGCTGATCGAGGTGGCTCCAGATTCCGCCTCCTCACCGTCGACCGGAGCCACCTCGTGACCGACGGCCATCCGCTCGCGCTGCCTCCGGTGAACCACACCGCGCCGGCCCCGCGGCGGATCCGGGCCGTCCTGGATGGGCACGTAGTCGTGAACGCGACGATCACAGCCCCGATCGACGCCGGCGAACTGCGCTGCCGCACCAGCGAGCGCGGGCTTCTCACCGACACCACGGCGATCCACGACGGCCCCGAAGCCGGCCAGCTTCGCAGCCGCGCCGTCCTGGCCCCGGAGGGCTGAGCTATGACTACGACAACACCTCGGTGGCCCGCTGAGCACGAGCACGGGCACCCGAACATCATTCTCGCGGCGCTCGCCTTGGCGAGTCTGATGAGTGTGATGGACCTATTCATCGTCAACGTCGCGTTGCACACCATCGGGTCGCATCTACACAGTTCCCTGTCTGACGTCGCGTGGGTGCTGAACGCCTACGCCCTGTTCTTCGGGGCGCTGCTCATACCCGCCGGACGGGTCGCGGACAAGATCGGGCGCAAGACCGTCTTCATGCTCGGCCTTTTCATCTTCACGATCGCCAGCCTGGCGTGTGCAGTGAGCCTGGATTTGTGGGTGCTGATCGCGTTCCGCTGCGTGCAGGCGATCGGCGCGGCCATGTTGATCCCGTCGAGCCTGGGGCTGGTCTTGACCACCATGCCGCCCGCTCGCGTGAAGCGCAGTGTGCGGCTGTGGGCTGTCAGCGGCGCGGCCGCCGGGGCCATTGGCCCGGTCATCGGCGGTCTGCTTACGTCGCTGAGCTGGCGTTGGATCTTTTTGATCAACCTGCCGATCGGGATCGCGGTGTTCGCCGTGAGTTGGAAGATGATCCCGTTCGTCCGGCACGACTTCTCGACCAAGATGCCGGACCTGATCGGGAGCGTGATGGTGATCCTCACGATCGGCGCGATCTCGTTCGGTCTGCTCAACGGTCACACGTGGGGCTGGGGAGACGGGCGCATCATCGCCAGCTGGGTCGTCGCGGTCGTGGCCGCGGTCGGATTCGTGATCAGCACGCGCCGTGCGGCCGCGCCGGTCATTGATCCGCAGCTGTTCAAGAGCCGCGTGTTCACCGCGGCGAACGTCTCGATCGTGATCGCCGCGACGATCTTCGGGATGCAGCTACTCGGGATGAGCCTGTTCCTGCAGCAGGCGTGGCATTGGTCAACGACCGACACCGGGCTGGCGATCGCACCTGGACCGGTGGCGATTGTGATGTCGTCGTTCGCAGCGCAGAAACTCAACGAGAAGCTGCCCGTGGGGCTGGTCGTGGCGTCCGGCTTTGGGATCATCGCCGCCGGCCAGATCCTGATGTTGCTGCTCGTCAAGGGCGGCGGACACAGCTACGCCGCGGACATCCTCCCGGCCTGGTTCGTGATCGGCATAGGGTTCGGGCTCTCGCTGCCGACGATCATCGGCTCAGCGACTACCGACCTGCCAGCAAAGCTCAGCGCAACCGGCAGCGCCGTGGTCAACAGCGGCCGACAGGTCGGTGGTGTCTTTGGCACCGCCATCCTGGTCGTGATCCTCGGCAAGGCAGCCACGACCGGCGACCCGACGCAGTACTACCACCTGTGGTGGGTCGCGGCCGCCGCCTGCGCCGTGGCCGCCGTGACCTCCCTCGGCCTCACCCCCCGTCGCCAGGCCGAGGAGGAGACGGGAGACTGTCGCTCGGCCCCTAGCGGCAGTCCCCGAGCGGTGACGGAGACCGTGGCCGGCCGCCTGCCCCCCGGCGGCCGACCACTGGTCGTCACGCCCGCCAAACGCCCAGGGCGTGCCCCTAACGCGACGGAGAAGCGTTGGACGCCAGTACCCGGATCCAATGACCATCCCTGTATTCAAGGGGCCAAGCAACAGATGCGAAACGCCGAGCGCTGGCAAGTAGGTAACGCCAACCCGGGGCCTGTCGAACACGCACCCGGGGGACCTCGTCTCACCGCAAAGGGGAAAGCGGCTCGCCAGCGCATCATCTCGGCGGCGAGCCACGCATTCTCCGAGCGCGGCGTGACGGCAAGCTCGAACGACAACATCCTCGCCGTGGCCGGCGCGAGTCACTCGCAGCTGTACCACTACTTCACGGACCGAGACGATCTCGTCGTAGCAGTCATCGCCGACCGCGTCGAGCAGGTCCTCAGCCACCAAAACTCACTCCTCGCTGACCTCGACAGCATCGAGGGCCTACGACTCTGGCGTGACGCCGTCGTCGCGCTCCAGGAAGACCGCGAGTGCAGAGACGGATGCCTAATCGGATCACTCGTCGGTGAACTCAGCGAACGCGACCCACGCAGCCGCCAAGCGTTCGCCGCCGCATTCGAACGGTGGCACGAGGCGATCCGCCGCGGCCTTGAGCGAATGCGCGAGTCCGGCGAGATCAGCGCGGCAGCCGATCCCGACAGCCTCGCGCTCGCCATTCTCGCCGTCCTAGAAGGCGGACTGTTGCTCGCTCAGATCACACGCAGCACAAGCCGCCTGGAACAAGGGCTCGACTCCATAATTGACCTCATCGCGTCCTACCGGCCCTAACCGTCGGGGCGGGGTACGTGTCGGTGGCGTTGCCGGTTGCAGCGCAATGCGGTCACGCCGTCACGCGACCGGTGTAGGCGTGCAGGAGTCACGGTCGAGCTGAGCCGGCTCGGGGATGGTCGACGAGACCTGCCTTCGTTGTTGCACGGGGATCTCCTCGGCGCCTACACGGGCCCTGCTCTGCGCGGAAAGGGCGACCGTCAAGACCATCCGATGCCGCCTATTGCAGGACCACTCAGTTAAGAGGGGAAACGGCCATGGGCACAGCCGCGAGCAGCTCGGCCTGCTGCAGATAGTCGGCGACGAGCGCCTTCACCGCGTCGTAGCCGTCCTGTTCGAGTCCACGTTCGACGAGATACGCGCGGCCGGGACCGCACGCTGGGACGTCGGTTACTCGGACGACGCCATCCACCCGTTGTCCGTACAGGACTCTCTCGCCGCCATCGCCGGTCGTGTAGCGGGCGAGCTGGACTCGGTGACCGGTGCGACCGGCCTTGCGTTCCACGTGGAACACCTCGTCGGCCTCGAGCGTGTCCGCGGCGCCGCTGGCCATCGCGGCCGTTTCGGTGGTCAGCGCGGTCATGAGCGCTGGCTCCAGGTCGCAGTGCTGCCTCGGCCTGCGATTTCCCAGGGCTGCACGATCGCGACGTCGCCGTGGGCCTCGCGGGAGGCCTGCTCGGCCTGCAGCTCCGCGAAGGTGAAGCCGGTCGCGCGCACCTCCTTGAGCCGCCTGATCTCGTCCGACGCCTGCGCGCGTGTGCGAGGCGTGACGAAGGTCTGGCCGGCGCGGCCGGCAAGCGTGCGGAGGTAGCGCAACTGCTTGGCGGTGGGGGGAAGCTCGGTGCTGCTCATCTCGGCTCCTGTGGGTCGGGGGGTGGGCATGCCCTGCCCTGACCGCGACGACGGACGGCTGTCAAGCGGATGAACCGGACTCCCGCTGTACCGCCGCCACGGATGGCGGCGGTGCCTTCATCGGCTTGACAGCGATGGACGGCGGCGAGGTAGGCTTCAAGGGCTGCCTGCACCCAGACCCGACCGGAGACTTGGTCAGTTGAGCTGTGTCCGCAGCCGTCGAGTCATGCGAACATGCGTTCGATGACTTCGGACGGTCACGCGATCACCCGGCTACAGCGATTGCTCGCTTCTGGCCGTGGGACCTCAACGCAGATCCGCTCGCTGGTATCGGAGCTGCCGCGTCGCCCCGACCTCGAGCTCGCGCTCGCGATCTGCCTGGCGTTGCTCGACCGCGAGCCCGCTGTGTATCCGCGGGCCGCCGCGAGGTGGGGAAGCCGGTTCGCTCTGGAGCGCAACCTTCCGCTCGTCGATGCCCAGCTGGCGCTCGCCGCGCTCGCTGTCCTTCCGGGCGACGGCGGCCGCGCCGGCGCCGAGGCGCTGATTGACCTCGCCGACCGCTACGGCCTTCGCCGCGTCGACCAGCTCTTGTCCGACTGGATCGAGCGGCGCGGGCTCGCGACCTAGGCCGGTCGGGTGTTGCACGCGCGACAGGCGCAGTCGAGCGTGCAGGTGCATTCGATCGTGCGCCGGCCGGTCTCGTTGAACTCCGGCTGTCCGTAGGGGGATGTCGCACCAACCCTCGCGGCACATCCGAGCCCACAGCGTCACGACCGTGTAGAGGTCGCCGGTTCCGAACAGCGCGCCGTGCCGACTGCGCAGTTCCCACAGCCCAGGGCGGATCCGTGCGATGGTCATGCGGCCACCGCCTCTTGGTCCGCGGTCGCTGGATCCGTGTCGACGCCGCTCTGCTGGTCGTGGATGGTGGCGCCCTCGATCCGGCGGGCGAGCCGATCGATCAATCCGGCCGTGCGCTCGAGGACCTCGAGATCGGAGCTCTCGGCCCACGCGGCGAGGTACGGGATCGAGTAGTCCTCGGTGGACACGCCAAGCGCGCCGACGCACGTATACGCGACCGACTCGGCAACGAGCTCTTCGCCCGCGTAGTCGAGCGCGGGGTCGTCGGACTGGCGATCATGGCGGACAAGCGCGTGAGCGAGCTCGTGGCACAGCGTCTTCACTCGCTGGTTCGCAGACAGGCCGTCGTCGACAACGATCCGGTCGGTCGACGGCTGGTAGTAGCCGTGCGCGCCGCCCGAGATCGGCGCGAACGCGACTGTGCAGCCGATCTCCTCGCCGAGTCCGACGAGACTCGGGATGACCGGGCCTAGCTCGTCTCCCTCGACGTCACGGATCGGCGGATCGAGCGCCGCCGGCACCGCCGGCGGCGGGAGCGGCGCCACCTGGTCATTGGCGAAGACCGCCGTCAGTTTGAAGAACGTACGAGGTCGCTGGTCGGGATCGCCGCCGTTCTGCTGCCACCGCTCGAGCTGCTTCCTCGAGGGTGGGCACGGCGCCCAGATCCGGATCGCTGTCTCGCCACGGCTGACGCAGTGGCCCAGCTTGAGCCAGGCCTTGAATCCGGCGACCTTCGTGGCCGTCGGCCGCTGCATCGCGATCAACAGCTGGTTGCCGAGCGAGTAGTCGTGGAAGGTGGCCCGGGTCGTAAGCCAGGCCTTCCATCCCTCAGAGCTTCGCAGCTGTTCGACGGCCTGACGGGCGTACTCGCGATCACGTTCGCGTCGCTCGGCGCGCTCCACGTCGGTGAGCTGTTTGCGGTGCTTGACGGCCATCCGTCTGCCCTCCTGTTCGTGGGGGCCCCGCCAGGTGCGGGGCCGATCCCCGACCCCAAGGCGCCCGTCAGGGCGCGACAATCGGGAGGGGTCGACCCCGCAGCCGGTGATGTCTTGGCACCACTGGGGTCCCGCGGCGCGATCGTCAGCGAGCGCTGCAGCCGATGGATCGGTGCAACAAATCCTCACCACCAACCGCCAAAGTGGTTAGTATTTGTCGCATGGCCCGCTCAGACTTGACCACGATCAAGCAGCGCTTCGGCAACCGGCCGTTCCGGGTCCGCGAGGCCGTCGACGCCGGCATCCCCCGCCACGCCCTCTACCGACTTCGCGACGCGGGGGCGCTACAGATGCTCTCCCGCGGTGTCATGCAGCCCGTCGACAGCGACCCGGCGATGAACACCGAGTTCGCCGCCCTCGCCGCACGGGTTCCGAAGGGGACGATTTGCCTTAACTCCGGACTGTCCTACTGGGATCTGTCCGACGAGCTGCTGGCAACCATCCACCTTGCCGTCCCCCGCGGCGCGCACTGGCCAAAGATCGAGGCGCCCGCGACGACACTGCACCGCTTCGCTGCCGAGACCTTCGAGCTTGAGCGGCTCGAGCAGGCCACCGACGCCGGCGAGCCGTTCTGGATCTACTCCGCCGAGCGCTGCGTTGTTGACGCGATGCGCCTGCAGCATGTGGTCGGGCGTGACGTCGCTCTGTCGGCCCTGTCGCGCTATGCGCGCCGCCGCGGCGCTGAGCCTCTTCGCCTCACCGCGCTGGCGCGGCAGCTGGGCGGGGAGCGCCGGGTCCGGGAAGCGCTCGAGCTGATCCTCGCGTGAGCGACGAGCAGGCCAGGCGCGTCTTCCGCCAGCTGCAGGCGCTCGCGCGCGCCGATTACGGTGGCAACACGGGCGCCTTGCTCGTCGTGTACGGCGTCGAGGGGTTCCTGCGTCGCCTGGCGGCATCGGAGTACGCGAGCAACATGACCCTGAAGGGCGGGATGCTCATGGCGGCGATTTCCGCTCGCCGGATGACCAAGGATGCTGACCTCTCGACCCGAGGCGTCGGCAGCGAGGAGGAGCGGGTCGCCGCGGTTGTCGGCGAGATCATCGCGACGGAGCTCGATCTCGACGACGGCCTCGAGTTTGACGCCGACAGCATCCGGACCGAGCTGATGCGCGAGGACGACGAGTACCGGGGCGTGCGCGTGAAGCTCATCGCCAACCTAGCAACGGCGAGGATGACCACGACGCTGGACTTCTCCTTCGGCGACCCGCACCAGTCAACAGTGATCGAACTACCCGAGCTGCTAGGCACGGGCACCATCCGCTTGGCTTCCTACCCACCGCAAATGTCGCTGGCCGAGAAGGTCGCGACGATGATGAGCCGCCGCGAGCTCAACACCCGCGACCGCGACTTCGCCGACGCGTGGGTCTTCAGCCGCGTGCGCGCCTTCGACGCTGCCGAGCTGCGCTCCGCGATCACGAGCGTCGCCGAGCACCGCAACCACGAGATCGTCCCGCTCTCGGTGGCACTGGAGAACATGCCCGACCGGCAGACCTCCTACACGGCGATGCTCGACCGCATGGCGTACCAGCGGCTACCGCCGGTGTCGTGGACCGAGTTGCTCGCCGATGTATGCGCGTTCATCGACCCACTGTTCGACCCGCAACCGGGAGCGCTTGGGTCGTGGGATCCGAACGCTCAGAGCTGGAGGTCGCCGCGGGGATGACGGCGACGCATCCAAGAGCCTTCCGAGCCTGTGGATCCCCGCACGGCGACAGCTCGAGCCCTGGGTCGGTGTCCGAGTCTCCTGCGCCGTCAGGCCCGACTCGCGTAGCCCGCGTCGACGAGGCCCCTCGTCCTCGCGCTGCTGTCAACGGGGCCGTCGTCGAGCATTCGATGAACTCGACGATCGCTTCTTCCAGCGTCGCGGAGAGGATTACTACATGTATCAACAGCACCCGCGCGATCGTGCAAACCGCCGAGCGATGCGGTGCTACGTATTGCTACGTCGCACCACGAGCAGGTTCTCGGCCGAGATTTCCGCGGAAATGTCCACGCCAGTCGCGAGGACGGTTCGGAGATCGGCTTGCCACTGACTGCCTAGTACCGCCAGGCGCTCGCCGGTGATCTCCGTGATCGAAACGAGTGGAACTCCTTCAGCGTCCTGTTCGACGACGAGATTCACGAAGCCCGGCTCGAGCGCTTCGTTCTGCGTCAACTCGACCATGTCACCGTCAAGGAGCCGTCGCAGAACCTCCGCTTGCGGATCGCTGATGGCATCGAGCAAGTCCAGAACGTCAGACGGGCCCGCTGCGAACCGTGCAGGCCATTGCTCGACTGGTACTCCTGCAAGCCACTCCTGAAAGGCGTCGTCGGCGACGCCTTCATCGGCGGCTACGCGAGCGACTTCGACAGCGACCTCGCGGCTGCGGAGTGATCGGGTGATAAGTCGCAACGCCACGGGGGAATCGACGCCAAACCGGACATACAGGGCGAGTGCCGGGCAGATCGGCTCGAGGTTGCGTTCGGCGAGGATCGCGTTGGCTCGCTCGAGCACTGTGGCGATCATCCAGCTGATCGAGTGACCAAAACCACGACTGACCCGGTCGACCATCTGCTCAAGACGCCACTGCCGGTCTGGCACGTCAGTGAGGAGGGCCTCAGCCATCTCGGATAGTGGCTCTCCCGAAGTCCAGCGCCGAAGCGTGTCGGCGAGGTCGACTTCGACGTCGGCTCCCTGTGGCGTGGTCCGAAAGCGCCACGCGTCGTCAGGGACGTCCGGCAACTCGAGAAGCTGATCGAGGACGCCGCTCTCATCGAGAATCCGTATGGCCGGTCCGACGGAGCCTCGGAGCAGCCGACGCCGGGCCCGAGCGACGAGGATTTGGGCGAGCTCGTCGAGCCGGCTAGCCGAAGCGATGCGTGTTCCCGATCGGGCCCAGGCGCGGCGGCGAGCCGGGTCGGTCTGCAGGTAAGTGGTGCGCACGTCGCGGGCGTAGCGGCGCAGCTGATCGAGGGCAGGCGCTCCGACCTGGCGGGCCGCGAACAGCGTGCTGATGACGTCATCAAGCTGCTCATCGTCCATCGCGTTCGCGAGCGCTTCGTCGCAGGCGAGGACGTACCAGACGAATGTCGTGAAGTCCTGCAAGCTTTCCGGAAGGTCCGAGAAGACGGCGTCGGCCGCGGTGGATCGGCGATGCTCGAACTCGACCAAGCCTTCCAACGCCGCTTCCGTGCTCAGCTGCGATCGAATGAGCAGCTCGTCGGGGTTGGGGAGGTGACGCTC
The DNA here is from genome assembly GCA_035552215.1 of Solirubrobacteraceae bacterium. Classification (GTDB taxonomy): domain Bacteria; phylum Actinomycetota; class Thermoleophilia; order Solirubrobacterales; family Solirubrobacteraceae; genus Palsa-465. Next base: position 16,418 of record DASZLV010000048.1, on the reverse strand, counting down.
CGGGTCGCGTGGCGCGCGGCCGCTGGGGGCGAACACCACCCACCCCTCAGTCTCGATCCCGGCCCGCCCTGCGCGCCCGATCGCGTTGAGCATCCGTGGGCCGGACAGGTGGACGTCGCTGCCCTCCCACCGGGTCTCGGCTAGGACCACAGTGTGGACCGGGAGATTGACCCCTTCGGTCAGCGTCGTGGTACTGACCAGATGTTGCAGACGACCAGCGCGAAGCTCATCCTCGACCAGCGACAGCACGTCCAAAGGCAGCCCGGCATGGTGATAGCCGACGCCACGTTCCACCATCCGGACGAGCGGGTGAGCAGGATCGAGGATCGCGGCGATCGCGTCGCGCGTGCGGCGCGCGCCGGGTGCGATCTCGCGCTCTGACGCGAGCGCAGCGGCCAAGCGCTGAGCGTCCGGACGCGTGCCCGTTACTGTCAGGACCGGTCCGGCGTGCTCCAAGAACGACGCGAGCGCGGCGACGTGCTCGTAGTGACGGCTGCTTCGCTCATCCTTCTGCCCGCGTGTTCCCTCTGCGGTCCGCTTGAACACGAGCTCGCCGATCGCGTCCCTCGTAACGAAGGACCGGGCCCCAGCCCCAGGCACCGTAAAGGAGATGATGCCCTTCAGCGGATACGACAGCCGGTGCAGTCGGCCTCGACCGACCGGCGGGATGTGCTCCTCCGCCTCCCAGTCGGGATCGGTCGTGAACGCCGCGGACAGTCGACGGGGACCGCGCCATTGCGAGTTAAACGGGGCTACGGGCTGACCGGTGCCCATCCAGGCTTGGAACGCCGCGTCGTTGCCAATCGCTGCGGACATGAGGACGATGCGGTGATTGGTGTCATATGTGCGCCAGTGCAAGTAGCTCAGTGCACCCTCAAGCGTGAATCCGCGGCCGCGGTCCCCAACGAGGTGCGCCTCGTCGAAGATGAACAGGCCATATCGATTAAGCACGGCCTCCGGATCGGTGCGTAGCAGCGCAGCGAAACGCTCCGGGGTCATCACATCGACATCGGGTGGATCTTCATCAAGAACGTCAGCTGCGAAGTCGGCCAAGAAGTCCGGCACGTCCGGGCTCAAGCGCTTCCGTAGCGCACGCACCCTAGGGAAGAGAGCGCGCCGGATCTCGCGAACGAGACTTCGCTGGGGGGCGACCAGGCAGACGGACTGGTCGCTGCGCGCCAGTTCAGCGAGCACGAGGATCTGCGCAACCAGGGTCTTGCCGGCGCTCGTCGGCACCGACAAGATGGCCCTCCGCGTCTCGTCCGACAGCAACCCGGCATTGTCAGCACCAGCGGCGAACAGCTCGCGCTGTGGCTCCCAAAGCGTCAGCACCGGCGGCGATGTCGATGTCAGCGCGCGCCGAGCAGCGTCCGGAAACTCCGGAGGGAGGCTGGTCCACACAGACGCGGCGTCGAGTTCGCCAGAGAGGCCAAGCAGATGCGCCGCCACCCACTGCTCGTTGACCGTGGCCGGCTCGGCGTCGGGCCCGACCACTCGGCGCAGCCGCGCCTGCGCATCAAGCAGCGCGTCGCGATCGCCGAACATCAGAAAGCGCAGCAGCCCGTGGCAGGCCTCGACCACGTGCTCTGCAGGACCAAACATCGTGCCAGCGAGATCATCCAGGTCAGTGCTCGCCCGCACATTGCGGAAGTCCTGGCGGCGTGCGTTCAACCACTGGAACGTCTGTGACGTTCGGAAGCTCAGCAAGTAGATCGCCGCCTCCACCCCAAGCGTTGGCCGCCATGAGCCTTCGCCGCTGGCGGCCTCTCCGAGCAAAGGCGCGGCCGCCGTGAACACCGCCGTGGCGTTTGGATCCAGGCCGCCACGCCGGTACCCGACCTCGCTGCCGAGCACGCACTCAAGACGCTCGCCCGTGGGTCGCTCACCCTTGGCGGCCAGTTCAAGAATGTGGGCGCTGATACGAAAGGCGCTGGCGCGGCGCGGCCATTCGATCCGATCGCCGCCGGTGGATGCGATCGCGTGCAGGTACCAGCCGGTCCTCACGAGCTCGTCGGGGATCTCCGGGCGGCCGGCGAATAGGCTCAGCTCAGCGTCAGCGAGTAGCCGCTGGAGTTCCTCGGGCGACGGGATCTGCGGAAGTTCGCCGAGGGCGAGGGTTAGGTCGTCTCGCCGGAGAGCCCGGTCCACAGCAGCGTCCTGACATTGAGTGCGAACTCGCGCAGGGAACCGAGGCCGAGCAAGCAGCCTTCGATTCCTCCAGCGGCGAACGCGGGGAAATGCTGGTGCATCGTCGTAAACGCTTGGCGCGGAAGCCCCTGGGCGTTGGCGGCGACCGCCACCCCTGCGCCGGCGCGCTCGTCGCCGCGTTTCCAAGCTGGCACAAGATCGGCAAGGAGATCGAGGACATCCGGGTCAAGCCCTGGGACCTCGGTCTGGCCAGTGATTTTCGCGAGGTAGCGCTCGGCGTTGACGTCGAGCTGCCTGTAGGCCACATTGATCGTGGCCGAGACCGAGCCAGAACCACCGCGCTTCTTAATCTCCCAGAGACGGAAAGCGAGATCAGCTCGACCGCGGTTGCGATAGATGACAAATCCGTCACCCCCAGGTGAGGTGACATCGGGGTCCGGGACGGCAAGGTGTGCGACGGCCCGGCGTTCCGCCTGCTCCTCGGCCGTCAACATCCGCCAGGTGATCTCCGCCACGTAGCCTTGTGCATGGTCCTCCGATGCGCCGTCCGGTGGTAGGCCGAACGTCGATTGGACGAAGGCGGCGGCGAGCGACGGGTCTATCCCATCATCGGGGGGCTGACCCGTGGCGGCACCGCGCCACGCACTGAAGATGTGGCGCGCGCGACCACACCGCAGTTGCATGATCTCCTCCGCGACGAGCCATGCCGCGGCGTCGAGCCGCTCGGCGTCGGTGGGTGAGCACTCGCCGCGGCGCCAGTGACAGCCACCGGGCGTGGTGTGCGTGCTGACCTCGAGTAGTTCGGTGAGGGTCCGGCCCGCAGCGAGATCCCACGGCGCGGCATGATGATCGGTGGAGGACATATGTGGGGCCCCGATTATCGCCCTGGGGGTGAGCGTGTTCCGCAGAGGTTGGGTTCCTCCCCACATCGACTCGTGGAAGAGGTCGTTGCCCATACGAATCCGATCGGCTCTGAGCGCCGCGGGTCCGTCTTCCGTAGCCGGCGCGAACGGCCAGCGGCGGCGGCGGCGCCAGCGGGCGAAGGAGAAGGCGATCGCCGCTCGGCGAATTCGCCCTCACAAGCGAGTTAGATGCGTCTTCTTGGACGCTCATACTTGCGGGTAGATATGGGAGACCTCTACCTGAACGTGCTTCCGCTGTCAGTCGCCACCGGCGAGGACACCGTTGTCGGGCGAGTGTGGGAGCGCGATGACGAGCTCGACGACGAGCTCCGGGAGCGGCCAGAGCGCGGGCAAGCCTTCCATCACTATTCGTTCTACCAGCGGACGTTCATGTGGGCGGCGCGCGGCGGCTCGATTCCGGACGACTGCGTCGACCGGGGGGAAGAAGCGACGCTCGGCGGCCTGCCCGCGGCGGTTGTGGCGTTCGCGGCGCGGCAGGCGGCGGTCGAGGCGCTCGAGTGGAAAGGATTCGAGGCCTACGGCGGGAGTCTGCGACAACCGGCGCGGTTGAGTCGTCGGAAGGTCAATCTCGCGATCGGCGCCGTCAAGAACCTTCCCGCTGGCGTGGGAGCGTTCGCGGCCATCGCCGTTCAAGGGTTCGCACTGCACGGCGACATCGCCAAGCCTGGCCCGGTCGCGCTCGTCGTGGACCAGTGGGTGGAGCATGTGCTTGACGTTTCGCTCGCCCAGCTCTCTGCGAGCGGAATCGATCTCGTTGGCGCCCGCGTGCGCTGGCGTCACGCGCCCGGTTGCGGGTGCGACCGAGCCGCCACGGTTGGGGACGCCGGGCGGTTCCTCGATGGCGATCCGGCAGGCGACGTCAACATCCGTGACCGTGGCGGCGAACAGGCGACGGTTCCGGCCGGCTGCCTCGCGGTGCACGCGAATGGGATGATGATGGCGCGGTACTTGGCGGGGCTGAACGGTCGTGGGGAGCGGGACATCTCCGAGGCGCTGTACCAGGCGACCGCGAAGTTCGCGAAGGTGGGCAAGCGCTGGGAGAACCTGGAGCAGACCGCGAAGCGGTTCGGGGAGCTGACGCTGTTCCCGGGCGTGACCGCGACGCTCCAGCAGCCGCTGCTGGTCCCTCCCGCGCCCAAGCCGAGCGAGGGCGGGCCCGTCGCGCTCCCGCCGTTGCCCGACGCGAACCTGAACTTCCAATACGGCGCGCCGAAGCTCGCGGAAAACGCCGCCCGCGGGTTGGGGAAGCACGGGCCGTACGACGAGGGGCAGAGCCGTAGCGATGTGCTGAAGGCCGTCATCGTCGCCCCGCAGGATTTCGAGGCCGACGCGAAGAAGCTGCGGCGCATCCTCACGGAGGGGCTGCAGAGGTTCGTCGGGCTCAAGGATCGTTACCGCTTGCGCGACTTCGATGCAGACATCCAGCTCTTCGAAGACCCGACGCGCGCCGGATACCAGAACGCGGTCAGCACCGCGGCGAAGAGCGGAGTCGACATCGTGTTCTTCGTAACCAAGCACGAGTTCCGGTACGCACGCCGTGGTGAGAACCCGTACTTGGCTGCCAAAGCGGTGCTCGCAGCCGCTGGCATTGCCTCTCAGGCAATCACGGTCGAGACTCTTAACCAACCAGACAACAGCCTTCAGTGGTCGAGCGACTCCGTAGGCCTCGCTGCGTACACGAAGGTCGGGAACATTCCATACGTGCTGCACGATCCCGCCGGCGGGCGGGAACTCGTGCTCGGCGTCGCCCGCGCGGACATCTATGACTACACGAAGGGCGCCCGCCGTCAACGCTTCGGCGCGTCCGTCGCGGTGCGGCAGGACGGCGATTTTCTGTTCGCCGGAAGCACGACCCCGGTCGACGAGGACGAAGACTACGAAACGCACCTTTCCAACCGGCTCGCCGAGCAAATCAAACGGTTCTCTACCGAGCAGGGCGGGGAACCTGACCGGGCCGTTGTCTATCTGTTCAAGCGGACCGGGAAGCGCGAGTTGGCAGCCATCAACCGCGCCATCGGGAAGCGTGACATCAAGTTCGCGCTTCTGCACATCAACCGTGACTCTCCGCTGTGGCTCGTCGAGCGCGACGGAAAGCGCATCTCCGCGCCCCCAAGAGGGACCACGGTTGCACTTAGCGAACGAGACCGGCTGCTCGTTACAGGCGACCCGGGCAAGCCCGGCGGGAGCCACCCGCTACGGCTCACGCTCGATTACAACTCCACGTACCAGGACATGGACCGGCTCGTCGCGCAGGCGTACGGCTTCACGAAGACGACCTACCGCGGGTTTCTTCAGAGCAATGAGCCCTCACCCATCCTGTTCGCCCGACTGCTAGTGCAGAAGGTCGAGCAGCTCATCCCGTACGGATTCAGCCCCGCCACCGCCGCCGGCCCGCTCGGCGACAACCCCTGGTTCACCTGACCACGTCATGCTTCGCACACTGAAACCGAGCCTTGGCGCCGAAGCCGCCGTGCTCGCCGTCGTCCAGCGTGCCCAGGAGCAGTTACCCGATAGGGACGCGCCGCTGGCCGATCGGCTGTTCGCTCTGGAATGCGCCGCCCGCGGTGGCAGGGCAGTCGCCGCGACGGTCGAGCGCTATCGCGGCGTGCTGCGCGAAGCCGGCTGGTGGCTCGAGGACAACTGGGAGCCAGACGTTCCTCACGCCGTCGTCGTCGCCCAGGCCCTCAGCGCCGCGGACGCCCTCGAACAGGAGCTCCCGCACAACTGGCCCGGACTGCTTGCTGAAGCCGTTAGCGCGCTCGAGCACCGCCAGACGCGCTACGGGCTCGGCGGCGACCCGGCGCTCCTCGCCGCCGTCCTCCGAGGCCTCGCGGCGACCGCAGCCAATCCGCCGGACTGGCTGCTTGCCGCAGCGTCGGACGCGCTTGACCGCCGCGGGTCGGCTGAGGCGGTCGCCGAACTTGCCGAAGCGCTCGGACGCCACCGCTCCGCCAAGCAACTCGCTCCGCGAGCTATCTCCGCCGTGTTCACCGGAGCTGAAAGTTCCGACCAGGATGCGGCGTACGCGCGCTGGTGGCTTGCCGGACGCCGCGGCGATGTCGACCAACACATGAACGTCCGGGCCGTTGATGACTCGCGGCTGCAGGCGCTCACAGCCGCCGACCCCAGCGACGCCAAAGCTGCAGCGATGGTCATGGAAGCAGCTGCCCGAGCTGCCGGACAGCTGGTCATCACCACCCCGGAATCGCTCAACGTCGAACGCGGCCGCCAGCAACGGCAGGTCCTCATCTCCCGAGCGGCCTATCGCGGTGCGTTCTTCGCCGTCATCCTCATCGCGGTCCTGCTCAACCTCCACCACATCGCCCACGCCCTGGCGCCCTCCACGACCGACGAGCACACCTACCGCCAGTGCGTCGCCGGGGTCGCGTGTGCCGGCCTCGGCTTCTGCATCTCCGGTAGCACCAACGCGATCGCACGCGCCCTCGGAAAAGACCCGCCCGAGTGGTCTCGTTACCTCGAGGTCAGTGCCACGGTCATTGCCGGCATCGTCGGCGCGGTGGCGGCGTAGTAAAGAGCCCCCGGCGGATCCACGAGCCTCGAGCTCGTGGATCCGCTGCGAGACCCTGGCGGCTACAGGCCGGGGTCGGCGTCCGAGCAAACGTGGCCGTCGGGCCCGAGCGCGCCGTCGACGTCGACCAGATCCTCCTCCTCGATCTGCTCCTTGGAGCTCTCGTCGACGGCGTCGTCGTCGTCGACCTCTTCGAGCTCGTCGGAGGCGTCTGTGTCGTCGAGCGCGTCGGCATCTGCCCCGGCGCCGCTGGTCTTGCGAGCGGCGGCGGTCCGCTCGTGGCGCTCGGCATGGGCCTGCTCCTGAGCGTCGTGCAGCTCGGCGTGTACCTTCGTGATCGCCTTCTCCAGCTGCTTGAGCGTCGCCGGGAGGTGCGGGCCCGCCAGCTTCTGGAGCGCCTTGGCGGCGTGGTCTTTGTGCGAGGACCAGCGCTTGGCCCCGAACCGCTGACTTGAGGGGACGACGAGCCGGCACGCGTACTGTTCCGCGGCGATGACGACGAGCGCGCGGCCGTAGAGCTCGCCGGCGGTCTTGGCGCCGTCGATGAACTTCCACAGCCAGGCGATCGGCTTCTCGGGATGCTTGGGGTCGCCGTAGTCGATCCGTAGCTTCCCGCGCGAGCCGTTCTTGAGCGTCTTCGTGACGTCAGCGCGGAACTCCTCGATCACGAGCCGGATGCCCCGCGCGGCGAGCTCGGCGACGAGGTCACCCGACTGTGTGTACTGCGATCCGTCGTAGTCGCTGCCGAACAACCCGTACACAAAGAACTTTGCGACCGAGATGTCTGCTGGGTCGACGGTCGCGAGGGCGTTCATCAGTCCCCAGCCAAGGTCGAGGTTGGCTCCGTGCGCCTGCTCGGCGAGCTCGCGCACGCGGCGGCCGTGCTCGCGGCGTGCCTCCTCGACCGGGTCTTCGGGCTGTGAGCCGTTCCGGCGGGAGGCGGCCTGCTTGCGCTCGGTCTTGGCGCGCTCCGCTTGCTCGCGCAACTCCTCGACCGTGCGCTTGACCGCGCCCTTCGCCAGCTCGCGGTACAGCGGCCGGTCGACGATGATCGGCGTGGAGTGGTCGATCTCGATCAGGACGCCAGCGGCGCGTGCCTGGTCGACGTCCTGCTCGCTGAAGCGGATCGGGGGCGGGCCGTAGGCGTACTGGTTGATCTGGCGGTGGAGCTTCTCTGCCTCGGCGAGTTGCTCGGTCGCCTTCTTGCCGAGCCGCAGCTCGTCGACCGCACCGGAGGGGAGCTGGTGCAGGTAGGCGGCGAACACTTTGCTGTCGGTCTCGCGCAGCGCGCTCCCGAGGACGTAGCCGGGGTCCGAGACGAGCTGGCTCGCGGCCCACGTGTGGCCGCCCTGGTCGCCGTCGAGGTAGTCGACAAGGACCTCCAGAAGCTGCGGGCTGACCGTCCCGATCGCGCGCAGCTGATCAACGGCGGAGAGCGGGATGACGCCGGCCCCGACAAGCTCGCGCGCTTTCTCGGGCAGCTCGAGCAGCTTCACGCGGGCTGTGACCCTGGCCTTTGGCCAGCCGAGCGCTTGCGCGGCGCCGTCCTCGCTCAGGCCCTTGTCCAGCATCGCTCGGACCGCTGCGGCCTCTTCGGCAGGGCCGAGCTGGAGGCGAGTTATGTTCTCGACCGCCCTATCCGCCTGTTCGCCGGCGCTGTCCCGAATCACGGCTGGAACCTCGACGAGCCCGAGCTTGTCGGCCGCGGCGACGCGGTGGAAGCCTGCCACGAGTTCGTACTCGAAGCCGGTGGCGACGAGGTCCGCCTCGACGGGACAGACGACGATCGGGACGAGCATCCCCTGCAGCGCGATCGACGCCGCGAGCGCGTCGACGTGCTCGGCGTTGAGCGCGCGCACGTTCTCCGGGACGTGGATCCGCGCGAGCGGCAGGGTGAGTCCGCCAGCGGCGGTGGGTGCGGTAGTGGCCATCAGGCCTCTCCTTGAGTCGTGGTGGCCCCGCCCGGGTGGCGGGGCCGTTGTCCCGACCCCCACGCACCCGCCAGGGTGCGAACATGGGGAGGGAAACGGGCCTGCCGCCCCGGACTGACCTACCTGCCGTCCGGTTGCATCAGATGCAATTCGCCCCATCTATAAGCCGGTAGCCGACGCCCCAAACATTGCGGACAAACCGGTCGCCGCCGATCTGCAGGCGGGCGCGGAGCCTGGCGGCATGCGAGTCAAGCGTGCGGGTTTGGGCGTAGCTCCCGAGACCCCAGACGCTGCGCAGCAGCTCCTCGCGGGTGAACACGCGCTCGGGCTCGGCGATCAGCGCGAGCAGCAGCTGGTACTCCTTGCCGCGCAACGGTTCGATCTCAACCTCGCCGACCCACGCGCGGCGAGACCGGACATCGAGCCGCAGCGACCCGGCCCTGAGCACGTGCGGCGTGCGGCGTGCGTCTGCGCGGCGCAGCAGCGCGCCGAGTCGCGCGCGGAGCTCTGGGTAGGAGTAGGGCTTGCAGATCACATCGTCGGCGCCGCGCTCCAGGAGCCGTGTGCGGTGCAGCTCGCTGGTGTGCGATGTGAGGACGAGGATCGGGAGGTGTGGATCGACGTGCGCGTGCGCCTCATCCCGAATCGCGTCGATCACGCCGAGCGTGTCGCCATTGACGTCGACGATCAGCGCGTCGGGTGTCGCCGACAACAGCTCGAGCGCCGCGGCGGTGTCGGCGGCGCAGATGGGCCGGTAGCCGTCAGCCTCCAGGTTGTCGGCGAGGAACAGACGGCAGACGTCATCGTTCTCGGCGATCAAGACGTTCGGAGCAACGGTGCTCATCGAGGGCCTCCTGCGGGTTGTGGCCCGCCTGGGCGGCGGGGCCGGTTCCCCGACCCCCCGCACCCGCCAGGGTGCAAACATCGGGGAGGGGCCGGCGCTGCTGACCCGAGGACCGCGGGGCTCTACTCGACGCGCTCGAGCTCGCTGAACGTGTGCTCGTCGAGCTCCACCCGCGCCGGATGCCGATCGTCGCCGAGCGCTTGGATGAGGCGGCTCGCGTGGTCGTAAGCGCAGGCGCGCGCGAGTTCGACTGGGTTCAGCTGGTCGTGCGGATGCCGGTCGCTGTCGATCTCGCCATCGCGACCGTGAGCGAGCGTCAGGTGGGTAGCGATCGTGTCGGTGTCGGGGTGCCCGGTGTAGGTGGAGATCAGCTCGAAGGCCAATCCGGGCTCAGGCAGCACGGTTGCGATCGTCAGCACGAGCCCGCCGGCGCTCCACGCGTAGCGCGAGTGCGACGGCCGGGCGCGGCCGTCGACGATCACCTGCAGGGGCAGCTCGCCGGCAAGGTTCGCCACAGTGATGAGCCACCGTAGCGCCGCCGTCGGCGCCGGCTTTTCAAACGATCCAGAACGAACCCCTGATGGTGGCCAGTTAGAGATGCTTGCCAGTTTCCGGGCGGTTTTGAAGGCCCGGTCTGATGCGCCCCAGTAGCCACGGGAAGTGCCCCTCCGGGGAGCCGGCGTAAGCCCTCGAAACACGGGCGCGAGCGTCAGCTTTGCCTGCGTCACCGTTCTCGTCAACCGCCGGGCTGCTCGTCGCATTCGGCGTGCTTGTCGCACTTGGCATTCGTACTGCTCCCGGCCGCTTTCGCGCTTGGACAGCGCGGCAACACTGGCTCCTAAGCCTCGCCGACCCCAGCACGCCGCGTCGTATCGGAGAATCGGGGCGTGCCAAAGCGAGGTCCCGTCGTCATCAATCTTCCTGCCGGCAAGGAGGCGGGATATCGAGCGGCGCTGAGCCAGCAGTTCGAGTTCACGGTGCAGGACTACCTCACGTCGGCGACGGTCGAGCCCCGTGAGGGGTCGGGCGTGACGAACGAGTACTTCACCGCTACTCGGTTATGCAGCGCGGGCGACGTTCTCACTCAGGCGACATGGGACCCACTGCGTCAACTCGACCCGCATCCGCACGACCCAGCGACGTGCAAGGCGCTGCTGGAGTGGGCGAACGAGCATCTGCTGGAGGACCCGGACAACCTTTGGCGGCAGTTGCGGGTGCTGCGCGCTCGGACACTCGTGCTCGGGAAGGAGCTCCCCGAGTTCCTCGCGAAAGAGGCTCCGCGGTTCTTCGAGGGGATGCCGGGAGGGTCGTTGTGGCTCGTGACGGTCGATGAGCTGCTCGTGTGGCGGCTGTCGTTCCTGAGGGTCCAGTTGGCGTTCACGCTGACCCCGGACCTGCCCGTCGTCCCTCCCGAGTTCCAGGGTTTCCACCTACTGAGTGCGCACGGTCTGACTCGCGGCGCCGAGTTCGGTGGCGCGTTGGCGCTGCCGTTGCTCGCATTCTCGCCAGGTGCAATCGGCATGCCCCTGTCGTGGACGCCGCATGCCCTCGTGCTCGTCTTCGGGCAGACGCTCGACCTCCACAAGCCGGAGGTCGATTCCCCAAGCTACATCTACCGCCCGCACACGTTCGGGCGACCGGAAGGCTGGAGCGACCCGCCGTTCTGGCAGAAGCTGAGCGGCGCCGACGTCGAGCCGCTCATCCCCTGGTGGGTCGAACGGCTCAACATCCTCTACAGCCATGCCACCGACCCGACCCAGTTCTCGGACGAGCTCGGACTCCACGACGCCGGTGCTCAAGCCGCCTGGTATCTGACGCTGGAACGCATGCTCGTCGATGCGACGTTGATGCTCGCGGAACCGGGCGCCGCCGACATCGTCCGGATGCAGCTGGCGTTCGACATCCTCGATAAGAGCGAGGCGCTCCTCGGCTACCCGAAGAGCGGGCCGGGATTCAAGGACCTGCTCCGCCGCTCAAAGACTCTCCCACGGCTGCGGCAAGCATGGAAGAGTTTGCCGCCGCACCTGGAGCACCGATTCCGCAAGCACAGCCTCGTGACGTTCGACGCCCTGTATGAAGACATCCGCAACCACACGCTCGCCAACCGCCTCACCAAGCGCGGGGTACTCGTCGGCGGTGACCCGAATAACCTGCGTTCGATGCCGATGGACGAGTACGTCGGGAGCCTCCTGCGTGAGGTGCGAAACTCAGCGCACGGACTGAAGCGCATCCTCCGCAAAGACGAGCGGTTTCTCGTGGCGACCCACACCGGCGACGTGCCCCGTCAGCTCCCTGACCTGGCCGCGCTCATCGCCCTCGCCCTGGTCGCTGACGCCGACAAGATGTGCGCTGGGAGCTGGTGGTGAGTTCCATTGAGTTTGAGGTCACCGGCGAGCCGCCCTTGAAGGGCGAGGCGAGGTCGATGCTGAGCCAGACGCATCCCCAGGCCGCTCGCGTCCGGGCCCTGCTGGAGGCGGCTCGTGCGGCAAAGGTGCGCGACGGGTTCTAGGGTTTTGGTGCGCGCCGCATCGGCATGGAGCTCGTCATACGCCCAGTCGGCGGGCTGGTGGGAGACGCGACGAACGCTCTCGGCGGCATCGGCGACAGCCTTCAGGGCCGGCGCACGAACATCGATCTCACGTACCTCGGCGCACTTGCGGAGGCGTTCCTGTTCGCGGATGACGCGCAGATACGCGAGGTCCACTACCGCGAGGAGACCGGCGAGCTCGGCTACCGCCTGCGGTTCTGGCTCCTGTAGCCGGGTTTCCGCCGCGCCGGTTGGACAATGAGGGGCGTGGCTCAGGCGCCAACTCCCCCATCGCCCCTGGTTGCTCAGGCTGAGGCCTGGGGCAACGCCCACGCCAAGTTCCTCCACGAGATCTACAACCACTGGCAGGTCGATGGCGTTTGGCCGGAAGTTGACGACTTGGGCCGCCAGGGGCTGCGGGAGAAGTGGGGCTTCGACGCATTCGAGCTCGCCGAGAGCATCCCCCTCCCGCTCGGCCAACGCGAGCGTGGGCCGGAGGAACGCGTCTTACTGCGTCTGCGCGCGCTCAGCTTCGTCCCGCCAGCCTGGCCGCTCATGCACGACGTCGTCACGGCCATCATCCAGTGCGCCAAGCTATACGTCGAGTCCACGGGCAAGCCCGAGTTCCGCTCCGCGCAGCTGACGGAACTCCTCGGCTTCGACAGCCGCCGCGCTACGCAGGTCGGGGAGCTCCTGCTCGGAGAACACTGGTTCTTCGGCGGTGGAGGCGGACTCCCTGACGACGGGTCGTGGTGGCGGGACTTGAATCGCAGCTGCCGCTACCTCACCGGCGTGGAGACCCCCGAGGACTACTTCCGGGCGGAGGACACACACCGGTGGGCCCCCAAGACCGTTCCCTTCAATCCGCTCCTCGACGGGCCTATCGCCGACGAGCTTCCGGTCGAGTACGCCGCGCCACCGGAGGACATTCCCGCAGCGTCAGCTCCAGCACCAACTACCCACCTGACCGCACCCCCGGGTCTCGTCTCCGGACATCCGAACGAGGAGGCGTCGCAGGCGTCGGAGCCCGCGACCACTTCGGCGACCGACGATGTCCCGAGCGTGTTCATCTCCTACGCCCACGCGGACAAGGCACTGGCCCGGGCCTTCGCGAATGGGCTGGAGGAATCGGGTCTGCGCGTGTGGATGGACGACAACGAGCTCCTCGCCGGCGACAGCATCATCGAGCAAATCGCCCGGGCTGTCGCCGACATCGATTTCTTCTGCGCGCTCGTGTCCGACGCCTCACGCGAATCCAAGTGGTGCCAGCAGGAGCTGAATCTGGCCATGACTCAGGGCCTCGTCCGGGAAGGAGCGAAGGTCATCCCCCTGCGTGTCGGGGACGTAACGATGCCCGACAGCATCATCGACCGGCTTTACATCCCGCTCGACCCCGACAATGTCTCCTCCGCCGTCGAGCGCATCGCCCACGACGTTCATCGGCACCGCGAGCGCCGCCGAAAGCTCGGTGATAAGGTGGCGACCCAGGAGTCTGACGGGGCAAACGAAGCTGTCGTGGACAACTCGCCGTCGCAGGACAAGGACGAGAACACCACCAGCGAACCCATCCGCATCGTCGGTCTTATCGCTGAAGGAGTCGGGACGCCGCCGCACGATGGCACCCCCGGGAGCGAGCACTACGTCGTGCCGCTGCGGCTGACCCGAGAGCCGAGCGCGTTGTGGACAGAGCAATTCCTCCACTACTGGGAACACCCACCCCGCTCAACCAGCAAGCACCGGCCCGGCATCGCCTCGGTCCAAGGCGACAGCATCATCCTCGACGGGACCACCCTGGACGAGGTTCAGCGCTACCACCTGGCGACGCTGAAACTCGTCATCGAGCGCGCGAACTCTGAGGAACAACGCATCACAGAGAAGCGGCAGCACGAAGAGGAGCAGCGCCGCATCCTGCGCGAGGAGCACCAACGGCGCATAGCCGAGCTCGCCAACGAACTGGAGTCCGAGTAGGGGACAAACCGGGTCTCGATGGCAACGGGCCCGGCCGCCAGTTCACTCACTACTCGGCTGCGGCGCGGCGCTTCTCGTTGTAGCTCCGCGCGAAGGTGTTGATGTCTTCGATCATCTCGGGCGGTATGGGTTTGCCGACCAGGAAGAAGGCATCCGCGACGTCTCGCACGTCCATGAGAATCATGGACGTTGCCTCGTGCAATTGACTGGACGAGTCCGGGACGACGTTGAGAATGGCCTCCTGAACACGTTCCGCTTGCACATCCAACTCTTGGCCGAACTCGGTAATCGCAGCGACGAGACCAGGCGCAATGACGTCTCGCTCCGCCGCGCCTTCGCTCATGGCAGACCGAAGCGTCTGGCCTAAATCCAGCATGACCTGTGCGTCCCGAGGACTCACGAGTTGAAGGTCTTCGCGTAGCCGTTCAATCCAGCCCGTGAAGTCAGTTGGCATGGGATCTGGGAACGGGCCTGCTATCTGCCTGCCCGCGTAGCCGTTTACTGCTGAACGGAGAAACGAGTGCAGCGCGATGTTTATTCCTCTCATAGCCGCATCGACCCTCGGCTGCTGCCTGAGCGACTCGGCTCGCCGCATCGCCTTGTCAATGACTGTGACTGTGAGCCCAACCGTTAGTGCGCCGACCACAACGTTAGGCATCCAGGCCGTTGCCCAGCAAAGCACCAAATCGACTACCAACCCGAAAGCGGCGACGATCACGGACGCGACGAGCACCTTGTTGGGCGTGATGTACTTGTCGCTCGAGCGCTCCAAGCTCCAAAGAGGCCGACTCACCAGCCTGATCATCGCGAAAGCCTCGGACAAGCGGGTACACCCTGGGAGCCACGCTTGACGTCCGCTCGGCTCGACTCCGTACCTGGGCTTTTCGCGAGATCTGAACGACTGCCGACGGCCCGCGCCTTCGGCGATCAGAGGAGCTCAGACGCCGGTGCGGGTCGCGATTGCAAGCCACGGTCCGGAGCGTGCAGCAGCGGCCCCAGCGGCCGGGCCGCTGTTCAGGAACCGGCGCTGGCGCGGAGCCCGAAGGAGTCGCCGAGTCGCGCGCGGAGCTCGATGAACGCGCGCCCCTTGGTCTCGAGGCTCCACAGCGTTCCGGCGAAGTCGTAGATGCTGCCCCCGGCGCCGCAGCCGTAGCAGTAGAACGTGCCGTCCTCGTAGAGGTGCAGGCTCGGGGTGTCGTCGGCGTGGAATGGGCAGTTGACTTTGCCGTCACGACGGGGCTCGAGCCCAGCGAGCTCCCGCGCATACATTGCGGCAGGGATCGCGAGCAGCAGTTCGTCGAGTTCGGTGCGCGCAGCCCGCTCCCGGCCGACAGCGGACGCGGCCGGTCGTGAAGGCGCCGGAGCGAGGCCGGCGATGAGCTCGCCGAGCTCGTACTGGGCGGCCGGGTCGAGGTGCAGCAGTTCGACCGGCGCTGGCGGTCGATGCTTGTGGGAGAGCGTGCCGGCGGGCCGAAGGATTCGCGCGGCGTCGACGCTTGCCGGGTCGCCGCCAAGGTGGCTCGCGAGCGTACGATTGGCCTGCTCAAGCTCGACCACTCCCACCCTCGTGCGCAGCGTCCAGTAGGCGTGCGCGTGCCCGGCGGTCCCGGAGCTCACGATCATGGTTGGCGTCGTGGCGAACCGCTGGAGTCGCGCGAGTGCGTCGACGGCGTCGATCTCGACAAACGCGAGGTGCGAGCTGGCCACGGCGTCGCGGCCGCCTGCGCGGTGTGAGCGCAGCAGTACTCCGCAGTAGACGTCGGTGCGGGGCGAGAGCGAGCGGATCGCTCGCCCGGCTGCGTCCAGCCGTCGGATGGAGATGAATCGGCGCCGCATCCCGCCGTCGCCGGTGGCGTAGCGGATCTCGAGGAGCTCGTCGCCGCGACGGTGGCCGACGATGGCCTGAAGGTAGCGTTCGAGCTGCCCGGCGGGAGAGTCGGCGGTCATCGCTGCCGCTCCAGCTCGATGATGCGCTGGCCGCCCGCGACCGGATGGCGCCACGGCCCGCCTCCGTCCAGACCCGTGGTGGCGCCGGCGAGCAGTGCGATCAGCGATCGTGCCTGCTGCTCGGTCTGCGGCGGGCTGATGTAGCTGGTGCCGTCGCTGTCGACTAGGCCGCGGGTGCGGTGCTCGGTGACGATCACCCGGTAACCGCTCATCTGGATCGCCGCCACAGCGCTCGTAGCCGACGGCGGCGGCGCGGCTGCACGTCGAGCTGCCGCCATTCGCGGATCGTCAGGCCCACAGGGATGTCAGTGTGTTCGTAGGCGAACGCACCGGGGAACTCCGGCGATCGAGACGGGGTGGTCATTCGCTCTCCTCTGACGTACGGCGCTGCTCCGGGGGTATTTGCCAAAGCCGGCGCAGGCGGGTGTGGCGAGTGCGCTCGGCAGCTGCGAGCTGCTCATGGAAGGTGGTTGGCACGGCTGTCGCTCCTTGCGGGTCGGGGGCTCGATCGGCCCCTGCCGCCGGCGCGCAGCGGCGGCAATCATCCGGGGCGTCGAGTCCCCGGCCCGCCGGAATGGCGGCGGCCGTCATCGCTGCCTCC